>NZ_JBFTJI010000016.1:0-70707 GCF_056395345.1 Allobosea sp. 10L422
GCAGACGGGCTGGCAGGACGAACTGCGCAGCAGGGAGAGGCCGAGATGGCAGAGACCGATTATTCCCGCGGCCCGCAGGATCACTCAGTTATCAACCTCTCCAGGGACCACGAAGTTAGGTATTGGGCCGACAAATTTGGCGTGTCGCAAGCTGCACTTGAAGACGCGGTGCGGAAGGTCGGTTCTTCGGCTCCCGCCGTCGAACAGGAGCTTTGGAACGCCCGTTAAACAATGTCCGGTCAGGCGTTGCCCGTTGCCGCGCAGGGAATGGTCTCGGGCGCGGCGGGAATCCTCTCTCCGCTCTCGCTCTTGATGATCGACCTTGACCATTTGAAGCAGCTCAACGATGAGCATGACCACCAGGAAGGAGATCGGTGCCTTCGGGCGGTGGCGGAAATCATTGCCGCCCATGGCTTGCGGCCAGGCGACCTGGCATATGGCGGAGAGGAATTCGCACTCTTGTTGCCAAATACTGACGCGAACGGATGCGAGCAGCTTGGCACGAGGATTGCGGAAGCGATCCGTGCCTTGGAGTTCAGCCAGGACGGCGCACCGTCGTCTTGGCGGATTACGACCCGCGTGGGCGCAGCAACCTCCTGGCCGGATCGCGGTTCCGTCACGAAGCTTTCCACGCTCGTAGAGGCGGCCAAAACCGAGCCCTGTATTCACCGAAGAACGGCGGGCGCGACCGTGTGGTCGTAGCTGGGCAAGTGATATCCTGGCGGCGCGCCCAAGGGACATACCCCGAGAGATTGGCGGCCAAAGGTTGAGCCGGTCCGGCATCGGTTCCCGGTTCCTCATGATCGTCCGCTGAGGGCGAAAACCGTCAGGCCCTCGCCCTTCACGCTCCGACCAAGAAGCGCCCCGCCGAGGAGCTCTGCGCATCGAACTCAGGCGGCCTTCCGGATGTCCCTAAGAGTATGGAGGAAAAGATCGTCCATCGTTGCGATGTCCTGTGAAAACCAACCCATGCGACTCTCCCATTGGCAAGATGATCTCCCAGCGCTTGGTAGTGCGAGAAGGCCAGCCCCAGGTATGAGGGCTGGCCGACCTTGGTCAGATGACCGTGGAACGGTAGGGAGCCCCGGTTTCGTCGAACCGATTCCAGCCGGCCCCCCGGTATTCGGCTAAGCGGGCGTCCCGGTCGATCGGCGTCGCCCCATCAAGGATGGCCTCGACCGCCGGAACCTGGTCGTCGGCAACGCGAACCGACACCACGGTCCCGCCCCGCCGCACCGTCTCGGCGTAGTAATTGGCATCCTCTTCACTGTGCCCTGCGCTGGTCAGCGCTCCGACGATACCTCCCGCGACGCCCCCGGCCGCAGCGCCGGCGGCCGTGGACGCAAGCCAACCCGCGGCAACCACTGGCCCGATCCCGGGAATGGCAAGCAGCCCAATCCCTGCGAGCAGACCGGCCGCTCCGCCAAGCGCCGCGCCGATGCCCGCACCTTCACCGGCATGACTGTCATCGGCCTTGGCGTGCCGACCGACCACGCTGATGTCGGCGGAACTCACTCCGCCGGCTTCGAGGGTTTCGACAACCGACCGGGCCGTCTCGTAGTTCTCATAGGAGCGAGTGAGTGTCTGTGTCATGGGATTCTCCCGATTACTGGCGGGTGATGTTTCCGCGATAGTCGACGGTAACGTTGACTTTGGCGCCCCCATGGGTGGCGCTGCCCTTCCAAACGCCGTCCGCGTCCTTTGTCAGCGGACCGACCTGCGAGTAGCCGTTGGCCTCCAGCCGACTCTTGGCCTGACCCTCGGTGAAGCTGTTCGCGCCGGGCAGCGGAGCATTCTTGTCCGCATCCCCCTTCGGTGCTGGCACCGGTGAAGTGGTGGCGGTCTGCGCGAGCGCGGTAAAAGACGTCGCCGCCGCGATCAGCGACACGATCAAGATCTTCTTCATGTCTGGACACCTCGCTATTCGTGGAATGGACCACGGAACGGTTTTCGAACGAGGTGAGCGGCAATTCTGTTCCGTACCAACGCGGCGAAGTATGGTGCTCTCTCGTCTCCGAACGGTCGACTGAACGTGCAGCTCGTTCGCGACGGCGAGACGGCGACGCTCCACTGGACGGAACGCGGCGGGCCACCGATTGCCGAAATTCCCGCGCATGCGGGCTTTGGCAGCAAACTTGAAAACGCGACGCTGACTGGGCTCGGAGCGACCATTACGCGGAGATGGGCTCCCGAAGGTCTATCGCTTTCGCTCGATCTCCGGATGCCCGGCCGAGATTTCCCGGCGCTGGAATCGAGCGAGTCCTCGGATCTTATGCCACAAGCATTGTTCGGAGCCATCTGTGACGTTCCGGCGATGCGAGCACCGGCCGCTGCCACGTAGGCTGCCCGGTTCGATTCGAACGCTGAACAGGCGGCTAAGGAACACGGAAACCAATCTCAAGTTGCTAAGCCAATCGGAGGAGCGCGCCATGGCAAAGCAACCGGAATCCCTTGCTACCTTTTCGGCGTCTGCGAAGAATGAAGGAAGGAAGCCCACAGAGATCGGACTGACTGCAACGCCCGATACGATGCCGATCTCGGTTGATCCGGGAAAAAAGGTCGACGCCGCGACCAAGGTGTTGAGGGAGGGTGTGCTGCACAAGGACCAGGGCGCCGAGGAGGCGATTCGCGAATTACCGGATAGAACCCGCGATACAGACGAGGCTCACGAGATCTAGACCTCGAATCCATGTTGGACTCGATCCGAGAGCCAACCCGGCAAATCTCGCATCTGAGAACCGGATTCAGCCATGCGCCGTCTGCGAATACCGACCTTACCAACAGACCAGGCCATCGCCTCTGTCGTTGCCAGCCACGCAACCCCAAAACTTGAGCGACCGCTGCGTGCGGCAACTCTCCTGGCGGACGAGCGCTTTCTTTGCTTCGCAGCGGTGTGCTTTTGGCTGACGACCGACCCGGGCACGCGCGACCGAAAGGCTGCCAACCACATCGTGCGCACAACATTCGTGGCCACCATATTGCCGCACGCCTTGAAGAAGTGCTTCGCGCAGGAACGCCCAGATCGGATAGAGGTCAGGGGCCGCAGGCACGGCGTGCCGAAGTCGGGAGATGCATACGCCGCGTTCCCCTCCGGTCATGCCGTTCACATGGCGGCTCTGGCGAGCGCGGTGAGCAGGACATTTCCGAGGTTTACGGCGATCGCGTGGATGGCGGCGACGGCGATCTCATTCACGCGGGTGGCGTTGCTGGCGCATTGGACCAGCGATGTTTTGGCAGGGGGCGCGCTCGGGCTCGCGGTGGAGTCGATCCTGAACGCAATGCCTCGCGACGAGGGTTGATAGATGTCCCTTGTCGAGAAAACCAAAACGGCGCTCGATGAATCTCGCATGCTGATGCTCGGAGCCCAAATCCTGTTGGGTTTCCAGTTTCAGGCGCCATTTCAGAATGCCTTCGTTTCCCTCTCCCCGCAAGAAAAGCAAATCGAGCTCGTCGTGCTGGGGCTTACGATCGCTGTGGTCGCCCTTCTGATAATGCCGAGTTCGTATCATCGGATCGTCCTGTTCGGCGAGGCTAGCGGCGAAATCCTGGTGATGATCGACCGGATTATGCTGGCGACGTTGGCTGGCTTTGCCGTCGCCATGGCGCTGGATGTCGGCATAGTCGGCACGCGGATTGCCGAAGCGGCAGTGGGCGTCGTGTCCGGTCTCGTTGGCTTGGCCGTGTGCGGGGCGCTTTGGCTTGGACCTTGGCTGGTTCGAAGAAAGGAAAGGAACATGCCTACTCCCGATCAGAAGACACCGATGGCCGCGAAAATCGACTATGTCTTGACCGAGGCCCGCGTCATCCTTCCCGGAGCACAAGCCCTTCTCGGCTTTCAGTTTGCGATCGTTCTGACGCAATCGTTCGCCGAGATGGATCAGCGGTTGAAGCTCGTTCACGGAGCCGCATTGGCGCTCATCGTCATTGCCACCGCTCTTTTGGTATCCCCCGCCGCATTCCATCGCATCGCCTACGCCGGGCACGATGACCCAGCGTTTCAGCGGATGGCGAGCAGGCTCATCCTCCTGGCAACCGCATTTCTGGCATTCGGCATTTCGGGCGACACATATGTCGTCGCCTACAAAATCACCGGCCAGCACAAGCATTCCCTTGTCATGGCGACAGCCAGCCTGGCTGTGCTTATCGGCCTTTGGCAATTGTGGCCTTGGCTGAAGCTAGCTGCGAAGCGTAGTTGAATTACGAGGCACCTGTGGGAACAACGCGCGGTCGTTTTTCCCTAAAGCGCCTCTGTCCGATCGGCTAGGGCGACCGCCGCCGGCTCGACGACAACCATGCCGAGCGTGGCCTGATGAGGCAGGCGTAGGATGCCTCAGGAGCCCCGGGCACGGAGAACGCTCCTCAAGGCGGGAACCCGCGAAAGCCCCTTCGGTTTAGGGAGTTTCAACCCACCAAGGGAGGCTCTCATGGCAACCGAACCGAAGAAGCTCGACGACCTGTTTCTCGATACGCTCAAGGACATCTACTACGCCGAAAAGCAGATTCTGAAGGCGTTGCCCAAGATGGCGCGCGCCGCGAATTCGCCGGAGGTCAAGAAGGCGTTCGAAACCCATCGCGACGAAACCGAAACCCATGTCGAGCGGCTCACCGAGGTCTTCGAGATTCTCGGCAAGGCCCCGCGGGGCAAGACCTGCGACGCCATCCTCGGCATTATCGAGGAGGGCAAGAGCATCATCGAGGATTTCGAGGGCAGCCCGGCAATCGATGCGGGCTTGGTCGCCGCCGCGCAGGCGGTTGAGCACTACGAGATCGCTCGTTACGGCACGCTGAAGACCTGGGCCGGGGAACTCGGTCTGACGAATGCTGTCGGGCTGCTCAACCAGACGCTCACCGAAGAAACCAAGACAGACCAACTCCTGTCCAAGATCGGAATCGGCTCGGCGAATAAGAAGGCCGCCTGATCTCGGCGTCACGCCCATTCGCCTCCCGGATAACCGAACGAGCTTAAGCGGTCGCTCGTTTCCGGGAGGCGTTCGGAGAACGATATGTCGGCAACGTTTGTGATCCGTAGAGCGGGTCCTGAGTGGTCGCTGAGCGACGGCGTCACCGAGGCGCACCATGTTCATCCCTCAAAGGAAGTAATCAAGGGCGCGGTGAACCGGTGGCAGTACGGCGAGGAGCCAAGGATGCGCATTACAACGCAGCAGGAATACGCGGAAGCGGCCGCGGAAATACATCGTCTGGCCGATGTAAAAGAGGGCACTCCGCAGGCCACTGAGTTGGCCGAACTGGTCGCCGCCGTCCAGGAGTGGGAAGCACCGGCTTCACCACTCGCACAGGGCGATGTTTCGACTCCGGGGAGCTTTCAGATCCCGCAAAGGCCGGGTCGGGCCGGAGACGAGCGTCGCCCGGGTCCCAATCCGCGGTCGACGAATCCCACCGGTCCGCTTGCTCCCTTCGAGCAGGGCAATCCCGATGGATTAGCGGCGGAGAAGCATCAGGAAGCTTCCGCGAACGAAACTCGCTCTCTTCGCGATTGATTAGCTTATTTAAGGGAGGCGGGCGATGGCTGCCCACGGCTTGGTGCATGGAGCTCTCGGGGAGAACTGCATCCATCTCTGCGTCGACATGCAGCGGCTCTTTGGCCCCGGCTATCCTTGGGCCTTTCCGTGGCTGGAAAAGGTCTTGCCACCGATCGAGGCAATAGCTGGATCTCATCCGGATCGTACGCTGTTCACGCGCTTCATCCCCGTCGAGCGCCCCGGGCAGGGCCGCGGAACTTGGCGGCGCTATTACGAACGATGGTCGGAAGTAACGCTTGAAAGTGTCGGTCCTGACGCCGTTCGACTTCACCCGGCGCTCGAGCGCTATACTCCACCTGCCATCGTTCTCGACAAATGGGTTTATTCGCCCTGGACCGAGGGAATCCTGGATCAATTCGTCTGCGCCAAGCGCGTGGACACGGCTATCATCACCGGCGGCGAGACCGATGTTTGCGTCCTGGCGACCGTCCTGGGCGCCGTCGATCGAGGGCTTCGCGTCGTCCTCGTGACCGACGCACTCTGTAGCTCTGCGGATTCCACCCACGACGCACTGATGGAACTCTACCTCAACCGCTTCAGCGAGCAGATCGAAGCCTCAAGCGCCGCGGAGGTCTTAGCTAATTGGCGGTGAGATCGGCTCAGCGCGGAAGCGGATCCGCGATCGGTCGACCCCGATCGCGCAGCATCAACGCGATCGTCGCCCGGTACTCTGACCACGTCGCAAGCCGTCGCGAACATCCCCCGCAGCAGACGTCGCTGTTCGGTTTGAGATCCGCGGGAACACGCACGCTTGCCGCTCCGCAAGCGTCAGATTCGAAACCCTCCTGACGCATGCTGAAAGTCCAAGGATCACCCACCCGCCCGAACAGCCGAGGACCAGCGCGCAACGGTGCGGCAGCGGCGCAGACCAGAGAGACCATCTGAAAGCAACTGACTCGGAAGGGTTGCAGCTTCATCGGCGCGCGTACAATTCCCGTGACGAGGCCCAACGCGCTCGACATCCAGCCAAACAGCCGGGAGTTAGCCCCCAATAAGACGCTCCAGAGATCGCAAGTTGGGAACGCGTGCGGGCAAAAGCGCCGCTTTCCGACTTCCATGCGAAGGGCATCGTGGGGAACCAAGACTGGGGCGTTCCGATTAGAGGGGTGACCTCCTCAGGAAACTGCCCATGCCTATGTACCGCTTCATCACGAATAACGGTGGATCGCACCTCGTCGATTTGGATTTTCCGGACGACAAGGCTGCTCGGCAGGAAGCTCGGGCGGCGTTCGCTGAAGCTGCCCATGATGCGCTCACCGAGACTGACAATTGCGAAATGACCATGTTGGTCCAGGCGGGTGATCGCACCATCTATCGCGGCCGAATTTCATTCGAATCCGGAGACGTCACATTTTCGGATGTGCCCTGTACCTGATCCGGACCGTTTCTCCGTAAGCGCCCATTCGAACATAATCCATCCGAGAACGTTGCACGCAGACACTGCGGAGGTCTGCGATGAACGCGCAACGCGAGAGAAGCCGTTCGGTTTGGATGGATGTCGAGGTAGCGCCGACGGCGGAACCTCTTCGGTCGAACCACACCGCTGATGCAGCCATCGTCGGCTCCGGGATCGCGGGCCTGTCGATTGCCTATGAACTCGCGGCGCGTGGGTTGTCGGTCGTCGTCCTCGATCGCGGCGAAATCGCGGGCGGAATGACTTCGCGAACGACCGCTCATCTCGCCCCCATCTGCGACGATTCCCTGAGCGAGCTGTTGTCGATGCGCGGACAGGGCCTGGCGAAAGGGCTTTCAAGCGAGCCAGAGCGCCGCCGTCGATCGGATCGAGGCCCTCCAAGGCGAACTCGGGATCGACTGCGAGTTCAGGCGGCTTGCCGGAATTCTCTTCCTCGATCCTGAAAGTGTGGAGAGCGTCCTCGACGATGAGATTTCAGCGGCGAAGGACATCGGCGTCACCGTCGAGCGCGGCAAAGGCCTGCCCTTGCGGACGCTCGAGGACCGTCCCTACCTGCGCTATTCGGATCAGGCGACCTTCTATCCGCTGAAGTATCTCCGCGGCGTCGTCGAGGCGCTGGCCCAGAAAGGCGCACGCCTGCACCCGAACTCCGCCGTCATCGAGGTGAAGGAGGAGAAGGATCGCGTGGAGCTCAAGCTGGAGTCCGGCCACACGGTGACGGCCGGGCATGCCGTGATCGCGACGAATTCCCCGATCTACGATCTCGTCGCCCTGCACACCAAGCAGGCGCCCTATCGGACCTACGCCATGGGATTCGAGATCGAGGCGGGAAAGCTCGACGACGCCCTTTATTGGGACACTGAGGAACCCTATCACTACGTTCGTCTGACGCCCGGCAGGGACGGCAAGGACATCGTGATTGTGGGTGGAGAGGACCATAAGACGGGTGGGGCCGACGACGCCAACGCGCGTTTCGCCGCCCTCACCTCCTGGGCCAAGACCCTTATCCCGGATCTCGGTTCGGAGCGCTATCGCTGGTCGGGGCAGGTCATGGACACGCTCGACTATTGCGGCTTCATCGGGCGCCAGCTTGCTCATCCTCGACCTGATCCTCGGCCGGGAAAATGAATTCGCTGCGGTCTACGACCCTGATCGGAAGCCGATCAAGGCGGCGACGACCTATGTCAGCGAGAACATCACGGCGGTAAAGAACTTCGCGAATATCTCGCGCCTGGAGAGTTGTCCTCGGTCGACAAGCTCCAGCCCGGCCAAGGTGCGATCGTGAGGCGCGGCCTGAGCAAGATAGCCGCCTATCGGACCGAGAAGGGGGCCGTCATCGAGAAGTCGGCGTGTACGCACCTTGGCTGTCACCTCCATTGGAACTCGTTCGAGGAATGTTGGGACTGCCCCTGCCACGGATCGCATTTCGCGCCCGACGGCAGCGTCCTGAACGCGCCGGCGATCGGACCTCTCGCGGTTGTCGAGGCCTCGTCATGATTCATCATGTCTGTCTTGGAACGAACCACGTCGCCCGGAGCCGGAGGTTTTACGACGCCGTCCTACTCAAGGAATCGGAGGACTCCTCGGATTATGGCGTGTCCATCGTCCTCTTCAGCTTGGAGACGCCCGTGAACGGGAAACCCGCTTCTGCTCGAAACGGTGTCCACATCGCATTCGATGCAGGCGGCCGAATCTAGGTCATGAATTTCATCGGGTCGCCTTGCAGAACGGCGGGACGGACGCTGGCGCGCCGGGCCCGCCGCCGGAATACGATCCGAACTACTACGGCGCCTTTATCTTTCGACCCCGAAACAAGAGCGAGGCAGTCACTCATCACGGCAAATAACTCCCCTCCTTCTCGCTTGAGCCGTGCGCTTTATCCAAAAAGGAGTTCCCCGGTGAACACAGCTAACCTGCAACTCGAAGGTCTGCTCCTTTCTGTCGCCGCCGCGTTTGCTGAATTGAAGCGAAAAGGGGTGCTTCAGTCCTCCGACTTGGACAACGCTCTCGCTCGTGCCGAGGAGGGAGTGTCGCAGCGCACCACGGAACTTTCGGAAGCCAATGCCGAAGCGATCCAGTTTCCCATTCGCTTTCTAAGGGAAGCGCTTCGCGAACCCCATGGCAGTCTGGATTATGATTGCCGCGACTCTCGGTGAACGATGGGAGACTGTCTTTCGCCATCAGTCGCCTGAGCCAGGTCCGGCCGATTTTGGGGTCGCGAACCAGGGTTATTTCGAGCGCGTTTTCTCGCGCGCTTCGCTCAGTGACCCGGCGCGCCTGAGAAAGGCGAGTGTCATCACCGCCACGGCCCCGGCAAGCGCCCCGGCGAAAGTGGGCGCGAGCGATCTCTTTGACCCCGCTAGACGTCTCTTTGCCGCCGAAACTTCCGAAGATGCTTGCAAGCGAGCTGCAAGAGATTTGGACGGCGTCCTGGAGGCGAGATAACCGGCTAAGGCGGCTATGAAAGCGCTGAGAAGGAGAACGCCGGAAACGGCGAGGCTGGCGGCGACAAGCCCCCACCGTAATGCGAGAAACGTGTAAAGGGCATCCACCGCGTAAGCCGCGGCGAAAAGCCCGAGCAGACCGCTTCCGGCCCCGAGGCCATAAACGATCGCTCTTCGTTTGATGGCCGCCGTCGCGGCCCCCGTGAGCTGGGCGATAAGCGCCCCCACCGCCTATTTCGCCGCCCAGAAGCCGAAGACCACGCCAGCCGCTGCGGCCCACGCCAGCGCACGCAGGGGACGGGCCCTCACCTCCTCAATCACAAGCCGCTGCAACTCACTAACCTGCTCACCCGCAGCCTCGGTCATCCGGTCCGTATCGATGCCGACAGACTTCAGGTCGGACACAGCCTGGCCTGCGGATTCCCCGCCTTCCCTGGATGCCTTCGAGCGCGATCCGGCGCCGCCAGCGGCCGTCCGTTCGGTTTCATTGTCGTCTGCCATCTCGCTCTCCCGCCATTTCGTGCAAGTGTATCCGATGCGGTTTCAACCGGCCCGGCAGGCGGCGGTTCCGCTCCAAATCGAATCCTATCCCATGATCTCAGCGGCTTCCGGTTTACCGTGATGGGTCTGACTTGCCCGCCTTGTTATCGGCGGCATCCGCTCCCCGCAGCCCAATCGGTTGAGGGGGCCCCATTGTGGTGTCGCGCATCGTCTGGCGCTCGGCTTCGGAATTCAGTTCGGCCCCGACAAGGATGATGGTGGCTGACAGCCACATCCACATGAGAAGGGCGATGACGGCGCCGAGCGTGCCGTATGTCTTGTTGTAGTCCTCGAAGCTGGCGACGTACCAGGAGAACAGGATCGATCCTATCAACCACGCGACGCTTGCGAATAGGGCACAGGGGCTCACCCATTTCCATTGGGCATCATCGCGGCTCGGCCCATAGCGGTAGAGGGCCGCCAGGCCAACCATCAACAGCACGATCAAGGCTGGCCAGCGTCCGAGCCACAGAAGCCATCCCACGGCCTTTCCCAGATGGACGCGGTCGAGGATCACCGGAATGGCTGCGACCGCGCCGATCGCAAGAACCGCGAAAACAAGAATTCCGATCGTGAAGGCCAACGAGGTCAAATTCAGTCGGATGAAGCTGCGCTTCTCGTGCTCGCCGTAGGCGACGTTCAGGGCATCGAAGACGGCTTTGACGCCCGCATTGGCGCTCCAGGCTGAAAGCGCGAGCCCGATCACGAAAGCAAACCCGAGCTTGGTGTCGTTACCGCTCGTGATTCGTGTGATCTGGTCGCGAACAACCTCGATGGCCCCGCTTGGCATAACGCCCTGCGCAGCAGAGAGCTGTTCGGCGACAGTTCCCGGATCGGCTACCAGACCGTACAGCGATACGAAGGCCGTGATCGCCGGAAAGATGGCCAGCAACCCGTAAAATGTCACACCTGCTGCAACCGCCAGGACCCTGTCGGTGCTCACCTCGCCGTATGTCCGCCAGAGGATGTCGCGCCAGCCGGGCGGAGGAATATCGGTCGGCGCTTCCGCGTCGACGCCTTCGCCAGATCCTCCGCCTTCACGATTTCGAGGACGGCCCGGGCCCGCGATCAGCGAGAATGCTCCCGCCGCGATCATCGCGGCAGCCGTACCCGTGGAGATCGTCAATGCGACCTGTTTCAATAAGACCGGAATTCGCACGTCACCGCCCCAAATTCGGGCAACCGCGCCGGGAGGGGAAAGGTTGCATCCCCGGGAAACTTTCGCGCCTCCAGACTCGCGTCAGGCCGGACGCCGCCCAGGCGATGATGAGGCCTACGGCCACAAAGAAGGTAATCGGCTTGCCCGTCCAACTCATTCTCTTGAACCGCACGGGCCGTGGCGAGCGCCTGGACCGAGGTGCGCCATGTCGAGCTACGATCACATTCTTCACAAGAACAGCAAAGCTTCTCTCTTCACGCGCGTGGCCATTTTTCGACCGGTTGCGCTCGCTTCGCCGGGCGCGCTCTGCGATGCTTCTGATCGCCATCGGGCTTTCTCTCTTAGGCGCGCTCGCCTTCCGGGAGCGATCATTTCCTGGCGGTGCGAGCCTGGCGATCAGCGCCGTGACGCTCCTGGTTCTTCCTATTCTGCAAGCAACCCAAAACCGCGACGGCGCCGCTCTACAGGCCAAGATCGGCGAACTGATCAAGGCATATGACGGCGCTCGCAACTCGCTGATCGGCATTCAGGAAGCACGAAGCCTTCGAACTTATTCCTAATGGCAACGCTTGAGGCATCACAAGGGGTCGACGCCAACCCATTTCGGGAAGGCACTTGGTCTTTTGCGCCGTCAGGCGCAGCCCACTTTTCATACGGCAGCGCGGCTCTCCCGAGCCCAAACCCGCCGAGTAGGAATGACCAGACCCGGGAATAAGCGGTACGGTTGAAAGGCGCCCCATGGCAAAAACACTGGACTGCCTGATCATTGGAGGAGGTCCCGCCGGACTGACCGCAGCGATCTACCTGGCGCGCTTTCATCTCTCCGTGGCAGTCGCCGACGACGGCAACAGCCGGGCGCGGCAAATCCCCTGCACGCACAACCAGGCCGGTTTTCCGGACGGCATCGCCGGGGTTGATTTACTGAATCGCATGCGTGATCACGCATTGAAATACGGCGCCAGCCTGATCGGAGCGCGCGTCGATGGATTGGCGGTGAGCGCGGCCGGTTTCGAGGCCCGCGGTCGCGAGAGCATCGCTTGTGCCCGAACCGTCCTTCTGGCCACCGGGGTCACCAACAGACGGCCGGAGATATCCGAGGCAACGCACGCGGAAGCGTTGCGCGAAGGACGATTGCGCTATTGTCCGGTGTGCGATGGCTTTGAAGTAACCGACCAGAATGTCGCGGTCATCGGCCGCGGCCCTCGCGCCCTGACCGAGTGTACATTTCTCAGGTCCTTCACCGTCCGGATCACGCTGATCATCGAGGAGGACTCGGCTATGGCTGCCCAGGATATCGACCGTGCCCGAGCGCTAGGCATTGCGATCGTCCGCGGGTATCCGAGCGATTTTGCCCTGGGCAGCACCGGCATTCATGTCACCGTGGGCCAACGGCGAATGACCTTCGACACCGTTTATCCGGCTCTGGGCTCGGAGATACATTCGGAGCTGGCGGGAGCGCTCGGCGCCGATTTGACGGACGAGGGATGCATCAAGGTTGATGCCCACCAGAGGACGAGCATCCGAGGTCTCTACGCCGCCGGTGACGTCGTTGTCGGGTTGGACCAGATTAGTCATGCGATGGGAGAGGCTGGCGTCGCGGCCACGACGATCCGCAATGATCTGGCAGCCGCCGCCCCGATCCTGCGCTGATTGGGGGAATGCCGTCCGCTCCCCCCTGTGGTACTGGACTTGGGGCATTCGACTTCAAAAGAAGCCCGTTCCGCCTCGAGGAGACTTCCCGCAAGCAAGCCGCCAAAACGAGCAGAGCGCGTGATCGGTTCGCTCGCGGGTTTCGAAAAGGCGACCATCCTCTTGCGTGCCAGCGGCTCTCCCAAGATGCCGCTTGCGGGAAAGTGCCCGCGTGAGGATCGCGGCGTGAATGAAAATCGCGTCGCCGAATCCAATGAAGTGGTCCGACAGCGTCACTCCCGGGATGGCGGCGAACGTCCATAGCGTCACAACTGCGAGGGGAATGAACAGCAGGACCGCAGTTACCAGCCCGGGATTGTAGCGCCGCAATGCAATGGCCTGGCAATAGCAACGGCATTTTGAGCAAGCTCAGATAGACCGCGATAAGGTGGAACCCGATATGGACGGTGGCCGCGAGCACGAAGGCAGTGGCACGACCCCAGACGCCGTTGACGTTGACGGGTCATGACCTCATTGCCGCCGCCGACCTCAATGCGGCAGGCCTAGTCGGAGCCGAAGACCTCGGCGACGTCTTTCAAGGGTGTCCCCGCGACCCGTCGGCCGCCCTCCCAAATGGTCGAGATCTTTCCACACCGCATGGAACCAAAGGTGTCGATCGCAATTCTTCGCGAAACTGCGGAGGAAGCAACATGTCGCAACCCACGGACAAAACTGTTGGCCAGCCCAAACGCGCGACCGATAGTCGACCCCGCCCGGGCTCCGAAACTCCCGAGCTCAAGCCGCCCAAACACTCGGAGGTTCCCTCGTCCGAGGATGGCGAACGCAAGCCGTCGTCTTCCTCGAATCCGATCAACCCGCGCCGCCCGATCGGAAAGAGCTAGGCAACGCGGTCCTCGCGGCCGACGATTTGGCGGCAGAACCCCGTCGTCTAGTTTGTCGTCGAAGTCCTGCTGGCCGGGCTATCGAGACACGATCCGGCGCGCTGATGATGCGCTTCGCACATGGACGACCGTTCAGAGGGAACCTGCCGACGGCCGGCGTGTTCGTCTTCACATCGCGACGACTTCAAGATCGAGGCCGTCAGGCGCCCATTCCAACGAAGGAGGATGCCATGCCTGCGAAATCAGCCGCTCAGCAGAAGGCCGCCGGCGCCGCACTCGCCGCCAAGCGCGGGGACATCAAGGAGAGCGAACTCAAGGGCGCATCGAAATCAATGGAGAAATCGATGAGCGAGAGCGAACTCGAGAAGATGGCGTCGACCAAGCGCAAGGGTAAGCCCGAGCACAAGAGCAAGCACTGACTCGCCGGGTTTTCGAGGAGGCAGGGATGACGTCACGCTTCGAACCGCCTTTCCCGGAACAGCAGCAACCCATGCCGGGACGGACCGACGCCATGACGCCGCGGCCGGACCATGGCGAGGAAAGCTATGTCGGCTCCGGCCGCCTCAAGGGCAAGCGCGCCATCATCACCGGCGGTGATAGCGGTATCGGGCGGGCTGTCGCCATCGCGTTCGCGCGGGAAGGCGCTGACGTCCTGATCTCCTACTTGAACGAGGACGAGGACGCCGATGAAACTTGCGGCTGGGTTGAGCGGGCCGGACGGAAAGCCGTTCTGGTGTCTGGCGACATCCAGGAATCCGACCATTGCCGCCAGATCGTCGACCGGGCCGTGGCCGAATTCGGCCGCATCGACATCCTCGTCAACAACGCCGCCCATCAGGCGAGCTTCAAGGAAATCGGCGACATATCCGATGAAGAATGGCGACTCACCTTCGCGGTGAACATCCATGCGATGTTCTACCTGACCAAGGCCGCCGTCCCGCACATGCAGCCTGGCTCCTGCATCATCAACACGGCCTCGGTTAACGCCGACAAGCCCAATCCGACCTTGCTCGCCTATGCCACGACCAAGGGCGCGATCCAGAACTTCACCGGCGGTCTCGCACAATTGCTGGCTGAGAAGGGTATCCGGGCCAATGCCGTCGCGCCCGGGCCGATCTGGACGCCGCTGATCCCCTCGACGATGACGGGAGAGAGCGTCACGCAATTCGGCAAGCAGGTTCCGATGAAGCGGCCGGGACAACCGGCGGAACTGGCGACGGCCTATGTGATGCTGGCGGATCCGCTCTCGAGCTACGTCTCAGGGGCTACCATCGCCGTCACCGGCGGGCATCCGATCCTGTAGTGGCACGCGGCTCAATTGTCGTTGAGCTTCCCGAGAGCCCACCGGTTCCGCTGAAGGTCAGTTTTGTTCACGATTGGACCGTGGCGATAGGGAAAGCCCGAATAATCAAGCCATGCAATAGCCGCGGGAAGGAACCATGCCATTCTCATCGCTGAATGATCCGGTCGACCTGGCCCGCACCCTGGCTGCACTGGAAGCGGCCTGGAACGAAGTCGGGCCGAAGGAGATCATCGTCGCCTATAATGTCGAGTGCCTGCCCAAATAACCCGACCGCTCAGGTCGCGTCTTGACGGAGGGGGCGCATGTTGCAGATTGAACTGTTCGCCGAGGGCATCGTGATTCTGGCGCCTCATGGCCCCCTCGACAAGGCGGATTTCGAACGGTTGTCCGGCGTCGTCGACCCCTACATCAAGGCAAACGGGGTACTCAAAGGGCTCATGGTCGATGCCGCGTCCTTTCCCGGCTGGGAGGACATCGGCGCGCTGGTCTCCCACCTCAAATTCGTCATGGGCCATCATAGCAAGGTCGCGCGTGTGGCGATCGTCTCGGACAGCGAGCTCTTGAAGTTCGCTCCCCACGTCGCGAAGCATTTCGTGGCGGCCGACATCAAACGGTTTCCGGCAAATGAGAAAGCCAACGCCTTGGCCTGGCTGAGGGGAGATCCGGATTAGGGCCTTTGCGGGGATGAGTGATTTCGGCGAAAGACGTGCTCCGGTGCCTCTTTTGCCAAAGCGAGCTGTCCTTGAGGACAATACGCTGAAGCAGCCCAATGTGCTGGTGTGCTCGCCGAACGCCGTGGGGAGGCCCGACAGCACGTTAAGAGCCTTGCCCTCGCAACGGATGGGGCCGTGAGAGTATTCCGCAGGCGCATGCGAGCTTCTTGCCGAGATAGGCCTAACTCAT
Organism: Allobosea sp. 10L422; assembly: GCF_056395345.1. Taxonomy (NCBI): domain Bacteria; kingdom Pseudomonadati; phylum Pseudomonadota; class Alphaproteobacteria; order Hyphomicrobiales; family Alloboseaceae; genus Allobosea; species Allobosea sp. 10L422. The sequence goes on from NZ_JBFTJI010000016.1 coordinate 15,835, forward strand.
GTGCTGGGTGCCTGGCTTGCCCTAGGCCTAGCTTTTTTGACCCCTTTCAGCCGGGCGGCCGACCCGCTCAAGATCGTAGCGGCGACCATCCAGTCCGATACTATTATCGGAGCGTGGACGCTGTGTAATTTCTTATTCAATTGCCCACCGAAGCGAACTTTCAAGGGAAGAGAGTCTGAGACCTCAATAATACCGGCGATACCCCATCCAGGGGCCATAGTACGTCCGATGCCATCCGTAATACGGGCGCGCGTAGTAAATCGGTCGGGCATAGTAGCGGGGGGCATAATAAACTCGAGGCCGGTAATAGTACCCGTAAGCGGGATACCGATACGCATAGCTGTGGGCCGGATAGCCATAGCCATATCCATACCCCGTATGCGGGTGCCGTTGCAGCAGCAGTGGCCAAACCTCCTAATAGCGCTCCGCCGATAAGCCCGGCCGCGATCGCGCCGCCGCCACAACAGCCGTAACGATAATAGCCGCCGTGGTACCCCCAGCCGCCGCCACGCCAATACTGTGCGTTGGCCACACAGACGCTGCCCGTCAAGATTAGAGCGGCGCTGGCCAGGGTTGCGAGTTTCCTCATGACAACCTCCACCAATTGCTGGGCGGCCGGAGGCTAGGGTCATCTCCAGGCTCTCGCCCTGCCGCGGCGACCGTAACCTGCGACGAGGAACTTACACCCTATTCACATCGGTTGCCAAACTTGCCTACTGTGCTTTGCTCATCGAACAGCGTCTTTGTGATGGACCGCGGACTGGCTTCGAAAAGCTCGCTTCGTGGCGATCAAATGGGGTCCGCTTTCCACCCATTGCGAGACGCCGGGAGCCCGCCAAGATGGTGGCCCGCTTCCTCCATGCTCCTGGCGTCTGGCACGATCCTGACGTCCTGGTCGAGATCGCACCTGGCATCATCGTCTGGGACATCGGCATGCGGATGCTGACGCCCCGCGAGCTCGCCAGGGCCCAGGGCTTCCCAAATACATACGACATCACCGCCGGCGGCCAGCTCACCGAGACCGCGCAGCGCCATAAGATCGGCAACTCGGTCTGCCCGCAGGTTGCTGCCGCCCTGTGCGCGTCAACTGCATCCAGGCTCCGGCCCTGCCGGATCTCAAGCGCCGCAAGCGCTGCGTCCTGCCGCGCTTCGACGATCTCCGGCCCGACAACGATCCAACCGCCGACCTCTTCGCAGGAGCCGCAGCATGACCGCGCCCCTAGACACAGCAGGTTGGGATCCCTGACGCCGGCGCGATATTCCCGCTCTACAGCTCGCCGGTCAGGGGGCGCGATCTACCCGAGGCGCCACAAGTGGGCGGGAGTAGGGGAACAGGCGGCCGCCGTCGTGGTTCTCTATCTGCAGCGATGTTGAGTTGGTGAGGCTCACGATGCCTGACGAACGAACAGAGATTGCGGTCGAAGCAGCAGCGAAAACGTTCCATGAAGCCCGACGCGAGATGCGTCAGGTCCCCTGGGACCAATCCAGCGACCAATGGCGCCGCAATGTCCGCACAGTCGTCAGGCCGCTTGTGGAAGCGGCTCTTAGGGCCTCCGATGCCTACATGGCCGCTGAGGCTGCGGTGCTGCCTAATCCGAAACGCTAGCCAGAAAGCTCTTCAGTAGCCGTACAACTCAATCGGCTTGATCATTCACGTTCCGACAGCCGACCCGGCGACCAAGAAGGCCGCAACATAACAGCGCTGAATTCGTAATCGAAGCTGTCGTCGCTTTCGCCGATCTCAGCGAGATAAGCACGCAGACCCATACGGAGAAGGGCCGCACTTCGTTGAAGGCGTACATCCGGTCCCTCGTCGGATAGTCCCGCCGACGGAAAGACCGTGAAGGTCATACGGCGCGTCTCGGCGTCAGAGGCGAAGGCCAATATTGCAACCGCAGCGACCTTGAATTCATGCGCGACGAAGACGGCGACATTCCATGCCGTCTCCAACTGGACCAAGGAGCATTTCAAGGCGATGCCGGAGCATATTGATCGCTAGCGCAGCAGCGACCGGTGCGGGAACCAGAGACCAATTTGCGGGCTGAACCAATCACTCGCGAACATTCAACTTACCCCGTCAGCTTCGGCTGGCGGGGCTTTTCTCGTCGGACGCGACCAGGGAACTCACCGCCTCTTCTGGCGGTTGACATAGGCGTTATCGCAGCGGAGGCCATCATGAAAAATTTGAGCTTGGCTGTTGTGATGATGGCGCCGGCGCTGGCTTGGGCCGAGCCCCTTCATACTGCCCGCCTGACGCAATGCTCACCCGATCCGGATTGGGGCCGTGTTTCAAGGCGCGTCGTCGTGCACATCATCGGCGCGAAGGCGACCAACGGCTCTCGTTCGAACCTTTCGTCGCGTGAGGTCAATTTGATGCGCGTTACCGGTAACGAGACGGGCCCAGAGAAGTCGAGATAAATCAGGATGTGGCTGGGGTGTTGAGGGGCAAATTATGCCTACCACGCTTCACATAGCCATTTTTGCCATATCAGCGGCGGTTTGGCTCTTTTTGGTACTGTTGGGCATTTGGAAAACGCTGTTCTAAGAGCTTCTTTTGGACAGCAGGACGCTCGGCGGCATGGAAGACGACCTGCTTGGTGTTTCAAGAAATTGTCACAGGAACCGTTTGGACCATTCTTAGTTAGACCTCCAACTGGGGACCAGCTGGAGGTCATCTGATGAGGAAGATCATTGTTGTATCTGCAGTCGTCATTTTCCCTGCGCTCGCGCTTGCCCAGAATCCCGAGGGCGCGCGCGGCGGTGCGGCTGCGGGCGCGGCAACCGGCGCGGTCGGTGGTGCCATTGTGGGCGGCCCGGTGGGAGCGGTCGTCGGTGGCGTCGGTGGCGCGGTGGTCGGAGGTATCGCGGGCGACAACACCCCGCGCTTCAAGACCTATGTCACCCAGCATGAGGTGCCTTCGTATGCCTATCGCGAAGAGCTGCGCGTCGGTGCCGTGCTCCCCGAGCGCGGCGTGACCTACCGCGAGGTTCCGGATGAGTATGGCGTGAAGGGCTACCGCTACGCGCGCGTCAACGATCGGACGGTGATTGTCGAGCCGAGAACCCGCAAGATCATCCAGATTATCGAATAGGTCTGCTCTGACCCCGTGCTTACCGGCACGGGGTCAGAGCTCTCAAAAATAGAACGACCGCGAGTGGGCTTATTGCTCGTTTTAGTCTACTGCCTCGATGGTGCAGGCGTCGCCTGTGCAATTTAGCCGAAAGGTGGTAACGTCGGCGTTTAAGCCGGACTTTTGGGCGGCTCCTTCGGACGGCTACCCGGAATGGCAAACACCCTCACCCTCTGACTTCGGCAGCACCGCCGCTACAGCAGTCATACATGCATAGCCGTCAACGAAGGCGCGGACATCCCGCCGCCATTCGTCGCTGGACTGCTCCCAAGTACACCGCCGCTTCTCGCAACGCCGGAAAGAAGCCCAAGGACGTTGCGCCGACGGCCACTCCCGAACAATGCCCATCCCAACTGACCCAACGAAAAAGGCCGATGCTGCCACGAAAGTGTTGCGCGAGGGCGTACTTCACCGGGACCAGGGCGCCGACAAGGCTATCGATGCATTACCCGATCGGACGCGCAGCACGGGTAAGTCGCAACGCTAGCGAAGTAACGCCCGGCTCAAGTCCCATTGGTACCGATCATCCCAACGCGATCATTCTGGAACCGGCGCGCGACTTTGCCGAGCTGCTGCTTGTCCTAGGCGTCGAAGCGCGCACCATTCGATCCCTTGCCATTGTGGCCGAGGTGATCCACGGCGCCCCCTGTCGCTTCACCGATCCCGCGCGGTTTTCCCTCGCCCACGGTTGCAAGGATCGTTAGACTTTAGCCGTTCCGATCAAGGTCTACATCAGACAATCTCCGTGCATTGGTCTGCCGTCGAGAAAGCCAAACTTGGACAGGACGACCGCTTGGCAGTGTTTGCGCGGCTGGATCAAGAGAGCCGAAGACTGGAACGGTCAGCCTCAGGGCTCACGCTGGGAGAATTCATCAGCGGGGAGAGACGACATTCGCAGTATGGCGCGCGCAGCGTCATTGGCTGGGGGCTGACACCGCTAACGGCGAGAAAAAACTCGTGAATGACTAATGAGGGCTCCAACAGCGCTCGGCATTTCCGGGTTTGATGTTCTCAGAGAGGCTCTGACGCTCCGGCGTCCGCCCAGGATCCGCGATTGACGGATTGGGAGGAACCAATGCGCCAGGATTTTTGTTCTCTGCCGAACTGGGGGGTGTTCCAGCCGCTGCCGCGACAGCAAGGGACATCACATGCAAAGCCACAGTGATCACGCGATCAGGCGGCGGGACCTGATCATGGCCGGAGCGGCCGCTGGAGCGCTCGGTGTGCCGCCGCTGGCGCAAGCTCAATCTGCTGCTCCTGCTGAACGATCGACAATGCCGGCCCAATTCTCTTCGGAGGTGTCGATGGTCGTCAACGGCGAGATGCGTAAGCTGAGGCTGGATGTGCGCACCTCGCTGCTCGACGCGCTTCGCGAACATCTCCACCTCACCGGGACCAAGAAGGGCTGCGACCACGGCCAGTGCGGCGCCTGCACGGTGATTGTGGAGGGTCGCCGGATCAATTCCTGCCTGACGCTGGCGGTGATGCACGAGGGTGACCGCGTGACGACCATTGAGGGGCTGGGCACGCCGGAGAAGCTACATCCGATGCAGGCCGCCTTCGTGAAGCATGATGGCTACCAATGCGGTTATTGCACCCCCGGCCAGATCTGCTCGGCCGTGGCGGTGGTCGATGAGATCAATGCCGGAATTCCGAGCCATGTCAGCGCGGATCTGATGGCGCAGCCGCAGCTGACTGCAATGGAGCTCCGGGAGCGCATGAGCGGCAACATCTGCCGCTGCGCTGCCTATCCCAACATCATCGATGCCATCAGCGAGGTGGCGGGGAGGAAGGCATGAGGTCCTTCACCTACGAACGTGCAGATTCGCCAGCCGAAGCTGTGGCCGCGGCCCAAACGGAGGGCGCCAGATTCATAGCTGGCGGCACCAACCTGCTCGATCTCATGAAGCTCGAGATCGAAACGCCCGCGCATCTCATTGACGTGAACCGCCTCGACTTCGACAGGATCGAAGCGACGCCAGACGGCGGCTTGCGGATCGGTGCGCTGGTCAGAAACACCGATCTTGCGGCGGATGAGCGTGTGCGGCGCGACTATCCGCTGCTCTCTCGCGCCCTTCTCGCCGGCGCCTCGGGCCAATTGCGCAACAAGGCGACAACCGCAGGCAACCTGCTCCAGCGCACGCGCTGCCCCTATTTCTACGACACCAACCAGCCCTGCAACAAACGCCAGCCCGGCAGCGGCTGCTCCGCCATGGGCGGCTTCACGCGCAATCACGCGATCCTGGGTGCCAGCGACGCCTGCATCGCGACCCATCCGAGCGACATGGCCGTGGCCATGCGCGCGCTCGACGCGACGGTGGAGACGCTGCGCGGGGACGGCGGGACGCGGAGCATTCCGATCGCAGAGTTCTACCGGTTACCCGGCGACACGCCACAGATCGAGACCGCCCTTTTGCCCGGAGAACTGATCACGGCGGTGACATTGCCGAAGCCAGTCGGCGGCCAGCAGATCTATCGAAAGGTTCGCGATCGCGCCTCCTATGCCTTCGCGCTGGTTTCGGTCGGCGCGATTGTCCAAAGGGACGGAAGTGGGCGCGTGGCCCTTGGCGGCGTGGCGCATAAGCCTTGGCGCGTCGAGGTCGCGGAAGCCGCGTTGCCGCGCGGCGCGAAAGCTGCCGCCGCGCAGCTTCTCGCCGGCGCTAACCCGACCCAGCAGAACGCATTCAAGCTACCGCTGATTGAGCGCACCCTCGGTGCGGTTCTCTCAGAGGCGAGAGGATGAGCCATGAGGTTCGATAGCCCCGCGACCACCAACCCGATCGACCAACTCAAGGTGATTGGCCAGCCGACCAGCCGGATCGACGGCCCGCTCAAGACCACCGGCACGGCGCCCTACGCCTATGAACGCCACGATGTCGTGCCGAACCAAGCCTATGGCTATGTCGTGGGCGCAGCGATCGCGAAAGGGCGGATCGCCGCGATCGACCTCGAGAAGGCGCAGGCCGCGCCCGGCGTGCTCGCGATCGTCACGGCGGAGAATTCGGTCAAGCTCGGCAAGGGCGGTCGGAACACCGCGGCCCTGCTCGGCGGCCCCGCCATCGAACATTACCACCAGGCGGTTGCCCTGGTCGTCGCGGAGACATTCGAACAGGCGCGCGCCGCCGCCGGCCTCGTCCAGGTGGACTATGCGCGGACCGATGGCGCCTTCGATCTCGCGGCGGTCAAGAATTCGGCCGGGACGCCCAAAGCGGGCTTCGGCGGACCGCCTGATACCTCCGTCGGCGATTTTTCCGGTGCGTTTGCCGCGGCGCCCATCCAGCTCGATGAAATCTACACGACGCCCGATCAATCGCACGCGATGATGGAGCCTCATGCATCGATCGCGGCCTGGGACGGGGACAAGCTCACCGTTTGGACGTCCAATCAGATGATCGCTTGGGCGGCCGGCGATCTCGCGAAGACGCTCGGCATTGCCAGAGACAAAGTCCGTGTCATGTCGCCGTTCATCGGCGGTGGCTTCGGCGGCAAGTTGTTCCTGCGCGCCGATGTGTTGCTCGCGGCCCTCGGTGCCCGCGCGGCCGGACGACCGGTTAAGGTCGCCCTGACACGCCCGCTCTTGGCCAACAATACGACGCACCGGCCGGCGACGATCCAGCGCATCCGGATCGGCACGACGCGCGAGGGCAAGATCACCGCGATCAGCCATGAGAGCTGGTCCGGCGACCTGCCGGATGGCGGCCCTGAAGAAGCCGTGAACCAGACGCGCCTGCTGTATGCCGGGGCTAATCGCATAACTTCGACACGGCTGGCCGTGCTCGACCTCCCTGAGGGAAACGCGATGCGTGCGCCGGGCGAGGCTTCGGGCATGATGGCATTGGAAATCGCGATCGACGAAATGGCAGAGAAGCTGGGGTTGGACCCGGTGGAGTTCCGCATCCTCAACGACACGCAGGTCGATCCGGAACACCCGAAGCGCCCGTTCTCGCAGCGCCACTTGGTGGAATGCCTGCGCACCGGCGTCGAGCGCTTCGGCTGGAGCAAGCGTCAGGCGCAGCCCGGACGTCAGCGCGATGGTCGACTTCTGGTCGGAATGGGCGTCGCCGCCGCGTTTCGCAACAACCTGCTGACGAAGTCGGCGGCACGCGTCCGGCTCGACGGTCGCGGTACCGTGACGGTCGAGACCGACATGACGGATATCGGCACCGGCAGCTACACCATCATCGCCCAGACCGCGGCCGAGATGATGGGTTTGCCCATCGAGCAGGTGACAGTCCACCTCGGCGACTCGACCTTCCCGGTCTCCTGCGGCTCGGGCGGTCAATGGGGCGGCAACAATTCGACCGCCGGCGTCTATGCCGCCTGCCTCAAGCTGCGCGAAGCGGTGGCCCAGAAACTCGGCTTCAACTCCGCCGAAGCCGCTTTCATCGACGGTGAGGTCCGTTCCGGCAATCGCAGCGTGTCGCTTGGCGAGGCGGCCGGCGCAGACGGGCTCGTTGCCGAGGACGGCATCGAATATGGTGATCTCGACAAGAAGTACCAGCAATCGACCTTCGGCGCGCATTTCGTCGAGATCGGCGTCGATGCCGCGACCGGGGAGACCCGAGTTCGACGCATGCTCGCGGTCTGTGCCTGCGGCCGCATCCTGAACCCGAAGACCGCGCGCAGTCAGTTGATCGGCGCGATGACCATGGGCGTCGGCGCCGCCCTCACGGAAGAGCTGGTCGTCGACAAGCGCGCCGGCTTTTTCGTCAACCACGACCTAGCAAGCTACGAGGTTCCCGTCCATGCCGACATTCCGCACCAGGAGGTGATCTTCGTCGACGAAGCGGACCCGATCTCGTCACCGATGAAGGCCAAGGGCGTTGCCGAGCTGGGGATCTGTGGAGTCGCGGCGGCGGTCGCAAATGGGATCTACAATGCCACGGGCGTGCGTGTGCGGGACTATCCTATCACGCTGGACAAGCTCATCGATCGGCTACCGGCGATGCCGTGAACGCGTGGATGGGTTGTCGATCGGCTCCCCCGAACCATCTCAGTTCAGCTTCGTTCATGCTGCGTGAGGTCAGTTGGGCGCTATGAAGCGTTTGCGTCTTTCGGCTTTCGGCTTTCGGATTTGATCGGCTGATAGCGAAGCTCATTGCCAGGAACAGTTCGCCGCGGGTCCAGCGGCCGTTGCAAATGTCGACCCGCGTTGCGGATGAGAACTTCCTGGTTCCGGCCGTCTCGACGACGATCGACAAATAGTCCGCATCGAAGGAAAGCCTCGGCAGCACGATGCTCCTGGCGAGGGCCAGCCAGTCGACCTTTACGACGAACAGTGTTGCGACATATGCCAAGAGGACCAGCGACAGCCATTTCAGCACCGCAACGCTTGGCCGATGCAAAGCCGATCCCGGTCGCGCCGCCCGTTATGACTGCCGTCTTGCCGTCAAGCCCGCTCATTTGGTCATCCTCTCGTCGAACTGCATCCGCGGCGGCTTCAGTTCGTGACGAACGACAGAATGTACGGGTTCAGCACTCGGGGCTCAATTGCGCCAGAACCGAACCTTGGCTCTTGCCCGAAAGGGGACTTACCAGCGCAGAGCGACAGCCAACTGCCGCTTTCGTTCAGCGCCAGTAGCGGAAGTTGGCACCCCTCCAGGAAGCAGACATTGCGCGCTGGAGGGGGCCGGTGACTCATAATCCCTAGAAGGAGTCGCATGGCATAAGCTTCCGCCACCACCGCAAGCAGCACGGGTGCTCCCCACTCAGCCATATGATGGAATCACGCTTGAGCGCGCTGCCTGGAACGGAGAGGCGCTCCCATTCCAAAGGACCGCCTGAACAACGCTGTAAAGGCGCCACCGAAGCTTGCCCGATCCGCAATGCGGTGACGGCTTGAGACGGAGAAGAGCTTGATCAGCATTCTTATGCGTTCTGCATCGGACAATTCGAACGAGATGATTGCGGCTTGATCCGATACAGCCTCGACCTTTGCGCTCACGAAACCGACATCGGCGATCAGGATCGTCATCGCCCTGGACGCGCATATTTTGGCGGCGTTAGCCAGGTCAAACGCCGCTGAATTTAACGACAAGTCGGTCAGACGGCAATTCCAGGGAAGATTGTCGTCGGCGAGAACGACCGCGCTTTCGTTCACGTCGAAACGCTCCTCCCGCCGCGGCCGCTCGAAACAGACGACAAAGGCGACGAATGTCATCGTCATCGCTACGCTGGCCCAGAGCAGATTGAACAGGTCGAGCGAAGAGACTTCCGATGAGGCTTCCGGCGAGATCAGGTACCAAACGATGCCCCCGGCCGAGAGCAGGCTGATCGAGCCGAAGGTCAGCGCCATCTTGAAACGCAGCTGGGACGAGGACCGGTCTCCACCTTTATCCGTAACCTTGAACGGGCGGCCGAAGGGGCGGATGAGCGCCGATAACAGCGTCAGCGTGACCGCTGGCGCCGGCAACAGGTGTGTCACCTCCATGAACAGAGGCAGTGTCCTTCGCGCCGAGATCCAGCCGCCATGGATCCAGAGAGCCAGCAGCGCCGGGAGGCCATAACGCAGAAAGCCCAGATAGTCCGCATAATAGGCCGGTAGGCCGAAAAGCCAGTATAGTGAGGGCGCGATCAGCATCAGGACCAGGAACGGCTTGCAGAGCCAGTTTAGGATGCCGTGGACGTAGTGCAAGCGCTGCACGAACGAATAGCCGCGGCCGCGAAGCGGCCCGTCCGGAAGCAGCGCAACCTGCATCGTGCCAAGGCACCATCGCGTTCGCTGTGTGATATATTCAGGAAGCCCCTCAGCGCAGAGGCCGATGCTCAGCAGCTCGTTGAGCCAATGCGTCTCGTAGCCACGACGCATCAGCGTATATGTGAGATTGATATCCTCGCAGATCGCGCTGTCCGGGAATCCCCCGATTTCGTTCAGGAGGTCCCGGCGAACGACGAAAGAGGTTCCGACGCAGAAGGCGGCGCCCCATGCGTCCTTGGCCGGCTGAAATACATCGAAGAAGATGCGCTGGTCGTCGACCCAACTATCCGCCGCCATGAGGTTATGCTGGATCGGATCGGCATTGTAGAAGAACTGCGGGGTCTGAACGATGCCTGTTCTGGGATTGCCGAAAAGGCCGACCATCCGGCGCAGAATATTGCGTTTCGGCGCGAAATCGGCGTCCAGCACGAGGATTAGCGGAGCGTTGGTCTCTGAGGCCGTGTGACCCAGCGCGTTGTTGAGATTGCCGGCCTTGGCGCCCTTGTTGTCGGCGCGCGTGATGTAGCGGGCGCCGACCTTCTCGCAATACTCCTTCAGCCAGGCGCGCCGGGTGTCGTCGAGAACCCAGACAGCAAAGTTGGGATAGTCGATGGCCAATGCCGGAATGATGGATTTTTCCAGCACGTCGAGCGGCTCGTTGTAGGTGCAGATGAAAACATCGACCTTGGGCCAGCAATTTCGGTCCGCGAGAATGCTCTCGCAGAGATCCGCATCGCCGGAACGGTCGCGCCAGCGCAGGAGAATGATGATCGACAAAAGGGTGTAGGTGATAGCGACAGCCTCGAAGCCGAAGAACACATGTGTCCAGAGGCTGCCGATACTCCACTCGAACGGCGGGAGCGTTTCCTGCCAACGCCAAGCTGCGTAGCAGATGATGATTGCTGCGGCGCAGGCGCCGAAAAGCGCCCGCCCCATTGCGCTCTCGCGTGACAACAGCCGCGACAGCAGGAGCAGGGTCACGAATATCCCCATGTCGAAGGCGAGAACGGTGCTGAGATCCTGAGGTTGCGGAAACATGCTAATCCACCTTCTTCCCGGTGAAGGGATTGAGGCCGGTCCGCGCGAGGATGGCCCAAGCCGTTGCTCCGAGATGCGGGCGATGAAAATAGAAGAAATCGGCTTCCTTACTCGTGTCGCCGATCGCGAGGCCGGTTGAAATCCGCGCTCGATCAGTCGCGTAGAGCAGGCCGGAAGGCGCTCGGAAACGTTCGATCACCGCGAGCAGGCGATCGGCCTCCGGACGATTGCCTGCGCGGCGTTCGACCAGAGCCGCTTGAGCGGTTCCTTCCGTCCACAAGCCGTCCTGATCGCCGTTGAAATCGTAGCCACCCGCCACAGCGAGGTGGGTCTCGGCGAGGGCCAGTGAGCGGCGCCAATCGGCAGGCGGGTCGGCGACCGCCAGTAGCGGCCAGATCAGCGCATCCAGCGCGTAGACATGCGTCGGCTGCAGCCGTCCATCCGGCAAAGTGCCCATTCGAAAACTGCCTGAAGCAGGATCGAACATCGCGTCGAGAAACGGCCGGGTAACCTTGACGAGTTTCCGGGCAGCGGGCTCGGCACTGTCGCGCGCGATCCAGCTGCCAAGCGCGAAAGCATCCACATTGTGCTCGGTGGATTTCCATGGGATCGGCGTCTGCGCGGCATCAAAGCCGGCAAGACCTCCGGTCACGCCGTTGGCCTCGTGCCTATCCACGGCGTTGTCGGCGATCCAACTGCTGAGCCGCTGGGCGGCGTCGCGGTAGCGCTGTTCGCCTGTCGCCTCCGCCAAAGCGAGCAGAGAGAGACCGACCCACGCCACATTGCCGGTTTGGCTGCCGTCCTGGTAAGCGTCTTCCGCCCAGATCAGCTGATGATCGTCCCACCAACCGGGAAGGAGCTGAGGCCCGGACTTGACGATACCCGCTCGATAGGCGTTGCGAATGCGCCCATCCTTGAATGTCCGGTCGCTCGTCATCGCTGACAGAAACGCATCACCAATCCGTTGGGCGGCACCAAACTCGCCACATGACACTAAGGCGACGATGGCCAGCGCGTTGTCGTACGAAAACGCCGATCGAGCGATCGGTGGTGGCAGTGCCGTCTCGCCTTCGCCGCGTTCGTAGCTGGGCAGGAAGAGCGGCGAGACGACATCTCCTGCCGCTGTTCGGTCGATGTGCCGTGTAATCGGTTCGCAGAGCGGTTGGGCCATGGCGACCGTTGCGCTCATCAACAGCATCGCTGCGGTTGAAAGAGCACGTGCTTGCGCCAACATCATCGCATGCTTCGCTTGGCAGGTTCATGAGCCCCCGCTGCGTCCGCACTCCATAGCGCCGAAACGGCACGCCCCATCACAGTGGAAGCCTGGTGCCAGACGACCGAGGCCGAAGGCACCCAGCCATCCGCCCGGGTGACGGTGACCCATTTCCCGACCGGGCAAGCCCCCGCGGGCCGGTCGGCCTCGTCGGCGAACTTGACCAGCACATACATTTCCCGGCGCTCGGTCTGCGGGAAAGGCAAGGCGTATTGCGCGTCACTCCTATCATTCGACTTCGGGACAATGTCCTGGACGATCCCCTCGCGCGGGCCGTGCCTATCCTCGCCGGACACGAGAACCCGAGTGCCGACGGAGAGAGCTGTAGCCTGGCGATACGAAAAGATCGCAACGGCGAAGAGGTCGCGGCAGTCGACCATTGTAGCAAGCGAGTCGCCGGCGTTGACGTGGCGGCCGACCGCAGCCCCGATGGACAGAATCTCTCCGCCCTTCGTCGCGGTCAGACGGGCCTCGGTCAGCGAATCCAGGCGGGCCTTCTCGGCGTCGACCGCAGCCAGTTGGACCTCAAGGCCGGCCTCCGCCTGGGCCTCCTCGATCGTCTGATTCTGGAGATGGAAAGCGATGTCCCTCCGCTTCTGGGCGAGAGTCGCCAGGCCCACGAGGTTGTCGCCGACGAAGATGTCGTTCCTGACAGCCTCCAACTGGCTCTGGCCGGCTGCGAGCTTTGCAGCGGCTGCGTCAAGCGATCCTTGAGCTGCCGATAGCTGCTGGGTCGTTGGCTTTAGCATGTAAGGACTGGCGGTGTTTTGAGCGACGAGACTTTGCTGGCGGTCGCGCAGCGCGCCCTTCTCGATCACTCCGGCTCTCGCTGCACTGAGGAGGCCGGCCAAACCCGCATTCTGATCCGTCAGCTGCGTGATCAGCTGGGCCTTTTGCGCAGAGATCTCTCTCTCGAGCGTTTCGATATAGCCGCGGTCCGCCTCTTTCCGCGCCCTGGCGGTGATGAGGGCCCGCTGGAATTCTTCAGCCTTTCCCTGAAGGCTTATGAGCGTGGAGCGATCGACGCGCTTGTTCCGAATTTCCGCCACCGCAGCATCTTCGGCCATCCGAGCGCCGGGAGCGACGTTCATCGCTGCGACTTCGCCCGCAATCGGAGATGTGAGCAGCGTCACCGGCGCATTCAGGATAGCCCGGTCGGATTGATCCGCCACCAGCGGCGGGAGCGTTGCTGTCAAAAGCAAACCGGCGAGTACCGTTGCGACAAAGTATGCACTCACTTTGATGAAGCGCGAGTGGGCACGGCCCTTGGGGTCGAGCCCCGCTTTGGTGGAGTGAGGCATCGTCAATTCCTTCGCTGGAAGGGTGAATGGGACCTCTCTCGCAAGGCGCTGTTTGCGAGCGTCGTTTCCTCTCCGGACATTCGCGTCAGGCCAGCAACAGGAAGATCGCAGCGATGTTCGAAGATTTTATTGCAATGCAACAATGGGGGCTGTTGAAGGCGTAACAGGGGCTATTGGACGGCTTCTTTGAGCCTGGCCAGCAGCTGAGCGGCGGACGCCAGCCGCGCCGCGTTCCGATTGGGCGCGTCCTTGAAGATCGCGACCGGGGCGGTGGCGAGCGGCATGCCTTCGCTGGGATAAACCCAGACGATCCCCGCCTTTACCGCATCGGGGTCGAAGGCGCGGAAGTGGTCGACGGTGGCGCCGACCAGCGCCTCACCGCGCACCAACATGTCGATAAGCTGGGCCCGCGGTGGAGACGATGAAGGGCTCCTGCTGGCCCCAGCGCCGCATGAAGTCGGCGCCGAGCCGCTTCTCCAGCAGGTACATCTGGTTGAAGCTCGTGCCTGCCGCCGAATCCTGGATGCGAGCTTGCGGCTTGAGTTCCCGGTTGAGCAGGTCGGCACAGGCCTTGGGCGCCTTCTCCGGGGGAGAATGTTGCGGTTATAGGCCCTGATGACGCCGACGATCCGGCGATCGCCCATTGGTCGCGATCGGAGGCTTCCGGCGGAGCCACCAAGACGAGAGCCATATGGGACGGTCGCCAAGTTCGAGGATCTCTATGGCAACATCTGGGACCTCATCGAACCGGGCGTATCTGACTGATCCGAGACGTCGACATAAAGTGGACCCTCCGTCGGCTTCCAGCCCGCTGCGGACGAGTTGCGCCAATTGCCGTTGGCGTTCGGCAGGAACTGGACGCTCTGATCTTAGGTGCTGCCGGGCGTCGACTCTCGACCCATAGCTGACGCCGGCGTTAGACCAGCTGTAGACCGACGCCTTATCCGCATCTCTCGCAGGCCCTTGAACGAGGCATGCCGCAGCTTGCCGTCCGTCCAGGCACGGAAGGCTACTCCGCTATTAACTCGATCTTGAGCCAAACGGCTTTCTTCATTCGCGCGGTCTCCGTCGCGGCCGGCTCGTCGGTGACGAGCTAAGCCACATGATTATGCAGGCCGCACCACCTGCTGCGGTTCCCTGCTTTTTGGAACCGTTCGAAGAAAAGTTGGTTTTGTGAGCGCTGTCTCATCCAACCTTCGGACGACCATGATCGCGAAATCATTCATCATCAGCCTGACGGCACTAGGAGCCAGCATTGGCGCGGCGCAGGCGACCCACATCGACAACAAAGCGCTCACGCCGGTGGCAGGGCTAGAATTGGGCGAGCGGCTCAGTAAATCCAGAGCACCGGCGGATGTGGTGGTGGCTCCGCAAGCCGAAGCAATGACGGCTGACGCGGATGCCCAACCCGTGCGCGCCGAGCGCAAGGTCCGCGTTGTTTACCCGCTTCCCCGCTGAGTGCTGCCTCGTAAGTACTTATTGGAACTAATAGCGTTCCAACCTGTTGTGAGCGCGGTGACACTCTCTTCTTTATGGAGATTCTAATGTTCAAGCGTCTTGCCATCGTCTCCGTTCTTGCCATCGCTCCGACGCTCGCTCTCGCCCAGTCCAACTCCGGCGCCGCCGGCGGTGCGGTTTCGGGCGGCGCCACCGGCGCCGTTGGCGGAGCCATTGTGGGTGGCCCGGTCGGCGCCGCCGTGGGTGGCGTGGTCGGCGCCACCGCTGGTGCCATCATCGGTGACGCCGCCACGCCGAAGTTCCGCACGTACGTGACCGAACAACGCGTTCCCTCCTACAGCTACAAGGAGGAGGTCGCCGTTGGAGTAGCGCTGCCGGAGGAAGGCGTGGTCTATCGCGAGGTTCCGGCTGAATACGGTGCCCGCGAGTACCGCTACACCGTGGTCAACGGAAAGACCGTCCTGGTCGAGCCGAAAACCCGCAAGATTGTCCAGATTATCAATTGATACGATCGGGGGCCGAATATCTCGGCCTCCTTTTTCGAATCCATTTTCAAGGGGCAATCCTGGCAGATGGATCCGGATCGGGAGCCACCGGCCTTCTAGGCATTATCATTGGTTACTTGTTATCGGCATCGGCTTCTTTTTCTTCAGCGGCGGCTTCGGCGGTGGAAAACGCATCGATGTGAATGTGAAGACGCCAGCCGTCGCGACGAAGTGACTCATCATCGTCATCAGCGAAGCCGGCCGTTGGGCCGGCTTCTGCATGTCGGGCGCCTCTTAGCGGCCGCTTCCGAAAGCCGGCGACCGACCCGTTGCAGACATTGACGCTCCGGTGAACGATGGTCCGCGAGAGGGGTAATCGCTCGTCGTCATTCCATCAAATGACATAGACATTGCCTGGGCCATGGCGCCTTTATGTGACTGCAGTTATCTCCATGCCGCTTTTGGAAATGACCGCTGGCGGCGCGCATTGACGCCGCGCGGATGAGCCGGCAGCCCCCCTTTCGAGGATGAAGCGCCGTCGCCCTCCGGATCTCCAGCGTGACATGCATGCATGTCCGCCCCTGGTCTTAGTTGTGCCAAGAGCCGATGCCAGAAGCGCCCGATTGCACCGGCTGCACGGAATGGGGGGCTGACCACAGGTGGCGAACGAAGGTGACCGCGAGCCGGCTGTCGACGCGCTGGCGACGTCAGCGCAGGAGCTGGCTTCTCGCCCCGCCACCGAGGATCGCAAGGGCGGTGCCTCGGCTCACGGGCCGGCCTCTGAAACCAGCGATGACGCGTCTCGCCAACCCGGGACGGCCCGGCCTGCGGGTGCCGGCTCGTTCCTGAGGAGGTTGGCATATGCCGGGCTGGCGCTCTGCCCGGCTGGCCTCATCGGCCTTTGCGGCGTCGTCGCCTACTACGCCTTGCAGCTGCCTCCGCTCAGTCAGCTCACGGTGCCGAAAAGGCCCCCGAACATCGCCATCCTGGCGCATGACGGCTCGTTTCTGGCCAATCGCGGCGAGACGGGCGGCCGCGAGGTCTCCCTCGGAGAGCTGCCGCCCTCCCTGCCCAAGGCTTTTGTCGCGATCGAGGACCGGCGCTTCTACGACCATTGGGGCATCGACCTGATGGGCCTCCTCCGTGCAGCCCACCGCAACCTGACCCATGACGGCGGCCTCCAGGGCGGCTCGACGCTGACCCAACAGCTCGCGAAAAACCTGTTCCTGACCCAGGAGCGCACGGTCTCGCGCAAGATCCAGGAAGCGATCCTGTCGCTCTGGCTGGAGCGTAGCTACAGCAAGGACCAGATTCTCGAACTCTATCTCAACCGGGTCTATTTCGGGGCCGGTGCCTATGGTGTCGAGGCCGCGGCCCAGCGCTACTTCGGCAAGTCGGCCCGCAACGTGTCGTTGTCGGAAGCCGTCCTGCTGGCTGGCCTCGTCCAGTCGCCGTCGCGCCTGGCCCCCAGCCGCAACCGCGAGGCCGCTCAGGCCCGCGCCGAACGCGTGATCGCGGCGATGAAGGAGCTCGGCTTCATCACGCCCAACATGGCCCTGACGGCCCTTGGTGCACCGGCCGAGCTCATGCGTCCAAAAGGAGCCGGCTCCGCCAATTATGCAGCTGACTACGTGATGGATGTGATCGACGACGTCGTCGGCACCATCGACACCGACGTCGTGGTCTCGACCACTCTCGAGCCATCCCTGCAGGCGGCGGCCGAGCGGGTGCTGGTCGACGAGCTCAACGCCAAGGGCCAAAAGTTCAATGTGAGCCAGGGCGCCTTCGTGGCGATGCGGCCGGACGGGGCCGTGACAGCGCTCGTGGGTGGCCGCGACTACGAGGCGAGCCAATTCAATCGGGCAACCTCCGCCCGCCGCCAGCCGGGCTCGTCCTTCAAGCCTTTTGTCTATCTGACGGCCCTTGAACGAGGGCTGCGCCCCGACACCGTGCGCTCGGATTCACCGGTCAGCATCAATGGCTGGAAGCCGGAAAATTATGACCGGGGCTATCGGGGGCCAATAACCTTACGCAAGGCTCTCGCGCTTTCCCTCAACACGGTGGCGGTAAAGCTCAATATGGAGGTCGGTCCCAAGGCGGTCGTCCAAACGGCGCAGCGCCTCGGCATCACCTCGCCGCTCCAGGCCGACCCCTCGATCGCGCTCGGCACCTCCGAAGTCACGCCGCTCGAGCTCGTCGGCGCCTATGCCACCTTCGCCAACGGGGGCTTCGCGGCTGTGCCCTACGTGATCACCGAGGTGAAGACCGCGGATGGCAAACTCGTCTTCAGCCGCCGGGCTTCTGGCGATCTGGAGCAAATCATCGATCCAAGCACTGATGCCATGATGAACGAGATGATGCATAACATTTTCGTCATCGGCACGGCCCAAAGGGCGCGGATGCCGGGCTGGCCGATGGCTGGGAAGACCGGCACCACCAACGACTACAAGGACGCGTGGTTCGTGGGTTATACCGGCAATCTGGTTGCCGGCGTCTGGTTGGGCAACGACGACAGCACGCCCACCAAGGGCGTATCTGGCGGCAACCTGCCGACCGACATCTGGCACAATTTCATGAAGATCGCCCTCAAGGACCAGAAGCCGGTCACCCTGGCGGGCGTGGCCGGTGCCGGACAGGATCCGCGCTACGCCAATGCCGGCGAAAGCGGCCGGGGCCAACCGCGGCAGCGCGCCAAGCGCCAGAAGAACTTCTTCGAGAGGCTGTTCGGGCTCTGAGGCTCAGTCATCCAGCCCAGAGCCAAGCTCATTGTTTTCCCGGGCCGCGTCTAGATCATCCATGAGCCAGCTCTGAGGCCCAGACCGTGTCCCTGGATGTTCACCAAAGCGGCCTCGCTACGCTTGGAGATGGGCGGGGCGCGTTTTCCGTGATGAGGCCTCGGCAGCGAGTTGCGCGGGAACCGGCGCAGCTTGGTGGTGTTCTAAGGTCGCTTGCCTATCGCGGCCGGCCGCCATTCCGGGGGATTCAGCCTTGTCCGCACCGTCTCGCCGCGCGCTTCTCGCTCTGCTCTCCAGCGCGGGCCTGCTGGCGCACCGCTCCGTATGGGCGCAGGCGCCGGCGGGGGCTGCAAAGAGCTTCGGCTACGGCGACGTCGTGGAGCGCGCGACGGCGCTGGCTAAACAGCCCTTCGATGCCGAAAGCGCCAAGATCCCGGACGAACTGTCGAGGCTGACCTATGACAGCTATCGGGAAATCCGGTTTCGGCGCGACAAGGCCTTCTGGCGCGACGGCGGATCGGATTTCCGTCTCCTGCCGTTCCATCTCGGCTTTCTGCACAACAAGCCGGTCCAGGTTCACATCATCAACCACGGCAACGCGATCCCGATCCCGTTCACGACCAGCCTGTTCGAATACGGCAAGGTCCCCATTCCCAAGGGGCTCTCGCCGGCGCTGGGTTTCGCGGGTTTCGCCGTGACCACCAACCTGAACGACCCCAAGGTGCAGGACGAGGTCATCTCCTTCCTGGGCGCTAGCTATTTCCGGTTGATCGGGCGGGGCCACCGCTACGGGCTTTCGGCGCGCTCGCTGGCCTTGGATGTCGGAGGCAACGGCCCCGAGGAATTCCCTTTCATGCGCGCGCTCTGGGTGGAGGAGCCATCGCGCGAGACGACCGAGCTCGTCATTTACGCCCTGCTCGATTCCCCGTCCGTCGCGGGAGCCTATCGCTATGTCGTCAGCCCGGGCCGCGAAACCTATATGGACGTCACCGCGACGATCATCCCGCGCCGGGAAATCGAGCGGATCGGCATCGCGCCGCTGACGTCGATGTTCCAGGCCGGCGAAGGCGATCTTGGCCAGCGGACCGATTTCCGCCCCGAAATTCATGATTCCGACGGGCTGATGATGGTGTCCGGCAATGGAGAATGGATCTGGCGCCCGATCCGCAACCCGAAGGCGCTTCGCATATCGAGCTTCGGCGACAAGAACCCGCGCGGCTTCGGCCTTATGCAGCGGGACCGCGACTTCGGCAGCTATCAGGACCTTGAAGCGCGCTACGATGCGCGGCCCGGCTATTGGGTCCAGCCCCAGGGCGATTGGGGCGAAGGCCGGATCGACTTGATCGAGATCCCGACCGTGAACGAAGCATTCGACAACATCGTCGCCTGCTGGACGCCCCACACGCCCCTGCCAAGCGGACAGGCCAGCGAGTTCCGCTACCGCATATCGGCGGTATCGACGACCTGGCACCTGCACCCCTATGCACAGGCACAGCACACCTTCAACGGCTCGGATATCGAGGATGGCGTCGCCGAGGGCAGCGGAACGAAACGCTTCATAGTCGATTTCGCCGGGGGCGACCTCGCCTATTACCAAAGCCAGCCTGACCGCGTGGAGTTGGTCGCCACCACGACGGCCGGTACGATCACGTCCAAGATCCTGGCCTTCCATGCGCCGCTTAAAGGCGTGCGCGCCATCGTCGATGCGACACTACCCGACGGCCAATCGGCCGAGCTTCGCATGTTCCTGAAGTCACGCAATCGCACCTTGAGCGAGACCTGGACGGCAACATGGTCTGTGCCGACCGGCGATTCCGCAAAGCCAGCGCCTTCGAAGGATGAGTCAGCGCGCAAGTGACGCCTCTCTCACTGCAGTCCCGCATGCCCATGAAGCTCCGAAGACATCCTCTCCTGATCGCTCTCCTCTCGGCTACCACGGGAGTCCTGGGGTGCCTCCTGATCGGCAACCTGCTGCCCGAGCCGCACGAACTCAAGCAGCCGATTCCGCATCATCTTGCCTCGTCGGATCGCCAGCTCAGGACGTCGATGGGCGCCCTGTTCGGGTCAAATTTCATTCCCGGGAACAGGATCGAGACGCTCGCCAACGGCAATCAGATCTTTCCGGCGATGCTGCGCGCCATCCGCGGGGCGCGGCAGACGATCAGCTTCGAGACCTATATCTACTGGCGAGGCGCCATAGCCGAGGAGTTCGCCGATGCGCTTTCGGCGAAGGCCCGGGAGGGTCTGAGCGTGAAAGTGCTGCTCGACTGGATCGGCAGTCTGCCGATGGACGAGCAACTTATCGAGCGGATGCAGGCTTCGGGGGTCGAAGTCGTGCGCTTCCGCCCGGTCACCTGGTACACGATCGACCGGGTCAATAACCGCACACATCGGAAGCTGCTGATCGTCGACGGGCGCGTGGGCTTTACCGGCGGCGTCGGCATCGCGGATGAATGGATCGGCGATGCTCGCACGCCTAACGAGTGGCGCGACAACCATTATCGGGTCGAGGGACCGGCCGCGGCGGAATTTCAGTCAGCTTTCGCCGAGCACTGGATCGAGGCGACGGGCGAACTGCTGCTTGGCGACCGCTTCTTCCCGGAGATCGCCCCGGCCGGTGACCATGCCGCGCAGGTGGTCGTCAGCTCGACCCATCAGCGCAATGTTATGCATCTCATGCTGATGACCGCGATCGCCGCTGCGCAGAAGAGCATCCGCATCGCGACGCCCTATTTCGTGCCCGACGAACTGACCCGCCACCAGCTTCTCGAGGCCCGCAAGCGCGGCGTCGACATACGGATCATCGTGCCCGGGCCGCGGACCGATGCACGCATCGTCCGGAAGGCATCGCGGCACTTGTGGGGCGATTTGCTTCAGGCCGGCGTGAGGATCAGCGAGTACCAGCCGACCTTCTTCCACTGCAAGTTGGTGATCATCGACGACATCTGGACCTCGGTCGGCTCGACGAATATCGACGACCGCGCCTTGCGCCTTAACGACGAAGCCAACATCAATCTCTTCGATCAGCAATTCGCCGGCGCCCAGACAGCCTTGTTCGACAAGGATGCTGCGGTCTCGAAGCCCTACACCTTTGCGGATTGGCAAAGCCGAACGGCCAGCGAAAAGATTTCGGACTGGGTTTCCAGCCTCGCACGATCGCAGATTTGACATCACCCAAGAGAATCTCAGCGATGAAAATTCTCCGGCCCTTCAGGCATCGAGCAAGCTCGACCATGAAGTTGCACAGGATTTGTCGAGTGATCGGGGCTTGGCGATCGAGGGGCTGATTGATCGCAGCATGTTAAGGCCTAATGCCGCCGGTCCACAGCACAGGAGAACCCGATGCAATTGGCACTCGCCATCCTCACCCTGGCCCTGACCGGCTGCAACAGCACGCCTGAGGCCACCCATCCGACGCGTGATTACACTGTCGGCACCGCTCAATGTTCGAAATTCAAATTCGGCACGTCCGAGATGGCGCAATGCCTCGATCGCGCTGCAGAGAGCCAGGCCGCAACGGTCGCGGGCGGAAGCGGCACCAACGGTTAAGCCGGGAACATAGCGTTGCAAGGCGGCGTTTGCTCCCGATCACCCGGAGTCGCCCATGAAACGTCAATTCATCGCCGCCGCGGCAGCGCTTTTCAGCGCGCCCGAGCCCATGATGCCGATGAGGCGTGGGAGGCGGTCATGATCGGTGGCGTGAAGAAGGTACCGGTGACGATCGCGCAGGAAGGGCGGGACGAAGACGCCTCGGCGTTCGGCTACGGGCTCTCGCTCGCGCGTCAAGCGGACGCCCATCTCACGATCCAGGCACCTGCGGGTCGGTTCCACATCCCCTATGCGAGAACCGATCCTTCGGAAACATGGAAGGCAGAGGCCCAGCGTTTGGCCGCGGCGGGCTCATTGTTTCGCCGGGACACTTTAGAGTGGGTAGCCGGTCGCCCTACCGGCTACCCAGACAGGTGCGAATTCCTCCGAATTCGTCACATACGGTGCGATGAAGAACGCGTAGTAGGCCGCAATCCGCATGTCCCATCTCACACTGCGAAACTGCTCCGCGGCGGCGCTTATTTTACCGCCTTGGGAAATGCCCGACTCAGGAAACGTGAACCTGCTAGGCCATATCGCCAGGGCCGCTCGGCAGCTTTCGAAATTCCAACGCGTGTGCTGCAGACGATCTCGGGAGCATATGATCGGTCAACGATCGAGAACGGGTGGCGCTCCAAACTTTGCCCATCATGAGCGCTTGTTATCCCGAGCGCCTGGGCCAACCGTCCCGGTCCATTACATAGGTTGACCGTGGCACCGCGACGCGCCCGCATTTCAACCAGCCCGACTGTTGGCTCGATGGCCCTGATCAAGACCGCGCCCGCGCCTTCAGCGACGATATTCAAACACCAGTGAAGCCCATAGGATCGATAGACATATGCGTGCCAGGAAGGCCCGAACATCGCCGCATTCCGCAGTGTCGGACCTCGGAAGCTGTGCGATGCAGGATCGTCGGCGAGATAGGCCTCTGTTTCGACGATTATCCCTCCTATCCGATCAACAAGGAGCGCGACGCCAATCAGGCGCGGAGCAAGCTCCACCGCGTTCAAAGCCTTCAGCTCGGTCAAGCTTCTCAGCTTTTCTCGAATTGTGGTAAAGCGAAGCGTCACTGTTCAGCTTCGAAAAACTCGTGCAGCACTGCAGCCAGCTCAGATAGCACTTCTTCAGCCATATGGTGGCCAGTCCGGATTGACGCACCGCGAATGCTCATAGCCTCTTTTCCACTCGTCGACGATCAGGCGCTCGTCAATTTCCGAGCACACAGCAAGGATGGGAGAGGACTCCCGTTTTCATAGCGAGCAGGAGCCGAACCGGCGCTTCGTCTTCCTCGGCAAGGCCGCGATCTATTCGGCCGGCGCGACCTTCATGAACTTCTTCGCTCGCTCAAACCGCTATCTGACCCGCGGCACGCGGCTTATGATCCACGAGCAAAAGTTGCAGCCCAATGTAATCATCGACGGGCCGTTGACCGCTTGCATCGCCAACCTCAATGCCAAACTGAACGAGATCAAGCATTCGATCCCGATTCAGAACGAGGGGCTCCAGAATCTCGTCGCGGGATCGTCCGTGACGATGGAGCAAGTTCTCAAGCTCGCCCCTAAAATTGGTACATTGAAGCCAATGAGGCACAAAATCTCGGGCTTATCGAGGGGGTGATTTGAGCGCCCCTGTCATGGTCGGCCTGTTAACCGGCACCGCATGCAAAAGACGCGAGCTCAATTGCAACGCCGCCGCGAGGAAGCGGCTGGTCACGAAAGCCTCGCTGTTCAAGCACCATCGGACATAGTCGACCGTGCGCCCCGGCTCGGCCGCCGACAGCGGTTTCAAGTTCTGCGTCCGTCACGACAGCGGTCAGCGTCAGCTTCATCGCCCGGCCGGTCGGCCGTCATTGCCACCTCTCTTTTGGTATCGACGCTCGGTCGTTTCAGAAGCCCCTCTGAGGCCAATCTGCCTCGCTCGATCGCGCGCGCCCCCCGTACCGTTGCGCCGTTTCGTGTCACGCAAGCATGCGAACTTTCGGTTCACGGTCCCACTGCCGCGTGCGGGCGACGGCGACGAAGTCGCCGTCCCGCGCAGCCAGATCGACGACTCCCGCATCCGCCGTAACGCCCGCCTTGTCGAGGAGAGGTTTCGCCGCAGATGTAAAGCCGATTGCCTTGAGGTGAACGAATGCGTTGGTGACAAAATCGACGGCCGCGCTTTCATTCAAGAGGACTTCACAACCTTCCTCCGATAGCACGAGAGCAACCGCATCGAAGATCACAGAAGGGGAACCAGCGAGTTGGCAATCCGCCTTTAACTTCCCGCCACCCTTCACCGTCACGCCACCGATCTTGGGCGCGACAATCTTGATCGTCCCTCCATCAGCCTCCACAGCGCTCCTGATTACTCCGACCATCGCCTCGTCAGCGCCTTCAGAGACCAGAATGCCCACGACGCGTCCCTTGAGGGTCTCGGGGTATTTTCCGACAATACGGAGGGCGGGCGACGGCTCCATATCCTGCGGCATGATGGCAGGCTTCGAGGGCTGTGGCAGCTCGACGTTCAGTCCCACGGCGACTCGCTGGGCCAGTTCCTCGTCCACATTCCCCAGGTTCGCCAGAATGCGGTTGCGAACGTGGTCGAGCGTCACCTTGGAAAGCTCGAACACCAGTGCGCTGGCGAGATGGGCTTGCTCGATTTCGGTTTGCGACCGATAGAAGAGTCGCGCGTGGCTGTAGTGATCAGCGAAGCTCTCTGAGCGCAGGCGAACCTTATCGCCCGCGAGAGGAACTCTCGCGCTTCTGAAGCCGCCCGCGGGGTCTTCGCGCGGACCGCCGGCCTCACCCGCCTCAGCGAGGCTGTTCGGCTCGTAATTCGCCCGTCCGCTAAACACCTGGGTCTGCATCTGACCGTCGCGCTGGAGGTTCTGGAAGGGGCAGCCTTTCGGCCGGTTGATCGGAAGCTGGTGGAAGTTCACCGTGCCGAGTCGCGAGAGCTGGGTGTCCTGGTAGGAAAACAACCTGCCCTGGAGCAGTGGGTCGTCCGAGACGTCGATTCCCGGAGGCATGTTCGTCGGAAGGAAGGCTGCCTGTTCGGTTTCAGCGAAGAAGTTGTCCGGGTTCCGATTCAGTACCATCCGGCCGATTACCCGGATCGGAATCATCTCCTCGGGGATAACTTTCGTGGCATCGAGAATGTCGAACGGCAGGGCATCCGCGTCGTCCTGGCTGAGCAATTGCACACCGAATTCCCACTCCGGGAAATCGCCGTTGGTGATGGCCTCGTGCAGATCGCGGCGGTGATAGTCCGGATCCGCACCCGCGATCTTCACCGCCTCGTCCCAGCAGGTCGACTGCGTGCCGAGCTTGGGCCGCCAGTGGAATTTGACGAAGGTCGGCTCGTCGCGGTCATTGAGTAAACGGAACGTATTGACGCCGAAACCCTCGATCATCCTGAGCGAACGCGGGATGGCGCGATCCGACATCACCCACATGATCATGTGGGTGGATTCTGGCATGAGGCCGACGAAATCCCAGAAGGTGTCGTGCGCGCTCGCAGCTTGCGGATAGCCGCGATCGGCCTCCATTTTCACTGCGTGGATGAGGTCCGGAAACTTGATGGCATCCTGGATGAAGAAGACTGGGATGTTGTTGCCAACGAGATCCCAGTTGCCTTCCTTCGTGTAGAACTTGACTGCGAACCCCCGGACATCCCGTGGCGTATCGACGGACCCCGCGCCGCCCGCAACCGTCGAAAAGCGGGCGAAGACCTCCGTCTTCTCTCCAACCTCCGTGAGCACCTTCGCCCGTGTGAACTCGGCCAGGGAATCCGTGAGCTCGAAGAAGCCGTGCGCCGCCGATCCGCGAGCATGGACGATACGCTCGGGAATGCGCTCGTGATCGAAGTGCTGGATTTTTTCGCGTAGGACGAAGTCCTCCAGCAGGGTCGGGCCGCGTGGACCGCCTCTCAGAGAATTCTGATTGTCGCTGATCGGCACGCCATGGTTGGTAGTGATACGCGTATCCGGAGCGCTTGTGGTTTGGTGGAGCTCTCCGCCCTCACCGTGTCGAATGTTAGCGCCTGCGGTGTGCCGTCCCTTTGAATTCGCCATAACCGTCTCCTGACCGATCACGTCGGCGGTTTGCCCGACTTGTCCGTCGTTCAACTCGACGGCCGTGCCACCGTTCCGAACGTTTCCAATTCAAAAGCAGGCGAATTTCGCGCGGCCGGGCCTTTCGGGTTCGAACAGCGCCAGCATCCCGGCCTTGGTCCTGCGTCATCGAGAATGGGGCATACGGCGAAAGGAGTCCGGGTGATCTTGGCGAGCCCAAACTCATCGATTTCCCGGTCCGCAACAAAGCCCAGGATCAACCCTTCGTGCCGGCAACGTCGGCCCGGGTGCAACCGTAATGTGGACAGCCGCGCAGAGGGAGGCAAGCGCCGTCGATCTAGGGGGGCAGCGGCGCATAAGCGACGCTGATCGGCATGCTTTCGGCCACCTCGATGTTCAATGTCTTGATCGGCAGCCTGTTCGTCGCGAGCATCATTCCGATGTCGACATCAAGGCACTTACACAATTTAGGGGGTTCGCCCGGATCTTAAGATTTGCCGTCGAGCGATGAAAGTGCTGTGCCTCGGTGACGCCTTCGCTCAGCAACCACTCGGCGCCCAATCTTCGGATCACAAACGTTGCCGCATATTGCTCTCCGAACGCCTCCCGGAACGGCCCGATCGCGCGGGATCTGTTGGATCGGGCTATCCGGGAGGCGTTAATGGACTGACACCGAGATCAGGCGGCTTTCTTGTTCGCCGAGCCGATGCCGATTTTGGACAGGAGCTGGTCCATCTTGGTTTCTTCGGCGCCTGGTTGAGCAGCCCCAGTTCCCCTGCCCAGGTCTTCAGCGTGCCGTAGCGGGCAATCTCGTAGTGCTCGACCGCCTGGGCGGCGGCGACCAGGCCAGCATCGATCGCAGGGCTGCCCTCGAACTCCTCGATGATGCCAAGGATGGCGTCGCAGGTCTTGCCACTGGGGGCCTTGCCGAGAATCTCGAAAACCTCGGTGAGCCGCTCGATATGGGTTTCGGTTTCGTCGCGATGGGTTTCGAACGCTTTCTTGACCTCAGGTGAATTCGCTGCGCGCCATCTTGGGCAGTGCCTACAGGATCTGCTTTTCTGCGTAGTAGATGTCCTTGAGCGTATCGAGAAAAAGGTTCAGGACCGGGGAGCGCTGGTTTCTCCACTCGCACAGGGCCATGCTTCAGCGCCGGCGAACTTTCATACGCCTCAGCGGCCTGGCCAGCCGGGAGAGGAGGCTCAGCGGCGGCCGGGGCCCAATCCGCGGTCGAGGAATGCAACGGGACCGCATGCTCCCTTCCAGCTGGATGATGACGATGGCTTAGCTGCCGAGATGCACCGAACTCGCGATTGCTTTGTCTGAAGGAGACGAGCGATGGCCGCGCACGGCCTGGTCAACGGCCCCTCGGCGAGAACTGCATCCACCTGTGCGTAGATATGCAGCGGCTCTTTGGCCCGGGATATCCATGGGCCTTTCCTTGGCTCGAAAGGGTTCTGCCATCGATCGAGCTGATAACCCGCTCGCACCCCGAACGTACGCCGTTCACTCGCTTCATACCGGCTCCGCGGCCGTGAGACGGTATCGGTTCGTCGCGCCGGTATTAAGAACGTTGGGCGGAGGTAACCCTTGACAATCTCGGTCTCGATGCCGTTCGCCTTCACGCGGTACTTGAGCGCTTCGTCTCGCCCGCCATCGTCCTAGACAAGAGGGTTTATTCTCCCTGGACAGCGGCCCTGGATCGGTTCGTCTCCGAGAAGCACGTATCATCATCCGGCGGCGAGACCGACGTTTGCGTCCTGGCAACCGTCCTGGGTGCCATCGATCGAGGCCTTCGCGTTGTTCTCGTGACCGATGCGCTTTGTAGTTCTGCCGATTCCACCCATGACGCCTTGATGGAACTCTACCTCAACCGCTTCAGCGAGCAGATCGAAGCCAGTACCACGGCGCAGGGTGGTGGCATAGTGGCGGTGAAATGATTCAGCGGGGAAGTGGAGCATCAATGTGCTCGTCGCCCGATACCCCGACCACTTGGCGAACCGGCATGCCGACTTCCAGTGAGTAGGACGTTGTCGAAATGCCCGGGAGTTCCGCCAGACTGACGTAGT
Organism: Allobosea sp. 10L422; assembly: GCF_056395345.1. Taxonomy (NCBI): domain Bacteria; kingdom Pseudomonadati; phylum Pseudomonadota; class Alphaproteobacteria; order Hyphomicrobiales; family Alloboseaceae; genus Allobosea; species Allobosea sp. 10L422. Next base: position 43,664 of record NZ_JBFTJI010000016.1, read on the forward strand.
GGTTGCCGTCGTCGTCTTGGCACTGTTCCCGGTAGAGTTCGCGCCGGACGGTTGAGCCTTCCGCGCCGGACCTTTGCTTGCGCGGGCTGGCCCCAATCAGTGGAAGACAGCCATCGATGCGGCGGCAGCCGCCATAACGATGGTCGCTCCCCAACCAAAAATGCGGACCGCACCGTTCGTAACGAATCGGCCCATATTATCGCGCTGCGAACCAACCCACATCATCGCTGCCATCACGGGGACCGCAACGAAGCCGTTCACGACGGCGCTCCAAAACAACGCCTTCATCGGATCGATCGGCGTAAAGCCGAGACCCACGCCGAGGAGAGTGGCTGCTGCTATGACCGAGTAGAAGCCGACGGCTTCCCAAGGCTTGTTTTCCAGGCCGCATTTCCAGCCCTGCGCTTCACCGAACGCATACGCGACCGAGCCCGCGAGCACCGGCAATGAGAGCAAGCCCGTGCCGATGATGCCGAGGCTGAAGAGCTCGAAGGCGAAATCACCGGCGATCGGCCGAAGCGCTTCTGCCGCGTCGGCCGCGCTTCCGATCTCGGTCTTCCCGCTGGCATGCAGCGTCGCAGCCGTGCTGATGATGATGGCGATCGCGACGAGGTTCGACACCGCCATCCCGGCAAAGGTGTCCAGACGGATCCGTTGAAACTGACGATCCGCTTGCTCAGGTGCTTTCTTGAGGGGCTTGTCCTCATCCTTGCGGTCGATCTCCTCGACCTCCTGGCTGCTTTGCCAGAACAGCAGGTAGGGGCTGATGGTCGTGCCGAAGATCGCGACCACCATCGTCACGGTGTCTCCGGACAGCGTCAGCTTGGGTATGACGAAGCCTGCCCCAACCGCGGGCCAGTCGATCTTCACGATAAAGATCACGGCGACGTAGGCGAGCAGCACCAGCGTCAGCCATTTGAGGTAATTGGCGTAGGTCTCGTAGGAAATGAAGAGCTGCAATGTGAGCGAAATGCTAGCCAGCACGACGGTGTAAAGCGCGCTCGGGCCGCCAATGGCGAGCGAGCCGGCCGCACCCATGGCGGCCAAGTTCGCGCCGATGTTGATGGTGTTAGCGATGAAAAGCAGGCCGACCAGGCCGAGCACCGCCCATTTCGGCATGACCTTCTTGAGGTTCTGCGCCAGGCCGCAGCCGGTGACGCGACCTATCTGGGCGCTAACGAGCTGCACGGCAGACATCAGGGGATAGGTCAACGCCATCGTCCAGAGCATGTTGTAGCCGAATTGCGCTCCGGCTTGCGAATAGGTCGCGATCCCCGAGGGGTCATCGTCGGCCGCACCGGTTATGAGTCCGGGCCCGAGCTGCTTGAAGACAGCAGCGCCTCGCCATCCTTTCCATGAAATCGACCGCTTCGCGGGAGGCAGGGACGGCATTTCGGAGAGACTGGTCATGGCGTTGTTCCCGGAGAGCGCGGGAACAACAGTCTGCAGCCGGCTTCGTTCCGCCGCACAATGCGCTCGGGAACAGAAACGGCAGCCCAGCGGTTCGAGAGGCATCCTGCGGCCTAGGCCGCGTCCAGTTAGGGGGCTTCTCCAATGAGAAAGCAGCTGATCCTACTCACCATCCTGGCGGCGACGGCGCCGTTCGGCGCGTATGCCCAGACCTCGACCACCTCGCCCATGCCGGCGCCGAAGGCGGATGCCGACAAGAATGCGCCGCTGCCGGGAGCCAACAGCTTCACCGAAGGCCAGGCCAAGAGCCGCCTCGAGGCGAATGGATACACCAACATCAGCGAACTCAAGAAGGACGACAACGGCGTCTGGAAGGGCAGCGCGACCCATAGCGGCGCCACGGTCGGTGTCTCGGTCGACTATCGCGGCAACATCACCCGCAACTAATCATAGGAGAAACGAATCATGACCCAGACCCTGACCCGTTCCTATGACAGCTACGAGGCCGCTCGCGCCGTCGTCGGCCAGCTCGAAGCCGCCGGTGTGAGCTCCTCAGACATCAGCCTCATCGGCCGCCATCAAAAGGCCGACGATAGCAATGCTGGCGAAGGCGCAGGCATCGGTGCCGCGCTGGGTGGCGCCGCAGGCCTGCTTGCAGGTATCGGGCTGCTCGCCATTCCCGGCATCGGGCCGGTGGTCGCGGCTGGCTGGCTGGCGTCTACCGCTGCGGGCGCGGCCGTCGGCGGCGCCGCCGGCGGCATCGTCGGCGCACTGACGAGCGCCGGCCACAGCGAAGAGGAAGCGAACTACTACGCCGAGACCGTCCGCCGCGGCGGATCGGTCGTGTCTGTTCGCGCCGCCGAGGAACAGGTGCCTGCGATTGAGGCCATTCTAGATGGTGCCACGCCGATCAATCGTGATGAGCGCCTGGCCGAGTATCGCGCTGGCGGCTGGAGCCGCTTCGACGAGACCGCAGATCCCTATCAGCGTCCCGTGATCTGAAAACGGTGCACAGTAGAACGTCAGGCAGGTCGGCGGCCATCCGCCGGCCTGCATCGCTTCGGTTCTCTTGTCCAGGTTGTCATTTTGGGGAACCAGGGCCGGGGCGTTGCGATTGGAGGAGTGACTTCCTCAGGATTCTTCCCATGCCAATGTACCGCTTCATCACGAATAACGGTGGATCGCACTTCGTCGATTTGGATCTTCCGGACGACAAGGCTGCTCGGCAGGAAGCTCGGACGGCGTTCGCTGAAGCTGCCCACGATGCGCTGACCGAAACCGACAATTGCGAAATAACGATGTTGGTCCAGGCGGGTGAGCGCCCCGTCTATCGCGGTCGGATTTCATTCGAATCCGCAGACGTCACAGATTCGGTCCGTACCCGATCAGGAACGTGACGGTGCTTCTCGTGAGCACCCAGCGTACATGTGCCCGATCGGGTTCATGCAGCGAGAAAGGGGCCGACCCTGATCCCGAATGAGTTCACTATGGGGCGGCCGATCTGCGTTGGAACCCCGCTCCTCCTGACCGGTTGAGTTTGTCTCACCGACGAGGCTCTCATGGCAAAAAGTGCGAAGTCGACCCCGGCGGACGGTCGCAACGGAGCCGCCCAGCTGCCCTCGGTCATTGTCACAAGCTACAATCTGGAAGCCCGTGACGAGGACGGCTTCGTCGGAGACAAGGCAAGGCGCGGAGCGATCTTTGAGCATCTCGAGGAGTTACGAGCGGCATTCCGGGAGACCGGCGAGGACCCGATCGATAAGCCGAGTGATGAGCTAAAGAAGAAGGATCTCGACGCGATCCTGGCGGGCGACGATGCCGAGGCGGCGGCGCTGGTTCACAGTGCGATCGAGAAGTACGCGGAGGCCCTGGCCTCGGTCGTCCGTCGCTTCTGTCGCTTCAAGGCTTGGTCGGCAGTTGAGCGCATCGTCGTAGGGGGAGGCTTTCGCCAGAGCCGCGTCGGCGAGCTGGCCATAGGACGGGCCGGGATCATCCTGCGCACGGAGCAGCATCCGGTTGAGTTGGTGCCGATCCGTCACGGCCCGGATGAGGCGGGTCTACTGGGCAATGCTCATATCGCTCCAAAATGGATGTTCGAGGCCTTCGACAGCCTGGTGGCGGTCGACATCGGAGGATCGAACATTCGGGCCGGGATCGTCGAGCTTCGACAGACGAAGGCGATAGATCTCAGCAAAGCGAAGGTCGCGACCTTTGAGTTGTGGCGGCACGCCGACGAGACGACCAATCGCGACGAGGCGGTCGAGCGCCTTGGCGAGATGATTAGAAGTCAAATCGAGGCCGCGGAGAAAGCAGCCCTCAAGGTCGCACCCTTTATCGGCATTGGGTGTCCCGGCATCATCCAGCCCGACGGCAGCATCGACCGCGGGGCGCAGAACTTGCCAGGCAACTGGGAAAGCAGTCGTTTCAACCTAATCGACAGCGTTCGCGAAACGGTGCCGACCATTGGCGAGCACGAAACGATGGTCACCATGCATAACGACGCGGTCATTCAAGGCTTGAGCGAAATGCCATTCATGCAGGACGTCAAAAACTGGGGCGTTCTCACGATCGGAACGGGGCTGGGGAACGCCAGCTACGAGAACCGCGCCAAATCCTCAAAACGGAGCTGAAGGCTCGGGGATGTCGCACCCGCGATTCCTAGGAGGATTTCCGAGGGTCGAGCGGCTTTCCGCGCCCTCGGGGTGCTCGCTTGAACGAAGTGAACCGCTCTAAGTTCCAACGCCGTTCGCTCCCACCACGATGTCAGGCCCGAGGACATCGTGACACGACGCCTCCATGGGGCATTGGCTGCCGCGGCAGATCGGGGGCCAGAAGACTTTTCCGAGCTGCTGCTCGTACCCGGCATCGGCGCGCGCACGGTGCGGTCCCTGGCGATGGTCGCGGAAGTACTGCATGGCGCGCCCTGCCGTTTCAGTGATCCAGCGCGCTTCTCTCTCGCCCATGGCGGCAAGGACCGGCAGCCCTTCGCTGTGCCGACAAAGGTCTACGACCAGACCATCGCTGTCCTGCGCTCGGCCGTCGATCGGGCGAAGCTTGGCGAGGACGACCGCCTTTGCCGCCATTGCGCGGCTGGACAGTGAGAGCCGTCGGCTGGAGCGTAGTACGACCGGGCCGACGCTCGTCGAATATGTCGCTGAGGAGCGCCGCCGGTCCGCGGAATACGGCGGCCGAAGTGTCTTTGGCTGGGAAACGCCCGGGACTGCACAAGGCGAAAACGTCAGAGCAATGCGTCGGCAGCTCTAGGCCGAGGGCTCCGCCCTTATCATTTGCTTTCGTGGGATACATTTCACGCGTCGGGTCAAGGGAACAGCCACCGCTGCAGCTTGTTGCGCTGAGGCGGGGAGCTAGATGGCGACACATTCGGGATCACGGAAAGTCATCTATGCAGCGCTGGCAGGAAATCTGCTGATCGCGACGACGAAATTCGTCGCGGCAGCCTGGACCGGCAGCTCGGCGATGCTGTCGGAGGGCGTTCACTCCCTGGTCGACACCGGCAATGGCGCGCTTTTGCTCTACGGCCTCAACCGGGCCGCGCGGCCGCCCGATCTCACGCATCCCTTCGGCCACGGCCGCGAGCTCTATTTTTGGAGCTTTGTTGTTGCGCTCCTAGTCTTCGCAGTCGGGGCCGGCGTATCGCTCTATGAGGGAGTGGCCCATGTTATCGCCCCGCATCCGGCGACGAACCTGACCGCGAACTATCTCGTGCTCGTTTTCTCGGCCCTGTTCGAAGGCTATTCCTGGCGGGTTGCGTTGAAGGAATTCAAGATCGCCAAGGGCTCGCTGAGCTACTTCGCCGCGGTCCGACAAAGCAAGGATCCGAGCGTCTTCACGGTGCTGTTCGAAGATACCGCAGCCTTGCTCGGCTTGTTCATCGCCTTCATCGGCATCACGGCAGCAGCCTATTTCGAGCGACCCGAGCTCGACGGCGTGGCGTCGATCTTGATCGGCGTCATTCTGGCGATGACGGCAATGCTTTTGGCGCGCGAGAGTAAGGCGCTGCTGATCGGGGAAGCGGCTTTGCCCCACGTCCAGGAAGAGATCAGGGCGGCGGTCGACGGAGATCCAGATGTCGAGCGTGTCAACGGCATGACAACAGTCCATCTGGGCCCAGATCAGATCGTCGTGGCGCTGAGCCTTGAATTCAAGGACGATCGATCGACCGTTGACATCGAGGATTGCGTGGAGCGCATCGAAGCGAGGCTCAGGAAGCGCCGCTCCGACATCGTCTCGGTATTTGTGAAGCCGCAGACTTCCACCACGTGGCGAAAGCGGCGCGCCAAGCTGGTCGAGTGAAAATTTAGATCGCCGACGGCGGTGCTACCATAGGCAGCGCGGGTTGCCTCAATACCCCGGATAGGAATGCCGCTTCAGCAGTCAAGCGAGGTGGGCCGCATTCCGAGCGAGCATCCGGTTTGTCATGGCGGTCGTTTCTGAAATCTCGTCGAGATCGATGAAATTCATGCTGCCCCTGGCTTCGCCGACCCAATATGTCGGCCCAGCGGCCACGATGGTGAACCCGACATCAAACAATGCCTGAGCGATTTCAGCGGAGACGTGATGGGCTCCATCCTCGTTGCCCACGCCGGCGACGGCAGCGACCTTGCCATAGGCACCACGGGATCCCGAATCTGGAATGTGTCACGCAGGTCACGCGACGTTCCCCCTCCGTGATCCGAAAAGCACGATCGATCAGGTGAGGCACTTTGGGCATCGCTCGCGGGGCCGCATAATCGAAGGTTCAGTAGCGATAGGAGCGCCGCAATCGACACACCGGAATCCTTCCGCATCCACGATGACGGTTCCGATACGTGTGTTGGACCCTCGGTGCCCAATGCTCCGTTGCCGTTCGGAGAGGTCGAGCCAGGAGACCAAGCGATGCTGTTCGTTGAGCAAATCAAGGAAGGCCAGGGGGTGATCGGATTCGATGGAGAGCATGTCGGAACCGTCGACGCCCTTAGCGGCCAGCTCGTCAAGCTGAAGAAGAATGATCCGGAGTCGGGCGGAGCCCACCACTATCTCGACCTGGCGCTCGTCGTTGCCCTCGAGCACGATACGATCAAGCTGATCGTCCCGGCGGCGGAAGCCAAGGAGAGATGGTCTGAGGCGACCGAGTAATGGACCGACGCCATTTTGTTGCTGGAGTCGGCGCGACCATCGTCGCTGGGCCAGCCCAGGTGAGCGTCGCGGTTGACCGCTTTGGCCCAAGTGCCTCTGGAGGCACCGTCATTCTCCTTTATGGCTCAGACGGCCTGACGAATAGCGGCCGATATGAGTTTGCCGCAAACATGATCGCGGGGGCCGGCTACAACGTCCTGCTCCCGCGGTACTTCGAGGCCACCGGCGATCGGCCCGCTACGGTGAAATCAAGAGCAGGTTCCCGGTGTGGCTGGAAGCGATCGAGTCAATCACCGGCGATCACCAGGCCCGTCTCGGCGTTGTCGGCTCCTCGCTGGGCGGTGCATTGGTCCTGGCTCTGGCGGCACGCGATCGCAGGGTTAAAGCTGTCGTCGACTTTCGGATTCCTGCCGCCGGGCTTGGAGCGAGCCTCGCTGCCCCCTACGCTCATCCTGCATAGGGAAGCGGACCGAGTGGTGCCTGTGTCTAACGCCGGGGCCATCGAGAGATTGGTCAAAAGCAGCGGGGGAACGGTTCAACGCCAATGGACATGGTTTCTCCCTGGCGAGTTGGATGCAATATCGAGGACACAAGCGTTCCTGCGCGAGAACCTTTGACGATTGCCGGTTTCGCGTGTGGGAGAGCCGTGAAGATCGCAACCTACAATGTGAACGGCATCAACGGTCGGTTGTCCGTTCTTCTCCAGTGGCTCAAGCAGGACCGCCCCGACGTCGTGTGCCTGCAAGAGCTTAAATGCTCAGACGATCGCTTTCCCGAGCACGAATTGCAGCAAGCGGGCTACGCGGCGGTTTGGCACGGCCAGAAGAGCTGGAATGGTGTAGCTATCCTCGCGAAGGGGTCATCCCCGGTTCTCACGCGCCGGGGGCTACCGGGAGATCCTGATGACAGACATAGCCGGTACATCGAGGCGGCGGTCAACGGGGTACTGATCGGGTGTCTCTATCTCCCCAACGGGAATCCTTCCCCCGGCCCCAAGTTCGAATATAAACTGCGCTGGTTTGGGCGACTGCATGCCTACGCCCAGGAGCTGCTCTCCCTGGAGGTAGGTACCGGTCGCGCTCGTAGGCGATTTTAATGTCATGCCGACGTAGCTCGATGTTTACGCACCCGGGCGATGGCGAGATGACGCGCTCTTTCGACCCCAGGTGAGGACGGCATATACTAAGCTCCTCGAACAGGGTTGGACGGACGCCGTCAGGCACCTTCATCCGAGAGAGCGCATCTACACGTTCTGGAAGTACTGGCGGAACTCGTTCGAACGCGACGCAGGGCTGCGGATCGACCATCTCCTGCTAAGCCCTGCTTTGGCTGCAACACTCAAGCGTGCGGAGGTTCGACGGTCGCCGCGCGGCTGGGAACATACTAGCGACCATGCCCCAGTCATGATCGAACTTGGATGACATGCTGGCCGAGCAGCGAGCCCATCTGCGTTAGGAAGCCGGATCGACCGTGTCGGCCACCGCCTCCTTTTTAGCCTGAGGCAGCAGCGTCATCACCAGGATGAACGCCGACAGCACAAAGCATATGCTGTTCGTGACGATAAGTGGCCATTCGCCCAGACCGATTCCATATGCCGTCCAGAGAGCGAAGCCAGTCACAGTCAGGCTATATGTCACGGTAGAGATTGCCCCCGTGTCGCGTGTCCGGACAATACGCCAAGCCTGCGGGACAAAGCTGATGGTAGAACACAGCGCTGCGAGGGTGCCGGCCACGGCGATCCAATTCACGTCGAAAACCTACCTCTACAGTCGCCGAACATTCGCCCGGACCTTTCGTCGATAGCCGCGAGCAATTCCAACAGCACCAGTTCCGGTAACGGCCTTCAACACGGCATTCTGTGCGGCGCAGGTCTTTTCCGACTGATCTCGCGCTCGGCAGCACGACCACCTGAGGCGATCTTCATGCTCCGGAGCCAGATGGCCTGCTGCGCCTCGAATGCCAGCATCGACATTTCCAGAAACAACTTAAACATCGGCAGCCTCTTCAGGTGAGGGCTTCCGAGGCCGCCGCATTCCCTTCCGCGCTTGGCTTGTGCGAGATTTTGCGCCCTGCCCCGCCGCCGACCGGGCCGGGCGTTCCGGCTGCTCTTCCTCCGCCACCCTCGCCCGCGTCTCCTGACTCATGCGATACCAGGCGTAGCCAATGGCGCCCGCGAGGATCAGGGGCGTGGGAAGCCGTGTCGCCAGTAGCGTTATCGGAACCGCAAGGCGCTCGGGGATTTCGCCCCTTCCCACCTTCCCGGCAACCCAGGCACCAGCCAGGCTGAAGACCGCTGCCCGGATCATTTCTCCTCCTCCGCGGCGCCCGGTGTCGTGGGCACCTGCTGGGCCACAGGGTCGCTCGCGGGAAAGGTGTCTTTGAGGGCCTGTTCGAGCTTCTGATCGGAGGTGAGCGCCCGCTCTGCTTTCTTTTGAGACTTTTGCTCCTGCCGGAGACTCTCGACTGCCGGGCTCTGTGGATCTGCCATGGGTGCCTACGTCAACTGTCAGTGCGAAGGTTGAACGCTGCTAAGCCTGTACCGTTCCTTCCCGGAGAAGATCTCGGTCCGCGACCTTGTGGGAACCAGAGCAGCGCTTATCTCTCTGTCCGCGCAGCGCCACATGGTGCCTGCTTGCTCTCCGGTTGGATGCCTCGCCGGATGTAGATAGATGTCGGTGGCGAGCTGTATGCCGTTTCGCATCGTGCCCGTCCCAGTGCAGCCGGGGCTCACCGGTCGAAACCCCAGCATTCGTGCTGTCAGACTCCGGCCGGATCGGTTGGCGGATCCGAGGCGGCCGCCAGCAGGCGCGATGCTTCGGTAAGGCTGTGGGTCAAGTGATTTAGCGCACGCACCGCATCGACTTCCGCAAACCGGGCCTCGTCTCCAGCCGCGCAGGAAGCAAGTCGCCGGAGCGGATCGAGAACCGGCCAGGATGACAGCGAAAGCGCGGCATCGTGTACGAAGCGATTCCCCCGGGTGTAGTCGAGCGGAACGATAATGCGGCTGAGCCGCATGACCGCGCGATCATGCACCGAAGCGTCGAGCGCCAGGATATCGAAGCCCGCGAGATCCAGGGCCAGAGCTCTCGCATTGCCGATGGCCTTGCGGAGATGCGGCGGGATCTCAGGGCGATCCCCGAAGCGATCCAGTTCGCCGGCGAGATCGGCCAGCTGGTTGGTATAGTCGATCGGCAGCCGCTCTCGCGTCAGGAGGTCCAGCACGACGCGCAGCACGATCCGCGCGTCCCGTACCAGCAGATCGGGATCCACCTTGTCGAGCAGGTCGTGTTCGGTATGCCACCACCAGCCGAGATCGTTGCGCATTTTCAGCGCGCCCGGCTCCTGCAGGCTGAGGCTCCCGAAAACGGAGGGGATGCCGATTCCCGGGAAAGAATCGTCGGCCGAGCGTGCCTTGCGGCGCCCGGCCAGCTTTTGCCCGGTCTCCTCCGCGATCGCGGCCTCTGCGATGCCAAAAAGCCCACCGGCCGCTCCCGTCCGGGTCAGATCTTTCGCTCCGATTCCTCCGGGGCTGTCGAGATTCACATGGGCCGCGCAGCGTGCGTCGAGCTCCGCCCAATGATTGTCGGCATACCAGGCCGATCCGGAATAGCGCCCCTGGGAATGCCCGGACCAGAAGCAGATACGAATGCCCCGGCGCCAAGCCTCCCGATGCTCCAGGCACAGCCGCAGGACCTCAAGCATCACGATATTCGCGGAGCCGTTGTCCATCACGCCCTTGAACCAAGTATCGACATGGCATGAGAGCAGGATGAAAGGTCCTGGCGGATCCTCGGCTAGCGGCAGATCGCCGACGAGAAGCGGGGTTTTGCGCCAGCCGGTATCCACCTCCGCATGAAGCGTGACCTCCACCGCAGCATCCTGCAGAGCTTTCCGGAGGGCTTCGCCATCCGCATTTCCGATCGTCAGCACGACGACACTCGGCAGGGCTGAACGCGTATCTATCGACGGATTGCCCCAGATCGGCGAGATGCACATCTCGTGCAGCAGATGGTGGGGGCTGATCTGCACAACGCCCGCCGCACCCGCCTGCGAGGCCAGCAGGGCTATACCGGGGCTTGCGATCCCATCGACCAGAACGATCCGCCCGCGGACATCCCGTTCGGCAAAGGCTGCACGCGAGCCGTCGCCGAGATCGATGAGCGCCCCCACCAGCCCATCGCCCGGCGAAGGCAGCGACATCGAATGCGTGATTGCCGGTATCGTTCGTCCATCGACGACGAGCCGGGCCGGCCCGGGAATGCTGATATAGGCGTCATGCTGGATGAGCTCGGTTCGCAGGCCGAGCCCGTCCAGCTGCTCCTTGATCCACGAAAAGCTGGCCGCCTCCCCGGCTGTTCCGGCCAGTTTCGACCACTGAGCCAGGGTTTCGAGCCCTGCCATCATGCGGGCCGCGGACACTTCGTCGACAGGCGCAGGTTCCAGGCCGTCTTCAGCTTGCATTGCTATGGCCATGGCGATGGCACCCTTGTCTCTTGCTTCTGCGCGGATAGGGCCGGCACGCTCAACCGGCGCTTCGAGAGGCCGCGAGCAGCGCCGAAATCTCTCGGGCGGCGCTGCGAACGGTCTCGACCAGAGTGGGAAGAAGGCTCTCGCTTACTCGGCCGGTCGGCGCACCGATATGGATCGTCGCGATGATCTTGCCGTCGGAGCCCATTACCGGCGCTGAGATCGAGATCAGGTCGGGGCTCACCTCGCCATGGCTGACATAAAAGCCCTGGTCGCGAACCTGCGCGAGCACCTGCCGGAGCCGATCGGGATCGACGCAGGTCCGGTCCGTGAATGCTTTCAGTGGCTCGCTGAGCAGCGTCTCCCGGAAGCCCTCATCCTGAAAAGCGAGAAGGACGACGCCCGAACCGGCATGCATGGGCCTGCTGCCACCGATTCCCGCCAGCACTTTCACCGCTCGTTCCGGTTCCCAGCCCGCCACGCAGAGACTGTTGCGGCCGTCGCGAACGCGAAGCTGGACGGTTTCGCCCGTGCCGCTTCCGAGCTTCGCGATGATCGGCCCAGCAATTCTCGCGATATCGATCTGCCGCTCCGCCGCATTGCCGATCGCCAGCGCGGCCAGCCCCAGCCGATAGGTGCGCCGTTCGGGGGTCGAGCTGACGAAATTGCTGGCCTCGAGGCTGCACAGCAGCCGGTAGACCCTCGCCTTGCTCTGCCCTGAGCGCCGCGTGATCTCGGAAAGGCCGAGATCAGGCGTTTCCGCAATGAGCTGCAGAACGCCGAGCGCGGCGTCGACGGCATCGACCCGATACTTCTCAATCTCCTTGGGCGGGGTCGCACGCATCTTCGGCGCTCTCCTTCTGCTCGGCCCCAAGCTGGCGGGGCTAACCTCGCGTGAAGTTCGCCACTAGCACAATGCCACATGGTTCGATAGATGAACCATCGGTTCAATAATTTGACATCGACGCAAGTCCGACGCAAGCTCCCTCGAAATCGACCGTTGGCTGCGCCCCCGACATGGGCCGCGCTATCGAGATCGCAGGGAACGAACAGCCGATGGTTTCAGACGCGAAAGACCGCTTTGGCCGGATCCGCTGGCCCGATGACGCCAGAGCCGTCGTCTGCGTCACGATCCATGTCGATGGCCCGGCCGTCGAAGCGGGACGCGGGCAGAACGCGCTGGGCATCCATAGCCGCGGCAGTTACGCGCTGCGGCGCGGCATCCGGCGCTATCTCGACATGCTGGAACGCCACGGCGTGAAGGCGACCTTCTTCTGCTGCGGCTATGATGCCGAGCATTGGCCGGAGCCGTTTTTTGATATTCAGCAGGCAGGGCATGAGGTCGCCGCCCATGGCTACCAGCACGAGGGTTTCGACCTCGGCGAGAGAGAACCGGAGCTGCTCGAAAAGACGCACCGGATTCTTGAAGGTTTCGGCCAGACGCCAGTCGGCTGGTGTTCGCCATCGGGGCGCAAGAGCCGGCTGACGCTGCCGACGCTGCGACGCCTCGGCTATATCTACGACGCGAGCGAGAAGGACGAGGACATCCCCTACCTGCTGGAGGATGGCTTCATGATCCTGCCGAACAATACCGTCTCGCTCGACGATTTCCCGATGTATTTCACGGGCGGCGCCTCGGCTGCGGAGGTCGAGCGCAACTTCCTGCAGGAGTTCGACGCCGCGCTCGATCGCGACGGCTATGTCCACCTGACCGTGCATCCCCGGGCAGGCGGCGGCTCGGGCACGCCGGCGCGGGCGGCGGCGGTCGACCGCTTCCTGGCTCACGCAAGGGCGACGCCCGGCATCCGCTTCATGACCTGCCGCGAACTCGCGGAATACTGCCTGAGCGAACCCTCCCGCTGGCAGGAGACACGGGCATGACCGGCTCCCTGCTCATCACCGTGAACGTGCACGGCATTGGCCCGGAGGCCGCAAGCACTCCGGAAGCGGAGCTCTTCGGCCGCGATGCCCATGGCCGCTACACCTATCGCATCGGCCTGGCCCGCCTGCTCGACGCCCTGCGCGAAGGCGGGCTTCCCGCGACGTTTTTCTGGCCCGCTACGGAAGCCGAAAAGCTGCCTCACCTGGTCGAGCGCTGCCTGCGGGACGGCCACGAGGTCGCCAGCCACGGCCGCGCCTTCGAAGACCACGCAGCCTTGGATCGCGAGGCGGAAACCGCAGCGATCGGCGAGGCACATGAGACGCTGCTTCGCCTGAGCGGAGCGACGCCGCGCGGCTTTCGCTCTCCGGCCGGCACCCTGTCGCCCCATACGATCCCGATCCTCCGGAGCCTCGGCTATCTCTACGATTCCAGCTTCCTCGATGATGACTGCCCCTACGGATTGGGCGGGCATGGCGGTGACGGGATGGTCGAGCTGCCGATCTCGGAAGGGTTGACCGACGCCACGCATTTCCGCCGACGCGTCACGCAGGACCGCGCCGAGGAACTGATGCGCGAGGAGCTATCGGCCTTGCTCGCCGTTGATGACTACGCCTGCCTCACCTTCCACCCGCGCGCCGATATCGGCGTCGGCCGCGCCGCGCGCCTGCCCATGATCCGGCGCCTTGTCGGGCTGGCCGAGGCACAGGGAGCCCGGCCTCTGCTCTGCACCGAACTGGCGCAGCGTTTCCGCACGATCGGCATCGCGCCGACATCTGACACGACCGGAGATTGAGATGCGCGCCTTTGCAGCCCTCGCCCTCGGATTGGCCGCCATCGCGGTGCCGGGAGCTTCCGCCTCGGCCCAGACGCTGCGGACGATGCTCACGTCCGACATCCGGGGTGTTATGCCCGGCCGCAGCCCCGATACCGCGACGGGGAGCGTCCTCCAGAACATCTACGAGGGCCTGGTCGCGTGGCGCGCCGATGGCAGCGTCGCCCCCATGCTGGCCGAGAAGATCGACATCTCCGCCGACGGCAAGACCTATGTCTTCACCCTCCGCGACGGCATCAAGTTTCACAACGGCGCGCCTCTGACGACGAAGGAAGTCGTCTGGACCTGGGAGCGTTTCCTCGACCCCAAATCCGCGTGGCCGTGCCGCGGCGCCTTCAACGGGACGAACGCAACCAAGATCGAAACAGTCAAGGCGCTCGACGAGCGCCGCGTCGAATTCCAGCTCGCCGAGCGCAGCGGCTCCTTTCTCAGCGCCATGGCTCGCGGTGACTGCGATTCCGCCGGCATCGCCCATCCCGACGCAGTCGATGCCGCCGGCAACTGGGTGACGGCGATCGGCACCGGCCCCTTTAAAATGTCCGAATGGCGCAAGGGCCAGTTCATCGAACTCACGAAATTCGCAGACTACAAGTCGCGGACGGAAGCCTCGGATGGGCTTTCCGGCGCGAAAGAAGCGAAGGTCGAGAAGGTCAGGATCGATCTCGTGCCGGACGCGCAGGTCGCGAAGCTCGGCATCCTGCAGGGCAAGCTCGATCTCTGGGCCGATGTCGACGCGGCCTCGATCAAGGACTTCGCCAACGACAAGAACGTCACGGTCGTCACCACGCCGGTCGCCGGCATTTACACGATCCCGCTGCAATCCCGCGATCCGGTGCTGGCCGATCCGCGGATCCGTCAGGCAATCAGCCACGCGATCGATCGTACGAGCCTCGCCAAGGCTGTGCTGGACGACGCCAGCATCGCCTCTCCGTCGCTGATCCCGCTGACGAGCAAATATTACGCCAAGGTCCAGCGCAGCGGCGCCGAGTACGACCCCGACAAGGCCCGCGCCCTGATCAAGGCCTCCGGCTACAAGGGCGAACGGATCGCCCTGATCACCAGCAAGGCGTCGCCTGTGATGGCCGATACGGCGATCTATCTCCAGTCGATGCTGCAGGCCGTCGGCCTCAATGTCGATGTCGAGATCCTGGAATTCGCGACCCAGTTCGAGCGCTTCTACAGCGGGCGCTACCAGATGATGGTCTGGAACCTCACGCCCTATCTCGATCCGCTCTTCATCGTCGAACGCTTCACCGGCGACAAGGCGCGCCAGGCCGACAAAGTCTGGGACAGCCCTGCCTCGAAGGAGCTCCTCAAGAAGCTTGTCCTTGCCGATGACGGCCAGGACAAGCAGGCGCTCTATGACGAGCTGCACCGCCTGCAGATGGCGGAAGCGCCCCTCGTCGTCTGGGGTACGCGCGCCACGACGGTGGCCATCCGGAAGAACGTCAGCGGCTTCCAATCCTGGCCTGGCCAGAAGCCGCGCTACTGGAATGTTTCGGTCGCGCCCTGAACCCTTTCCGATCGGAACGAGGGCGCCAGCCCTCGCTTCGGACACCGACTGCAATCACGGCCGAGGGCCCAATGACTGTTGCAATAGTGAATGACCCGGTAGCTGCCGGCATCTCCACGCAGAGGCTGCAGGAGACGGTCGCCGCGCTGGCTGGGCTTGGACGAAAGCTGCCGGGTTCCGAGAGCGCCGCGGCGGCCTGCCGCTTCATCTGCGAGCAGCTCGCATCCGCGGGGGTCGCCAACGAAGTGCTGGAGCTCGACGCCTTCGTCAGTTGGCCGGTGAATGCATCCCTGACGGTTGCCGGGACCGTGCTTGCGGCCAATGGCTCCGCCTTCACGTCCTCTGCCGACAAGCTGAACGGCCGCGTCACCCGCTCTCTGGAACCGGCAGACCTGAACGGCGCCTTTCTGGTGATCGACGGGTTGCCGCGCTACGACGCCTGCATCAGCGCGCAGAAGGCCGGCGCGCTCGGCGTCATCGCCATCTCGCATGGTCCGCAGCGCCATTATGTCCAGGCCTCGCCGCTCTGGGGCGCGCCGACAGGCCCGGCCGATCTCGCCCTGCTGCCGAGCGTGCCCGCGATTCAGGTTTCGAACGATGCCGCCGCCGCTCTGGAACAGGCCATCGCAAGCGGCGCGCAGGTCACGATGACCAGCGACATCCGCACGGAATGGCGCGTCGCTCAGCAGCCCGTCGGCGAGATCAAGGGGCGGGAGCCGGGCTACGTCCTGCTCGGCGCGCATTACTGCACATGGGGCGACGGGGCGACCGACAACACGGCCGGCGTCGCCCTGCTGATCGAGCTCGCGCGGCTGCTGAAGCAAAAGCCCAAGCCCCGCTATGGCATCAAGTTCGCTTTCTGGACCGGGCACGAACAGGGCGGCTATGCCGGCTCGTCCTGGTACGCGGATGCGTTTCGCGACTCGCTCCATCGCGACGCGATCGCCTATCTCAACGTCGATATCGTCGGCAGCCGGAGCGGCACCACCAAGGCCCTGCGAAACACCACCGCCGAACTGTCCGATTACGTCAGGCAGGTTCTTGACGGAACGGTCGGCAAGCAGACGCAGGAGGAAGAGGATTTCGTCGACCGCTCGGTCAAGCGGCTCGATCCCTATATCGATCCCCGGCGCTCGGCCCGAAACTCGGACCAGAGCTTTAGCGGCATCGGGCTCGCCACGGCCCAGGTCAGCGCCTTTCTGCCGGCTGCCAGCCCGGATCACCTGCACGGCAGCGGCCTAGCCTGGTGGTGGCACACCGATCAGGACACGATCGACCACATGGATGCCGATGTCCTGGCCATCGACACGCTGATCTACCGGAATCTTGTCGCGGGATTGATCGATGCTCCCGCCCTGCCCTTCAAGCCCGCAGCCATGGCCCGCGACGTGCTCGCGGGCTTGCGCGCGTATCGCGAAGCCGCCCCGGCGCTGGACGATATCGCACGCCTGACCGACCTAGCGGAAAAGCTCTCCGACGGGCTCGCGGGCTGGGCGCCGACCGCGGCCGACGACCGGGTCCTTCTGCGGCTCGGCCGCCATCTCAACCCGGTTCTGTATCACGCGCGCAGCGCTTTCGAGTTCGACCTCGGCAGGGCCAGCCGCATTCTGCCGGGACTGGCGGCGGCGCTGACGCTGGATCGCCTCGATGCCGATGCCGCCCGGATGGCGCGGGTGCAGCTGCGCCAGCGCGCCAACCGCATCGCACATGGTCTGTCCGAGGCGATCGACCTGGTCGAGGCCGCGCGCAACGGCGTGCCCTGATCCAATCCGGCCTTCGACCAATCGCTGCGGCGTTCACGGCCGCACAAACCAACAGGGGATCATCATGGATCGTCGTAGCTTCATCAAAGCCGGCGCCGCTGCCGCACTCGCCGGCATTAGCGCTCCGGCCCTGTCGCAATCCGCCCGGCAGAAAGTGCTTCGGTTCGTGCCGTATACGGACCTGACGATCTTTGACCCGATGTGGTCGACGGTCGATATCACCCGCGACTACGGCTACATGATCTACGATACGCTGTTCGGGCTGGACGCGAACTTCCAGCCCCAGCCGCAACTTGCCGAAGGCCTGCTCTGGGGCGATGACGGGCGTAGCTGCACCATCACGCTGCGCAGCAACATCACCTTCCATGACGGAGAACCGATCCGGGCTCGCGATTGCGTCGCCAGCCTGAAGCGTTGGTCGCAGTCTGCGCCGATGGGCGCGACGCTATTCGCGCTGACGGACGAACTCGTCGCGGTCGACGACCGGACGCTGCGTTTCCGCCTCAAGCTCCCCTTCCCGATCCTGCCCGCAGTGCTGGGGCAGCTCAGCGCTCCCGTGCCTCTCATCATGCCCGAGCGCGTCGCCCAGACGGATGTGAAGACGCAGATCACCGATCGGACCGGCTCCGGCCCGTTCAAGTTCAAGGCGGATGAGTTCCTGCTCGGCAATCTTACGGTGTTCGAGAAATTCCAGGGCTACCAGCCGACGCCCAGCACGGCACGCGGCCTCACCGCAGGTCCGAAGATGGTCCATTTCGATCGTGTCGAATGGCGCCGCATTCCCGACGCCGCAACGGCCGCCGCGGCGCTCCAGACCGGTGATGTCGATTGGATCGGCGGACCGACGTCGGAAACGGTCGAGCTGCTGGCCGGCTTCAAGGATATCGACCTGCCGCGCCTCGAGGACATCCCCTCGATGGCGATGATGCGGATCAATGCCCTGCATGCCCCGTTCAACAACAAGAAGATTCGCCAGGCATTGCTCCCCGCAATCGACCAGAGTTCTGCATGTCCGTCGCCGGCACCAACCCGCAGAACTTCGCGACCGGCAGCGGGTTCTTCCCACCCGGCACGGCGCTCGCCAGCGATGCCGGCCTCGACCCGCTGAAAGGTCCCCGCAGCATCGAGAAGGCCCGGCAGCTCCTGAAGGAGGCTGGCTATGCCAACGAGCGGGTTCGCCTGCTTGGCGCCGCTGACAGCCCGGCTTCGACCACCCCGCTGGCCCAGGTCGCGGCGGACATGCTTGGCAAGCTCGGCCTGAACCTGGATATCGCGCTTCTCGACAATGCTTCCGTCGCCCAGCGCCGCCGCTCCGAAGAGCCGATCGACAAGGGCGGCTGGTCGTTGAGCTGCTGGCTCTTCCCCGGCGCCTGGTTCGTCGATCCCGGCACCAACATCATGCTGCGCGGCAACGGGCGCAACGCGTGGTTCGGCTGGCCCACTATTCCGAAGCTGGAAGAACTCCGCGACGCCTGGCTCAATTCGCCATCTGTCGACGACCGCAAGCGCACCGCGCAGGAGATGCAGGTCGTCGGGATGGATGAGCTCCCGGCCATTCCGCTCGGCGCCATCTACCGCCAGACCGCGCTTAAAAAGTACCTGGTCGATCGTGTGCCGACTGCGACGGTGTTCTGGAACATCCGTCGTGGCTGATCTCGCCCTCCCTGCGGCATGAGGAGACCGGCTCCATGCTCGCCTACATTCTGAAACGCATCCTCGCGACGATACCGGTCATGCTGGTCGTCGCGCTGACGGTGTTCTCGCTGCTGTTCCTCGCACCTGGCGATCCCGCAACGATGATCGCGGGGGATCAGGCTTCAACGGCGGATATCGAGCGGATCAGGCAGAGCCTCGGCTTGGACCAGCCGTTCCTCGTGCAATTCGGCAACTGGCTGTGGCGGCTGGTCCATTTCGATCTTGGCAACTCCGTCTTCACGGGCCAGCCGGTGACGGCGCTGATGGCGGAGCGGGTTGGGCCGACTGTTTCGGTCATGCTGCTGACGCTCCTGCTCTCGGTCTGCATCGCCGTCCCGCTCGGCGTGGTTGCGGCCTGGAAGAGCGGCAGCTGGATCGACCGGACGATCATGAGCGTCTCGGTGGTCGGTTTCTCGGTACCGCTCTTCGTCGTCGGCTACATCCTGGCATGGGCCTTCGCCTTGAAGCTGCAATGGCTACCGCCGCAGGGCTACTCGCCGCTGTCGGAAGGGCTCTGGCCGTGGCTGCAACGCCTCATTCTGCCCGCCGTCACGCTCGGTTTCGTCTACATCGTCCTGATCGCCCGGATCACGCGCGCATCGATGCTGGAGGTCCTGCAGCAGGACTATGTCCGGACCGCGCGCGCCAAGGGCCTGGGCCCTCACTCCGTCCTGTTCCTGCACGCGCTCAAGAACGGTGCTGTGCCGGTCATCACGGTTATCGGCATCGGTTTCGCCGCGCTGATCGGCGGCACGGTCGTCACTGAAACCGTCTTCACGATACCTGGCATGGGGCGGCTGACCGTCGATGCCATCCTGCGCCGCGACTACCCCGTCATCCAAGGGCTCGTGCTGATTTTTTCGTTCGTCTACGTGCTCGTCAACCTGGCCGTGGACCTTATCTACACGCTCGTCGATCCGAGGATCCGCTATTGAACTCCTCCCTGCTCCACGCCGGCACCGTTGGCAGGTCTTCCGAAGGCTCCCGCCTTGCCGAGGCGCTCAAGCTGATGCGGCGGCATCCGACGATGCCGTTCGGATCGGCCGTCCTCATCGCAATGGTCGCGATCGCCATACTGGCCCCGATGCTGGGCACGATTGACCCGACGGCGACGTCGCTGGCGCGCCGGCTGCGCGAGCCTTCCGCCCAGTTCTTCTTCGGCACCGACATGCTCGGGCGCGACCTGTATTCCCGCGTCCTGTATGGCGCCCGCATCTCGCTGCTGGTCGGGTTTTCGGTCGCGATCCTCTCGTCGGCCGGCGGCCTGCTGATCGGCCTGATAGCGGGCTTCATCAAGCGCGTCGACGTCGTCGTCATGCGCATCATGGACGGGCTGATGTCGATCCCGTCGATGCTACTGGCGATCGCGCTGATGGCTCTCACGAAGGGCTCGGTCATCAACGTGATCGTCGCCCTGACGATCGTCGAGATCCCGCGCGTGACGCGCCTGGTCCGCTCGACGGTTCTCTCCCTACGCGAGCAGCCCTATGTCGAGGCCGCCACGGCCGCCGGTGCGAGTACGCCCCGGATCATCGTCCGCCACATCCTGCCGAACTCGCTTTCTCCCCTGATTGTGCAGGCGACCTATATCAGCGCGGCGGCGATGGTCACCGAAGCCGTGCTGTCCTTCATCGGCGCAGGGACGCCGCCGATTACACCGTCCTGGGGAAACATCATGGCGGAGGGCAGGACGCTCTGGCAGCTCAAGTTCTATATCGTGCTGATCCCGGCAGCTTTCCTTTCGGCCACAGTGCTTGCCGTCAATCTCCTCGGGGATGGGCTGCGAGATGCCCTCGACCCGCGTAGAATCTATTGAACCAACATGTCACACAGCCTGTAAATCTTGATAAAGCGATCGCTCCATTAACGAAGCGCAGTGTATTGGCTCGCGTCAGTCTTATAGTCGAGCCCGTATGCGCTGACAGCATTGAAGACCAGCGGCCCATCGACGCGCGCGCGGACCTCTCGCTCATCCTGGACGAGTCGCCAAGCATTGACCGTGCCTGGCCTCGGCAGGCGCAGATTGATGCCGCGGTGGCCGACGAGGTCCTGCGGCATGGCCGGAGCGGGCTGAGCTGGGGGGTAGCCGGGCGTCCCGACGATCGCCATAGGGATGTCGGGCCCGAGCCGAACCGCGACCATGTCTTTGGCGGCGTGCTCGCCCAGCCTGACGGCGGCGTCGAACGCCTCGGCGACGACGTCCGAGAGCTCA
The DNA here is from genome assembly GCF_056395345.1 of Allobosea sp. 10L422. NCBI lineage: Bacteria > Pseudomonadati > Pseudomonadota > Alphaproteobacteria > Hyphomicrobiales > Alloboseaceae > Allobosea > Allobosea sp. 10L422. The sequence goes on from NZ_JBFTJI010000016.1 coordinate 64,574, forward strand.
TAGGTCGTGACGATCTCGATAATGATATCGCGATAGTCGGCGAGAACCTTCGTTACGGCCGGCAGCAGGCAAAAGAATTGATCCTATCGCCCGTTCAACCGCAGCCCCCTAAAGGCCAGCGGCTATGCTTCCTCCCAGGGAAATGCGCAGGAACCTTTGTAAATTTGGGGCGTTTACAGACCTGCTTTGGAACACGCGAATGCAGAAGCTTCTAGTTTGCCGCGTCGGGCCGGTGTGGGCCTACCGCGATGTTACGGGGGCGACCTATGGCCACTCGCCCCATATCCAAGAGGCGGTGCAAGCTGCTCGAACCACGGCCGAACGACGAGGCGGCGAGGTGAAGTTCAGTGTTGAAGCAGAGCAACAGTATCGCTCCCTTACCAGTGTGCAACTTGACAAGGTAGCGTCGGATAAGGCCAATCGTCAAAATAGTGTTCGCGTCTGGATTCACCGGATAGCGCGCGCGGCGAAGCAAAGCAGCGATTTCATGCGGTAGCGTTGCCTTTGTACAATATGGCGGAGGCTAGATTGTCGGATAGCCTGGTAGTTTCGGCATTTCTGCGGCCAGAATTAGACGACAGCACGAGTACGCCAGATCCTAGAGACTGGCTGGCAGCGATCATCGACGGATCGGACGATGCGATTGTCAGCAAGAACTTGAACGGAATTATCCAGAGCTGGAATGGCGGCGCGACGCGGCTGTTCGGCTACCCGCCCGAAGAAGTAATAGGCCGATCCGTCACCATCTTAATTCCGCCCGACAGGCTGAATGAAGAGCCGATGATTCTGTCGGAAATCCAGAAGGGCAACCGCGTTGATCATTTCGAGACCCAACGTCGACGCAAGGACGGCTCACTGATCGACATCTCGCTGACAATTTCGCCCATCCGTAATGAAGCTGGTAAAATCGTCGGCGCTTCTAAAATTGCCCGTGACATCACCGAACGCCTGAGAGCTCAGCAGCAACAGCAGCTGCTGATCGGCGAGATGCATCATCGCATCAAAAACCTGTTCGCCCTGGCAACGGCAATCGTCTCTATCAGCGCCCGCTCGAAGGGTAATCAAGCCGAGGTTATCGATGGGCTGCAGGCCAGACTATCTTCGTTGGCTCGGGCCCACGAACTGATCCTCGCGGACCGTTCCCACGGGCCCGATTCCGGGCACTTGACGCTTCGTTCGCTCGTCCAAGTCATCCTGGAACCCTACGCCCTCGATGACCGGATCGAGGTCTGCGGCGACGATTGTGAAATAGGGGGAAAGGCCGTCACCAATTTGGCTCTGTTGCTCCACGAATGGGCTACGAACGCCGCAAAACATGGATCATTGTCCAGGGATGCCGGCCGTCTCATGATCGAGATTTCTCGTTCCGATGATGACCTCATACTGACCTGGAAGGAGATGGGCGGACCTGCCCCCGTCCTACGAGCTGCAGGTTTCGGTAGCAGGTTGGAGCAAGGATTGGCTGGCGCATTACACGCTACCGTCGAGCGAGATTGGCAGGAGTCAGGTCTGGCCCTTTCGCTCTCTATTCCGAAAACGTCCCTAGCTTGATGGGCCTCAATCGGCTTGCAACACCGCCCTACGTTTGGCGACTATCCAGCGCCCCCTGGACTGCTTCGACCGCGTCATCGGTGGACGCGTCGTCTGCGGCCGCCGCTCCTTGAGCTTGCTCGGCCGTCTCGCCCCTGAATTTTAAAGTTGCACGGTAAACGGGCTGACCATCATCTTTCTCGACAGACGCGCTGAGATCCAGCGCCGGACCGTCAAGAGCTCCTCTTTAGCCATGTCGGCCAAAGCTTCCTGAGCGGCGTGCGCGGCGGCTTTGTCATCGGGGTAGACCAAAGCCTCGTCGCCTTGTCCACCTCCCGTTGTCGGTGGTGAAACGATATCCAGGCATAGGGTGTCCCATTATTTATGGCCAAACGCCAAGCTCTCTGGCGGGGTCCGTTCACACAAAAAAGGCCCCGACAGCCGAGGCTGACGGCGCCAGGTGAGGATTCGAGGTGTCTCGAAGGCGGAACGCGCGACCGCATCCTTCGTTCCTATCCGCCGTGCGGCTTAGGTGGCGGCAGCGTCGGCGGACCGTCGCGCCAACGCCACGCCCAGCGGATCGGCGTCTGGCAGCCGGCAAGCGACAGCGATCCCAAGGCGAGAAGCGCCAGGATGATACGGTTCATGGACGTGTTTTGGAGGAAAGCGTGGGCCCGGCCGTGCGGGCCATCCTTCGAGGGAAGGATGCAACTGTTCTGGGCAACTGGTGTTCTTGGGCTGCGGCGTCAGAGACGGCTCACATGAAGCACGAGCGCAGGCTAAGCGAATGCAGGAGCGCGAGCGGGACAGAGAGGCGAAGCATCGGCCGCCGAAACTCGTTTCGGATCGGGCCGCTGCCGCGCTGACGCTGGCTGCCAGGCCCGAGAATGCCGGCAAGACCATCGTGGTGATCTTCCCCGACAGCGGCGAACGCTATCTCTCCTACGTGGAATGAACCGGCGCGGCGGCCGCCCCATCCGGGGGGCAGCGTCGCGCCACCGGCTCATCTGGAGATCGGCAGTTCGGTGCGATCGCGGAACCGGGCCAACCCGAAGCTCGACAGATCGATGCCGCTCGCGCCATCGAAAATCGTCTGGGCGACCGCCTCGCCGATTGCTGCCGAATGCTTGAAGCCGTGCCCCGAGCAGGGGGACACCACGAGCACGCGCTCGCTGTCCGGCCAGCGATCGATGATGAAGCCGTTGTCGGGCGAGACTGTATAGAGGCAGGTCTTGCGCCGCGTCTCGCCGATCCGCAGCCCTTTCAGCCGACCTTCTGCCGCACGCGAATAGAAGGCTCTGGATTCTCCATCCTCGCTCGAGCGGTCGAAATCGTCGGGATCGACGCCGTGCGTTTTCTCACCGTGAGCGAGCTTCACCGCGCCGTCCCGCGCTGGGAAGCCGTAGAAGCCGTCCTCCGGGCGCGGGCCGTAGGACCAGATGTAGACCGGGGCCTCGTCCCAGCCCGCCGGCACCGAGGGATCGACCCGATACCAGTGCAGGATCTCGCGGGTTGGCCGTAGCAGGCTCGCGATGCCGGGGCCGAGCAGGCGGCCGATCACGGGGCGCCGGGCCATCATGACCAACCTGACCAATAATCGACCCAGTCAGTCATACGAGGCCTGATCCGCCCGGCCATCGTGCGCCAGAGTCGGACATTGGGCGATCACCCGGAACCGGACATGCCAAGCCGAAAGCAGCCTGCTCCTTGGCGGGCGCTCAACTTTGCTTGAGCTCAAACTCAAGCGGCCGCCTTCCTTTGGCACCATCGGACTGCGATTGTGCGGGTCATGATGCGTGGAAAGGCAGGTTACCACTGGAGATTGTGGTGCATTGCGCTCTTCAGTTTCGGCCTGAACAGCGGAGCTCACAGCGAACCAGGTGGTAGATTGCGTACTTCGCCGGATGTCCTTGCCGATCCGCTGCGGTACGGGCCGGGCGGCATCTACGCGAAAATTCCCCCTCGGGATGAATTCGGGCGGGATCAACTCGCAATGTTCCGCGCATGGAATTCAAATCCACTGGCAAACCACGAGGCGAATCTTCGGGCCATCCGACCAATCCTCGCCAAAGTCGTGCGGAAGGCGCGAGCCGATAATCCAGGGCTGCTCTTCGTGATCGGTTCCGGGAGACGTGACCGCAAACAGCAAAGCATGGCGGTTGCCTGGGGCTGGTCACTGACCAGTGACAGCTCGCACCGGTCGGGCAAGGCAGTGGACCTATGGCCGCTCGACCAGACGGGACAGATCGTCTTTGATCCGGAAATTCAGAATCGGATTGCTGACGCGCTGGCGCAGGCCGGACGTGAATTGGGCGTATCGCTCCGATGGGGTGGTCATTTCCACGGCTACAAGCACATGGACCGCTCGCATTTCGAGCTTGTCTCGCCGTAACGCCCGCAAGCGGTGATCTGAGCAGCCGTCGCCGCTGCCAAATCCCGGCAGCGCGCCGAGCACCACAAGCTTTTTCCAGAAGCAGTTCGGGCTCCGTGGTAAAGTAATTCAGCCCAGAGCCAAGCTCATTGTTTCCATCGGCCGTGTCTAAGCTGCGCCAATAGCTGAACTCAGCTGCGCGGTATAAACCGGACATTCTGCGCGATGCGTTGTCTCCCATTTAGTTCCAACGCGACAACGGGGTGCCTCCAAGGTGTCGTATGCTCCACAGTGTCGCGGAAGACTTGCCGTGTCAGTTGCTCGATACGGACAGCCCCGCAAGCAACGGTGCGTAGACAGCGAACCTGTGGGAAGCGAATTCCATGAACAGCCGAACGCGCTTGGTTTTGCGGGTCTCGCCATGGGTGAGGAGCCAGAGCACGCCGTTGCGCTGCGGCAGGATACCTGGCGCTCGGGTCAGCTGGGGATCGGAGTCGCCGACAAAGCACGGCAGCCTCGTCAAGCCGATCCCTTGGCGAACCGCGGCTATTTGCGCCTCGGCGTCCGGGGTCCTGAAAGGTACCTTGGCAGTTCGGATCTCGCCCGCGCGAGCCCAGTCCGGGATGCCGTGATCGTTAATGACGATCGGCCGGATAGGCCTCTGCGCGCCCGCCCGCCACTTCGCCAGCAGGTCGCGGGACAGGTAGACCCCGCTGGCCAGTTCCGGTCCCATCAGGCCGTGGAGATTGAGCGGGAGGGTCTTGCGGTCGACGACGAAGCGGATCGCCACATCGGCCTCTCGATTGGTCAGGTTCGCGACCTCCCCGGTCGACATGATTTCGATCTCGATTTCGGGGTGCAGGCGCGCGAAATCAGAGAGGTCCGGCATGAACAGATGGGTCGCGAGGAAAGGCGGCAGCGTCAGCCGCAAGAGGCCGCGCGCGCTCCGGTCGCGCCCGAACACGCGCGCCTCCAGTTGGTGTGACGAGGTCTCCATCTGCTCGGCGAACTCCAAAACCTCCTCTCCCGCCGTCGTCAGGCGGTAGCCCGTCGGCAATTTCTCGAACACTCCCGCCCCGAGCCGCTGCTCCAGTTTAGCGACGCGCCGCAGCACGGTCGCGTGGTTCACGGCGAGGCGCTCGGCGGCGGCCCGCACTGAGCCGGCGCGCGCGACGGCCAGAAAATAGCGAACATCGTCCCAATCGATCATAGCATAATCCTGCACCGGAAAGGTGCCTCTTCAAAGCTGGGGCGCAGTGATCCGATGTTGCCATCCAATTCACCCGGTTAGTTTTCGCACCACCGATGTTCACGCCTCCGCACTCACCGTCGCGCGCCGCCAGGGCCATCTCGGGGCTCTCGGGTCGTCCTCTCACGGCCACGAAGGAACCCAAAGGAGACGATCATGGGTAAGCTGGACGGTAAGGTCGCGGTCATCACGGGCGGGTCGAGCGGCATGGCGCTGGCGAGTGCCAAGCGGTTTGTCGACGAAGGCGCCTATGTCTTCATCACCGGTCGGCGGCAAGAGGCGCTTGACGAGGCCGTCAAGCAGATCGGCCGTAACGTCACCGCCGTTCAAGGCGACATGGCCAATCTCGACGACCTCGATCGGTTGTTCGACACGGTGAAGCAGGAGAAGGGCAGGATCGACGTCCTCTACGCCAGCGCCGGCATCGGCGAGGCGGCGCCGCTGGGCGAGATCACGCAAGAGCTCTTCGACAAGACCTTTGGCCTCAACGCGCGCGGCACGCTGTTCACGGTGCAGAAGGCGCTGCCGCTGTTCAACGACGGCGGGTCGATCTTCATGACTGGCTCGGTGGCCTCACTGAAGGGCTTTCCCGGCTACAGCGTCTACGCGGCGAGCAAGGCGACGCTGCACGCCTTCGCGCGAGGATGGCTCAACGAGCTGAAGGGCAGAAACATCCGGGTGAACGTGCTGCACCCGGGACCGATCGCCACCCCGATGCAGGACGAGGTTCTGACCGAGGAGGCGAAGAAGATGTTCGAGTCCCTGATCCCGCGAGGGACGATGGGCCTTCCCGAGGAGATAGCGGGAGCCGCGCTGTTTCTGGCGTCCAACGACTTGGCCTGCCCCGATTGAGTGGTCCGGCTTCAATCTAATGCATGGTCGGCTTTGCGGCCATGTTCGACGACGGCAGGATAGCTGCCGGGGCCGGCGGCTTGTAGCCGAGCGAGGAGTGCGGGCGCCTGGTGTTGTAGTGCTGGCGCCAAC
>NZ_JBFTJI010000017.1:0-64042 GCF_056395345.1 Allobosea sp. 10L422
TCGAGGTGATACAGATAGCCCCAGAATTCCTGGAAGCCGTGCGCGGTCGGCAGCGCGTCGGTATGATCGCCGAGATGGTTCTTGCCGAACTCGCCGGTGTTGTAGCCGAGGTCGAGCAGGAACTTGGCCAGCGCCGGGGTGCCGGGCCGCAGGTAGGATGGGCTGCCGGGCAATTGCGGCGGGATCATCCCCGTCCGCAATGGATGCATGCCGGTGAAGAAGGCATTGCGGCCGGCCGTGCAGCTCTGCTCGGCGTAGTAATGCGTGAAGAGCGCGCCTTCCTGGCCAATCCGATCGATATTGGGCGTTTCCCCGACCATCAGCCCGCGGTGGTAGATGCTCGTCTGCATGATGCCGATGTCGTCACCCATGATGAACAGGATGTTCGGTTTGGACGGCGCCTGGGCGGGAGCCGGCGCCTGCGCAATGGTCGGCGTCGCTGCCGCGGCAGCGATGAGTGCGGTGGCGCCGAGCAGGCCCGCGCGGGTTCGCCAGCACCAGCCACAGAAGGCGCGCTGCAAGTCCTCTTTGACGTCAGAAAGTCCACGCATCTCGATTTCAGGTGCCATTTTCATCTCCAACATTTGCTGAATGTAAGATTTGATGAATGCAGGCCTATTCGATAAGCGCAAAAAAGCCCTTCCGCAGATCTCGATTTGCTCTGCAGAAGTACCCATTGGATTTTGATTTCGACTTTTTGCGACGGAGCAGTTGGCGTGAATATTACGGAAACAAGTCTGTTCGAGCGATATTTGAGGTAACGTAGCAACCAGCCGCCCGAAGACTATATAATCCACCGCGACATCAATGTGAAATGAATTCGGACTCTGAGAACGGTGACCGCGTGAAGGCGCTCCAGTGGCGGGTCGCCGGCGGCGATGCACGCTATGAGGCCGCGAACAGATACTAACGCCGATGGATCGGCACGCCCGGTAACCATCCATCTCGGACGCCGGACAAAGCAACCGCCAGCGGGATCTGACGGGGCCAAGTTTAGAGAGGAGCCGGTTAGGCCGGCGGACATCTTGTGGCGGTCAGCCGCTCGATTTTGTCATGCCAACTTGGATCCCCCGTGCGGGGCAGCGTGTGACCGGGTCTCAATGACGCGATCTAGTCGCTCATTCACGCTGCCGACGTCGTTCTGGACGGCGCGGAGAAGGGCCATGACCTGTCCGGCCTGATCGCGCAGGCCTGCCCTGTCGACTAGTGCTCGGCAACATGGAGCCGATGGGCCGCGAGATCGCTCGCGGGTGTCGGCCTTGCTGGAAGCGCACCTTCTGGTCCGTACGACACGGGCGCTGACGCTCACCGAGGAAGGCGAGGCCTTTCATCACGCCGCTCTTCGGATCTTGCAGGATCTGAACGACGCCGATCAGCAAGCGGCGGGTGGCGCCGTGCGTGGGCGGCTGCGCGTCAGCGCCACGGTTCCGTTCGGAACGGTGTTCGTCGCGCCAGCCATTCCAGCCTTCATCACGCGCAATCCGCGTCTCATCGTCGATCTGAGCTTTACGGACGGCATTGTCGACCTGGTCGCTGAAAAGACCGATGTCGCCATCCGCATGGGAAACCTGCCGGATAGCGGCCTGATCGCGCGCAAGCTGGGACAGAGCCGGCGCATCGTCTGCGCCGCGCCCGCTTATCTGGAACGCAAGGGCAAGACCCAGAAGCCCACCGATCTTGAGCGTCACGATTGCCTGACCTTCAACTTCCGTCGCGCACGGCCGTCATGGCCGTTTCGTCAGGGGGGCGGGATCTGGAGCAACCGGTCATAGGAAGCCTTGTCGTGAACAACGGTGAGACGCTGAAGCAGATGGCGCTTGCTGGTGCCGGCATCGCACGGCTCGGGCTGTTTCATGTCGCCGAGGACATCGCGGTAGGCCGGCTAGTGCCTCTTTTAGAGAACTGGAATCCGGGCGATCTGGAATTGGTTCACGCGATCTATGTCGGCGGCGGGCCGGTGCCCCACCGAGTGCGTGCCGTCATCGAACATATGATCGAAACCTTGGCTGGATCGTCGCTCGTGAAGGGAGCGTCTTAACCAGAGGTGTCTCGTCGTACTGGCAGGTTTCCGTGACTTGGTGAGGGTTTGCCATGTCCGCTTCCGGGCGAAGGCTAAAGGTCCGCTTATGGCGCTCGGCGCACCTTCCGATTATCTGGGTGACGGAGCCGATCGTTGGGCTCCTCAGGCGCACGCTGTTGCGGGCTCCGGCGCTGCCAGCGCTCAACACATTGGTCGAACAGACTTCAGTATTCGACGATTTTCGCTACGTGCTCGTGGAGATAGTTGTGCAGCAAGGGAGCGCCGTCTCCCCCGGATGATATCAGGTTGCCTCCGTCGCGGGCGTCACTCGGCGACATGTTGAACCGCGCCCCGAACATGCGCGCGAAATTGGCGCCGCCCGAGAGGCCACATTGGTGCAGTATCGCCTTGTTCGAGAGCGGGTTCGCATTGCCGCGGCTCAGCAGGCGATAGGCCATGTCCAGCCGTCGATCCCGGATGAAGTTGGCGACTCCGCCATCGGCGGCAAAGCTGCGGTAGAGATGCGAGCGTGACAGGCGGAAATGCCCCATGATCACCTGCGGCGTCAGCCGCGGGTCCATGATATGCCGGTCGACATAGTCGATGATGCGTTGCCTCATCGGCAGGTTGATCGGCAGGTCGTCGTTAAGGCTATCGTCTCGGCCATTGATGGCGGAGGCGAGCAGGATCAAGAGAGCCTCCTGCGCCGCCGGGACGGCCTCCTGCGGCAGCTCGACCAGAACCTTGTCCAGCCCGACCATGTATTCGCTCAGAAGCCGGGTCGTCGCAGCCTGCCCCGGTAGCACGATGCCGTGGAGAGACTGCCGCGACACAAGACGCTGCAGCTCCGACCGGGCAACCACCACCGACAGTCGCGCGCCGGCGGTGACCTGGCTGTCCATGGTCTGGGTCAGATCGTGGACGAGGATGTCGCCCGGCTTGACGGCAACGTCCGCTCCGTCGAAATCCCCCTGCGACTGACCGGACAGCACGAGCTGCACCACGCACAGGTCGAGCGTCGATCGCACGACGGTCTGGCGCGTGCGCCAGACCTTCTGATCGTTGAATGTCGTCGTCCCCACGGTCATCGAGCCGAAGGGGCGCGAGCTCACGGTTCCGCGGAATCCGGTGTCCCCATTAAGATCCCAGGGAGAAATCTCGTAGATCAAGCGCGAGATGTCGCGCCAGCATTCGTCCCGGATTATCGGGTCGATCATGTCGGAGGACAGGAAGACTTTCTTGGGTTTGGCCGGCATCCCTTGTTCGTGCTCGGCGCCGAGGCTGACATCCAGTATCTCGACAACAAGAAGACCGCCCATGTCCTGGGCAGCAATTACGCCGCCGACTTCAAGAGCGAGGGCAGCTATTTCGGCACCGTCCGTGCCCGCGTCGGCTATTCGCCGATCGACAGACTGCTGATCTTCGTCACCGGCGGTCTGGCCTATGGCGATAACAAGACGTCAGCCACGGTTGCCGGTTCAGGCAGCCTTGCCGGCTTTGATTGGGTCGGCAGAAGGTCGGAATCCCGGATTGGCTATACGTTCGGCGGTGGTGTCGAATACGCCTTCGCCCAGAACTGGACCGCCAAGGCTGAGTATCTCTACTACGACCTCAGCAACGGCACCACGACGCTCGCCGGCTCCGGGCGGGCTGCCGGCGCATCTCCCCTCGTCGTCAAGAGCGAGAACAAGGACAATCTCGTCCGCCTCGGGGTCAACTACAAGTTCTAGGCGGTGTGACGGAGGGCCGTTCGCTCGATTGAGCAAGCGGCACTCCCCGCAGTTTTCGGCATGACCGCAACCCATCCATTTCCCATCGCTTCAGGAGCAGACACCGTGAGAATGGCTCGTTTCGTCACATCCTCCGCCTGCGCTCTCATGCTGGCGGCTGCCCTCGGCGCGCCGGCACATGCACAGACCGAACTTTCGGCCTACACCGATGCCAACGGCTTTCTCGACGTTCAGGCGCTGACCTGCGCCCAACTCGCGGACACCTATCAGGAGGACGCCGACATGCTCGCCGCCTGGTATAGCGGCTGGTACAATGGGCTGGCCAAGAGGCACATGGCCCATATCACGCGCGCCAAATCCGGCGAACACGAGCTGATCGTTTATTGCAAGACGAACCGGGACAAGAAGATCATCCACGCCCTGGACGTGTTGCTGAAGGAAGAGAAGGCCAAGAAGTAAGCTTGGCGACTGCGAGTCTGCCGCTCAAGGGTCGGGCAGGCTTGCGCGGCCAACGTGCAGCGCGCCGCTGCGTCCATGGTCGCCGCGATACAGCCGGCGGAATGGCAGCACAAGGACGGATCGGCCAAGTGTCCCGCTACTGGCGGCACAACCTCCCAAACCAACCGTCGGCGCCCTCCGCCGGCTGATCCGGCCGGCCCTGCGATAGAGCCGCAATCGACTCGAATGATCCCCAGCGGAGAGAGCACCCATGAAAACAAGGAACGGGCGGCTGGTTCCGACGCTGCTATTGGCCGGCGGCCTGCTCGCGGCCCAGGCGACGCCAAGCGCCGCACATAACTCGGTCGGCGCAGCTATTGCTGCCGGCATCCTCGGCCTGGCGGTGGGGTCGGCGCTCTCCGACGGTCGCGATCCCCGCATTTACGGGCCGCCGGCGGGGGTAGGCTACGCTGCGCCGGCACCGTTCTCGCCGCAATACAACATCACCTGCTACCCGGCGCAGCGAGCCTGTTACGACAGCAGGGGCCTCTACAGCGCCGGCTGGACTTACCGCACCTTCTCCGAATGAGAGCTCGCCGATGACCCCCAATCACTTTGTCGGCGCGCTGGTCGCCCTGATCGTTTCCGCCACGCCACTCTCCCACGCCTTCGCCCAACCGGCCGCGCCGGCAGGTGCCGACGATAAGCGGCTGCACGCCGCCTGGGAGGACCTTCTCGAAACCGAAGGCGGTCTGCTGGGCAACAGGCAGGCTCTCGACCTGACGAATCTCGCCTATCAAAGCGCGATCGTCCGCGTTTGCGACAGTTTTGCGCTCGACAAGGAGACGGTCGGCAAGGCGCTCGACGACATTCTTGCCGCCGGCGACAAGACTCTCACCGCAGCGCAGCAGGAGGAACGGTCGGCGGCGATCCTGATCGCCTTCGGCGCGCGCTACGGCCTCTTCATCGCCGAGGGGCATTCCGACAGGAAAGCCTTCTGCGAGGCTGGAGCCAAGCTGAAGAGCGAGCCCGGAAAGGGGCTACGGCTGCTCAGGTGAAGGAGCGGAACTGCGCGCCCGGAAGGGATCACGATAGATTTTTTTGTGCCTTTTCAAGATCAGAGCGCCGCTTACCCATCGCGACGCTGGCGATCGGCCTGAACATCTTGTTTTGATTGAGGGCGCTCCTGTCCAGAAGCGTTAGATGATCCCACGAAAATCAAAGGACAGGGGGGCGATAGGTAGGCTCGTGTCGCGATTTCAGCAGGCGGTTATCGTCCCACTTGATCACGAATGTCCGGTTTCGGGCTAAGGGCTAAGGTCTGCAATTGGCGCGAGGCCGACGGTCCGCCTGTTTTGCCATCCGTAGGCTAGAGCGTGCTTCGTTTACACGGCAGCATATCCGGCGTTTGCGATGTAGTTTGCGCATTCTGCTGGTGAGACGAGGTGCAGCAGATCGCCGAGCTTGCGCCATGTCGCCTCGACGGTTCTGGCCTCTGTGTCGCGCATCCATGCCTGCACGGTGCATGCAGTGAGCCAGCGTCGGGCGTGCACGAACTTCCGATCGGCTGACCGAGAGCGCAGTTGCGTCCGACAAGGCCGGATCGCCAGTTCGAACGCCTACTCAGCGCCGCGGGCCGTGTCGAGAGGGCGGCAAAGCCCATCCTCGAGTGCGGCATGCGATGGTCGCGGCTGTTGCGGGAGTCGAAGCCGGCGCGTTGCGCGGCGACCTCGCCCACCTTCTCCTCGATTCCGCCCTCGTTCTGGATGGTGAACGTCCGGCTGATGCGAGCGCCTAAGTCTCGGTGAAGGCTGATCGGCCGCAACTAGCGGGATATTTACCCGGGGAGCCGTCAGAGGAGAGTGATTTTCCCGGTCGCTAATTCGTAATGAGCGCCGACCACCTTGACCTTCCCGCTCCTGACGAAATCCGCGAGGATCGGTTTGGTCGTTTCGAGGCGCCGCACGCCCCGACGGATATTCTCTGCAACCGCCGCAGCGAGAATATCGTCCGGCTTGTCGGCCTTGGCGGCTTTGACGGCGGGCCGGATTTCGCGAACCATCTCCTGGAGATGGCCCGGCAGGCTCACCCCGTCTCGCACAACTTTGATCGCAGCATCGATAGCTCCGCATCGCGAATGGCCAAGGACCATGACGAGCGGCGTGTTGAGGAACTTCACGGCATATTCGAGGCTCGCCAGCCCGTCGTCATTGACGAAATTGCCGGCGAGGCGAACCACGAACAGATCGCCGGGTCCTTGATCGAAGGCGAGCTCCGGCGCGACGCGTGAATCCGCGCAGCTCAGAATCGCCGCGATCGGGTGCTGGACCGTGACCCGCGCGGCCCGGCCGGGCGAATAATCCAGATTGGCCGGCGTATTGGCGGCATAGCGCGTATTGCCATCGATCAGCCGCTTCAGCGCCTCGTCCGGCGTGATCGCATTCTGCGGCGCAGCCTGGGCGAAGGCTCGCGGGGAGAGCGCAGCAGTGGCGCTGAAGGCTGCCATGCCGGCGAAAAGGCCGCGTCGGGACATTCCGGATATGGGCCGGGCGCACAGGTCACACATAAGATAAGCCTCCCCAGATCAGCATGCGCTGCGATCGATTCGAGCTGCTAAAGCGACGTTTGATCAACCTTGTCGCCGCACTCACCCTCACAGCGGGCACTGCATTACTGCTACAGGCGATGGGGGCTGCGAAGTCCAAACTTTGCAGGGATTCCCATGAGCGATTTGCTTGAGCCCGAGCCGATTGCGCGAGTCCTCCACTCCTCCGTTCACAGCTTTGCCGATCGGAAAATCTGGACCTATGCCGCAACCTTGATGCGGTCCCCGGTTTTTGCCGATGCGCTCGAATCCTACTGCGGTGCCATGGTCGAGCCGCCGGGAATATCCTGGCCTACTGACAAGGTATTCGCCCAGAAGCTGCGTTACCTTGTGGCGTTCGTATTGATCGGCAACGACGCCCGCTGGCGCCGCAGCGGCGGAGAGCCGCCGACGCTCGCTGCCTTGCAGCGAGCCGCGCCGGCGAGCGCCAGGCAAATCGCGGGCTTTGTCAGCGCGTTGCGTCACGGCGGCTATGTGGTCGCCACCCGAGATCGCGATGACCGACGAACGTTGCATTTGCGCCCCTCGCCGGGGCTGCTCCATGAGATCGCCCGTTCGCCGCTTGCGTTTCTTAGGGCGTCGGAACGGTTGGCGCCACCGCTGCGCCCTCTGGCCGATCGCTTGCGCGCCGAGGCCGACGATCTCTCCGACTGGCTTGGCCGCTCGCGAGACCGGTTCCACGCTGGGGATATTCTCTTCGCTCCCTTCCCGCGCATCGTCCGGTTCACGGAGTACGACTGCGGCTATCCGGTGTTGTCAGCGGTGCTCGGAGCTCACTACGCGGCGTTGCACGGCAGGGCCCCGCAAGTGCGCCTATCCTATGCCGCACTTGCAGAGCGCTTTCGAGTTTCGCGCCAGCATATTGGCAACATCTTCATTGAGGCTGAGCGGCGCGGCTGCTTCACAGTAAGCCACGGTGGTCGGGATACCTTGATGTCGCCCACCTTCGTGCACGAATTCGAGACTTGGGCAGCAGGTCAAATGGCGCATTACCGCCTGCTCGCCGAGGAATAGGCCGTCGAACTTTTAAGAGTTGAAACGAGCGGTGTTTCGCGAGGCCTGTTCATCCTGCCGCTGAAACGCAGGATGCCCGTCACGGGTTCGGCGGCCGACACGCTTGTCGATGCTAAATTCCGCATCGTGGGGGCGAATGTCCAGAAGTGGTCTCAGTCAACAGCCGAGACGACGCCTGAGCGGCGCCAGCACGACGATCAGATAGGATTGGGCCGCCGCATTGGCCATGAAGGCGAGGAACAAAGCGACCTGTGCCGCGCCGTGTTGGGGTGGTGGCATGATGTCCTCGAAACGGGGTAGCCAAGGCAACGGCTGCATTCCGCTGCCCGGCATCGAACATCGGGGTGCGAGATCAATCGGTGCCGTCTCCCTCGGCGAAGCGGCGGAGCGCTCCGGGGTCGGTGATGGTGATAGAGCGGTAGGTGTTGGTCAGCCATCCGGCCTCGGCGAACCGCTTGATGGCGGCGTTGACCTGTTTGCGCGACGCATTGGCCATGACGCCGACCTCGCTCTGGGTCAGCGGGATCGGTGCCTCTCCGATCCAGGTCGTGCGCTGAAGCACCGAGGCGATACGCCGATCTGCCTCGGGTTTTTGCAGATCGTGGATCACGCGAAGCAGGAACTCCACAGTCATCATCAGCATAAGCGCGACATGGTGCACCACCGCCGGATCGCGCCCGGCCATCTGATCCATCGCATCGAGCGGAAGATGCAGCATCGTCGTTTCCACGACGGCCCTGAGTTCAGCCTTCCGCGGCTTTCGCGTGAGAAAGCAGCCTTCGCCGGTCCAATGGCCTGGAACCCCCAGAAGGATCAGGCGCGGCGTCGCGCCGGCCGGGGCAAGGCTGACGCTGACTGTGCCCGCCACAAGCCCGTAAACCCCGCCTGGGGGATCGTCGAGGCGAAACACAGTCTCGCCCGGAGTGAAGTGCAGCAAGACCGAGCGCCGCAGCACCTCGGTCCGGAACGCCTCAGGCACCAATGTCAGCCAGCCCCGTTCGCTGATGACCCGCTCGGCGCGAGACTTGCTGATTGGCCTCATAAAAAAGCTCCGACTTTGTCCGATTTCGGACAAATATACTCTCCGTGGCGCTTATACGAGCTGCCGCAGCGCTGCCGCCTTGTTGTCGGTTTCACTCGAGACGGACGGGGTTCGACAACTTGGGCCGTCCGGGCTTCCGCTGGGAGAAAGAGCATCATGGCAAGCTCCTTTGACATCAACAGACGCACCCTCCTCGCATCGGCTGCGAGCATCGGTGCGGGCTCCTTGCTTGGCTCGACCGCGAGCCCTTCGGCGGCCGGAGCGACCGAAGCAGAGACGCTGCGCGCGATCGCAAAGGAGGCGACGATCTGGGGCTTCCCGCTCGTCGACAATTACCGCATCCAGTATTCGTATTTTGCGGATCGTGGCGGCCCCGAGTTCAAGGCGCCTTGGAACACGATCGCCAACACGGCGCGCGTCTACACGCCCGAAGACAAGGCGATCCAGACGCCGAACTCGGACACGCCCTATTCCTATATCGGCGCCGACCTGCGCAGCGAGCCGCTGGTGATCTCCGTGCCCGCCGTGGAGGCCGGGCGCTATTACTCGCTACAGTTCATCGACCAGTACACCTTCAACTTCGCCTATGTCGGCAGCCGCGCCACCGGCAACGAAGGGGACAGCTTCCTGCTGGCCGGGCCGAGTTGGAACGGGCGCAAGCCCCCGGGCGTGAAGAGCGTGATCCGCTGCGAAACCGATTTCGCCTTCGTGCTCTACCGGACCCAGCTCTTCGAGCCGGCCGACATCGAAAAGGTCAAGACGATCCAGGCGGGCTATAAGGTGCAGCCGCTCTCGCAATTCCTCGGCAAGCCGGCGCCGGCAGCCGCGCGCGCCATCGACTTTCTCCGGCCGCTCTCGCCCGAGCAGCAGCGCAATTCGGCAGAGTTCTTCCAGATCCTGAACTTCATCCTTCAATTCTGCCCGACACATGCTTCCGAGCGGAGTTTACGTCAGCGCTTCGACCGCATCGGCGTTGCACCAGGCAAAGCTCTGGATGTCGCCAAGCTCGCGCCCGAGCGGCGCAAGGCGCTCGAGGACGGCATGGCTGATGCCTGGAAGGCCTTCGCCGCCTTCAAGGCCGGCGAACTCGACAGCGGCAAACGCACAGCGGCAGAGGGCTTTGGAACGCGGAGCTTCCTGAAGAACGACTACATGGTCCGCATGGCCTCGGCCGCGCTCGGAATCTACGGCAATTCGAAGGAGGAAGCCCTCTACCCCTTCTACTACACCGATTCCGCCGGCACGCCGCTGAACGGCAAGGACGGACGCTATACGCTGCGGTTCGATCCGAAGAGCTCGTTCCCGGTTAACGCCTTCTGGTCGCTCACCGTCTACGAGTTGCCGCGGAGCCTGCTCTCGGCGAACGCGATCAACCGCTACCTCATTAACTCGCCGATGCTGCCGTCGCTGAAGCGCGATCCGGACGGGCTGGTGACGCTCTACCTCCAGCACGAGTCACCGGGACCGGACCGTGAGGCGAACTGGCTACCCGTTCCTGCCGGACCGTTCTGGACGACGCTGCGCCTCTACTGGCCCAAGCCCGAGGCTCTGGATAGTCGATGGAAGCAGCCGCCGCTCGTTCGTGCCGCCTGACAGAAAGCAAGCGATCATGAGAAAGACATTCGCATTGGTGGCCGCGGCTGCCATCGCCGCAAACTGGTCAGCCCAGGCGCAGGCGCCCCAGTCCAAGCCGGTCCCCGTCACGGTCGAGAATTTCGCGCGTGCCGAGTCGGACCTCTATTTCGCGGGAATCGTCAGGAATGGCGGCTTCGGCAAGTTCGACCACACGCGGGAGCCCGCACCGCTCGACAAGCAGACCGTCATTCGCCTCAACCGCGATACTCTGTACTCTTCCGCGGTGTTCGATCTTGATGCCGGGCCGGTCACGATCAAGATCCCCGATGCAGGCCAGCGCTTCATCTCGATGCAGGTGTTCGACGAGGATCAGTACACCCATCGGGTCGCCTACAAGCCGGGCCCCTATACCCTGACGCGCGCGAGCGTCGGCACGCGCTACGTCGCCGTGGCGTTCCGCACGCTGGCCAATCCGTCCGACAAGGACGACATGAAGCAGGCCCACTCTGTACAGGACGCAATCAAGGTCGAGCAGCTGGGCGGGCCGGGCAAGTTCGAGATCCCGGCCTGGGATCAGGCCAGCCAGAAGAAAGTTCGCGACCTGCTGATCGCGCTCAGTGATACCCTGCCCGACAAGAACCGTATGTTCGGCACGCGCGCGGAGGCCGACCCGGTTCGCTTCCTGCTCGGCGCGGCCTCGGGCTGGGGCGGCAACCCCGACAAGGAGGCCGTCTACCTCAATGTCGTCCCCGAGAAGAACGACGGCAGCACGGTCTACGGCCTGAAGGTGCCGGCGAGCGTGCCGGTAGACGCCTTCTGGTCGGTCAGCCTCTACAACAAGGACGGCTTCTTCGAGAAGAACGAACTCGGCGCCTATTCGCTCAACAGCATAACCGCGAAGAGGGGTGCCGACGGCGGCGTCGACATCCAGTTCGGCGGCTGCGATGGTGCACTTTCCAATTGCCTGCCGATCATGGAAGGCTGGAACTACATGGTCCGGCTCTACCGACCCCGAGCAGAAGTCCTGAACGGCACCTGGACCTTCCCGGCTGCCGCGGCGAAGTAGGAAGTGGTCTGGCAGAGCCGGTGCCGGGGCGGCGGCTTGTTCGGTTGATGGCTGAGGCGGCACGACGAGATAAAGCGCCGCGGCAGTGAACCTGCGATTGAGGTCGACCCTCCGATCGGATTGCGTAGCAGTCTTATCGGAGCGCATTCTGGTCCCTAGACACTACATTCCGAAATCTGGAAATGGGAAAATCCATCCGTAACGAACGTCCGGTTTCTGGCGAGCTCTCAACGTCCGGAATTGGCGCATTTAATCCGCGCCGGATGTTCGATGAGTGGCGCAAGCCCGCTGTCGCCAATGGCAATTTCCCACCACCCTAACCGCGCCTTGGTCAGTTGAAGCGTGGATATCTACTCCCTGCTGAAGTCAGTACCTGAGGATGTAACTCCCTCCCTTCTTGCCGTCATGCACTCAAGATCCAATCCCGGAACGCTGCGATCTTGGGCTGCTGCTGTCGGTTGTCCGGACAGACGAGATAGTAGGCAAACTCCTCCATTCGAGCGGGCGGAAACAACTGGATCAAACGCCGGTCGCGCAGTTCATCTTCGACCAGGGCAGCCGGAAGCAGTCCCGCGCCTTGGCCGGCGAGCACCGCTTTTAGCAAGAGGCCGCTGTCATCGAAGGAGGGGCCACGCGTAGTCGTCCTCTCCGCAACGCCGTGCGTGTCAAACCACAGACTCCAGCCCTTTCGTTCGGCATCGTGAACCTGCGGCCAACGCACGAGATCTGATGGCCGGTTCGGACGGCCGGCTCGGTCGCTGAGGTCGGGGGTCGCCACGGCGATCATCTCGACCGTGACGACGCGGTCGCTGCGAAGTCCGGGATATCCGCCCATCCCATGGCGGATCGCGACATCCACGTCCGAGCGAGAAAAATCCACCAGTGCATTGCTGGTGACGATCTGCAGATCGATGCCGGGCTGCGCCGTTCGAAAGGATGACAATCGCGGCACCAGCCATGCCGACGCAAAAAAAGGCGTGGCGCTGAGGGTGAGCAGCCCAGAATCCAGCTGGGCCGCGATCCGCTCGGATGCACCGGCGATCTGGCGGAACGCATTGCGTATCGATGGCAGATAATCGCGGCCCGCGTCAGTCAGAAAAATCCCTCGCGTCACCCGCTCAAAGAGCTTCACGCCGAGATTTTCCTCCAGAACCCTGATCATCTGGCTGACGGCCCCCGGCGTCACGCACAATTCCTCCGCGGCCAGTTTGATCGAGAGGTGGCGGGCAGCGGCCTCGAACGCCTTCAGCGCGTTAAGGGGAGGTAATCGGCTTGGCATGAGTTAGAAAATCTGAGTCATCAGGGTTAAGTCTTCTGGTTTGTCCAAGGAGAGAAGAGAGGATAATTCCTGCCGCTATCAAGCGTCAATGCTGCAAGCAAGCCACCAAGAATCGCATAAATTCTAAATCATAGCTTGTCGCGCCCGAAAGTGCGTGACCGCTGAAGAGGTTGGATCGGATGTCTTTCAACGTGGAGTTCTGTGGTCTCACAGAGGTGGGAGCGCTTATCGCTCGCCGCGCCATCGCCTCTAAGGCTGTCACCGAGGCGCTCCTTTCGCGCATTCGGCGTCTGGATGGTGAATTGCGGGCTTATGCACGCGTCCTGGACGAGGGCGCCCTCCGCCAGGCGGAGATTGCCGACCGCGAGATCGAGGCGGGAATCCACCGGGGCCCACTCCATGGCGTTCCCATAGCCGTAAAGGACCTTTGCTGGATCAGGGGCGTCGCAACGGCGGCCGGTACCGTGGTCCATAAGGACTATGTGCCGGCACGCGATGCGACCGTCGTGCGAAAGCTCATCGACGCAGGGGCAGTCCTGATCGGCAAGACCCAGCTTACCGAGGGGGCGTATTCCGACTACCACCCATCGATTCCGCCGGTGCAAAACCCATGGAACGGCGACTATTGGGCGGGCATCTCCTCCAGCGGATCAGCGGTCGCGACCGCCGCCGGCCTGTGCTTCGGCGCGATCGCGTCCGACACGGGCGGGTCGATCCGCTGGCCCTCGGCCGCCAACGGCGTCAGCGGCCTGAAGCCGACCTGGGCGCGCGTCAGCCGTTATGGGTCATTCGACCTCGCCCCCTCGCTCGACCATATCGGCCCGATCGCGCGGAACGTGTTCGACGTCGCGGCGATCCTCAATGTCATTGCCGGACATGACCTCGATGACCCCACGACGAGCGTTCGTCCTGTTCCCGACTACTTGGCCGACGCAAGCGCGAATATAGTCGGCATGCGTATCGGCATCGACCGACGCTGGAATTCCGAAGACGTTGACGATGGGACACAGGCCGCACTGACCGAAGCTTGCGCAATATTCTCGAACCTGGGCGCCGAGATCGTCGAGGTGTCATTTCCCGATGTCGGCCAGACCGTGGCGGACTGGACGCCGAACTGCGCGGTTGAAGCGGCAGTTGCCCATCAAGCGACCTATGCCCTCCATAAGGAACAGTATGGCGCCATCCTATCGTCCGTGATCGAGAACGGAATGGCCGTTTCGGGAATGGCCTATCAGGAAATCCTTCTTCGCCGCGCGGCATTCCGCAGCCAGGTCGAGGCCCTGCTATCATCGGTCGACGCCATCCTGACGCCCGTCCATCCTTTCGCGCCGCTCACGCTGAAGACGATCGCAACCCTTGGCGAGCAGCCGGAGCTGATCGCCAAACTGCAACACTACACCTGTCCCTTCAACATGAGCGGCCACCCAACGCTGGCCTTCCCCGGGGGCGCCTCGGAGGAAGGCATCCCCATCGGCCTGCAATTGATCGCCGCCGAATTCGACGAAAGCGCGCTTCTTGTTCTCGGCGCGGCGTTTCAGGGCGCAACGTCCTGGCACCGTCGTCAACCGGGCCTCACTGGCCCGCCGCGGTCCTAAGGACTTGGGAGCGGCCCGCATATCGCACCCCGAGACGGCTCCGCCCGCCAACAGAGGATAATCATGATCGTGGAAAGGCCATCGACGATTTTTTACGGCTGGCTTGTGGTCGCCGCAGCCTTCGTCATAACCTTCGTCGGCTTCGGGAGCGCCTACACATTCAGCTCGTTCCTGGACTCGCTCCAGCACGAGTTCGCGGCATCGCGCGGCTCGGTCTCGGCGGTTTTTTCGCTGGCCGGATTTCTGTACTTCGCGCTCGGCATAGTTTCCGCGCCGCTCGCGGATCGACTCGGCGTGAAGGCGCTTTCCGCAATCGGAATGACGCTAGTCGGCCTCGGCCTCATTCTGGCCGGACAGGCGCAAACCATTCTCCAGGTCTATGCGGCCTATAGCATCGGCGTCGGCGTCGGCGTCGGCTGTGCCTATGTGCCCACGCTTGGTGCTGTGCAACGCTGGTTCGTCGAGCGCCGTGGTCTCGCATCCGGGTTGGCGGTCAGCGGCATTGGCGTCGGGACGCTCGTGATGCCGCCGTTCGCGATTTGGCTGATCGCGGACATCGGCTGGCGCAACGCCTACACCACGCTCGGCGTCCTCGCGATCGTGGTCGGCCTGGCGGCTGCGTTCGTCATCGAGGACGAGCCCGGCCGCCGCGGCCTGCAGCCCGACGGCATCGTACGTATCATCGTTGTTGGCTCCCTGCAGGCGGGCAATGATACGCCCGTGGGCCAAGCAATCCGGACGCGACGCTTTGCGGGGCTCTATCTTGCGTCGTTCCTGAGCGCGCTTGGTGTCTTCGTACCGTTCGTGCATCTCGCGCCCTACGCGGTCGATCATGGTGTTCCCGCTTCGGCGGCAGTCTGGCTGCTTGGTGCCATCGGTATCGGCAGCACGATCGGCCGCTTCTTCCTCGGCGGCATCGCGGACAGGATGGGCCGCGAGAGCTTCCTGATCGCCATGTATATCGGCATGGCCGCCTCACTTCCGACCTGGATCCTTGGTGGCTCCTTGGGCCAGCTCATACTCTTCGCGTTGATCTTCGGTCTCTTCTACGGAGGGTGGGTCGCGATTTTGCCAGCAGTGGTCGCCGATCTGTTCGGTGCGCGCCATGCCGGCCGCATCATCGGCGTGCTCTATTCGAGCGTTGCCCTAGGCACGCTCGTTGGCCCAGGCGCGGCAGGCTTCATCTACGATATCAGCCATAGCTACGTCATACCCATTGCCGTCAGCGCTGTCGCAAACGCCGGTGCTGCTGCCGTCATGTTTCTGGCGGCACGTCGAGCCTCCGCTGGCAGGGTGAGCAGATGAGCCAATCCATCCCACCCGAATGAGCTGCGGTGGAGTTCGGGCGCCTTGGCCACACCGCCGAACACACCATCGCAGCTTAACGCAGCGTATTTGATGACCCGGACCGCGCGCCCTTGAAGGGCATCGCTGTACGCGAACAAGTTCGGTTCCTGGTGACGTTCCAATGTCTCCTAATGGCGCGACCCGGGCAAGCGCGCCGACTATGGTCGATGGTATAAGATCTTGTCGATCGCCTTCCCTCGGGCGAGTTCATCGATGAGCTTGTCCAAGTAGCGGATTTCACGCATCACCGGCTCGGCGATTTCCTCGACGCGGACACCGCAGACAATTCCCCTTATGCCGACGCGCGCGGGATTGAGTGCCGGCGCCTGGGCGAAAAAGGTCTCATAGTCCAAGTTTTTCGCCAGCTGGGAGGCAAGTGCCTCTTGGCCGTAGCCGGTCAGCCAGTGGATGATCTGGTCGACCTCCACCTTCGTGCGCCCCTTCCTCTCCGCCTTGGCGACCAGAAGCGGATAAATCTTGGCAAAGCTCATTCTGTAGATGCGGTGCTGCGTCATCACTTGCGCTTTCTCGGCGCTGCTCGTGGCGTCTCCCGGTATCCATCTTCATATCGCGACTCTGCCGGGTGTTTGAGCCGCCCGGCCCAGGTAAGAGTTGCGTCGGCCACGGTCACGAGATGATCGGCCGCTGAAAAACCAGAAATTCGCTTGCGGGGTTTCAGATCGTGATCGCCATCCTCCAGCCAGAGGATGTCGATCAGCGGCGAAAGATTATAGCTCAAGACCTCCTCGCGGCTGCCAAACTCGTCCCGCGTTCCTTGCACGATGAGGGTGGGAGTCTTCAGATCGACAAGGTGGCCGGCGCGCAATTGATCCGGCTTGCCGGGCGGATGGAAAGGATAACCGAGGCAAAGAAGGCACGAATCCGTCCACTCTCAAACAGCGTGTCCGCGACCATGCTCGCGACGCGCCCGCCCATCGACTTGCCACCGATAACAAGCTCTCGCTGCCTGCCGAGCGCGTCGACGGCAGCGATATATTGCCGGTTTAGCTTTTCAGCGCGGGGCGGTGGCATGCGCCCAACCCCGGTCCGCCGCGCCGCCATATAGTCGAACTCAAAGCGGGCAACGCGAAAGTCCTCTCCGGCTAAGGCATTTGCGGACGCCGTCATTGATGGCGAGTCCATCGGAGCTCCGGCCCCATGCGCCAGGAGGATCGTCACGTCGGCCTGGTCGGGGCCGTCGAAAACCTACCGCAGCAGATACCCCGCGTCGAAGCCTTCCCGATGAGCGGTGGCGGCGACTCCTTCGGCACTGTTCGGCCTACGGCCGGGCCCGTGATGCTCTCTCGGGTCAGTGCCGGCTCTTCGGTCGCGTTGTCGAAATCTCTTGCTGTCCGCTTTCGGGCTGACCACGAGTGTCCGCTGTTGGCGCACGCCGTTGAAAACGATCGTCTCCATGCTCAGCTTAAAGCTCGGCGACAATCCACCTCTTGAAGGCCACCATGGCGCCGGTTTCGGTCCGTGATCTAAGCCGCGTCATCCAGTAGGCGCCGGTAACGATACCGACGTCGAGAGGCTGTACAATCCGACCGGAAGAGATCTGACGCGAGAACATCGCGGCGGGGACCAGCGCAACACCGAGACCTTGCGCTGCCGCTTCGACCAAGGCCAGCGAGTTATCAAAAATCCAGCCTCGGGCGACCGGCGGGGTCAGCCCCGCGGTAAGGAACCAGAGCGGCCATTCGTCCTGGCGGTATGAGCGGAGGAGTGGCTGCGCCAGCAGGTCAGCCGGAGTGCGGACTGATGTCGCCAGTCCAGGGCTGCAGACCGGAGCGAGCGGGGCTTGCATCAGCTCGACCGCCTCAGTGCCATGCCAGGCACCGTCGCCGAACCGAATGAAAAGATCGAGGCCGTCGAGGAGCGTGTCGGCACGGTTGTTGTTTGTCTTGATCCGCACCTCGATCTGCGGGTGCCGCACGCTAAAGTCCTGCAGGCGCGGCAGAAGCCACCCGAGGGCGAAACTGCTGACTGCGCCGATCGTGAGAATCTCAGCCGTGCCGCCCGTACGCAGCTGGTGCACCTTGTCGCTGACCCGCCGTAGCGCATCCGTCAGCACCGGGAGCAGCGCCTGCGCCTCCTCGGTCAGAGCGATGCCACGCGGCAAACGCTCGAACAGCGTGAAGCCGAGATCTTTTTCAAGCAGCTTGATCTGATGGCTTATTGCGGTCTGGCCGACGCGCAGCTCCATTCCGGCCTTGGTCAGGCTACCTAGCCGCGCCGACGCTTCAAAGGCGCGCAGCGCGTTGAGCGGCAGTCTCGAAACATCCATCCGGAAGCCCCAGTTTTATTCATATCAAATCTGAGTAACGATCATTTGGCTAGGGCCATGCGGGCTCGCTACCTCTGCGCCTCCCTATGGAGACGCACCGCACATGACAACTCACGCCATTGATTCCCTTGCGGCGGACCGGCGCTCATTCTTGATCGGCGCCGGCGCCGCTCTAGTCGGCGCCGGGCCTGCCGCGGCCGCTCCTGGGACCAGTCTCGATCTCAAGTCTCTTGAAGCCCGCCATGGAGGCCGTCTCGGGCTTTTCGCCACGCGGGAGGGCCAGCGCGTCGGCTGGCGCTCAACCGAACGCTTCGCTTTCTGTTCGACATTCAAACTGTTTCTCGCAGCCTATGTGATGCAGACTGTGCAGCAGGGGCGGGATCGGCTCGACCGAGCCGTCCCGATCACAGCCGCCGACATGGTGCCGCATGGGCCAGTTACGCAGCCGGCGATCGGCAGAACGCTCACGCTGGACGAGCTGTGCAAGGCGACAGTCGAGGTTAGTGACAACCCGGCGGCAAATATTCTGATCCGCGAAATGGGCGGACTCGCTGCTTTCCAGCAGTGGTATCGTAGCATTGACGACCAGGTCACGCGCGTTGATCGACTGGAAATAGACCTAAACAGCGCTTTGCCCGGCGACATGCGCGATACCACGACGGCCGAGCAATATGTGGCCAACCTCGACCGCGTCTTGCGCGGCAACTTGCTTTCAGCGGCGCACCTGCAGTTGCTTACGCGTTGGATCACCGAGACACCCACCGGGGCCGGCCGGATCAAGGCCGGCGTCCCCGCCGGCTACACCGTCGGCCACAAGACCGGCACGGGCGCGCGGGGGACGCACAACAATATCGGCATCATTTGGCCGCCAAGCGGACCATCGATCCTGATCTGCGTGTTCTTCACGGGCGCACAAAACGCAACACCGGGCGCCATTGATGCCGTCGTAGCGGATGCGACGCGTCAAGCCATGAAGGCATTCGGGCTTCCATCTCGCTAGGGGAGCCGGTCGTCAGCATTCGCCGATATTTTCCGTGGCAAACTGCAACCACTGTGGTCGGCGTAACGGTTGTCGGTGGAAGTCGAATGGCCATTGATAGCGCATGATGGATGCGAGTCGAACGTGATCCACGATGATGCCCGCGCATGGATCACGCTGCGACAACCGCTATAATTGGAGGTACCACCGATGCCTAATGGCTTTCACGCCTCAAATCGCGACCGGAAGCCCGTGCCATACGCACTTTCAGAGAATGATTCCTCGCGGAGATTGATCCCGCCGCAGAATAGCTGGGTTGATTATAACTAAACGAGGAAAGGGCCACCCGCGCGCAGAGTGTTGCACGGGAACGCTGACCGGCATGGCGGGACAGCAGCTTCTCCATCCTAGGCGTATCGCGCCGGACTTACCAGGAAGCCAGACGCTGATGCATTTCTCCGATACCAACACATTCGCTCGTCAAATCCACTTGCGTGCGGCCAAGGCGGATGGGCCCTATGTGATTGCGCTCGACGGACGCAGCGGCGTGGGCAAGTCGACTCTGGCAGCCCTGCTAGCAGATAAGGTGGGAGCGGCGCTCATTGAGGGTGACGACTTCTTTGCCGGCGGCACTGGGTTGCGATCAGATTCCCCTGCCATCCGCGCTGCCGACTGTATCGACTGGCCCCGCCAGCGCGCGGTGCTGGACGCCTTGAGGCAGGGTCGCGCTGCCAGTTGGCGCGCGTTCGATTGGGAAGCTTTTGACGGCAGGTTGCAGTCAAGCGTGTCTGAGCTTTCACCGCGATCCGTCGTTATCCTCGAGGGCGTCTATTCGGCTCGGCCGGAACTCGCGGACCTCATCGACATGAAAGTTCTCGTGACC
This sequence comes from Allobosea sp. 10L422, assembly GCF_056395345.1. NCBI lineage: Bacteria > Pseudomonadati > Pseudomonadota > Alphaproteobacteria > Hyphomicrobiales > Alloboseaceae > Allobosea > Allobosea sp. 10L422. Next base: position 19,861 of record NZ_JBFTJI010000017.1, read on the forward strand.
GCTTCAGACGCTTTCCGCAAAGCAAGACTGCTTGAGAGAGAGGGCACTATAGGTCCTTGGGAGCGCCAATGGCATGAAGCCGAAGAGCACTACTTCCGTGAGGTTATGCCCCTGGGCCGGTTCGAGGCGTTCTTCGACGCGGCCAATTCGGATGATTGAACGTGATTGGACCTGATGAGCCTGCTGAAAAATGGTGGCAGAGATCCCTGCGCTGACACGCGAACCGGCTCGGCGAGCTTTTGTCTCGACCGGCACCGCGGAATGTCGGCTTTCTGGCAGAGCTCCAAGTTCCGCTTATGGCGCAGTGCGCCTCGCGACGCACATCAAAGCCGACGTTGCCCTCTAGCATCGGAAGCGGATCGCTTCGGGCGAGACAGGTGCTAACCGCCTTTATATCTCTGTCCTAAAAACCGCGTTGTGCCAAACAGCGTTAGGCAACGACCGGTCTGCCTTCAATGGGCAAACATTATCGCTTCACCTCGGGTGGCGGCGCACAACAAACTTGATGAGCGCGCCGAAATCGAAGCTTCTCCTCAACCGCGCTCATTCTAGCTTCCCATTATGGCTTTGAACTCAAGGTGATCCTCGATTCCATATGAGCCGTACTCGCGCCCAATGCCCGATTGCTTGAAGCCGCCGAAGGGCGCTAGCGGTTCGTGCGCCATCCCGTTGATGGCCACTCGCCCGGCATCGAGCCGCGCGGCGATGGCGCGCGCGCGCGGGAGATCCTTCCCGAGGATGTAGGCGTGAAGACCATAAGGGGTGTCGTTGGCGATGCGGATTGCGTTGTCATCATCGTCATAAGCTATGATGCAGAGCACCGGACCGAAGATTTCCTCGCGCGCAATCGTCATCTCGTTGGTTACGTCGGCGAACACGGTCGGGCGCACAAAGTATCCACGGTCGAGGCCCTCAGGTCGCCCCTCGCCTCCGACAATGGCGCGCGCGCCCTCGGCAATGCCCTGCAAAATATACTTCAGTACCCGTTCGAACTGCCGACGATTGACCAGGGGGCCGAGGGTCGTCCGCGGATCGCCGGGATCGCCTTGCACGACCGTTCGCGCGGCCTCGGGGATCGCTTGACGGAATTCGTCCAACTGATCGCGCCGCACGAGGATTCGCGTGCCCGCGATGCAGGCTTGACCATTATTGGCGAGGCCAATGGCAAGGGCTTGGCGTGCCGCTTCAGCGAGATCCGCATCGTCCATGACGATGGTGGGCGCCTTCCCGCCCAATTCCAGGGTGACCCGCTGCATCCATTTCGCGCTCCCCTGCAGGATCGTCTTGCCGACGGCGGTCGAGCCCGTGAACGAGATTTTGCGCACGTCGGGATTTGCGGTCAGCGCGGTGCCGACCTCGCTGCCAAGCCCCGTCACGATGTTGATCACGCCAGCCGGCGCACCGGCCGCATGGAGACATTGCGTGAACAGATCGACCTGCCACGGGCTGAATTCGCTCGGTTTGACCACGACCGGGCAACCTGCCGCCAGCGCGCCGGCCATCTTGACGCTGATCGCGTTGTAGACGCTGTTCCAAGGCACGATGTGCAGTGCCACTCCGGCGGCTTGGGCAACGACTTCGGTTCCGTTGATGCGCCGGATGAAGGTGAAGTCCTTGAGCAGGTTCGCCGCGATGCGGAAGTTGGTAGCGGCGAGGCCGGCGCGCCAGCGCGCCTGTGCAATCGGCCCGCCATATTCGACGACCGTCGCCTGGGTCAGCTCCTCCGCGCGCGCCTCCACCGCATCAGCCATCGCGTTGAGCAGGTCGATGCGCTCTTCCCGGCGCGATGCCGACCACCCCGGCAAGGCGCGGCTCGCACTTTCGACGGCAAGCCGGGCATCTTCGGCATTTGCCAGCACGAGAATGCCGGATTGCTCTTCGGTCGCCGGGTTGAAGAGAGGCATCTCCTCGCGCCCCACGGTGCTCCGGAAGGTTCCGCCGATATAGGCCTGATCGTACTTGCGCATCTGGGTGTCCTCGCGTCGTTTGCCAGGCGCACTGGGCAACTCAACCAACCGGCAGCGAAGGATGGATGACCCTTCGGCTGCTCTCGCCACAGCCGTCTCGGAACCCAAGTCTGTGCATTTCCGGGCGGAATTGCGCGTTAGCCTGTGCTAGAGCCTGTCAGCTGTGGAGGGGCGCCCTAGACGCGACAGCCGGCGGCTGCGCCGGCAAACTACTGCAACTCGCCGGCGGGGAGATTTCCTGCGGCCGGACCATCGAGATCACGAGCGATCCGGCTCTCCCAGCTGCGCGAACCCTGCTTTCGAGCAAGATCGAGGGCTTCGTGCAGAAGAGCCGCGCAGCTGCCGACATCGCCGTCGACGCGTTCGACGATCTCGGCCTTCACGCGGAGTTGCTCAGGCAATCCGAACAGCTCGCCATTGCCCTGGCATCGAGCGATCGTCGCTTCGATCAACTCGCGAGCTTCGGGGTAACGAGAAGCCTGCATCAAGCCGCGTGCCAGGGCGAGGGAGAAGGACGTGGTCAGCAGTTCATATCGAAGGGCCCGGAGACGGGACAGGCTTTCCTCGATCGCGCCAACGGCTTCACCGCCCGCCCCGCGCTGGATAGCCAGCGCGCCGCGAAACCCTCCGGCCGCAGCGACATAGGGCCCGAATGCGTTGAGGCGAGCGCACTCCGCGAAGGCATCCAGGGCCTCTTGCGCGGCGTCCAGGTCATCCATCCAGAGGTAGACATCGAGCGACCAGATCAAGGCAATGCAATGGGTCACCGGATGGTCGAGCTGCGCCGCCTCGCGCACGGTCTGTCGTGCCATCGCCCCGGCCCGTTCCGGGTGTCCCGCCAGCCATAATGCGCGCGCCAGTGCGATAGCGCTCCGATTGCGGTGGTCGAAACCGTATCGAATCGTGCGGTTGCGCTGCGAAGGCGGGCTCTTCTCCAGTGCGAGTTCAAGCTCACGGCGGGCCCTGACCTGGTCGCCGGCGAGATGATGGGAGATGTCCGACAGAGAATAGGCGATGCCGATTGCCTCCGGCTCTCCGATCGTCTCGGCCACCTCGACCGCGCGCCGGGCATGCGACATGGCAGTCGAATATTCGCCGATCCGTTCGTGGAAGATGTGCAGGCCGCCAAGCGCTCTCAGCTGACTCCAGTGGTCTTCCAGGTGAGTCGCGACATCAAGGGCGCGCGTGAGCGCGTTACCTGCCGCGGCGCTATTCCCACGCGTGAACATGAGCGAGATGCCGAGGGAGGTCTGGAGTTCCAACTCGGTTGCGGTGCCGCGCTGCGAGTCCTCCAGATCGGATAACGCGCGGGCGCACCAGGTGCGGCATTCCAGCAAGTGAGACAGGTTCTGAAAAACAGGCGCACTCGCTGCCGCCAGTCGAACCCCGATCTTGATATCTCCGGTTCTGCTGAAACACCAATCCAGCGCGCTTCTGATGTTGCCAAGCTGGAGCCGCAGCGGCTGGGGATCCTGAAGCAGATCCTCGTCCTGCCTGACGATCGCCTCCAGCTCGCGGAGAAAATAGCTGGCATGGCGGCGCGCGGCGGCGACGTATTGATCACCTCCGCGCGCGTGGAGTTTTTCTCGCGCATAAGCGCGTGTCATTTCGAGCAGCCGATAGGTTCCGGATTCGCGCGATCGATTGGGCGTAATCAGCGATTTCGAGGTGAGCTCGTCGAGCGCGACCGCCACCTCGTTGGCTCCGATTTCAGGATCCGCGGCGACATCGAGCGCCGCGTCTATCGAGAAGGGCCCCACAAAGATCGCGAGACGCTCCAGAACGATCCTTTCCGTTTCGGACAGCAGGTCGTAGCTCCAGTCCAGCGTGGCCTGAAGCGTCTGTTGGCGCGGTCGTGCCGTTCTTCGGCCAGACCAGCCAAGGCTGAATCGTTCGCCCAGCTGGCGAGCCGTCGCCGAGATGCCGTGGGTCGCGACGCGGACGGCGGCGAGCTCGATCGGCAGCGCCATGCCGTCGAGCCGGTGGCACATGCCGCCAATCAGGCGCGCGGATTCTTCGTCGACCTCCAGCGAGCTGTCTGCGGCGGCGGCTCGCTCGCAGAAGAGCTGGACCGCGGGAAACTCCAGAAGCTGCTCGAGGGTCAGATCTGCCGAATTCTCGGGGTAGGCGAGGGCGTCGAGACGGTGAATATGTTCGCCGCGTACGCGCAAAGGTTCACGTGATGTGGCGAGCACGCGGGTATTGGGCGCCAGCTCCACGATACGCTCGACGATGTTGGCGGCGGGCTCGATGACGTGCTCGCAATTGTCGAGCAGCAGCAGGAAACTGTGATCGCGAATATGGCCGAGAATAACCGCGAGAGGGTCCTCGCTCTGGACCGCAATGCCCATCGCCCCGGCGATCATGGATGGAACGACGGTCGGATTTTCGAGCATGCTGAAATCGACGAAGGCGACCCGTCCTTCGAAAGCGACCGCCAGCTGATGCCCGATTTCCACGGCAAGTGACGTTTTGCCGACACCCGCAGATCCGACGATCGTAAAGAGGGGCGTATCCGCCACGCGTTCCATGAGGAGCCGCATGTCGCGCTCTCGCCCGATCAGGCGTGGCAGACGGGGCGGCAGATTGGTCGTGCCAGCGGGAGGATTACCGGCATCTTCGTCCTGGCCTGGAATGGACGGCGGCGCCGTCTCGCAGGCCGAAGGGCCACTCCGCTGCACTGGGGCCACGAAGGCGTAGCCAACGCCAACCTGCGTGGCGATGTATCGAGCCCCGTGCTCGCCATCGCCCAGGAGCTTGCGCAAACCCGCCATATGAAACCGGAGGCTTCCGTCCTCAACGACCACATCCGACCAGACGCGCTTGAGCAGCTCGCGCTTCGATAGAACCCGTCCGGGCTGTTCCGTCAGAACCACGAGAAGGTCGAAGGACCGCCCGCCAATATCGACGGCCTTGCCCTTCCGGGTCAGCAGGCGTTCCGTCGGAGAGAGGCAAAAGGGGCCGAAAGCACGGCGCTCGCCAGTTTGCCGGTTGCCTGTTTCAGCCACGATCGCCTCGTCTCCGAACCTGATCGACGCGCATGAGAGAAGATGGTGAGGCATGGTGGCGAAGCGCGAAGCCGATCGCTGAAACGCTCCATGCGAGCCTGGTGCCCGCCGGCCTTCGAAACGAGACATCGGTGAGCCGGCGGGCCGGCATCGACCGCCCTCCTGGCACGCGAGCTAAGCCGCACAAGCTTCCTGTCATCAAACGAGCGCCTGTCATGGGCAGGTTGTCTAGCACGGGCGGTTTTATTCTGGAACTATCATTCAATAAAAAGCCGGGCCTCTGCTGCCTGACGGGGTCAGCCGAATGTGAACACATATGCGCGGGCGCCCGATCGCGAAAACTCGATGGAAATCGTGCGATCGGCGATATCAGCCGATTGCCGGACCAGTTGATAAAGCCGCCCCTCCCTGATCTCGCCCCAGCCATCCGCGTCGACATCCACGCCGTGATTCTCGCCCGGCGCGTTGCCGTCGAGGGTAACGCGATAACGGATCGGCTTGCCATCGTCCGCGCCGCCCATGACGAGATGTGCGTCCCGCGCGTGGAAGCGGAACCGGATGACGCCGCCGTCACTGTCGAGCGTCGCGAACTCGCGTCCGACCGTCCATTCTCCCTTGAGGTCCCAGCGATTTAGTGGGAGCGGGTAGGCAGCGGTGTAGCCTCGCGATGAATTTCGGCTGACAGCTTCCGGAGATGCAAAGCCGCTGGCCTTGCCGTATCCTAGATAGGTTTCCGGCGATCCAAGATCTGCCCAGTCGGCCTCGGCTTCTATGCCGCTGCCACTGACAGGGACCACGGGGATCCCGGACAGGTTCTGGCCTGCCTCTGCCAGGAGGCCGCGGAGGAACTGCTCCGATTCCGCATACTGCCCTTCGCCGATGCGGTAGCCGCGCATGCGGCCTTGGGCGTCGATGAAATAGAAGCCAGGCCAGCCTTCATTGGCGAAACTCCGCCAGACCGAATAGTCGTTGTCCTGAAGGTTCGGATAGGCGACGCTGAGTTGCGTCGAGGCAAGCCGCACTCTCGCAGCATCATGCTCGAACTGGAATTCGGGGGTATGAACGCCCACCACTACGAGCCCCTTGCTCGCATATCGCTCGCTCCACGAACGCAGATAGGGCAGCGCGCGCAGCGAGTTGATGCATGAATACGTCCAGAAATTGACGACAACGACCTTGCCGCGCAGCGACTGCGGGCCGCCGGGAACGGCCGTCAGCCAGGGCTTCGCACCTTCCAGAACGGGCAGCGGGCTCGTGGTGGCGCCGTCCGGAGCGGCGGCGACGGCTCCCAGGCCGAACGGGCCGGCCCCCAGACCCGGACCGCTCAGGGCGCCCGTCAGGCCAACGGCCGTCGCGGCGCCGGCCGCCAGAAGAGCGGCGGTCACAAATCCGATTGCGTGGGTCTGGGCCATCGTCGCCAACCTTCTGCGGAGCGAGTGTGTCTCGGCCTCGCAGTCTGGCGGCCGCGTCCGGGTGCTTCACGTTAGGAGACGATGCCTCCTGTTAGTTCGTGATAGCGCGAGCTGTCGGCGGAAGCGCCGCAAGCGCGCCTTCTTAACCGTGCCGAGCGTTTCGCCACACGCTAACGCCCCATCATCGGACCTAACGAGCGTCGCGCTGCCGCTTCTCTACTCTCGGCCCGTGCAATTCGGGTCCCCGATTGAGGAGAAGGCGAGTGCTTGAAGATATCTCGACGTCGCGCCGCCGGTTTCTGGCGGGTGCAGCGCTTGCCGGGGCCGTGACCGCCGTTCCCTCGATCGCGAATGCCCAGACGCTTGCCGGGACCGCGATCCGGCCATTCAGGGTCGCCGTTCCGGAGGCCGACATCTCGGCAATGAAGCGTCGCGTCGCCGAGACGCGATGGGCCGATGCCGAGCCTGCGCCGGACGACAGCCAGGGCGTGCGTCGCCAGACCATCGAGCCGCTGCTGCGGTATTGGGCGACCGACTATGACTGGCGCAAGGTCGAGGCGAAGCTGAATGCGCTGCCGATGTTCCTGACCGAGATCGACGGGCTGGACATCCACTTCATCCATGTCCGCTCGCGCCACGAGAATGCGCTGCCGATGATCCTGACGCATGGCTGGCCGGGATCGGTGCTCGAATTCCTGAAGGTCATCGATCCGCTGACCAATCCGACGGCGCATGGCGGGGCCGCCGACGACGCTTTCCATGTGGTCATCCCCTCGATCCCAGGCTTCGGCTTCTCGGCGAAGCCGACCAGCCTTGGCTGGGGATCGGACCATATCGGACGTGCCTGGTCGGTCCTGATGCGTCGCCTGGGCTATGACAGCTATGTGAGCCAGGGCGGCGATTGCGGTTCTGTGATCTCCCAGCGCATGGCGCTGCAGCATGTGCCGGGGTTGCTCGCCGTGCACCTGAACATGCCTGCTGTGGTGCCCGCCGATATCGCCAGAAACCTGGCGGCCGGCGATCCGGCTCCCGCCAGCCTGTCCCCGAAGGAGCGCGGGGCGTTCGACCAGTTGGAGGCGTTCTACCGCGACAATTCCGCTTATGCGGCGATGATGAACACCCGGCCCCAGACCATCGGCTATTCGCTCGTCGATTCCCCGGTCGGCATGGCGGCCTGGATGTATGAGAAGATCGCCCAGTGGACCTATAGCGGCGGCCATCCCGAGCGCGTCCTGACCCGTGACGAGATCATCGACGATATCGCTCTCTACTGGCTGACCGGCACCGGCGCCTCGGCCGCCCGGATCTATTGGGAAGATCATTCCAACAATTTCAACGCGCGCGGCCTGATCGAGCTGCCGGTCGCCGTCAGCGTGTTTCCCGGCGAGATATTCCGTGCGCCGAAGAGCTGGGCGGAGCGCTGCTACAAGAACCTCATTTACTTCAACGAGGCGAGCAATGGCGGCCATTTCGCCGCCTGGGAGCAGCCGCAGATCTTCGCGGAAGAAGTGCGCGCCGCGTTCCACCCCTTCCGCTGACTTCCAACCCCATGAAGGAAAATACGATGTCGGATACCAGGACCCTGTACACCGCCAATGTCCATGTCGTCGGCGGCCGCGAAGGCAGCGCCCGCAGCGCCGATGGCCGCCTCGACGTCAAGCTTGCGCCGCCCGGCGGCCGCGGCGAGGGCACCAATCCCGAGCAGCTCTTCGCTGCCGGCTGGTCCGCCTGCATCGAGGGAGCGATGGCGATCGCCGCCCGGGCGAAGGGCGTGACCCTTCCGGCGGGCGTCGCCATCGATGCCGAGGTCGAGCTCCGACACGGCGATGACGGCTACTCGCTCGCCGCGCGCCTGAATGTCAGCGTTCCCGGTGTCGACCCCGAGATGGCCCGCCAGATCATCGAGGCGGCGCACCGGACCTGCCCGTATTCGAAAGCGATCAAGGGCAATATCGACGCCGTCGTCACCCTCGTCTGAGCAGCCATTCAAAGGAGATCGACATGAACAAGCTTATCGCCGGCGGGCTGCTGCTCGCCGCCCAACTGATCGCGCCTGTCGTGCAGGCGCAGCCGGCCAAGCCGACTGTCGTGCTTGTCCACGGCGCGTTTGCCGACTCGTCGAGCTGGAACGGCGTGATCGCCATCCTCGAACGGGACGGCTATCAGGTCGTCGCCGCCGCGAACCCGCTCCGTGGCGTCCGTGCGGATGCCGATGCCGTCGCGGATGTCGTGAAAAGCGTCGAGGGCCCGGTCGTTCTCGTGGGGCACTCCTATGGCGGCTCGGTGATCAGCGAGGCGGCGGAGGGGCGGGCGAACGTCAAGGCGCTCGTCTACGTTGCCGCCTTCGCGCCCGAGGCCGGCGAGACCGCGATCGGATTGACCGGGAAGTTCCCCGGAAGCACCCTCGGCGGGGCGCTCTCTCCACCTGTCAAGCTGACCTCTGGCGGGAACGACCTCTACATTCAGCAGCCGCGCTTTCCCGCGCAATTCGCTGCGGACGTGCCGGTCGCTCAGGCGCGTCTCATGGCCGCCGGCCAGCGGCCGATCGCGGAAGCCGCCCTTTCGGAAGCCTCGACGGCGCCGGCCTGGAAGAGCGTGCCGTCGTGGTTCATCTACGGTTCGAAGGACAAGAACATTCCGCCCGCCGCGTTGAGCTTCATGGCGGAGCGCGCCAAATCGCGCAAAACCGTGGAGATCAAGGGGGCGTCACATGTCGTGATGGTCTCGCACGCTCGCGCCGTTGCCGGGTTGATCGAGACCGCCGCGAACGCGCGGTAAACGGATCGGCTCAACAGGACTCCGAGCCCCGACTTTGAATTTGCGGCCGGCTACGCTGTCACGTAGCCGGCTGCTACCGTTTGGAGCTTCGTTGCAACAGCGAGGGCGAGGGCCGTCTGCGAGTGATATTCCTCGCGACCGATGCCGACCCTGAGGGCCGTGCTGTAGCGCGAGCGCCATACAGACCTCCAACGCATCGGGCCGGACCGCGAGCTTTGCGAACCGGCCCTTTGCATCACTGGGCGAACTGCGCTGCGGGTGGGACGAGGCCCCACCGGCAAAGTCAATGCGAGTAATCGGTGAAAACGTAGTCTGCGCTGGCTTCGAGATTCTGGAGCTTTGAATGGCAGGCGAAGCACGACTGAACCACGGCGGGGTTCTTCGTCGGCAAGCCGTTCTCGAACTGCCCGTAGCCCCAGCCGGCGGTCGCAGCGTAGCGTTTCGAATCCTTCACGCTGACCTGCACATTCGTCGGCGGGCCAGCCACGAATGATTGTGGAGACGGAAACACGGCGTCGTTGCGCGGCGAGGACTCATACCGCCATGCCAGCCGGGCGATGACCGCACCGTCCGGGAAAGGCCGGACTTTCTCCCGATAAGCCTTGATCGCGATATCTTTGCCGAGAATGGCGCGGATGTCGTTGTTCTGCCCGTTCTCCTGGGCGACGCTGACGAGCTTCCAGTCCCGATATCCCTCCGGAAGCTTCACCCCATAGGTCGGCGACCCCGCAGAAACATAGGCCGCAAGGCCCGCCGAAACCGTGACGATGGCAAGCGCGCAGGCGATCGTTTTCTTCATGGCATCCTCCTGAAAGCGGATTTGACGCGCGCGGCAGATGGCCCCGCGCGTCAATCGCTCATCCCGCCAGCTTGTCGACGTCGAGGACCGCCTGTGCGAAGGCGGCGGGCGCTTCCTGAGGCAGGTTGTGACCAATGCCGCCAGTGATGAGCCGGTGCTCGTAGGCGCCTGTGAACTTCGCCCGATAGGCCGAAGGATCGGGATGAGGTGCGCCGTTCGCATCGCCCTCCATGGTGATCGTCGGGATCGTAACCGGAGGGGCCAAGGCCAGCTTGGCCTCGAGCTCGTCGTACTTGCTCTCGCCCTCCGCGAGACCAAGCCTCCAGCGATAGTTATGGATGACGATGGCAACGTGATCGGCGTTCACGAAGGAGGCCGCCGTACGCGCGAAGGTGGCCGAGTCGAATTTCCACTTTGGCGAGGCCAGCTGCCAGATCAGTCGGTTGAAGGCGTCGGTATTGGCGGCATAGCCCGCCTTGCCCCGCTCCGTGGCGAAGTAGAACTGGTACCACCACTGCAGCTCCGCCTCGGGCGGCAGCGGCTTGACGTTGGCCGCCTGGCTGCCGATCAGATAGCCGCTGACGGAGACGAGGGCCTTGCAGCGCTCGGGCCACTGGACAGCGACGATGTCGGCGGTCCGTGCGCCCCAGTCAAAACCGGCCACGATCGCCTTCCTGATGCCGAGCGCATCCATCAACTCGATCGCGTCGGCGGCCAGTGCGGCCTGCTGAGCGTTGCGCGGGGTCGATGTGGAACGGAAGACGGTCGAGCCGTGGCCACGCAGATGCGGGATGATCACGCGATAGCCCCTGGCGGCAAGCCGTGGGGCAACCTCGGTATAGGCGTGAATGTCGTAGGGCCACCCGTGGAACAGCAGGACGGGGGCTCCGGAGGCCGGCCCCATCTCGGCATAGCCGATGTTGAGCACGCCGGCGTCGACTTGCTTGATCGGCCCGAGCGAACCGACCGGGCGCGACGGCTCAGGATGCGAGCTCGGTGTCTGGGCGTAGGCGCTGCCGGCGACGACCGTCGCAGCCGCGGCCGCCGCCATGCGTACAAATTCGCGGCGTTGAGGGGCTGCTATATCAAGCTGTCCATTCATGATTTCTCTCCATTGCAAGGCTAGGGCAACGGCAAACAGCTACGCTCATCCCCTCGCACGCGCCTGTTAATCGCTGTGATGCCGTGCGAGCGACGCGCGGGCCCGTCTTCACCACAGCGAGCTGTCGAAATCAGGCTCGGAGGAACTAACAGGAGCTAACTGGAGGAGCGCCGGGAACTCGCCATCATAGAGGCGGCGAGCGCTGACGATTTCGAGATCGTCTCGAGATCGGGAGCAGTGTCCGACGCGAAAATTCAATGGACGTCAAAATGTTGCAATTGAGTCCGGCCATGCTGCAGCGGGTCCGCGACGCCGAAACCGCTTGGAACACAAGTAATTCCGACAGGCTCGTTCGAAGCAGCACGATCGATTGCCAATGGCGCAATCGCGTTGATTTTTTGTGGGGTCGCGAGCAGATCCGGCTCTACATCGAGCGTCAGCTCAGGCGCGAAATGGACCGCCGGGTTATCCTGGAGCCCTGGGCGGAAACCGGCAGGCGATTGTCGCTTCGCTTCGCCGCCGAGTTTCGCAATGACAGCGGCACGTGGCTCAGGGTGCATGGCAGCGAGGAGATGGAGTTCAGCGAGTCCGGTCTCATCGCCCGTCGCTTCACATCGGCCAATGAGCAGGAAATCCGGGAAAGCGATCGCATGCTGCGCTGGGCCGAAGGTCCCCGGCCCCACGACCATCCGTCTCTTTCCGAACTAGGCTTCTGATCGGGCCGCGTCGAGGATCACGGCTCGCTCCGTGTCCTGGCTTTGCTCGCCGTCGCCGGTCAACAGATCGATGCCGCGCGTTTCTCGCAGCCGGGCCACGGCGATAAGCACCATCGTGTAGGAACCGGCGACATAGAGGCCGATTGCCTGACTGAAGCCGAGGGCGCCGATGCTGGTTCCCACTGCGATCGGCGTGATCCCGGCGAGGCCGCGCCCGACATTGTAGCAAAACCCCAAGCCCGATCCGCGCAGGGGCGTCGGGTAGAGCTCGGTCAGTACGGGGCCGACCGTGCTGTAGATTCCGAGCGCGAACAGCCCCAGTACGGGGGTGAGTGCCAGCAGCGCATGCGTCGAAAGCTGAAACTGCGTGGCTGCCAGTACGGTGATGATGCCGGCGGCTGCGAAAGACCCCAAGGTCAGGCGCCGTCCCACGTAATCGGTCAGCCAGGCGCCGAGCGCATATCCCAGGAGGGAGCCTCCGATCAATGCGGCGGTATGAACTCCGGCTTCCGCGGCCGTCAGTCCCCGTTCGACCCGCAGCATGGTCGGCCACCATGTCGCGATGGCCCAATATCCGCCGTGCATGCCTGTTGCGAGCATGCTGCCCTTCACGGTGCTGGGCCAGACGCCTCGCGAGAAGATCCTGTGCCAGCTCTGCCGTTGTCGAGCCGCCGTCAAAGCAGGTGAATCCTGCAAGTTGTTCCGGACCAGAAGCAGCGCCACAGCCGGCAAGAGAGCGACGAAAAAGACGACCCGCCAGCCCATTTCAGGTGGCAGACATGCAACGGCGACAGCCACCGTCGCTGCGGCCAAGCCCCAGCCGACGGCCCAGGCGCTCTGCAGCGTGCCGAGGACGCGGCCGCGCGTGGCGGAGGGAGCGATCTCGCTCATGAACACGACGCCGACAGCCCATTCCGCGCCGAAGCCGATCCCCTGGATCAGCCGCGCGAGAAGAAGCTCGTCGTAGTCGCGCGCGAGGCCGCACAGCAGCGTGGATACCGCCACCCATATGATCGTGCCGCGAAGGACCCTGATCCGGCCGATGCGGTCGGACAGCGAACCTGCGAGCCAGCCTCCGAGAGCACCGGAAATCAGAGCCGCCGAAGCCAGCATCCCGGCGCCCGAGGGCGTGAGCCCCCACAGGGCGAGGAGCGTCGGCAGGATGAAGGCGTAAAGCTGTACGTTCATCGCATCGATGGTGAAGCCCGCATAGGAGCTCCAGAACGCCTTGCGTCCCGTTCCGTCGAGGGATCGATACCAGAGAGGTCGTATCATCGCGATGTCTCCGCGCCATTCTCGACGCCTCTCCGATCGGCCGTCACCGCATCGAGGTCGACGATGCGGTGGATGGAGATGTTGCGCAGGAAGGCCTCATCGTGGCTGACGACCAGCAAGGCGCCGTCATAGCCTGCCAGCGCCGCCTCGACGGCGGTTATGGACTCGAGGTCGAGATGGTTCGTGGGCTCGTCGAGAATGAGCAGTTGCGGCGGTTGCGGACCGCACATGCGGCAGGCGAGGCCCGCCCTCAGCATCTGCCCCCCGCTCAGGGTACCGACGGTCTGCAAGGCTGCATCGGCGCGGAACAGGAAGCTGGCGAGAGCTGATCTGCACATGTTGTCGTTGGCACCCGGATTCAGGATGCGGAAGTTGTCGAGGATCGATCGCGCGGGATCCAGGAAGGACATATGCTGATCGACCAGCGCCGTCGACACGCCAATGCGGACTTGACCGGCGAGCGGGGCAAGAGTGCCCGCGATCACCTTCAGGATGGTGCTCTTGCCGATACCATTGCGCCCGGCGAGGGCGACACGTTCCGGCCCGACCATCGTGAATTCGAGGTTCTCCAGGAGGGGGCGTTCCCGTTCGTATCCCGCGGAGACGGCTAGCAGCTCCAGCACCCGCCGATCGGCATGCAGCCCCGTCGGGGGCAAGGCGATCGAGAGCCGCTGAAGTACCTCCACCTTCGCCTGGGCGGCTGCGACTGCGTCCGCCGCCTGAACTGAACGCTTCTCGCTGAGGCGAGCGCCGCTGCCGCCGCTGGCCTCGGCCGCATTCTTGCGTGCTCCGATCAGGAGCGCCGGCATGTCGCCACGGGCCGCCTTGCGCGATCCCGAGGCATCCCGCCTGGCTTTACGTTCGTTCGCGCGCTGTGCCTTTCGCTCCAGGTTCTCGCGTCTCTTCTGCGCATCGACGAGCTCGTGCTCGGCAGCTGCGAGCTCGACGGCCTTGCGCGCCGTGAACTGGCTCCAGTTGCCGCCATAACGGGCAGCCCCGATCGTGCTGAGCTCGATGATCGCGTCCATCTTGTCCAGCAACGCGCGATCATGACTCACGGCGACGAGTCCCATGGTCCACTGATCGACAAAGCTGAGAAGGGCCGCCCGCCCTTCGCGGTCGAGATTGTTGGTCGGCTCATCCAGGAGCAGGAAATCGGGTCGTTGGAAAATGGCCGCAGCAAGCTTGGCCCGTGTCTGCTGACCGCCGGACAGGATGCGCATCAAGGTCGACGCATCGGCGTCCAGCTGGACCTGGGCCAGAGCTTGCCGCATTCGCTCCTCGAGCGTCCAATCAGCCTCCCCAAGTTCCTCGACGCTTGCCAGCCCGAGCTCTGCCCGCCGCAGCACCGCGAGAGCGTCTCTGGCCTCGAAGACATCGGCGATCGTCGCCTCGGCCGCGACCTGCACGTCTTGCCGCACGAGGCAGATACGGCCGTCGATCGTCACGCTGCCGCCCGCACCGTTGCGCTTGCCGGCGAGCAGCTGGAGCAGCGTGGTCTTGCCAATGCCATTGCGGCCAACCAGCCCGACCCTCTCGCGGCCAAGCTGAAGATCCAGCCCCGTCAGGAGGGAGCGCCCATCAGGTGCCGTCAAGCTCAGCCCGGATGCGCTAATCGAGACCATGTATGCCGAGACCGACTTCTATATAATAGCACGGAGCAGTGCTATTATATAGAAGTCGGTGGCGATGCAACCACGGGGCTTTTGTGGGGCGGCGATTGTGAATTCGCGGAGAGGGGCCGGGAGACCGACGAAGGCGCAGGCGGTGGCGAAAACCGAGGCCCTTCTGGACAATGCCAGGGCGCTGTTCTGCGCACGCGGATATGCTGGCGCGTCGATTGACGAGATCGCGGATACGCTGAAGTGGTCGAAGCATACGATCTACAGCCGCTTTGCCAGCAAGCTGGCGTTGCTCGAAGCTGTCGTCGACCGGGATGTCGAGCGCTTCAAGCGATCCATGCTCGATGCCGCCGCAACGTCCGGAGGTCCTGTCGACGCGTTGCAAGCGGTAGCCCGCGCGTATTTCGGCTTCTCATCTTCGCCCAGCTATGCGGCCTTGTACTCAGCCGTCATGCTGGAGGCAGCGTCATCCTCGCATTTGCAGCAAAAGCTCATGATGTGGGCGGCGACCTCCCTCGAACCGTTACGCCGGGCGATCGAAGCAGCCACACCGCGTTCCGGCTGGACCGTAGGAACCGTCGAAGAAGCCAGTGAAATTCTGATCGATCTGCTCGATGGCGAGGCCAACAGGCTGAAGTGGTCGGGGAATTTCGCGAGTGCCGCCGCGGTCGAGCGCGCGTTCGTGCGGCGGTGGCAGGTTTTCACTCTGGCCGCCGTGCCGCAGGGACGTTGGCAAGAATGATCTTGAACGTTCGGTCAAATATTCTATTTGTGGGATATGGGCAGGGCGAAAGAATTCGATGTCGAGAAGGCGGTGGACGCGGCCGTGGCCGTGTTCCGCGAGCACGGCTATGAGGCGACGTCCGCACGGATGCTCGTCGACGCGATGGGCATCGGCCGGCAGAGCATCTACGACACGTTCGGCGACAAATGGGGGCTGTACCGCGCGGCTCTCACCCAATATTCCGAGATCGAGACCCGAGCGCATCGCGACATGCTCGCCAGCAGCGACCGAGGAATCGACGCGATCCGCGCCATGCTGGACCGTGTGGTCAGCCAAGCCTCGTTGGGTTGCCTCGGGATCGGGTCGATCGTCGAGTTCGGGTGCTCCCGGGCGGACCTCGTGGAAATTCGCGAAACATTTGGCAGATACCTCAATGAGGCCGTCATGGAGGCGCTGAAGCGAGCGGAAGCTCAAGGTGACGTCGCCTCCGGACTCGGAATCGAACAACTCGGGACATTTCTCCTGAGCGCAATTGCAAGCATGCGTATCGCAGCGCGGTCGGGCGCGAGCCGCGAGCACGTCGCAGCCATCGCCGAATTGACCATGCGAGCGCTGATATAGCCCCCTTTTTTTGTCGAATTCTGGAATGATCATTCTAATAAAAGGAACGTAAGATGAAGGCCGCTGTCATGACCGCCGTTGGCGCACCCGATGTCATGAGGATCGTCGAACGCCCGGACGCTAAGCCCGGCCCCGGAGAAGTTGCGGTCGATGTTGCCGCAAGCGGCGTCAACTTTATGGATATCGGCATTCGTCGCGGGATGCTCGAGGTGCCCCTCCCGCACGTGATGGGGGTCGAAGGAGCCGGCAGAATTGTCGAACTCGGCGAAGGCGTGACGGGTCTTGCCGTCGGCCAGCGCGTTGCCTGGGTTTATGTCCCCGGCAGCTACGCCGAGCGCGTTGTCGGACCTGCCGATTCCTTCGTGCCGCTACCGGATTTCATCGACGATCGGACGGCCGCCTCGCTGATGATGCAGGGGCTTACCGCCAGTCATTTCGCCACCGACTTCTATCCGGTGCAGGACGGAGACATCGCCCTGGTGCATGCCGCGGCCGGCGGCGTCGGCCAGCTCCTCACCCAGATCATCAAGATGCGCGGCGGGACGGTTATCGGAAGGGTGTCGAGCGAAACCAAGGTCGCGGCGGCGAAGGCTGCGGGCGCAGATCATGTGATCGTCGATGCAGAAGGGGCTTTCGCGGAGGAGGTCGTCCGGCTCTCGGGCGGCCAAGGCGTTCATGTGGTCTTCGACGGATCGGGACCTGCGACCTTCGAAGGTTCGCTGGCTTCACTGCGCCGCGCGGGCACCTTCTGTTGGTTCGGCCCTGTCCTGGGTTCTGGGACTGCGGTGCCCATCCTGTCGCTGCCCAAGAGCATCAAGCTCGGATACGCCGTCTTCTTCGACCACATCCATACGCCCGAGCTGCTGCGCTCCCGCACATTGCGATTGTTCGAATGGGTGCGCGATGGGCAGTTGAATCTGGCTCCGGCCACCAGTTTCGCGCTGTCCGAAGTAGAGAGGGCGCATTCCGCGATGGAACGCCGCGCGACGACAGGCAAGCTGCTGCTGATCCCCTAACGTCGGCGTTGGCTGGCTGTTGCCGTCGCCTTTCGCCCTGTCCCCGCGCGCCATCAGATGCAATGACGCGCACGTGAGTGCCGGCGAGACAAGGGCCGCCCCACCGCGACAAGCCACGTGCGCCCGGTCAAGCGGCTCAGGTTTCTGGCGGCTGCTTCCCGGGGATCGCGAAATGCGGCCGGCGCCTCAGCTGCTCGGCAGTCTGGCGCGGAAGGCCGAGATTGGCCGCGAGGACATCGACGGGGTTGGAGGCGAGCCAGGACGAGAGGTCGTTCGCCTCGTAGTGCCCATTGTTAAAGCCGATCAGCACGCGCAGCAGCGTGGTACCGGTGTTGCGAATGTAGTGGCCCGCGCCCATCGGAGCGTAGCCGACGTCGCCGGCATCGAACTGCTCGGTCACGACCTGGCCCTCGGCCAGAAAGACCGACATCTCGGCGCTGCCCTCGATGTAGTACTGCCACTCGTCGGCGTTGGGATGCCAGTGCAGCTCCCTCATCGCGCCCGGCTCGATTTCGAGCAGCGACCCGGCCATGCCGGTCGAGATCGGAAACTCTTCCACCGTGACCGTCCGCTGCGTGGCACCACCAGCGACGCGCCTCGGTTGCTGTGCCATCAACGGATAGCGATGGGCCGTCGTCAGCTCGGGCCGCAGGCGTTGGTCAGCATCGATCGAGGCGTCGTCCGGCGCCGGTCCCTGCACGAAATAAGCTTCGCCGCTTGGCAATTGCGCGATTTCTGCGGAGCTGAGGCCGAGATTTTGCGAGAGCACCCCGGCCGGTGTGCGGGCGAGCCAGTCGGTGATGCTGAAGGTATGATCCTCGGAGAAGTCGCCATTGTCGAAGATCAGGATGAAGTGGCATTCGCCGGGGCCGAGCCCCTGGATCGAGTGCCCCCAGCCGCGCGGGAAATACCAGACGTCGCCGGGGCCGAAGCTGTCCGTCGCGGAGGAGCCGTCGGGGTGCAGGATCGTCGTGCGGCAGCGGCCGGAGACCACATAGGCCCATTCGGCGGCGTTGGCGTGCCAGTGCAGCTCCCTCATCGCGCCGGGGCCAAGCCGCATCGAGACGCCGGCGATGCCGATACTCGCCGGAAACTGACGCACCGATGCACCCCGCGTCGCACCTCCCGCTCCAACGCGCGGCGTGGTCCGTTCGAGTTGATACCTGAAAGAGAGCTTCGGCCGAGACATGGCTTGATCCAATCGAAAGGAGGGGTGTCGGCAGGCGTCGACGCCTGACGGAGTTAGCCGCGAGGCTGGTCCGAAGCTTGGGCGGCCGACCTGAGCGTGGCGACGAGGCTTTCGACATCGCGCGCGCCATCGTAGCGAAGCCCGTTGATGAAGAGGCAGGGGGTGCCGTTGACGCCGCTGCGGATGCCGCCGAGAAAGTCAGCCCGGATCTTCGGATCGAAACGACCGTCGAAGCCTGCCGCGATGACGGCGGCGTCGAGCCCCAAACTTAGGCCGTAAGCAAGCAGATCGTCGGCGCTCAGGGCTGACTGGTGCTCGTATAGCAAGTCGTGTGCTTGCCAGAACCGTCCGCTGCTGGCCGCAGCCTCCGCGAATTGCGCTGCGCGGAAGGCATGCGGATGAAGCTCGGAGATTGGAAAGTTCCGGAAGACAAAGCGCAGATCGTCGCCCAAGCTGCGTTGCACCGCCCCGATGATCGGATAGGCCTCGCCGCAGTACGGGCACTCATAGTCGCCATATTCGACCAGCGTGACGGGAGCCTGCGGCTTCCCCTGCGCATGATCGCGGCTGCTGACAGGGATGGAAAGGCCGGTCATGCCAGGCCTCCTTCCGCAGGCGCCGATGCGTCGAGCCTGTCCAGCGCCGCGAAAATTCCGTCCGCGCCCGGATTGATGCCGAGAGGCGCGACGAAGCTCCAGCGGATGATGCCAGCCCCGTCTATCACGAAAAGAGCCCGTTCCGAGATGCCCTCGCTCTCTCGATAGACGCCATATCGGCGGGCAACGGTCCCCTTGGGCTGGAAGTCGGCCAGCAGGGGGAAATGCAGCTTCCGCTGCTGGGCGAAGGCGGCATGGCACCAGACGCCGTCGACCGAGATGCCGACCAGCTGCGCACCGGCCCGGTGAAACTCGGGCAGGATTTCGTTGTAGAGCGCCATCTGGTCACCGCAGACGGGACTCCAGTCGGCAGGATAGAATGCCAGGATTGCCGGCCTGCCCCGCAGGTCGGCAAGGGAGACCTGCTGGTCCGGCGTCGCCGGCAAGCTGAAGTCCGGGGCAGCGATGCCGGCGGGCAATGCTCGGCCAGAATGGTGATCCGACATGAACAGGTCTCCGATCCGGTCCCTCACGACACTCAGCGGCTCTGACGGGTGGTTTCGTAGAGGAACCAGCTCCGGCGCTCGGATTCGTCGATCCAGACCTCGATCAGGCTGGTCGAGGCGACATCGCCATGGTTCTCGCAGACGCCGTGGGCCGATCGCAGAAACCCGGTCAGGCGACGGTTGTCGTCAGCCAGCTCCGCGAGCATGTCTTCCGGCGTGACATAGTCCGCGTCATTGTCGGGGAGCCGCTGGATTCGCGCGATATGGCCGATCGAGCGCAGCGTCGTGCCACCGACCTTGCGGGCACGTTCAGCGAGAGCGTCGGTCGTCGCGAAGATCTGTTCGCCCTGCTCATCCAGCATCAGGTGGTAATCGCGGAAATGCGGGCCCGACATGTGCCAGTGGAAATTCTTGGTCTTCAGATAGAGCGCGAACATGTCGGCGAGGACGCCGGTCAATGCAGCAGCGATATCCGTGGTCGCGTTCGTGCCGAGGTCGGTTGGCGTGCGCAGCGCGGCGTCGCGGATAGGATGACGAGACAGATCGTTCATGACGGCTCTCCGGTTCTGGCTGAGAAGGAGCCGCACTCGGAGCGCTCCTCCGCCGGGCTTCTTCAAACCCGACGACCAGAGCCTAGGCCACGCCGATCGGGCGCTGAATCGAACGAAGGCATGCCGACCTCATACCTGAGTTTATGGTCGGGCCGTCCGACGCAACCTGCCGGGCCGAAACCTAAACCACTGTATGATTTCATTACCGCGCGTATTCACCAGAGTAGCCCGGCGGAAAAACGCGCCCGCTTTCAGCTACCGGGGGAGAATACGAGCATGCAGATCCCGATCTCAGGGCCTGGTGAGGCAATCCAGGTCACCGCCGAGCGTTCGCGACAGGAGATGGCGCGTCTGATGGCGGTTGCCGGACACGATCTCAAGCAGCCCATCCAGGTCGCAATGCTGTCGATCGCGATGGCTATTCGTGGAGATGTCTCCGCCCCGACTGCAAAGCGACTGAAGGTTGCGCTCGATGCAATGAAGCGGCTCAACGTCGAACTCGACGACATCGCCCGGCTCTCGCAGCGCGACGGGGCGACCTCAGTCCGGCTAAGGCCGGTTCGCCTGGGCGAGCTCCTGGCCGAGGTAGAAGCGGATTGGCGCATCTATACCGATGCCTGCGGCACCGTGCTTACGATCGATAGCCACACCGGCTATGTCGCGACAGATCCGCGGATGCTGAAGACGATCCTGCGAAATCTCGTGGGGAATGCGATCCGGCATGCCGGGCCACGCGGACATGTGTCGGTTCACTGCCAGCGACATGGCGATCGGATTCGGATCAATGTCGACGACAACGGAGACGGAATCCCTGCTGCGTATCTGTCGCGGATATTCGATGCGTTCGAGCGCGGAAGCGCTTCCGGCGGGGATGACGGCCTCGGGCTCGGCCTGACCATCGTTCGGCAGACAGCCGACCTGCTCCGCCATCCTATTTCAGTACGATCCGCAGAGAATGAAGGCTCGACATTCTCGATCGAGGTGCCGTGCGCGGGGGTGGAAACGCCGCCGGTCATCGATGTCGACTTTGTCCGAACCGGGCGAACTGATCGGATTTTGCGGCTGTGATTATTTTTTCTACAGGAGATGACGGCCACTGGCGCTCGAAAGCGGCTCGGATGATCTATCGTTCGCATGGCCGCACGCCGCGGCCGGAGTCGATCATCCGCTGTGCGTTCCAAACCATTTCCCGATCGAAACCTCTTCTCCCACCCCGCCGCAGAGCGATCAGGTGGGTCATTTGATGCCATTTCGATCATGAGCGCGACCGCGTTTCGAGCTGCGGCGGCGCTGCTGGCGCTCTGCATTTTCCTGTTCGACACGCTCTCGCCCCTGGAGGGGGCAGTCGCGGTTCTTTACGTGCTCGTCGTTCTGCTGGCAGCGGGCACTGGCCGGCGGGCGGACATCCTCGCGGCGGCGATGGCGAGCCTGGTCCTGACGGTCGCGGCCTATATCGACACACATGGTTTGCACGCGGTGGGCGCGCCAACGCTTCGCGCGCTGGTTAGCCTGGCGGCCATGACGATCGCGACTTTTCTCGCGCTTAAGAACCAGGCAGGCACCGCCACCCTTGCTGCACAGGCGCGCCTGCTCGACCTGTCGCATGACATGATCTTTGTGCGCGATCCCGAGGGCCGCATCACCTTCTGGAACCGTGCGGCGGAGGAGACCTATGGCTGGTCGCCGGCGGAAGCCGTTGGGCAGATCGCCGACGAGCTTCTGGCGACGGAGTACGTGCTGCCGCGCGGAGCCGTCGAACGCACCTTGCGCGAAACCGGCCGTTGGGACGGCAAGCTGGTGCATCGTACCCAGTCCGGCGGGCGCATTGTCGTCGAGAGCCGCTGGGCGCTCGAGCGTGATGCCAGGGGCGTCGTCGCCGGGGTCCTGGAGACCAATACGGACGTCTCCGAGCGCGAAGCCGCTCATCTCGCACTGGTTCAAAGCGAACGGCGCTATCGGCGCATGTTCGATGCCAGCCGGATCGGGGTGATCCAAGAGGATTGGGCTGCGATCCGCGCTGAACTCGACGAACTTGGGATCGCAGACGGGCCGTCGCTGTCGAGCTACCTAGCCAACCATCCTGCGTTTCTGTTGAAGGCGCGGAAGCTCGCCCGGATCGTTGACGTGAACCCGGCTTTCCTCGCCATGGCCGGGGCGGACCGCGGAGATGATGTTCACCGGTCGGTCGACGATGTGTTGAGCGAAGGCGACCAGACCTTCGCAGCCGCGCTCGTTGCCTTCGCGCAGCGTGAAAGCTTCCACGAAGGCGAGACGGAGATCATCGGGATCGACGGACGCCGCGTGCCGGTGATCTTCGCCATAACCTTCCCCACAGTCGATGATGTCGACGGCAATGTCCTGGTCTTCGTCGTCGATGTGACGGAACGCCGGAAAGCTCAGGACGCCCTGCTGCAAGCCCAGGCCGAGCTCGCGCATGCAGCGCGCGTGGCGACGCTGGGCGAATTCACGGCGTCGATCGCGCATGAGGTCAACCAGCCGCTGATGGCCGTGGTGACCAGCGGAGAAGCGGCTCTGCGCTGGCTGCATCGCAGCCAGCCCGACCTGCACGAGGTCGATACGGCTCTGCAACGCGTCGTTTCGGAAGGGCGGAGAGCGAGCGAGATCGTCAAGCGGATCAGGGCCTTCCTGACGAAGGCTGCGCCCCGGTCCAGCATCGTCGAGGTGCCCGCGCTCATCGAGGAGGCGAGCCAACTCGTGCAGCGCGAGCTGGCCCGCGCGGATGTCGAACTGCGCTTGAATGTCGATGCAGGCATTTCGCCGATCCTCGGGGATCGCATTCAACTCCAGCAGGTCGTCGTAAACCTGATGGTCAACGCCGGTCAGGCAATGACCGAGCACGGCGGAGCGCGGGTGCTGACGATTACCGCAGCCCAGCCCTCGCCACTGACGATCGAGATCGCGGTGCAGGATACCGGCCCAGGAATCGCGCCGCAGAACCTCGAACGCCTGTTCGATCCCTTTTTTACGACCAAGCCTGAGGGCATGGGGATGGGCCTTGCGATCTGCCGAACGACCATTGAGGCGCATGGCGGCAGGCTCGCGGCAGAGAGCCCGTCATCTGGTGGAGCGGCTTTTCGCCTGACCCTGCCCGTTCCGCAACGGAGTGGATCGGCCTCATGACCAAAATGGGCTCCATGAAGCCAGCGTCGACTACCTCGGGACTACCGCTCGTCGTCATCGTCGATGACGACCCGGCGGTGCGCGCTTCGCTTGACAGCCTGTTCCGTTCCGTCGGCCTCTCGACGCGCCTTTTCGGCGCCCCGGCCGAGTTGCTGGAGGGGCCGCTTCCCGATGTGCCCGGCTGCATCGTTCTCGATGTGCGCTTGCCGGGTATCAGCGGCCTCGATTTCCAAGGCCATTTGGCAGAGAAAGGAATCGCCTTGCCGGTCGTTTTCATGACCGGCCATGGGGACATTCCAATGACCGTCCGCGCGATGAAGGCAGGGGCCGTAGACTTCCTGGCCAAGCCCTTCCGTGACCAGGAAATGCTCGACGCCGCTATGGCTGCGATCAAGCGCGACAAACAGCGGCGCAGCGCCGCGGCGGCTTTGGGCGATCTTCGTGGCGCCTACCAAAACCTAACGCCGCGCGAGCGGGAGGTCATGACGCATGTCGTGTCAGGCCTGATGAACAAGCAGGTCGCCGGCGTCCTCGGCCTGAGTGAGATCACGGTGAAGATCCATCGCGGCAACGTCATGCGCAAGATGGGAGTGCGCACGCTGGCGGATCTCGTCCGCATGGGCGAGGCGTTGGGCATTCGGCGCCCGTGAATGCTCGACCGCAAACCTGCGTATGATGTTCGGATCGTCGGCGATCAGCCATAACGGTGGCAAGACACGCGCAGGCCTTCCCTTTGGCGCGTCGCCGTTACCCAGAAACGTAGAGACATGCAGCACCCCCCAACCATCGCGATCGTCGATGACGACGATGGCGTTCGCAGCTCGCTCTCGAGCCTGATCCGCTCGCTGGGATATGATGCCCATAGCTACGGCTCGGCGCGGGAGTTCCTCGAGGATTGCGATAGCGGTGATCCCGATTGCCTGATCACCGATATCCAGATGCCTGAGATGACGGGCGATGAGCTGCAGGCACAGCTTATCGCGGCGGGGCGACGCTTCCCGATGATCTTCATGACGGCCTTTCCTTCGGAGGTAACACGCAGCCGGGTGATGGCCGCCGGTGCGTGCGCGCTTCTCGAGAAGCCTGCCGAACCCGACACGATCGCAAGCCAGCTCGAGGCGGCTCTGTCGCGGCGCAGCTGAGTGGCACGCCGCACACCAAAGTATGAAGCGGCGAACCGAGCGTAGGATTCTGGCGCGATACCCATTCGCCTACCTTTTCTTCGTCAGCCCACTCTCGGAGACAAGGGCGGGCCAGCGTCATCGTCGCCGGCTTCTCGGCTTCGGACGCTCGCGCGCCCCCCCCGCAGGAGACGATTCAAATGACCAGCAGCTTCGTGAAGACCAAGGACGGCGTCGATATCTTCTTCAAGGACTGGGGCCCCGGGGATGCCCAACCCATCATGTTCCACCATGGCTGGCCGCTGTCGTCGGACGACTGGGACGCCCAGATGCTGTTCTTCCTGCAGCAGGGATACCGCGTGGTTGCGCATGATCGGCGCGGCCATGGCCGTTCTGCTCAGGTCGGCGACGGCCACGACATGGACAGCTATGCGGCAGACGCTTCCGCCGTGGTCGAGCATCTCGACCTGCGCAATGCCGTTCATATCGGTCACTCCACCGGCGGCGGCGAAGTCGCTCGCTATGTCGCCAGGCACGGGCAGCCGGCGGGCCGCGTCGCCAAGGCCGTACTCGTCTCCGCGGTGCCGCCGCTGATGCTCAAGACGGCGAGCAACCCGGAAGGTTTGCCGATCGAGGTCTTCGACGGCTTTCGCAAGGCACTCGCCGGCAATCGCGCCCAGTTCTTCCTCGACGTACCCACCGGGCCCTTCTACGGCTTCAATCGAGATGGTGCGACGATCTATCCCGGCGTGATCCAGAACTGGTGGCGCCAGGGCATGATCGCCTCGGCCAAGGCCCATTATGATGGCATCAGGGCCTTCTCCGAGACCGACCAGACCGACGACCTGAAGGCGATCACCGTGCCGACGCTGGTCATGCATGGCGACGACGACCAGATCGTGCCGATCGCCGACGCGGCGCTGAAGTCGGTCAAGCTGCTGAAGAACGGCACGCTGAAGGTTTACGAGGGCTACCCGCACGGCATGCTGACGACACATGCCGACGTCATCAATCCGGACCTGCTCGCCTTCATCAAGGGCTGAGCGCGCTGTTGCGCTCTGCCAGGCATGGTCGAGCGAGGGCGGCTATCTCCGCCCTCGCTTATCGCGAATGCTCCGCCGCGCCGGATACCGGAAATGCCTCGCTCAACGAGCTCAGGCTCTCCGAGAGCTTCAGCGCGGCAGCAGGTTCTGTTTCGCGAGGTCCAGCACTTCGTCGCCGCGCCCGCTCATGACGGCCCGCAGCGCCCACAGACCGAAGCCCTTGGCCTGCTCGAGCGAAATCGTCGGCGGCATCGAGAGCTCCTGGGTGGCGGTTACCACGTCGAGGACGGCCGGCCCGTCGTGACGGAAGATGTCTGCGACCGCGCCCGGCAGGTCACCCGGATCCTCCACCCGCACGCCGTGAATGCCCGTGGCGCGCGCCATTGCGGCAAAGTCCGGGTTCTCCAGATTGGTCCCCAGTTCGACAAAGCCGGCAGCCTTCATCTCCAGCGCTACGAAGCCGAGCGTTCCATTGTTGAAGATGACGACTTTCACGGGCAGCTTTTGCTGCTTGAGCGTGATGAGATCGCCCATCAACATCGTGAAGCCGCCATCTCCCGAGAGCGAGATGACCTGTCGGCCAGGTTGGGCTGCCTGGATGCCGATGGCTTGTGGCATGGCATTCGCCATCGATCCGTGGACGAGGGAGCCGACCAATCGGCGCTTGCCGTTCATCCGCAGATAGCGGGCGGCCCAGATCGTCGGCGTACCAACGTCAAACGTGAAGACCGCGTCCTGTGCGGCCTCGTCGCTTACGATCTTCGCCAGATATTGCGGGTGAACCGGCCTGCGCCCCGGCGTTCCGCGCGCCAGCGCATCCAGGCCCTCGCGCGAGCGCTTGTAGTGAGCGAGGCTGTCGTCCAGATGCCTCCGGTCCTGCTTCTCCGTGAGATGCGGCAGCAATGCATCGAGGGTTGCGGCTACATCGCCGACGATGCCGAGGTCGAGTTTGCACCGGCGCCCGAGCTGGCTTGCCCGGATATCGACTTGCGCGATGGTGACGTCGCTGGGGAAGAATTGCTTGTAGGGAAAGTCGGTGCCCAGCATCAGCAGCAGATCGCACGCATGCATCGCTGCGTAGCCGGAGGAAAATCCGATGAAGCCGGTCATTCCAACATCGTAGGGGTTGTCGTATTCGACATGCTCCTTCCCGCCCAGCGCGTGCACGATGGGCGCTTTCAGCATGTCCGCCAGCTCTATCAACTGGCCATGCGCATGAGCGCAGCCGCGGCCGCAGAACAGCGTCACCCGCCTTGCGTTGTTGAGCAGGCCGGCCAGGGCTTCGACCTGGGCGGCGGCGGGGCTGATGACCGGTTGCGGGGGCAGCAGGCCCGGGGCCGGCGCAGTAGCGCGCTCGGGCGCCTCCTTCAGTGCGATGTCGCCCGGAATCACGACGACGGCGACGCCACGTTCGCCGACCGCAGCCCGTATCGCATTCTCCAGCACATAGGGCATCTGGCTGGGGTCGGAGACGGTCTCGCAATAGACGCTGCATTCGCGAAACAGGTTCTGCGGATGCGTCTCCTGAAAGTAACCGCCGCCAATCTCCGCCGAGGGAATTTGCGCGGCGATGGCCAGCACCGGGGTGCGACTGCGCTGCGCGTCATAGAGGCCATTGATCAGGTGAAGATTGCCCGGGCCGCAGGACCCGGCGCAGACCGCGAGCCCACCGGTCACCTGGGATTCACCGGCGGCGGCAAAAGCCGCGACCTCCTCGTGCCGCACGTGAACCCATTCGATCGTGCCTGCCTGCCGCAATGCTTCGGTCAGTCCGTTCAAACTGTCGCCGACGACGCCATAGATTCGCCCGACCCCGGCGCGGCCTAACGTTTCGATGATCAGATCTGCGACATTTCGCTTCGACATAGCGGGTTCTCCTTCGCAGGCGGCAAAGCGTGAAGCCGCCTTTCACGCACCTGGGGGAGCGATCTGCCCATACCAGGCGTTCCACGGCATCGCTTCCCAGCCGGACGGGATGACGATCAATCAGCGAGAAGCCGCCGCATCATCGATGCGGCGGCCATTTGCGTCCTGCACAAGGGGGCAGAGCAAGACACACTCCGGAAAAGCGGCGGACATTCGGTCTCAAACGACAGCCGCAGCTGGAGCATCGCTCGTGATTGAAGTCCGCACAATTCATACCGGTGTATGAGGTGCCGAAGACACTAAAGCTATCCTAGTTTTGTCACTGTCTGCTCGCCCCAGCGGCTGGCATTAGGCTTCCAAAGCTACAGTCCAAGCTGGGCCACAAACATTCCGACCTCACTGCAATGTCTGCTTCCTGGCGAGGCTCGAACTTCCGCTTATGGCGCCAAACGGCCGGGCGCCCCCATCCGCGCCTGTTTTGAAGCGGCGCGGCGCCTCGCGGACATTAAGGCCTGGCTGGAAGCGAACGACGCAATTTTCGCGATGACATGCTGCATGGGTTAGCTTCTTATTGTCGAATCTTGGACGCCAATAGACCGTTGCGTTGAATGGAATTACTGCTTCCTGTTTCAGATCCAGAAGATGATCTTCGCGCGCCGCAGGCGTTAGATGATCTCGACATCATCGATATCCTCGCGCGAATGGAGGCGATCAATTCGTCGAGCGCGGGCCTCACCGACCTGGCAAGCTCGGTAGGCCTGAGCCCTTTTCAGCTTAACCGCCGGCTCAAACGTGCGGTCCGGTTCTGCGCACGGAGGCAAGGATACGCTGACCGGCGGCAACAACACCGACGGTGCCACGATGACGAACGTTCTCTTCGGTGACGCCGCAAACCTGTCGGGCTCCGCCAAGGGCGGCAACGATACCTTGATCGCCGGGACCGCAGCATCCGGATCCGCGGTCAGCAACGACATGTGGGGCGACGGACAACTGAGCGACCAGGCTCAAGGCGGCACCGATGTGTTCCTGTTCAAGGACGCTGGTTCGATGACGGTGGGGACCGATAACATCATCGAAGACTTCAGCCAGGTCCAGCAGGACAAAATCGCGTTCAGCGGCGTGGCGGGCGTGCAATCCTTCGCCGACCTGACCGTTGCGCAAAGCGGCGCCGATACCGTCATTACGGCGGGAGCAGATCAGGTGACGCTCCACAGTTTCACGCACACGCTGACGCAGAGCGATTTTTTATTCGCCTGAAAGCGGAAGCAGGTCGGCCGACTGCCTAGGCAACGGAGCGTGCGATCAGCAGCGTCGCGAATAGCGTTACCGGGATCAGCATGCGGACCTCCGCTGCGATCATTGAAATCTCCTCAACTTAACCCTCACGCGTTGGGTGGGGTTCCGCATCACATCCGGAGCATTTGATGGACACGACCGCAGCACGGCGGGCGCTGGTCGCCGGCTATTCGCTTGTTGTTGGCCGTGGCCCGCAGTCCAATAAGGCGACGACGGACCCCTTCGGCGTTTTGGCGCAGCTCTCCTTCTTCGTCGGCAGACCCTTGTTGGTCACGAGCAGAAGGCTGATCGCAACGCCGGCAACGGCACAGGCATAGGTCATACGCTTTCTCCGATCCTTCGATCGGCCAATGAGAGGCGCATGCGATGGCCATTGGGTGATCCCGATGCAGCGCTGACGCGATCATTCTGTGACCGGCCGCGCCCCATTTCCTCGCCCGCCGCGCGCGGGCTTTTTCATTCCTGGAGCATTGTCATGGTGACCTTCAAGGGCGCTGCGAAGCGCCTTGGCGATATCGATTTGCCTCGGATCGGCGCTACGATCGGCGTCGGCGAGGACGAGATCCACGCTGTTCTTGATGTCGAGGCGTCCGGGGCCGGCGCGTCGGGCTTCATGGAACGTTTTCGCTGCTGCTTCGACCGCAATCTCTGTTCGTTCGTCAGGCATCGTGGGCCTCACCAACTCAACATCGCTGCAGATAGAGAACCACGACGGCCGCCGCCTGTTCCCGTACTCCCGGCCACTTGTGGCGCGCCTCGGGTAGATCGCGCCCCCTGACCGGCGAGCTGTAGAGCGGGAATATCGCGCCGGCGTCAGGGATCCCAACCTGCAGTGTCACCAGATCGTCCTGCTGTTCGTTCACCGCGTCCGGCCTTACGACGGCGGCGTCACCCATCTGCTGATCGAGCACAGTTCCGACCCATCCTTCCCGTCCGATCATGCGACCCCGACCTTTGCCATCGCCGCAGCATTCCTAGTCCACGGGATGCGCCGAATGGGCCTGTTGTTCCTGGCCGCTGCCGTGCTGGTGTCGATTTCGCGGGTCTATGTCGGAACGCATTATGTCGGCGACGTTCACGGAGGAGCCGTGACGGGCATCGTCGCCGCCGCTCTCGTCAGGGTGTTCTAGCGCGAAGGGACGCGGCTGGACCGACTCGTCACCTCGATCCTGTAGGAGGCGTGCCCTGGTGAGGTTCACCTTTGGGGCAGTCGCGGGCCGCCACAGCGTCGCCGAGGATGGCCCGGCGCGCGTCCGGACTGTGAGTAGCAAGTCAGATCTGCTGCTGCGACGAAGCCATTGCTTGCTGTTATCGGAGGCGACTCAATTCGCCCGTGACAGGTTGATGGATGCTTCAAGCAGGGAGCCCCGAGCAATTTTTTATCGTGGCGAGGACATCCAAACCGCCATACGACTGCCTTCTCCCGGGCCTGACTTCCTCTCCGGTCCCTAAGCGCACTCCTGGCGTTAGCGATGAGCAACGGCGGCAAGGTCCGCTCCCTCAACTTGATCAGTAGGTAAGGTCAGCCAATGCAACGAGACGTTGGCCGAATGCCAGCGGAACGGACGGCTCGGCGCTTCCCCGGTCGCAAGTCGATTATCCGAGCCGGGATTTCCCGCGCTCGGACACGCTCTCAAGTTTGTGCTCATCGCGCCAGCCGGCCCTGGAACTCGATGTCGATCTGGTCGTCGACGATGTTGACGTCACGACCGATATCGTAGGCAGGGCGTAGGAAGCTGCCGCTGGCGCTGAAGGGCAATGCGTCGCCGCGCCGGGCTTTCCCGACATATAGCTCGGCACCAAGCCCCTCAAACGCGAAGCTGATCGCCGATGGGCACCTTCCTGGCGAAGGGAACAAATGCCAATGCTGCGATTGTGAGGACAGCAACCAGTCCCCAGGCCTCGTTGATCGACAGGACCAGAGCTGCCTTCTCGACCAGTGGCTGAAGCAGCGCCTGCGCCTGCGCGTCGAGCGGCCCGGGCGGGCGCATTGCCATGAGTCCCACAGGCACGCCGATGAACTTCGCCGTCTCGACATCACCTCTTTGCAGCCGCTCCATGATCGCCGTGCCGTGCAAAGGCGAGCGGCTGTAGATGACGGTGTCGATCAGGGCGAGACCGATCGCGCCGCCAAGGTTTCGCATCAGGTTGAACAGGCCGCTGGCGTCTGGAACGCGCATCGGGGGAAGCTGTCCCAATGCAAGGCGCGTTGGTGGTAGAAGGCAAAACATGATTGACAGGCCACGGACGACCTGCGGCCAGAACATCGCGTCGTAGTCGGTCTGCGGGGTCTGAAGTGCACTCAGTCCCAAGCCGATGGCGAAGAGGGCGAAGCCGATGCCGGTCAACAAGCGGACTTCGACACGACGCTCCAGAGCGACGGCAACCGGCGCGATGGCAAGTTGGGCGACGCCGGTCACCAGCATGATCTTGCCGATCTCAAGGGCGTTGTGATCGCGCACGAAGGCCAGGAAGACCGGCATCAAATAGACCGATCCAAACAGCCCGATGCCGAGAACAAAGCTTAGGATGCTGCCGATCATGAAATTCCGGTCGGCAAACCTTCTGAGATCAACGATCGGATTGTCGGCTTGCAACGTCCGCTTGATGAAGCAGAAACCACTTGCCAGGCTTAGTGCCATGAGCCCCAGGATCAGGCCCGAAATCCATCCACGCTGAGGCGCCTCCTTCAGTGCGATCTCGATCGCGGCCAGCGCGATCGCCATCATCACCAGAGACAGGGCATCGAGCTTGCGCGCTTCGGTGAAGTTCGGCTTGTCACGTGGCAGGAGGAAACCAGCAAGTCCTGCTGAGAGGATACCGGGAATGACGTTGATCAAGAACAGCCAATGCCAGGAATAGGTCTGCGTGATCCAACCGCCGACGATCGGCCCGACCGTAGGCGCCAGCACGGCAAAGACGCCAGCCAACGTCGTCGCGATGGGCTGCCTGCTCGGGGGAAAGAGCAAAAAAACAGCCGAAAAAACCGCGGGAATCAGAGTACCACCTGAAAACCCCTGGAGGACGCGCCAAGCGATCAGGGCTGGGAACGACTGACTCGCCGCACAGCCGATGGAAGCTACGGTAAAGATGGCGAGCGCCACGACGAACAGCCAGCGCATCGAGAGAAAGCGCGTCAGGAAACCGGTCAGCGGAATCGCGATGACCTCGGCGATCAAATAGGCGGTCTGGACCCAACTCATCTGGTCGGGCGGAAGGTCCAGTGCGCTCTGGATCGTCGGCAGGGACGTCACGACAACCTGCACGTCGAGGATCGCCATGAACATGCCGATGCACATGGCGGCAAAGCCGATCCATGTCGCCACGCTGACGCGCCTTTCGCCCATCACATCATCCCGGGGCGGCATGACGAACCTCTTCAAGTGCCGTATTCTCCGCGCGAATGCGGATCGTCAGGACGAGGCCGTTGGCGATCGAAAAGACAAGGGCGAACCATGGCAGGCCAAGGCACAGCGGCAAGACAGCGATCTCGCCAATGACGACGATGTAGTTCGGGTGCGACACGAACCGGTAAGGGCCCCGCGCCACGAGCCTTTCGCCGGGTGTTACGATGATGCGAGTCGTCCAACGACCGCCCAGCGTCGCCAGAACCCAAAAGCGCAGCCCTTGAAGCAGGCAGAAAACCGCGAGCCAGCCGAAATGGAGCGCGTGTGCCCAACCAAGCCCCCAGAGCCCGATCAGCCAGGTTGCGTGCAGCAGGACTATCAGCGGATAGTGGCCGGCAGCCTTCTCCACGGCGCCCTTGGCGAGCAAGGCAGACGTGTTTCTCTTCGCGAGCCAGAGTTCTCCGATCCGCTCGGCAGTCGCCAGGGCCAGCAAGACGATGGCCGGTGTCATGTCCCTTGCCGCAGCGAGGCGCAGCTCACGGTGAAGCCCGGCCCCATCGCCGTCAGAAGCGTGCGCGRGGGCAGGCCTGCCGCGATCGCACGCTGGAGGACGAAGAGGGCGGTCGGAGCCGACATGTTGCCATAGTCGGAAAGGACGGCACGTTCGTGGTCGAGCGCTCCTTGCCCGAGTGACAACGCGATCTCCAGGGCCTCGATCACCTTCTTCCCGCCGGGATGACAGGCAAATAGATCGACGTCGGAAAGCGATAGCCTTTCACGCTTCAGGATGCCTGTGATGGCCGGGTTGAGCCGCTCCTCCACGAAGGGCGGGATCGCCCGGTCGAAGATCACGCCGAAGCCCTCGGGATCGACAGTCCATCCCATGATATCCAGCGTATCGGGCCACATGTGCTGCCCGGTCATCTCGACCGCGGCGATACCATCCGGTCCTGCCTTCAGGATGCAGGCTGCGGCGCCGTCGCCGAACAAGGCGGTCGCAACAATGTTGGCCTTCGTCAAAACATCAAGTCGGAAAGCCAGCGAGCAGATCTCGACAGCCACGAGGAGGATTGTCGAACCCGGGCGGGACGCGGCCAATCGAGACGCGATCGAGAAACCCGATACGCCGCCGGCACATCCCAGGCCAAACACCGGCACACGTTCGACGTCGCTTCGGAATCCAAGTCTCTCGGCGACACGGGCATCGAGGCTGGGGGTCGCTATGCCCGTCGATGAGACCGTCACGATCATATCGATCTCGGATGCCTGAAGGCTGGCGACGCCCAGCGCCTTCGTCGTTGCCTCCACGAACAGGTCGCAAGCGCCAGCAATATAGGCGGCGCTGCGCTCGGGCCATCCTAATGGCTGCAAATACCACTCAATCGGCCGGACTGCATATCGGCGGCTGATGCCCGAACTTTCGAAAACGGCCGCAAGGCGCTCGAAATCGGGATAGCGGTCAGCAAAATTCCGATGGGCGGCGGCTGCAACATCGCGTTGGCTCAATTCCTGGGGCGGGACAGCCGTCGCGATGGAAACGAGCTTGACCGGGTGAGCCATAGCCACTTCCTGCCATGGCGCGCGGTACCGCCCGATGCGGGCGGACCTGCAACACCATCCCAACTACGTGTCAGTGAGCCCATAAGTTCCAGGACAGGCTGCGTGATTACGGCGCGTGCCCGCGGACTGCTGGCTCGGTCTCGTGCTCACATTCTTCGCCGCCCTATTCTCAGCGTGATGGACCGACGTTGCGACGGCTGCCACGGTCGCGGGAACCTGGGCCTGGCCCTTGCTCCTGGTTACCTGGCTGCTGCTTGGCACCGGATATTCGGGGGTACAGACCCCAACCGGCAGATTGCTGCGGCGTTCCGCCCAGGCTGCCGACAGAACCGCCGTATTCGCGGCGCAGTTCGCGCTCTCATATGCCTGCTGGCTCTTAACCTACCCGCTTGCAGGCTGGCTCGGGGCGACGCTTCCGCTCTCGGTGCGTTGGTCTTCGCTGTGCTAACCTTCGCTGCGCTCGCCACGGCCACTCAGGTCTGGCGGGCGGAGGACGCCGAGAGCCTGGCGCACAGCCATGAAGACCTGCCTCCCGAACATCCGCACCTGGCCGAAGCCAACGGTCAGCCGCTTGATCGCCTTCCACAAGAAGCCGGTCATCGCTGCCAAAAAGAAAGCCTGCCGCGAGTGCGGTGCGTTGATGCGCCAATAAAGGCAAACTATGGTTCCACTCACAACGAGCCCGCCGCTGGTCAGCGGCGGGCTCTTTCTTGGGTGAGGCAGACAAGTACCAATGCGCTGTAGTGTCAAACTCAGCGTCTCTTGAGTCGAGTGAGGCGACGGCTCGTACCGCGTGACCAGATCGCTAAGCACTTCGCGTATGCCTGCTCGTTCAGCCCCTTGCAATGCGCTCATACTGACGCGATATAGCGTCAGTATGAGTGGCGGGCTAGAGGGAGGATATCATGGGTCTCGCGCAATATGCTGATGACGGCATCTTCGCTCCTCGCAAAATCGCGGACGCTTTCCGCACCACCAGCGAAGAGGTCGCCCGGACGGCTGGCCTCGGCAAGGACGCCGTCCAGCGGCGGGATCGGGTTCAGTCGGAGCGGACGCAGCGCCGACTGCGGGAGATGGTCGAGGTAATCAACAAAGTTGAATCGCGCTTCGGATCAGCGCTGATTGCTTATGCTTGGTATCGGTCGGAGCCGCTACCCGGCTTTTCCGGCCAAACTGCTATGCAGCTTGTACGCGCGGGCCGTGCCGAAGATGTGCTCGACTACGTAGACGCAGTTGATGCCGGCGTTCATGCCTGACCATGGCGATCAGCTACCAAGGGAAGCTTTATCGCGCGCTCAATCCGGTTTTTGCCCGCGAGCCGCTCTCAGGGCGCGGAGCTGAGCTGTATGGAGGGCGGTTCAATGCGAAGGGCATGCCGGCGCTTTACACCTCCCTGACTGTCCTGACAGCGCTGCGCGAGGCGAACCAAGTCGGCAACCTCCAGCCGACCACGCTCGTCTCTTATGAAGCGGAGATCGAGCAGATCTTCGACACGCGCGACGTCGACGCAATTGCTGCAGAGGGCATGGACACGGATTTGCTCATGGCGCCAACTTGGCGCGACGAGATGAAGGCGAATGGCGTATCCCAAACGCAATCCTTCGCCCGGCGATTAATGGGAAGCGGTTATCACGGCCTTTTGGTCCGCAGCTTCGCTCCGGGAGCAGGATTGGGTGATCTAAACCTGGTACTCTGGACTTGGAGTGATGCTCCGCCTGCCCGCCTGATCCTGATCGACGACGAGGGGAGGCTGTCGATATAAGTCGAACAATTGCAAGTGTGAGTTCTCGCTGAAGCGCGACTTGCGGCCGTGTGATCCGATCCAACCGACCGCATCTGGGCCCGGAAGACCTCGGCCGGTGTCCTGTAGCCCATTCATTTTCGCGGCGTGGTGTTCAAGCGCTCGCAAATGTCCTTGAGCTCTTGGTCGGCGAGGGAGAGGGGATCGACGTCGCGCGAGAGCCATTTCCTGGCCCGGCCGTTCGTGTTCTCGACGGGACCCTTCTGCCAGGGCGATTGCGGGTCGCAGAACCAGGTCTGAGACCCGATCCCGGCCTGGAGATAGGGCCAGTCGGTGAACTCGGTGCCGTGGTCGAAAGTGATCGAGCGGCGGCGCGATGGGGCAGGGCCTGCAGCACGCCGACGAGCCGCTCTATGATCGGCCGCGATTGCCGATCATTGTTGCGCAAGAGGACGGCGACGCGGCTGACCCGCTCGACCAGCGATGTCACATTGGCCTTGCCGAACTTCTGACGGAACTGGATGAGATCGCAGAACTGCTTGCGGTCGGCGACGACGTCCGGGCGGCGCAGGATGTTCAGTTCCGGGCTGAAGCGCTTGCCATGCCGGCGCCTGGCGCGGGCGGCGGCGCGCGCGGTGTTCCGGCAGATGCCGCCAGAGCTTGAGGGCCTGACCATCGGCCGAATAGGCGAACTTGTAGATCGTCTCGTGGCTGACCGAGATCGGAGGGCGCTCGAGCCGCATCCGGCCGGCGATCTGCTGTGGCGACCAGCCGTGCTGGATCCGTTCGATCACCGATTGGCCCAAGCGATCAGCCCGCCTTGAAGAGGCTCTTGCCCTGGCGCGCGCTTGGCGTCGGTCCGCTCCGGAAGAGCCGCGCCATCAGGCGGCGTTTCTCCATCTGGGCATGGCGTCGCCGTGAGCAGCCAGGAGTTCGTCGACCATCGCGCGCGTCTCCTTCAGGGACAGGACGCTCGCCGCATGTCGATCGAGAGCGGCGGCGCGGTGTACCCGTTCGCGGTCGCCCTCGAGCGCTGCGCGCACAGTCAGATCCTGAACGAAGACATGCGGGGCGCAATGGGCCGCCAGTTCGGGCGGAAGCGCTCCGGCGTGGCAGGGACGCAGGCCGTTCCGATCGACGATGATCGGCACCTCGACGCAGCAGCCTTCCGGCAAATTGTCGATCAGGTGCTTATTCTCGACATTCCCGTAGATCACGGTCGGCTCGCCGGTGACCATGGCCCGGATGATCAGCGATCCGTATTCGTCGCTGCGCTCCAGCGGGAAGGTCTCGTCGGCCAGAAGCTTGCGACGCGTCTCGGAATAGCGATCGAGATTGCGCAGGCTCCTGCGGACATATTCATCGACCGGCACGTCGTATTCGGCAATCTGGTCGTCGCGACGCAGGAAGTACGGCGTGTACTCGGCATTGTGCTCGCTCGACTCGCTGACGAACCAGCCGAGCGTACGCATCAGCTCGAAGCGAACCTTGTCCTTGGCGTAGATGTTCGGGTCCGCCATCGCCTGCCGCAGGGCTGGGTAGGCATCCCGGCCGTCGATTTGGAGCTTGAGGAACCAGGTCATGTGGTTGATGCCGGCGCAATCATAGCTCAGCTGCGGAAGCTCGACCCCGAGATAGGATGCGAGATCACGCGCCGTGTGCTGGACGTTGTGGCACAGCCCGACGACGCACTGTTCGGGGAAGGCGCGGTAGACCGCCCAGGTCAGGATGCTCATCGGATTGGTGTAGTTCAGCAGCACAGCATCCGGGCAGAGTTCGCGCATCTCCCCGACGAGATCGAGCATGAACGGGATCGTGCGCAATCCGCGGAAGATGCCGCCTATGCCGACGGTGTCGGCGATGGTCTGCTTTAGCCCGTATTTCCGCGGGATGTCGAAGTCGATCATGGTCGCTTCGTGCATGCCGATCTGGACCATGTTGATGACGAAGTCGCAGCCCGCGAGCGCACGCTTGCGGTCGAGATGCTCTTCGATGACGGCATCGGCGCCGAACTGCCTGGCGGTCCAGCGCGCCATCATGCCGCCGGTCTCGAGGCGCTCGGGATCGATGTCGTGCAGTGAGATCACGACGCGCCCGAGCTCGGTGAAGTTCAGGATGTCGGTCAGCAGGTTCTTGACGAAAACGGCGCTGCCCGCACCGATCATGGCAATCTTGACCACCGGACTTTCCTTTTCGACACGTCGGTTTGACTGCGCCCGCCGGCGGCGGACGGTTCACTTGAGCCCGGA
The DNA here is from genome assembly GCF_056395345.1 of Allobosea sp. 10L422. Lineage (NCBI taxonomy): Bacteria > Pseudomonadati > Pseudomonadota > Alphaproteobacteria > Hyphomicrobiales > Alloboseaceae > Allobosea > Allobosea sp. 10L422. The sequence continues at coordinate 57,107 of NZ_JBFTJI010000017.1, forward strand.
GCCGGAAATGCCCTGGACGAAATAGCGCTGGAAGAACATGAAGATGATCAGCATCGGCACCAGCGAAAGCAGCGCGATGGCCATGATCATGGTCCATTCGGTATTGAACTGGCCGCGCAGCAGGTTCAGCCCGAGCTGGACGGTGTACATGTCCTGCTTGATCAGCACGATCAGCGGCAGTGCGAAGTCGTTCCAGCGCCACATGAAGGTGAAGATCACGAGCACCGCGATGATCGGCTTCGAGAGCGGCACGACGATCTTGAAGAAGATCGTCAGTTCGCTTGCGCCGTCGATCCGCGCGGCCTCGATGAGCTCGTCGGGGATCGAGACCATGAACTGGCGCACCATGAAAATGCCGAAGGCCTCTGCCGCGCGCGGCAGGATGACGCCCCAATAATCGCTGAGCAGACCGAATTCGGAGACCACCAGGAAGAGCGGCACGATGATGACCTGGAACGGGATCATCAGCGCGGAGAGCACCGCCAGGAACATGATGTCGCGGCCGACGAAGCGAAATTTCGCGAAGGCATAGCCGCAGAGGAGGTTGATGATCACGGTGATCACCACGGCGATCACCGTGATCACCAGCGAGTTCATCGCCCAATGAAGGAAGGGCACGCGCTCGATCGCCTCGGCGAAGTTGCTCCAGACGAAGCGCGAGGGCACCAGGCCGGCGGCGCCACTGAAGACCTCGTCCTTCGGCCGCACGGCGGTGGCGAACATCCAGTAGACCGGAAAGGCCATGACGCCGGCGCCGGCGACCAGGAGCAGCCAGATGCCCGTGGCCTCGAGGCGCCGGGGCAGGGCGCGCGGGTTCGTTCCTGCGATCATGCCCGGGCCCTCATGCGACATCTTCGACCCGCCGGTTCACCCGCCATTGCAGCAGGGTGAAAAGCAGGATCACGACGAAAAGGACCACGCCCATCGCGCTGGCATAGCCCATCTCGGAACTGACGAACGCGGCCTGATAGATGTACTGGACGATCATCGTCGTCGAAAAGCCGGGGCCGCCGCCGGTCATGACGTAGATCAGGTCGAAGACCTGGAAGGAGTGGATGACGCCCAGGATCAGCAGGAGGAAGGTGGCCGGGCGCAGCAGCGGCCAGGTCACGAAGCGGAACTGCTGCCACCGGCTGGCGCCATCCATCCGCGCCGCATCGTAATAGGTCGGTGAGATCGACTGGAGCGCCGCCAGGTAGACCAGCATGCAGAAGCCGATCCGGGTCCAGAGCGTGGTGACGATCAGGGAAAACAGCGCCCAGCGGGGCGATGACAGCCAGGCCACCGGCCTCAGACCGACATGCTGCAGCAGCATGTTGATTACGCCGTAATTGTCGTTGAAGAGCCAGGCGGCGATGACCGCCGTCGCGACATTGGAGATCACGACGGGCAGAAAGAAGATGCTGCGCAGGATCGTGCGGCCGAGGAGGTCGCGATTGAGCGCGACGGCGAGCAAAAGGCCGATGGCGAGGCTCATCGGCACCGTCGCGATCGAATAGACCACGGTGTTCTGCAGCGACTGCCAGAACAGCGCGTCATTGGCCAGGCGCCCGTAGTTCTCGAGCCCGACATAGCGCGGCGTGTCGATCAGGCTCCATTCCCGCAGGCTGATGTAGAAGGCGTAGAGCAGCGGGAAGAAGACGAAGACCGAAAACAGCGCCATGTTCGGGGCGATGAACATGTACGGCGTCAGCTGGCTCCGCTTGGCCTGGAGCCAGTAGCGCAGGGGCGCGGCCGTCGCGGGCTGGGCTCGGTCCAGTCCGTTCAGCCTTTCCGCGACAGCCATCCTCCTGCCCTCAGACGAGTAGCGCCGAACGGACATGCCGCTCGATATTCGCGACCGTCGCGGCCGGGTCCTGGCCGGAGGTGAAGGCGAGTTCCAGCTCATCCGCCAGCCTGGCGTTGAACCTGTCCCAGCTCGGCATAACGATGGTGCTGACGAGGTGTTCGGGCACGGTTGCCGACTGCTCGAGAAAGACCTTCATCTCCTCGTTGCGCAGGTCGTAGTTCAAGCCCTTGTTCTTCAGCGATTTGCGCACCGGCAGGAACTGGGCCTTCGTTACGAAGCTGCGCATCGCCTCTTCCTCGACCATGAACTTGACGAAGTCGGCCGCCGTATCGGCGCTCTTGGAGTCGCGGGAAACCGCGAGAGCGTTCCCGCCGAGATCGGCCGCCATGGCGACGTCGCGCGGCAGATAGGTGACGCCCCATTTGAACTTGGCCTGGTCTTGGATGAACGGAATCTGCCAGTCGCCATGCAGCAGCATGCCGATCTTCCCGGTGGCGAACAGATTCTGGACCGGCTCGGAGCTCTTCAGCGAGGTGTTGGGCGGCACCAGGGCCTCCTTGAACCAGCTCTGGGTCCAGGCGACGGTCTCGGTCGCTTCCTTGGTGTTGATCTGCGGAGCTTTGAGATCGGAGTCGAGTAGCTGGCCGCCATGCTGGTAGAGATACATCAGCCAGCGATAGGCGTTGGAGTTCTGCCAGTTCATGGCGAAGGCGTAGTTCAGCCCGGCCTTTTCCTTGATCAGCTTGGCGGCGGCGATGAATTGCTGCCAGGTCATCGCCCTGTCGAGGCTCTTCGGCGCGTCGATCCCGAGCTTCTCGAAGATCTCGGCGTTGTAGAACAGCGCGAAGGTATCAGTGTGATGCGGCAGTGCGTGAGGCTTTCCCTTGAAAGTCGAGGCGCGCCAGACCGAGGCGAGGAAATCCTGCCCGTACCCGGCATCGAGATATTGCGAGAGGTCGATGGCAGCGCCGCTCTGCGCGTAGCGGCCGATCCGCTGATACTGCGCGCGGAAGATGTCGGGCGCCTGTTTGCCGGCGAAGCGGGTGTCGAGTTGCTGGTAGTATTGCCCGCTCGGCACGACCTCCAGCTTGATCGAGACATTGGGCTTCCGCGCCTTGTATTGCTCGATCAGCGCGTTGAACGCTGCGATTTCCGCATTCGAGCCCCAGGACGTCATGGTCAGGTTGACGGCACTCTGGGCGCTGGCTGCGCCCCAATACATGCCTGTGCTCGCGCCGGCCGCTGCTCCGAGGCCGGACAAGACGAAGTCACGTCTATTGATGCTTTTCATTGTCTTCTACCCTCCCTTGATTTTGTCGTGCACGGCTTCTGCGCGCGCTTTCAGGCACTCTCCTGGCGAAGCCCTCCATTCAGCATTCGGCCGCATGATTCCCGGACCAGGAGGCGCACCGGCAGGATCTGCTCGCGCGCAGCCTCCATGCGGCCTTCCAGGCGCTCGATCACCGCCTCGACCGACAGCCGGCCGATATCGGCGCGGGAATAGTCGACCGTCGTCAGCTCCGGCGTGACGAAGCCGCCCAGCCCGATGCCGTCGAAGCCTACGATCGCCATCTCCTCCGGGACGCGTATTCCGCGCTTGCGCAAAGCGTGCAGCGCGCCGATCGCCATCTGATCGCTGTAGACGAAGACGCCGGTGGGGGGGCTGCGCAGGGCCAGCAGCTCCTCCATTCCCGCGAAACCTCCGGCCAGGCTGGGCTCGGCCATGACCATGAGCTCCGGATCGACGGGCAGCCCGGCTTCGGCGAGCGCCCGCGCATAGCCGTCCGAGCGCTCCTTGCGTTTCAGCAGGCGCTGCGAGGCGCTCCCGATATGGCCGATCCGGCGATGGCCGAGCGCGATCAGATGGCGCGTCGCAACATGCCCTCCCATCTCCAGATCGACGCGCACGGCCTGAATGGCAGCATCAGGGCTGTGGTGCTGCATCACCACGATCGGCATGCCGATATCGGCAAGCCGCTTCAGATCGGCGGCGAGGTCGGCAGGCGGCGCGGCGACGATGACGCCGTCGGCGATGCCGCCCGACAGCAGGGAATAGGCGCGGCGCTGCACCTCGTCGAACTTGGCCGACATGATGTTCAGCGAGTAGCCGCGCTCCAGCGCTGCGGCATGGGCCGCGCCGATGATTTCGGCGTTGTAGAAGCTGTCGAGCGTGTAGAGCAGCAGCGCGATGACGTTCGTGCGCCAGCGCCGCAACGAGCGCGCCGCGTGGCTCGGCTGATAGCCGAGGCTGGTCGCGACATCGATGACGCGGGATCGCGTCTCGGGCGAGATGCCGATCTCGCCGCTGCGGTTGTTGAGAACGAGAGAAACCGTCGTCCGCGATACGCCGGCAAGCTTGGCGACTTCCGCGCTCGTCGTCCTCGCTCTGTCTCGCCGCGTCGCCACTCTGCGTCTTCACTCCCGCGAGTTTTTCTCTAAAATCGGAATCTAACACGAGTTAGTAAGAGGTTATTCGTGTTTCTGCCGGTGTCAATACGGCTCGTCGATCGTGCGCCGCCTGTGCGTTTGCGGTTGCGGTCACAGCCCGAAGCTCCCAGTGTCGCGCGCCTCATTCGGCATCCTCGGCAAGTGGGGGTGCCGGCGGCTGCCAAGGCCGGGCTGCCCCTGCGATCCGTTTCGATTGGGAGAGTGCCGAAGTGGTGACGCCGATACGCCTTGCGCTCGTAGGTCTGGGCAAGATCGCCCAGGCGCAGCATCTGCCAGCCATCGCGGCGACAGCTGGCATCGAGGTGGTGGCCGTCGCCAGCCGCCATGCCAGTCTCAATGGCGTCGCGCATTTCGCGACGCTGGAGGAGCTTCTGGAGCGGGCTCCGGACATCGAGGCCGTCGCACTTTGCACGCCGCCGCAACCGCGTCGCGCTCAAGCGATCGCGGCGCTCGCCGCCGGCAAGCATGTGCTGCTCGAAAAGCCGCCCGGAGCCACGACGGGCGAGCTCGCCCCGATGCTGGCGAGGGCAGGCGAGAGCGGGCGGACGCTCTTCGCCATATGGCACTCGCGCTTTGCCCCGGCCGTCGTGCCGGCACGACGGCTGCTGACGCAGCACAAGGCACGCGCCGTGAAGATCACCTGGAAGGAGGACGTGCGGGTCTGGCATTCCGGGCAGGGCTGGATCTTCGAACCCGGCGGCCTCGGCGTCTTCGACCCCGGCATCAACGCGTTCTCGATCCTGACGGAAATTCTGCCGGAGCCGGTTTTCGCGACGGGAGCGGAGCTTTCGTTTCCGGCCAATCGACAGGCGCCGATCGCCGCCGACATCGAATTGGCGAGTCCCTCGAGCCTTCCGATCCGCGCCGCATTCGATTTCCGCCAGAGCGGCGAGCAAACCTGGTCGATCGAGATCGAGACAGATGCTGGGGTGCTGCTGCTCTCCTCGGGCGCAGCGAGGCTGAGTTTTGCAGGGGACCTGCTCGTCGACGAGCCTGAGCAGGAATATCGCGGCATCTATCGCCGTTTCGTCGAACTGATCCGCGCAGGCCGCAGCGAAGTCGACCTCACGCCGTTGGCGCTTGTTGCCGATGCCTTCATGCTCGGCCGCCGCCATATCGTGGAGCCGTTCGATGACTGAGCGCAGCCCGCCAATTCGCAGCGTGACGCTGCGCTCGCCCTCCGGCATGGAGGCCGAGATCATCGACAACGGCGCCAGCTTGCGCGATCTGCGCGTGCCGGCAGCGGATGGCTCTTGCCGGCGAGCGGTCCTTGGCTTGCAGAGCCTTGAGGATTATCCAGCACATTCGCCCCATATGGGCGCCGTCGCCGGCCGATTTGCCAATCGCATCGCGCATGGGCGCTTCTCACTGGGCGGCCAGGATTATCAGCTGCCCCTCAATGAGAATGGTCGTCACTCGCTGCACGGAGGCCATGATGGCTTCGGCAAGCAGCGCTGGACCTTCGTCGAAATCGGCGAGCGGTCCGCAACTCTGGCGCTGGTTTCGCCGGACGGCGATGCCGGATATCCGGGGACGGTCCGTGTCTGGTGTCGGTACAGCCTCAACGACGGCGCGACGCTGCGCATCGAATTTTCGGCCACGACCGATGCTCCGACGATCCTCAACCTGGCGCATCATCCCTATTTCAAGCTCGACGATGAGGCAGACGTGCTGAGCCATCGCCTGCAGATCGACAGCGATCTGGTCCTGACGACCGATGCCGAGCTCATCCCGGACGGATCGATTGCGTATGTGGGCGGCACGCCGTTCGATTTCCGGCAGTTCCGATCGATCGGAGCTGCATCTGCCGGGGCAGCGCAACCCCGCTACGATTGCTGCTTCCTGCTTCGGCGCGATGCCATGGAACGCGACGCCGCCTCGGGGCTGGAACTCGCGCGGGCAGCGACGCTGACCTCCGAGGTCAGCGGTGTGACGCTGGAAATCTGGACGACGCAGCCATGCCTGCAGCTCTATGACGGTGCCAAGCTCGCGCTCTCGGTGCCGGCACTTGGCGGGGCGAACTATGGCGCCTTCGCTGGCGTCGCGCTCGAACCGCAGCACGCGCCGAATTCGCCCAATCTGCGGCACTTGCCTTCGACCGTGCTTTCGCCGGGGATCGTTTACCGGCAAGTCAACGAGTACCGCCTGTTCCAACGCTAGCCACGCCGACCCGCGCCAGCCTGCGCTCTCTCGACGCGCGGGGGATGGCCGATGTCAGAACTCGTTAGACAAGTCTCTTTCTGTGCTCATTAGAAATGTCGCCTGCGGACTTACGGTTGGAGGTCGCTCATCCGCGCTTCAGCGGGATATCGGTGGCGGCAGGCGGCACCGTCATCAAGACTAGCGGAAGCGAGATGAGAAGCTGGATGGCCGCGCGGCCGGAGCGATGTTGAACTCCCACGGCGAGAACAAGCTGACATGTCCCCAGACGATGGGCACCTGCCTCCTTGGCAGCCTCATATACCTCGGGCGGCGCCACCGGCACCGTTGGCCGATCCATTGTGGGTGGCCCGGAGCGGCACATGCGACCCCCTTCTGCATGTCGGGCGCTGGCCTGCCCCCTGAAAAGTGGTCCTCCGTGAAGTAGGCTTTTGAGCCTTTGGAGGAAGCCGCTATGGCGCAGAAGAAGCACAAGCCCGAAGAGATCGTCGCGAAGCTGCGACAGGTTGACGTGTTGTTGTCGCAGGGGCGTCCCGTTG
>NZ_JBFTJI010000018.1:0-58540 GCF_056395345.1 Allobosea sp. 10L422
CTCTTTCTGTCTTCAATTTTCAAACAGCAGGGCTTCAACAAAACCGACAGAACCTCACCCGGCGAACCGGCCTCAGCCCCAGCGTCCTTAGGAAGCGCAGAAGAGGCGCCGCTCAGCGGCGGCGCCGTCTCGATGGGTGGCTTATAGGCCACCCCCAGAACGCATGTCAACACGCTCATGAAGTTTTTTTGACGGAGCGCATTTCTTTTTCCGAGCCCGCAAGACGAACCATTTTCGCGGCCTTTCGGACACCTGGCCGGGGCTCGCCACCGTGCCCTGTTTCGGTGTCGCGAGCATCGGGCTTTCGGCCTCGGTCCGGATCGACAACGAGAGCGCCTCCCGCCGCCAGGTGAAAGTCGGACCGGCCCATGCGGCCACAACCAGCAGGCGTGTCCTGAGGCCGCCTATCGTGACAAGGCATCGCGAATGCGCTTGCTTGCGCTCACGCGCGAGCTGTGTCGCACCATATTCGCTGCGCTTCCCAAAACAGCCGCAATCTCTCCGCACAGGAGGCAGCCCATGGCTGGACGGATTGATTCCCGCTTCCGGCACGGGCATGGTCTTGCGCGCTTTCGTCAGATTGCGCTCAAGGCTTCTTCGCCGCGGCGGAGCACGCCACCGAGGTATCCAGCACCCCGCACGCAGAACCGCCCGCAAGAAGCAGCCCGCACGATATGAACGCCCATCCCGAGTTCGCTCAGCCAGTCGAACCGCTTGCCCCCGAGGCTGCGGCTCTGCTGGTCGATCTCGGGATCGAGCCGCCGATCCAGCCCGCCGAATCCCGTCAGCAGCCGCTCGATCGGCGCGGTGTCTCGCTGCGATGGCTTTTCGCCTGCGCGCTCGTCGGCTCTTGCGGCGCGGCGCTGCTTGGTGCCGCGATACTCGTCGCGATGCGTGGCGACACCAGCTACCCGGAGCAGCCCGAAACCGTGGCCGTGCGTAGCTCGTCGGCCGCGGGTGAAGGCGGCGGGGCCCGCAAGGCCGACAAGCTCGTCGCCGACCAGCCGATCATGTCGGCGCGCCATACGCTGAGGGCGCCGATGTCGCAGAAGGTCGGGAACCGCGAAGTCATCCGCGTCCGCCCCTTCGTGCGGCTGGCATCCGACCTCTCCCTCACCACCGGCGTCTACGCGAGCAATATCCCGCCCTTCAATCCGCTGCGGCTTTTCGCGGAAGGCGGCCAGCCGGAAGAGCGCTATGCCGAGCCGGCCCAGGACATGCCTGACGCCGACGTCACCATCGTCAAACGCGACCTCGGCGACATCGTCACCCCCGCCGGCAAGCCGCAGCTGAGCGACAACGACATCATCTCCCAGGTCGAAGAGGAGCGTGCCAATCTGGCAAACTCCGGCCGCCAGCGCGCCCTGCCGATTCCGCCACAGCTGATGCTCAGCCGCACCCTGACCGGCGCGACCGCCGGCAGCGGCGACATCCTTGCCTATGCGCCGGCAACAGATACGCGCTTCTCCGGCATCGAGGTTCGCGTCGTCCCGGAGAACGTGACCAACGCACCGAAGACGCCGATCCCTGCCTCCCGCGAGCCGCTTGTCGAGGACAAGCTGGTGATGGCCAAGCGCGGCGAGAATTTCGAGCAGGCACTGCGCGGCGCCGGCGCGACGCCAGATCAGGTCCGGGCGATGATGACGGCCTTTGGCGGCAAGGTTCGGACGACAGCCCTTCCCGACGGCCAGGTTCTGCAGGTGCTCTACGCACCAGGCCCCCGTCCGGGCGACGGCCGCCAGATCATGCGAGTCTCGCTGCTGAGCAACGGACAGCCGGACGGCACGATCGCGATGAACGACAAGGGCGCCTACGTCACGGTCGATCTGCCCCGTCAGAATCTTGCCCTCCAGCGGCCGCAACGGCAGGAGACGGAGGAGGAGGACGAAGATGAGGGCACCGGCGGCGCCCGCCTCTATGAAAGCCTCTACGAGACCGGGGCGCGGCACGACCTGCCGCGCCCGCTGATCGACGAGCTCGTGCGGATTTTCTCTTATGATCTCGACTTCCAGCAGCGCGTCCATGCCGGCGACAATCTGGAAGTGATCTTCACTGAGGATGACGAGGGCGAGCGCGGCGAGATTCTCTCCGCAACCCTGACCGTGAACGGTGAAAGCCGCCGGGTCTTCCGCTACCAGTCCCCCGAAGATGGGCTGATCGAATATTTTGACGAAGAAGGGAAGTCGCTGAAGAAGTTCCTGCTGCGCAAGCCGATTGCCGACGGCGAGCTGCGCTCCGGCTTCGGCATGCGCTACCACCCGATCATGCGCTATTCGAAGATGCATACCGGCATCGACTGGGCCAATCGGATCGGCACCCCGATCCTTGCCGCCGGCAATGGCGTCGTCACCAAGGCCGGCTGGTCTTCCGGCTACGGCAAGCACACCGAGATCCAGCACGCCAACGGATACGTCACCACCTATTCGCACCAATCGAACTTCGCTTCCGGCATTGTACCGGGCGCCAAGGTCCGCCAGGGCCAGGTCATCGGTTATCTCGGCTCGACCGGCCTCTCCACAGGACCGCATTTGCACTACGAGGTGCTGGTCAACGGAAACTTCGTCAATCCGTTGAAGATTCGCGTGCCGCGCGGGCGCGAATTGCAGGGGCCGATGCTCACCGAATTCAAACGCCAGCGCGATGAAATTCGCGGGCTGATCGAGAAGGCGGGCGGAGCAGTCGCTCAATTGCGCTGAACGCATGACGGCTCGGCGATTGGGGCGCCGATAGGCATCTGACGCTTGACAGAGCTGCCCCGAGGCGACACCGCCTGAACAGGCGCTTTCTCTCGTCACGCGGGTCCCCGGCCGATGCTCGCCTCTTTCCTCGTCGTCCTGCCCGTCTTCGGGCTGATCGGCCTCGGCTATTTCGCGCGCTGGTCGAGGCTGCTGCGTGAGACGACCGGCGAAGGCCTGTCGGATTTCGTCTTCGTGCTGGCGGTTCCCTGCCTGCTGTTCCGCACGCTCGCCAAGGCCGACATCCCCGCGACCCAGCCCTGGGGCTACTGGATCGCCTATTTCGCGGGGCTCGCCGTGGTCTGGGCCTTGGCCATGCTCATCGCGAGCAAGTTCTTCGCCCGGAAAGGGCCGGAGCTGGTGGTTTCAGGCTTCGCCGCCGCCCAGTCGAACACGGTCTTCGTCGGCGTACCGATGATCCTGAAGGCTTACGGCGACGCCGGCGCCGTTCCGCTGGGTCTGCTGCTCGCCATTCACCTGCCCGTCACGATGACCGTGGCGACGCTCCTGGCCGAAGGCCGTTCCGCCTCGATTCCGCAATTGATCAAGCGGCTCTTCACCCATCCGATCATCGTCGGCATCCTGCTCGGCTCGGCCGTGCGCCCCTTCGTCTGCCAGATTCCGGAGCCGGCCTGGACACTGGTCGATCTGCTCGCCGGTGCTGCCGTACCCTGCGCGTTGATCAGCCTCGGCATCGCCATGCGTCGCTACGGGCTGGAATCGGGGCTTGCCCTGCCGACCGTGCTGAGCGGATTGAAGCTCGGGCTGCACCCGCTCCTGGTCTACTGGCTCGCGACGAAAATCTTCGACATGCCCCCCCATTGGTCGGGCGTCGCGGTGCTGTTTGCGGCGTGCCCCTGCGGGATCAATGCCTATCTCTTCGCCGAACGCTACCGGCAGGGCGTGGCCGACGCCTCGAGCGCAATCACGCTCTCGACCTTGCTCTCGCTGTTCACGACCGCTGCCTGGTTGACGTTCCTCGGCGTTGGCTAGGGCTCAAGCGAAGCCCAGTTGCCGGCGAATATCGGCCGGGCGGGCCCCCTTCGCCCTGAGTTCCGCCAGGCTCTCCGAGAGCCGGCTCTTGGCGAGCTTGCGTCCGTCCTCGTCGAGCACCAGGCGATGGAAATGATAGAGCGGCGTCGGCAGCCCGAGCAGGTGCTGGAGCACGACATGGATATCGGTCGCTGCTTCGAGGTCGTGGCCGCGCACGACATGCGTCACGTCCTGCAAGGCATCGTCGACGACAACGGCGAGATGATAGCTCGTCGGCACGTCCTTGCGGGCAAGCACGACGTCGCCCCAGCGTTCGGGCCGGGCCGAGACGATCCGGATACCGCCTTCGCCGTCGAAAACCGTATAGCTCAGCTCGTTGCCGGTGATCGCCAGAGCCTTGGCCATATCGAGACGCAGCACATGCGGCTCGCCGGCCGTGATGCGCCGCGTCGCCTCATCCGGTTCAAGCGTCCTGCAGTGACCGGGATAGAGCGGTGCCCCATCGGGATCCACTGGCCAGGGCCGCCCCGTTTCGACCTCGCGCTGAGCCACCTCGGCGCGAATGTCCTGCCGCGAGCAGAAGCAGGGATAGACCAGCCCGCGTTCCTGCAAGGCACCGAGAGCCGCCGCGTAATCGTTGAAATGCTCGGACTGCCTGCGGATATCCGGTTCGAACGGGATTCCGAGCCAATCGAGATCCGCGACGATCCCCGTGACGAACTCCGGCCGCGAGCGGGTGAGGTCGATATCCTCGATCCGCAGAAGAAGGCGCCCACCGATCCTTTCGGCCAGTGACTCGTTGGCCAAGGCCGAGAGCGCATGGCCGAGATGCAGCCGCCCGTTCGGACTTGGCGCGAAACGGAAGACCGGCTTGCGGGAATCGGGTGGTATGAACGCCATCGTTCTTGTCTAGGAGGCCTGGTGCTGCCCGCCAAGCAGCAAGCACTGCTGCTGACGCAGGCGGGCTCCTGCTTCATCAATGCTCATGCGATGACCGAACGAATCACCTGCGACAGCGATCTCGAAGAAGGTATGGCTGCGCTGGCTGCCCTGCATCCGCATTGGCAAGCCATCGTCGAGCGCACCGGACTGCCGCCACTGAGGCTGCGCGAAGGCGGTTTCGTTGGCCTCGCCTCGATCATCGTCTCACAGCAATTGTCGGTCGCCAGCGCGCGCGCGGTCTGGAATCGCTTCGAGAGCGTCTTCGTCCCGCTGACGCCGGAGCGCATGCTCGCCGCCACCGACGACGACATGCGCCTTTCCGGTCTATCGCGGCCGAAGCAGCGCACCTTGCTGGCGCTTTCCGCGGCGCTCGTCGAGAAACGTTTCGTTTTCGAGGCCCTCGAACAGGCGACGCCTGAGGGGGTCCACACGCAGATGACCGCGATCTCCGGCATCGGCCCCTGGACGGCCGATGTCTATCTGCTGTTCTGCCTTGGCCATCGCGACGGCTTCGCCGCCGGCGATCTCGCGATCCAGGAAGCCGCCCGGCACGCTTTCGGCCTCACCGAGCGGCCGAAAGCGGCAGAGCTGCAGGTTATGGCCGAGGCTTGGCGGCCATGGCGCGGCGTCGCCGCGCGGCTGCTCTGGGCCTACTACGCCATCCTGAAGCGCCGCGAGGGCATCAACGCCTGAACTGGCCAAGAAGCCGTTTGGCAGCTCCGCGAGCCCCATCCTTCGAGACGGCCCTCGCGGGCCTCCTCAGCATGAGGGCCGGGAGCTTTCAGACGGGCTCTAGCTGCGCACGATCTTGAGCGCCGTCTGCGCCGCCGCCCGCAGCAGCGTCGAATCGCTCATCACCGTCACCATGCGCGCGCCCATGGCGAGACCTTGCCTGGCCCGCTCGGCCGTCGCCGCATAGAGCGCGACCGGCTTGTTCACGGCGGAAGCGCGCGCCACGACATGCTTCAGCGCCTCGTCGACTTCGCGGGCGGTGGCATCGACCTGCGCGCCGCCGGACAGCGCGATCGACAGGTCGGAGGGACCGACGAACAGCGCATCGATGCCGTCCAGCGCCAGGATATCGTCGACGATCGCCATCGCCTCACGCGTCTCGATCATCGCGAATGTCAGTGAGAACCCGTTGGCGGCCTTGAGATAGCTGTTCTGGTCGAGACCGGAGGCGCCGAGGCCGCCATAGCTGCCCCAGCTGCGCTCGCCCATCGGCGGATATTTGGCGTAGGCCGCAAAGCGCCGCGCGTCTTCCATGGTGTTGATCATCGGCGCGATGACGCCGGAGACGCCGGAATCGAACAGCTTCGAGACGTTCTGGAATTCGCCGACCGGAATGCGCGCGATCGCCGGCTTGCCCGCGGCATTGATCAGCGGGATCGCGCGGATGACCTCGCCCAGCGTGATCGGCCCATGCTGCATGTCGAGCGTGATCGCGTCGAAATCCTCCTGCGCCAGAATCGCCGAAATCGAGGGATCGGGCAGCCCGCACCAGGCCGAGACGATGCTGTCGCCCTTGGCGAAACGATCGGCGAGGGAGGAGAGGACGGTGGGCTTGGCCATGGTGCGTTCATCCGTTTCAAGGCCCGCACTTTGGACGGCGCGAGGCTTCCGCACGTTGGACCCGGCCGGCCCGGAAATGCAAACGGGCGCCCATGCGCCCGTTTCAGAGACGTCCTGCGTCTGCCGGGATGCGTCAGCGCCCGGCCTGGATATCCTCGGCGGCCTTCAGGAACAGCTCGGTCATCACGCGGCGGATCTCGGCGTCGGACGCATTGATGTTGGCGAGCGCGAAATCGTTCTTGACCTTGCGAACCACATCCTCGTCGCCGGCTTCCTCGAAATCGGCGACGACGACGGACTTGGCATAGGCCTCGGCGTCCGCGCCGCTCTTGCCGAGCTTCTCCGCCGCCCAGAACCCGAGCAGCTTGTTGCGCCGGGCAGTTGCCTTGAAGCGCAGCTCCTCGTCATGGGCGAACTTGTTCTCGAAGGCGTCCTTGCGCTGATCGAAGGTCGTCATGCGGCGTCCATGTCCTCTCGCGGGCGGGAATTAGCACTGCTGGATCATATAGGATGTCGGGGCGCCGAGAGCCAGCCTGATCGCTCCGATTCAGCCTCGCTTAAGCCTTCTTGCGCGGCCGAAAGGCGTTTTGTTGCGTTTACGGCCGGGAGGCTCCATATAGCAGGCGCATGGGTGCCCTCGGGCATCCCGTGCACTACTGGCGCCTGCGCCGGCTCGAAGATCGATCCCGACCGGATCGCCGGGCTGTGGCAGGACCGACAAGATCAGGGGCCAAGATCCCGCCGCGACCTCATCGCGTCCAGAGAAGGGCAACCTTTGGATTTCCTCAAGCCACGGTACATCCCSATGAATCGCCGCCGTCGCATTTACGAAGGCAAGGCGAAGGTCCTCTATGAAGGACCSGAGCCCGGTACGCTSATCCAGCAYTTCAAGGACGACGCCACCGCCTTCAATGCCAAGAAGCATGAAGTGATCGACGGCAAGGGCGTGCTCAACAACCGTATTTCCGAGCACATCTTCTCCAACCTGAACGACATCGGCGTGCCCACGCATTTCATCCGCCGGCTGAACATGCGCGAGCAGCTGATCCGCGAGGTCGAGATCATCCCGCTCGAAGTCGTCGTGCGCAATATCGCCGCCGGCTCGCTCGCGACCCGCCTGGGTCTCGAGGAAGGCACGCAGCTGCCGCGCTCGATCATCGAGTTCTAYTACAAGAACGAYGCGCTSAGTGACCCGATGGTCTCCGAAGAGCACATCACCGCCTTCGGCTGGGCGACTCCGCAGGAGATCGACGACATCATGGCGCTGGCCATCCGCGTCAATGACTTCCTCTCCGGCCTCTTCCTCGGCGCCGGCATCCGCCTCGTCGATTTCAAGATGGAGACCGGCCGCCTCTGGGAAGGCGAGATGATGCGCATCGTCGTCGCCGACGAGATCAGCCCGGATTCCTGCCGGCTCTGGGACATCAAGTCCAAGGACAAGATGGACAAGGACCGCTTCCGCCGTGACATGGGCGGCCTGATCGAGGCCTATTCGGAGGTCGCCCGCCGCCTCGGCATTTTGGGCGAGAACGAGAATCCCGGCCCGACCGGCCCGCGCCTGGTGCAGTGAGCGCCATCGCTCCGCCATTATCGCCTACGAAACGGGAGCGCATGCGCTCCCGTTTTCATGTCACGGCCCTTTTCGCCGCCGGCGCTCTCCTGCTCGCCGGCTGTGCAAACCAGTTCGGCGCCGGGATCGCCGAGCTGCCCGCATCGGCGGGCTGGCACCGGCTGCCGATCGGCTCCTGGGTGCTGAACGAGGGCCTCGAAGCCCGCGCCATGGTCTTCTGTCCGCGCGAATCCTGCGTCCAGCAGGGTTTTGCCGCGGTCATTGCGCTGGAAGGTGAGCAGGCCCGCGACATGGAACGGGCTCTCTCTGAAAGCCCCGCACGCCTCGGAGAAGCTTTCGCCCGGCAGGCGGCGGCGAAGGCCGCCGAACGCCGCAAGGCACAGCGGAACCCGAAAAAGAATGCCGAGCCGAAGGCGCCCCGCAGCGCGACCGATGTCGCACGTTTCGATTCGGCCGAGGCACGCGGCATCCTCGTCACGATCCGCTCGCTGGATACGCCGGGGCGCCAGGCCGTCACCGCCATTCTCTACGGCCGGGAAGCGAACCGACTCGTGGTGGCCCTTGGCGTCAGCGACACGGCCGAAGCCGCGCGGCGGGACGCCGAGGCCGCCTGGCGCAGCCGCTGATTCACGTGAAACGGCGGGAAATGGTTGAGCCGGCCGCGATTCTTCCGCGCGCTTTCCGTTCGGCTGGTATCAGCCGAACGAAGGCAATTCGCGCAAAACCAATAGGCTGAGCATGTCCTGATCGCAAAAGTGGTTTCCACTTTTGCGGAACATGCTCTAAGGCACCCGCAACAAATCTCGTCCGGAGAACCTCATGAAAGCCCGCGTCACCGTCACCCTGAAGAACGGCGTGCTCGATCCGCAGGGCAAGGCGATCGAAGGCGCCCTGAAGTCGCTCGGCATCGACGGCGTCGGCTCCGTGCGCCAGGGCAAGGTTTTCGACATCGAGCTCGCCGGCTCCGACAAGGCGGCGGCCGAAGCGTCGCTCAAAGCCGCCTGCGAGAAGCTGCTCGCCAATACGGTGATCGAGAACTACCGCGTCGAGATCGGAGCCTGACCCATGAAGGCCGCCGTCATCACCTTTCCGGGCTCCAACCGTGACGGCGACGTCGCCAAGGCGCTGAAGCAGGCCGGCGCCGAAGTCACCCATGTCTGGCATGGCGATACCGAGCTGCCTGAGGGTATCGATCTCGTCGTGCTGCCGGGCGGCTTCTCCTATGGTGACTATCTGCGCACCGGCGCCATCGCCGGCCGCGCCCACATCATGGACGCAACTCGCGCGCATGCCGCCCGCGGCGGCTATGTCCTCGGCATCTGCAACGGCTTCCAGATCGCCTGCGAAGCCGGGCTCCTGCCCGGCATCCTCGTGCGCAACGCCAATCTGAAGTTCGTCTGCAAGCGCCAGCACCTCAAGGTCGAGCGCAGCGACACGCCCTACACTCGCGCCTATGCGCAGGGGCAGGCGATCGACGTCTGCATTGCTCATGGCGAGGGCAACTATATCGCCGACGCGCAGACGCTGGCCCGCCTCGAAGGCGAAGGCCTCGTCGCCTTCCGCTATGCGGATGCGCAGGGAAATGTCACGCCCGAAGCCAATCCGAACGGCTCGCTCAACAACATCGCGGGCATCTATTCGCCCGGCTTCAACGTTCTCGGCCTGATGCCGCATCCGGAGAACCTGATCGATTCGCTGGTCGGCGGCACCGATGGACGCGGCCTGTTCGAAAGCCTCGTCGGTTCCAAGCGCGCGGCCTGAAGCGCGTCATTCTCGGGCGAAGCGCAGCGCAGACCCGAGAATCTCTTTCAGGATAGAACGCCCTTGTCGGCAGCAGACGCTCGGGTCACCGCGCCTTCAGCGCCCGCTGCAGCAGCTTGGCTGCGGCCTGCTGATCGAGCGGGCCGACATGTTTCTCAAGGATGTGCCCGTCCGGCCCGATGACGAAGGTCTCGGGCACGCCATAGACGCCCCACTCGATCGCCGACCGACCGGCGCGATCGACACCGACGGCGGAGAACGGATTGCCGAGCGCGCCGAGGAACCGGCGAGCATTCTCGGCCTCGTCCTTGTAGTTCATCCCGACCAGCGCGACCTTGCCCTGCTTCACCGCATCGGTCTCGGCAAGGCCCATCAGCACGGGATGCTCGACCCGGCAGGGCGCACACCAGCTCGCAAAGACATTGACCAGCGTCGTCCGTCCGCCAGCGAGATCGGCATTGCCGAAAGCCGGAACCGGCTGGCCGTCGCGCTGCAGCCCTTCCAGCGGCGCGAGCGTGATCGCCGGCGCGAGGCGGCCTATCAGCGCCGACGGCACCTTGCTCGTATCGCCCGAAAACAGCCCGATGCCGAAGATGATGGCGAGCGCGCCAAAGATCATCAGCGGCACCAGGAAAAGCAGCGGTGAACGCCGCCGCGGCGCGGTTTCGATCTGGCTCATGACGTCTCCCGGCCAGAGCGGCGGCCGGCGCCGCGACGCTCCAGCGCATCGAGCGCCTGCTTCTGGGCGCGGTGATCGCGCAGGGTCGCGAGCGTCAGCCCGATCAGGATGAGCGCAGCCGCCGCGTAAGCGGCGAGGATGAAGCCGGCATGCGGGCCGATGCTTTCGACAAGCACGTTCATGCCGGCAATCCCTGCACCGCGAGTCTGTCGAGCCGCTCTGCTTCCAGGATCGTCAGCGTCCGCACCCGCCGGCGCATGATCTCGGCCCGCATCGCCAGCATATGTAGCGCGAGGGCGAAGAGCGTGAATCCAACGGCCAGGATCAGCAGCGGCCAGAGCATGGATGGGTGGATCGTCGGCCCCCCCATGCGGAGCACCGAAGCCGGTTGGTGCAGCGTGTTCCACCAGTCGACCGAGAACTTGATGATCGGCACGTTGACGAAGCCGACGAGGGTGAGGATCGCCACGGCACGCGCCGCCCGCGACGGCTCGTCCAGCACGCGCCAGAGCGCGATGATGCCGAGATAGATCAGCAGCAGCACCAGCACCGAGGTCAGCCGCGCGTCCCACACCCAGTAGGTGCCCCACATCGGCTTGCCCCAGAGCGCGCCGGTGATCAGGCAGACCAGCGCGAAGCAGGCCCCGACCGGTGCCGCCGCCTTCTGGGCGACATCGGCCAGAGGATGGCGCCAGACCAATGTGCCAAGCGCCGAGAGCGCCATCATCGAGTAGAACATCATGGCGAGCCAGGCGGCCGGGACATGGATGAACATGATCCGGATCGTCTCGCCTTGCTGGTAATCTGCCGGTGCCTGCCAGGCGAGATAGAGGCCGGCGACGATGAGCAGCGCGGCCGCGGCCGCCAGCCAGGGCAGCAGCACGGCCGAAAAGCGCATGAAGCGCGTCGGATTGGCGAGGTCGATCAGGCTGGCCATCGTTCTGGCGGGGTCATCCGGGGCGCAGGTGCCATGATCGGAGCTTTTAGCAATCTCGACCCGTTCCAAGCAATGCGCCCGAGCCCGGCTGCGACATCACGAAGCTGCGCGTGTGAGCGGTGGCGCCCCTCGATCCAAACCCTTGTCGAACCGGCGGAATTCCGATCGTGCCCAGAATTGTGCCTTGAGAGGTGCCCGTTGACCGATGCCGGCTAATAGTTATCGCATTGAAGCGGTTGCAGTTTTTGCCCTCGCTGCTTGCAAGCCCCAGACCGATCCTCTAGCCTGCCTTTCTGGATGCGGGGGATGAAGATGCGGCTTCAGCTATCCGACGAGGTCCAGCGCGAAGTCGAGCAGGCGATCCGCTCGAAAGCCAGCCAGTCCCTCGTCATCGATCTATACGCCACAGCCGAAGAGATTCGCAGCCGGCACGACACCGGCGAGGTCGATCTCGACGCTATTGTCGCCACGGTCGCGCGCCTCGCCGCGCAATGCGGCTGTGCGGTCGAGCTCGGCGGAGCCAGAGGCGGCAGCATTCAATCGGCCTGACGCAGGGCCGCGGCCGCGGCGATCGTCCCCACGACGATGGCTGCCAGCGAGATCGCACACAGAATCAGGAACGGTGTCAGGAACGGCACCGTGCCGCCAACGGCCGCATTGGCGGCCGAAACCCCGAAAATCAACACCGGCACCGTCAGCGGCGCGACCAGCACCGGCACGATCAGCCCACCGCGCTTGATGCTCGCCGCCAGAGCCGCTCCGCCCGCCCCGATAAAGCTGAGCGCCGGCGTGCCGACCAGCAGCGTCGCGACCAGTGGCAGCACGCCCTCGCCCGGCAACGCCACCAGCAGGCCGAGCAGCGGCGAAACCAGCGCCAGCGGCAGGCCGGTCGTCAGCCAATGCGCCAGCCCCTTGGCCAGCACGGCGAGTTCGAGCGGCAGGCGCGAAGCCCGGATCAGATCGAGCGAGCCGTCCTCCTCATCGCTCTGGAACAACCGGTCGAGCCCTATCAGCACCGAAAGGAGCGCGCCGAGCCACAGGATTGCGGGGCCGATCCGCGAGAGCAGGTTGAGATCCGGCCCGAGCGCGAACGGCACGAGCACGACGAGCGTGAGGAAGAAGACGAGCGCCAATTCTCCTCCGCCACCGGCGCGCGACGCCAGGGCGAGATCCCGCTTCAGGATCGCGATGAAAGCCCGGCTCATGGCCCGATCCTGAGTTCGCGTGCCCCACCGAGACCGAGAGGGCCATGCGTCGCAGCGAGGATCGCGCCGCCCGCCACTAGATGATCGCGCATCAGCCCGGCGAGCATGGCCTGGGAGGCGGTATCGAGCGCCGACATCGGCTCGTCGAGCAGCCAATAGGGACGGCGCGAAACCAGGAGGCGCGCCAGCGCCACCCGCCGCCTCTGCCCGGCCGAGAGGTAGCCCACCGGCAGTTCCGCTGCATGGGCAAGCCCGACCACAGCCAGCGCGCCTTCCGGTGAGAGAGCGGCATCACCGAGGATGGACTGCGCAAAGGTAAGATTTTCCCGCGCTGTCAGCGCCGTCTTCAGCCCGTCGCGATGACCGACCAGATGCGAAACCTCGGCAAGATGGGCGTCATCCTCGCCCCCTTCGAGCCGGATCACGCCGCCATCCGGCTGCAGCCGGCCGCACAGCATGGCGAGGAGGCTCGACTTGCCGGCGCCGTTGCGACCGGTCAGGGCGATCGCCTCGCCGGATCCGAGGTCGAAGCTCAGCGCTTCGAAGATCAGCCTGCCACCGCGGCGGCAGGCGAGATTCTCGGCGAAGAGGCGCGTCGGCGGGAATGAAATTTGAGTCAAGGCAGCGCTGCCGACGATAGGTTCGACCACATCTCGTTCATCTAGCGCGCTTCTTGGAATTGCTCTATAGAACCCGCGGCTACGCCGCACGCCGATCCGGCGCGGGGCTCGGGCACTCCCGAGGCGGCGCGCGCGTCATGCGCATTAGGCCTTCGAACGGCGCCGTCCGCAAGGGCAGAAACCCTTGAAGACTTGCCGGTCGTGACCGCAACCCCTTGATCAGGATCAAGCCCGACATGGCCTCGCTCGACTCCTTCAAAGCCCGCAAGACGCTCACCGCCGGCGGCAAGACCTACACCTATTATTCCCTCCCCGATGCCGAGAAAAACGGCCTGCCCGGCATTTCGAAGCTGCCCTTCTCGATGAAGGTGCTGCTCGAGAACCTGCTGCGCTTCGAGGACGGCCGCTCGGTCACCAAGACCGACATCGAGAATTTCGTCGGCTGGCTCGACGACAAGGGCAAGGCCGGCAAGGAGATCGGCTTCCGCCCGGCCCGCGTGCTGATGCAGGACTTCACCGGCGTTCCGGCGGTCGTCGACCTCGCCGCGATGCGCGATGGCGTCAAGGCGCTCGGCGGCGATGCGCAGAAGATCAATCCGCTGGTTCCGGTCGATCTGGTCATCGACCACTCCGTCATCGTCGACGAGTTCGGTTCGCCCAAGGCCTTCGCCAAGAACGTCGAGCTGGAATATGAGCGCAACGCCGAGCGCTACAAGTTCCTGAAATGGGGCCAGGGCGCCTTCGACAATTTCCGCGTCGTGCCGCCCGGCACCGGCATCTGCCACCAGGTCAATCTCGAATACCTCGCCCAGACCGTCTGGACCTGTAACGAGACGATCGACGGCGTCGAGGTCGAGGTCGCCTATCCCGACACGCTCGTCGGCACCGATTCGCACACCACCATGGTCAACGGCCTCGCCGTGCTCGGCTGGGGCGTCGGCGGCATCGAGGCGGAAGCCGCGATGCTCGGCCAGCCGCAGTCSATGCTKCTGCCSGAGGTSATCGGCTTCAAGCTSACCGGCGCACTCAAGGAAGGCATCACCGCSACCGAYCTCGTGCTGACCGTCACCCAGATGCTGCGCAAGAAGGGCGTCGTCGGCAAGTTCGTCGAGTTCTTCGGCCCCGGCCTCTACAACCTGACGCTGGCCGACCGCGCGACCATCGCGAATATGGGCCCGGAATATGGCGCGACCTGCGGCTTCTTCCCGGTCGATGCAGAGACGCTGGACTATCTCACCACCACCGGCCGCAAGTCGGAGCGCATCGCGCTGGTCGAGGCCTACAGCAAGGCGCAAGGCCTCTTCGCTACCCGCGAAACCGCCGATCCGGTCTTCACCGACACGCTCGAGCTCGATCTTTCGACGGTCCAGCCCTCGATGGCCGGTCCGAAGCGCCCCGAAGGGCGCGTCGATCTCTCCGCCGTCAAGGCCGGCTTCGCCGCCGCGATGGAGACCGACTACAAGAAGGGCGGCGAACTCTCGCGCCGCGTCGAGGTCGAGGGTGAGGACTTCGATCTCGGGCATGGCGACGTCGTCATCGCAGCCATCACCTCCTGCACCAACACCTCGAACCCCTCGGTGCTGATGGCGGCCGGCCTGCTCGCCCGCAATGCGGTCGCCAAGGGCCTCAAGGTCAAGCCCTGGGTGAAGACCTCGCTGGCGCCGGGATCGCAGGTCGTGGCGGAGTATCTGGCCAAGGCCGGCCTGCAAGGCGATCTCGACGCGCTCGGCTTCAATCTGGTCGGCTTCGGCTGCACCACCTGCATCGGCAATTCCGGCCCGCTGCCGGCGCCGATCTCCAAGACGATCAACGAGAAGGGCCTGATTGCCGGCGCCGTCATCTCCGGCAACCGCAACTTTGAGGGCCGCGTCTCGCCGGACGTGCAGGCGAACTACCTGGCATCGCCGCCGCTGGTCGTCGCCTACGCGCTCGCCGGTTCGGTCCAGATGGACCTGACGACGCAGCCGCTGGGACAGGGCTCGGACGGCAAGGACGTCTATCTGAAGGACATCTGGCCCTCCAACAAGGAGATCCAGGACTTCATCCAGCAGAACGTCACCCGCGCGATCTTCGAGGCCAAATACGCCGACGTCTTCAAGGGCGATGCCCATTGGCAGGCGGTCGACGCGCCCAAGAGCGAGACCTATGCCTGGGACGATGATTCGACCTATGTGCAGAACCCGCCCTATTTCCAGGGCATGCACCAGAAGCCGGACCCCGTCACCGACATCGCCGGTGCCCGCATACTCGGCCTGTTCGGCGACAAGATCACCACCGACCACATCTCCCCGGCCGGTTCGATCAAGGCTGCTTCGCCCGCCGGTCAGTATCTGACGGAGAACGGCGTCGCGGTCGCCGACTTCAACCAGTACGGCACGCGCCGCGGCAACCATGAGGTGATGATGCGGGGCACCTTCGCCAACATCCGCATCCGCAACCACATGCTCGGCCCGAACGGCCGCGAGGGCGGCTACACCATCCACTACCCGTCGAAGGAAGAGCTGCCGATCTATGACGCGGCAATGAAGTACAAGCAGGAGAACGTCCCGCTCGTCATCTTCGCCGGCGTCGAATACGGCAACGGCTCCTCGCGCGACTGGGCCGCGAAGGGCACGAACCTGCTCGGCGTCAAGGCGGTGATCGCSCAGAGCTTCGAGCGCATCCACCGCTCGAATCTGGTCGGCATGGGCGTCGTGCCCTTCACACTGGCGGAAGGCACCAGCTGGGCCTCGCTCGACCTCAAGGGCGATGAGCTCGTCAGCATCAAGGGCCTGGCCAACGTCAAGCCGCGCCAGATGATGGAAGCCGAGATCACCTATGCCGACGGCACGGTGAAGAAGGTGCCGATCCTCTGCCGCATCGATACGCTGGACGAGATCGACTACTTCAAGAACGCCGGCATCCTGCACTACGTCCTGCGCGGCCTCGCCGCCTGAGCTGGATAGCAGCACCGAAGCAGGTCATGGCCGGCGCAAGCCGGCCATGATGCATTGAGGGCCGGCCCCGGTTGTCCTCGCGCCCGCCGCAGTGTAAGGGGGCATTTCAGTCATCCTCGGTGGCGACTAGGGGCAAGCGCAGGCGACAATCCCGCGCTCGGATGTCGTCCGCCATCACCGACAACAGACGGGAGCACCCGCAGCATGTCCGCCACGTTCGAGACGGTCGCCGGCATCATTTCCGAAACCTGCGATATTCCGCGCGAGAAGATTACACCGCGGAGCCACGCGATCGAAGACCTCGGCATCGATTCCCTCGCCTTCCTCGACATCGCCTTCGCGATCGACAAGGCGTTCGGCATCAAACTGCCGCTCGAACAGTGGACGCAGGAAGTCAACGAGGGCAAAGCCCCGGCCGAGCAGTATTTCGTGCTGGAGAACCTCTGCAAGCGCATCGACGACCTCGTCGCCGCCAAGAAGGCGTGACGACGAAAGCGTGAAAGCCTCGGTCGGAGCCAGCAGGCTTGCCGGGCTTGAGCCGAAGCGTCGCTCCCGATAGAGCATAGGGGCCGTCGCGCGGATCAGCTGATCCGTGCTGCGGCCTTGCGCCGTTCTGGCGCCCAGCAGACCAAGGATCGCATGCGCCTCGAATATTTCGACATGATCGACCGGGTCGTGACCTTCGATCCGTCGCAGAAGCGCATCGTCACGCGCTCCACCGTCCCCGCGGAAAGCCCGGTCTTCGAGGGCCACTTTCCGGGCCACCCGCTGGTGCCCGGCGTCCTGCTGACGGAAACCATGGCGCAGGCCTCGGGCTATCTGCTGCTTGGCCTCAACGGGCTCAGCCAGATGCCGTTCCTGATGACGGTCGACAAGGCGCGCTTCCGCACCTTCGTCGAGCCGAACACGGAGCTGGAAGCCAGCGCCGAACTCATCATCGAAGGCTCGGGCTATGCGGCAACCAAAGCGAAGCTGACCAGCGGCGGCAAGCCGATCTGCGATGCCGAGCTCCGCTTCCGTCTGATGCCCTTTCCCGCCGATATGCGCACGCTGATGCTTAGCCGCATCGAAGCCATCGGCCTGACGCCGGAGCCTGCCCCATGAACCGCCGCGACGTGGTCATCACCGGCATCGGCATCGCCTCCAGCCTGGGCGAAGGCGTCGAAGCTCATGCTGCAGCGCTCGCAGCCGGCGGTCCGCCGGTCGTCGACACCGAGACTTTCAAACCTTATCCGGTCCACCCGCTGATGGCGCTGGAGCTGGACAAGCAGATCCCGAAGAAATCCGACCAGCGCCAGATGGAGCCCTGGCAGCGCCTCGGCGTCTATGCCGCCGGGCTCGCCCTCGACTCGGCGGGGCTGAAGGAGGATGCCGAGGCCAAGAGCGCCCTGCAGGTCATCGTCGCGGCCGGCGGCGGCGAGCGCGACCACGCCGTCGATTCCGCCATCCTCAGCGGTCTGCGCGGCGCGAACGAGCCGGGCGCCTATCTCAACGAGCACCTGATGAGCGATCTCAGGCCCACGCTCTTCCTGGCCCAGCTCTCCAACCTGCTCGCCGGCAACATCGGCATCGTCCATGGCATCACCGGTCCGTCGCGCACGTTCATGGGCGAGGAACAGGCCGGCGTCGACGCGATCCGCACGGCGCATGCCCGCATCGCCTCCGGCCAGTCCGACCTGATGCTCGTCGGCGGCGCCTACAATGCCGAGCGCCGTGACATGCTGCTGCTCTTCGAACTCGGTGGCTATCTCCGCCGCAACAACTTCGCGCCCGTGTTCGAGCGCGAGGAGGCGCCGGGCCTGATCACCGGCAGCGCCGGCGCCTTCCTCGTGCTGGAATCGGCCGAGCGCGCCGCCGCGCGGGACGCCAAGATACACGCCCGGCTCGGCCATGCCGGCGCCGCCCGCAGCCGCCGCGCGCCGGGCACCGTCGAATCCGCCTTGACGAAGCTCGTAAGTGCCTTCGGCGCGATCGGCCCGGACAGCCTCGCCATCTCCGCCGCGACCGGCTGCGCCGGCATCACCGCCGAGGAGGCCGCTGCCTTGCAGGCGGCCGCCCCTTCCGCCAAGCGCATCGCCGTCGGCGATCTCGTCGGCCATGGCGTCGAGGCCGCCTTCCCTGTTTCCGTGGCGTTGGCGGCAATCGCCCTGTCGGCGGGGCAGGCGAAAGAGGCGATCGTCACCGGCGCCGGCCACTGGCGTGGCGAAGGCGCCGCGCATCTGGTCCAAGCGTGAGAGATTGAAGCCATGACCACGCATCGTGATGCCAAGGGCCGCCCGCTCGTCGCCGTCACCGGCCTCGGTGTCGTGACGTCACTGGGCCAGGGCAAGGACGCCAACTGGCAGGCTCTGACCGCCGGCAAATCCGGCATCCACCGCATCGAGCGCTTCCCGACCGAAGGGCTGCGCACCACCATCGGCGGCACCGTCGATTTCCTGTTCGACGGTCCCTTCACCGCGCCGCAACTCTCCGAGAAGCTTGCGACGCTGGCTGCCGAGGAAGCTGTCGGCCAGAGCGGCCTCGGCCAGGACGGCGAATTTCCCGGCGAGCTGTTCATGGCGGTCCCACCCGTCGAGATGGAATGGCCGCAGAAGCAGGAACTCGCCGAGACCGTCGATGGCGAGGTCGACTATGACGCCCTGCTGCGTGCTGCCGCGACCCGCAAATTCGCGCCCATGCACGAACTCTTCGTCTTCGGTGGTGTCGCCGACCATATCGCCGACCGCTTCGGCACCAAGGGTTCGCCGATCTCGCTCTCGACGGCCTGCTCCTCTGGGGCGACCGCGATTCAGATGGGCGTCGAGGCCATCCGCCGCGGCGAGACTGAAACTGCGCTCTGCATCGGCACCGACGGCTCGATCCATGCGGAAGCGCTGATCCGCTTCTCGCTGCTCTCGGCCCTTTCGACCCAGAATGACCCGCCGGAAGGCGCCGCCAAGCCCTTCTCGAAGAACCGCGACGGCTTCGTCATGGGCGAGGGCGCCGGTGCACTGGTGCTGGAGGATTACGACCATGCTCTGGCGCGCGGCGCCACCATCCTCGGCATCGTCGCCGGTTGCGGCGAGCGCGGCGACGGCTTCCATCGCACCCGCTCCAGCCCGGACGGCAAGCCCGCCATCCTCGCCATGCGGGATGCGCTGGCCGATGCCGGGCTGACGCCCGATGACGTCGATTACATCAACGCCCACGGCACCTCGACGCCCGAAAACGACAAGATGGAGGCGATGAGCTGCGCCGCCGTCTTCGGCGAGCGCATGGCCGAGCTGCCGATCTCCTCGAACAAGTCCATGATCGGCCACACGCTGACGGCGGCTGGCGCGGTCGAGGCGGTGATCTCGTTCCTGACCATCGCCAATGGCACGATCCCGCCGACGATCAACTACGCGAACCCCGACCCCGCCATCGCGCTGGATGTCGTGCCCAACGAGGCCCGCAAGGCCAAGGTGAAGACGGTTCTCTCCAACTCCTTCGGCTTCGGCGGCCAGAACACCTGCCTCGTGCTTACGGCGCCTCCGGAGGCGGCATGACCCAGGCTCTCTCATGACAAAAGTTCTCGTCACCGGCGGCGCCAAGGGCGTCGGCGCCGCGATCGTGCGCGCGCTCGCCGCGGCCGGCCACGATGTCGATTTCACCTTCCGCTCCTCGGCCGAGCAGGCGAAGGCGCTGGCGGAGGAGATCGCCGCCGCCCATCCCGGCCGAGCCGTGAAGGCGCTGCCGCTCGACCTCTCCGACAAGGCCGCACTCGACGCGTTCTGTGAAGCGCGCGAGGGCGAGAGCTATTTCGGCCTCGTCCACAACGCCGGCCAGCCCTATGATTCCCTCGCCGCGATGATGGCGCAGGACAAGGCGGAAGCGGCGATGCAGGTCAATTTCTGGGCCTTCACCCGCATCGCCAAGAGCCTGATGCGCAACATGATCCGCGCGAGGGCGGGCCGCATCGTCGCCATCGGCTCGGTAGCGGCGCTGCGTGGCAATCCGGGCAACGCAGCCTATGCTGCCTCCAAGGGTGCGTTGATTTCTTACGCCAAGACCCTGGCGGTGGAGACCGGCAAGCGCGGCGTCACCGTCAACATCATCGCGCCGGGCTTCGTCGACACCGACATGATGGCGCCCTACGCCGCCTATCGCGACAAGATGCAGGCGCAGATCCCGGCCGGGCGCTTCGCCAAGCCCGAAGAGGTTGCGGGCCTCGCCGCCTTCCTGATGAGCGAGCCCGCCGCCTATATCAGCGGCACGGTGCTGCCGATCGACGGCGGACTGACCGCCCAGCTTGGCGTTCATCGCTGAATCGACCGAAACGGCATCTCATGATAGGGTT
Organism: Allobosea sp. 10L422; assembly: GCF_056395345.1. Lineage (NCBI taxonomy): Bacteria > Pseudomonadati > Pseudomonadota > Alphaproteobacteria > Hyphomicrobiales > Alloboseaceae > Allobosea > Allobosea sp. 10L422. The sequence goes on from NZ_JBFTJI010000018.1 coordinate 20,269, forward strand.
CACTTCGAACCGGAGTGAACCGACATGACGGCTGCCTTCACCATTCGCCTCGACGACGAGACCTTGGCCAAGCTCGACGCGCTCGCCGCCGACACCGACCGCTCGCGGAGCTGGCTCGCGACCAAGGCGATCGAGGACTATGTCGCGCTGAACGCGTGGCAGATCGCGAGAATCAAGGAAGGGATCGCCGAAGCGGATCGCGGCGAGTTCGCGACCGAGGAAGAGCTCGACGCGATCGAAGCCAAACTGCAAGCCATGATCGATGCCGGGCGATGAGAGTCATCTGGACGGCCCGAGCGCGGGTCGAGCTTGATGAAATCGCCGACTATGTCGCGCCGATCAGCGCCTCCGCCGCTTTGGCCCTGGTGCGCCGCCTCAGGAGGGCGGGTAACCAGCTCGGCGAGCAGCCTCACATGGGCAGGTCGGGGCGCGTCGATGAGAGCCGCGAACTTGTTGTGACCGGCACGCCCTACATTCTTCCTTACCGCGTACGCGACGGCCGGGTCGAAATCCTCGCTGTCATGCACACCTCCCGGCAATGGCCGGATCAGATCTGAAAGAGTTCGCCTCATGCGCTCCCTCCAGCTCCATGGTGATCGTGACCTCCGCCTCGAGGAGATCGAGCCGCCACCGCCGCCCGCTCCGGGCGAGGTCCAGATCCGCATCAAGGCGGTCGGGCTGAACTATCTCGACCTCTGGGGCTTCCGCGGCATGGCCTTCGCCAAGCGCAAGATGCCGCAGGCGGCGGGCGTCGAGGCGGCCGGCGAGATCGTCTGCGTCGGCGAGGGCGTCACCGGCTTCGCGCCGGGCGACGTCGTGACGGCTTATGGCGCCGACACCTGCGGTCAGTGCAAGGCCTGCCGCGAGGGCCGCGACAATCTCTGCGAGAACGTCGCCGGCATTATGGGTTTCCATATCGACGGCTTCGCCCGTGAGTTGCTCAATCGTCCGGCTCGCCTGACGATCAAGGCGCCGAAGGGCGTCTCCTTCGAGGATGCCGCATGCGCGCCGATCGGCTTCGGCACCGTGCAACACATGCTGTTCGACAATGCGAAACTGGAGCCGGGCGAGTCGGTGCTCGTCCATGCCGGCGGTTCCGGCATCGGCACCGCGGCGATCCTGATGGCCAAGGCGATCGGCTGCACGGTCTACACGACCGTCGGCGACGACGAGAAGGGCGCCAAGGCCAAGGCACTCGGCGCCGACCACGTCATCAACTACCGCGAGGACCGCTTCGAGGGCGTCGTGCGCAAGCTCACCGGCCGCAAGGGCGTGGACGTCGTCTTCGAGCATGTCGGCGCCGACACCTGGAACGGCTCGCTGCTCTGCCTCAAGCGCGGTGGCAGGCTCGTCACCTGCGGCGCGACTTCCGGCCCCTCGGCGACGATCAATCTGATGCAGCTCTTCCAGCAGCAATACCGGATCACCGGCTCCTTCGGCTGCCGCATCGAGAACATCGCGCAGTCCTTGCAGAAGATGGCSGGCGGCATGAAGCCGGTGATCGATTCGGTCTTCCCCCTCGCCGAATTCGAGAAAGGTCTCGCCCGCATCGAGGGCCGTAAGGTCTTCGGCAAGGTCGTCATCGCCTTCTGAGCGGAGCGGCCTGCCTGCCGCAAGACTTGACGCCAGCGCATTCCTGCCCCAGATCGCGCCTTTCAGGCCCGGTCTTGCTCTCGGCACGGGCGAGTTAGAGCATTTTCGAGCGAAGTGGATACCGGTTCGCGTGAAGAAAATGCGACAAAACAAAAGGACAGGGCCTGTCCGCGTTGCGAAGAAGCGCGGACATGCTCTGGGGCTGGACCGACCTTGAGACGATTGAAAGCAATCGCCGCGCGCATCGGCGCGGCGATCATGATTGGCGTGATCCGCGCGCTGTTCGGGTTCCTGCGGCTGCTCGGGCCGGATCGCGCCAGCGACCTCGGCGGCTGGCTGCTGCGGACCGTGAGCCCGCTGATCCCGGTCAACCGCGTCGCGCTAGCCAATATCCGCGCAGCTTTTCCTGAAAAGGACGAGGCGGAGGTGAAGCGCATCGCACGCGGAGCCTGGGAGAATCTCGGCCGCGTCGCCGGCGAATACGCTCATCTGAAGACGCTCTTCGACTACGACTACGATAATCCGGACAAGCCTTCGCGCATCGAGGTCGAGGGGATCGAGCACTTCGTTGCGCTCAGGGAGGATGGCAAGCCCGGCCTGATCTTCTCGACCCATCTGGCGAATTGGGAATTGCCGGCGATCTGCGCCGCCGCTTACGATCTCGATACGACCGCCGTCTTTCGCGCGCCCAACGACCCCGCCATCGCCGCTGTCGTGCACGAAATCCGCTCCGGCGCGATGGGCGGCCTCGCCGCCGCCAAGCAGGGAGCAGCCTTCGCCATGCAGGGCGTCCTCGAGAAGGGCGGGCATCTCGGCATGCTGATCGACCAGCATTTCACCCGGGGCGTCGTCGTACCGTTCTTCGGACGCCCGGCATTGACCAATCCGATCATGGGCAAGTTCGCGCGACGCTTCGAGTGCCCGGTGCATGGCGTCCGCGTCATCCGCTTGCCGAACCACCGCTTCCGGCTGGAGTTGACACCGCCGCTCGACCTGCCGCGCGACGCCGCGGGCGAGATCGATGTGCGGGGCGCCATGGCCATGATGACGGCGGTGGTCGAAGGCTGGGTGCGCGAGCACCCCGAGCAATGGCTCTGGATGCACCGCCGCTGGCGGCCCAAGATGATCACGGCTGCCGCCTTGGCCGAGTTCGATCACGCCCGCGCGACCATGCCCGTTTTCAAGGCAACGTGATTTCCCTCTGCGATGAATTGCTGGCTTTGGTAACCTTCGGAAAATAAGTCATCTTCAAAGTCGAGATCATGGTCCCTGTCCTGCGCCGATCCACCGTGGCTGCTGCCGTCCTTGTATTGGGCATGACGGCGGCCCTCGCGCAGACGGGGACGAAGGTGCCGCGGGCGGTGCTCGAGCTCTTTACCAGCCAGGGCTGCTCATCCTGCCCACCCGCCGATGCGCTGGTCCTCGAGCTGGCCAAGGACCCGACGCTGATCGCGCTGACGATGCCGGTGACGTATTGGGACTATCTCGGCTGGAAGGACACGCTCGGCAAGGACTCCTTCGCGAAGCGCCAGAAGCTCTATGCCAAGGCCCGTGGCGATGGGCAGGTCTACACGCCGCAAATCGTCATCAGCGGCTCCTCCCATGCGGTAGGCTCGGAGAAAGCGGAGATCGAGAAGGCGGTGAACCAGTTCGCCGTCACCGGCTTCGCCGCGAAGCTTGCGCTCAAGGAGGAGAACGGCAACCTCCAGATCAAGATCGCGCCGACCGGCGCCGCGAGCGACGAGGTCTCCGGTGTCTGGGTTCTACCCATCTCGCATCAGGCGACGGTGCCCATCACGCGCGGTGAAAACCAGGGCAAGACGCTGACCTACGCCAATGTGGTGCGCGGCATGGTGCGTGTCGGTGACTGGAACGGGCAGGAGGCGACCATCACCGCCCCGTTGGCCGCCACGCAGGCGCCCGAAGCCGATGGCTATGTCGTCGTCATCCAGGCCGACCGGCCGGGCAAGCACGGCTATGTGATGCCGGGCGCGATTCTGGCCGCCGCCAAGGGCCCGGCGACACGCTGAACTTGCCGCCGCGGCAGAGTCTCAGAGCAGGATGACCTTGTTCGACAGCTCGTCGACGTCGCCGGGAACCGGCGGGACATGCTGTGCGAGAACTGCACCGACACCATCGACCGCCTTGATCAGCCCCTCGGTCAGCCTATCCTCGCGCGCCGCCGCCAACAGCGGCTCGATGATGCCGCTCCAGGTGCCCTGGTCCACGAGCCCGTCGATCCCGATATCGGCGAGAATCTCGGCGTAGCGCTCCTGCAGCGCGATATAGAGCAGCACGCCGGTGCGCCCCCTCGTCCGCGTCATGCCACGCGCCGTGAACTCCCGCAGTGCCGCTTCGTGCGCCCGCCGGCGCTTGACGAAGCCCGGCACAAAACGCCCGCCGCGCCCGTACCAGAGGAGCCCTGCCAGAAGCAGGGCTGCGCAGAAGAGTTGAATCATGAAGATTCGCTGCGCGCTCATCGCCGTCAGCGACAGCAGCGGCCATGGCACGAACAGCGCGAGCGTGAGTGCCATGACCACCGGCACGTTGCGGTAGCTCGAAGCCGCCCGGTCGATCACCACCACGATCTCGCCTGCCGTCAGCAATTCGGCCCGGCGCACGGCCTCCGCGATCGCATCCCTGTCAGCGGTATCCATCACCAATCTCCCGAAGCCCCGCCGCCGCCAGAGGAGCCTCCGCCGCCCGAAAAGCCGCCGCCCGAGCTCCAGCCGCCTCCGCCGCCACCCCAGCCGGAACCGCCGCTCCAGCCTGATCCTGAGCCCGTGCTCGGAGGCAGGATCACCCATTGCCCGTTGCGCAGCCGGTGGCGCCGCGCTCCGCCGTTCTGCTGGCTGATCCCCCGCAGGAAAGCGACGATGAACAGGAAGATGAAGATCATCGCGATGATGACGGCGATGTCCTCGCCCAATGAGCTCTCGTCCGAGCGAACCTCGGCGCGCCGCTGCCATTCCTCGGCATCCCCAGCCAGAATGGTCAGGATGGCATCGACCCCGGCATCGATCCCTCCGGCGAAATCGCCGCTCTTGAATTTCGGCGCGATGGCGGTCGTGATGATGACCTTGGAGAGCGCGTCGGTCAGCGCCCCTTCCAGGCCGTAGCCGACTTCGATTCGGACCTTGCGCTCCTTCGGCGCGACGATCAGCAGCACGCCGTTGTTCTTGGCTTTCTCGCCGAGCTTCCAATGCCGGAAGAGCCCGTTGGCGAAATCCTCGATCGGTACGTCCTGAAGCGACGGCACCGTCGCGACGACGACCTGATCGGAGGTCTTGTCTTCATGCGCCTTGAGCTTGTCCTCGATGCGCTGCCGGACATCGGGCGCAAGCAGATTGGCGCCGTCGACGACCCGGCCCGTAAGCGCCGGGTAGTTCGGATCCGCGGCGAATACGAGGCTGCACCAGAGCAACAAAACCAGGGCCGCAGCGGCGCGCAGCATTGTCATTCCCGGGCGATGCGAAGCGCAGACCCCAGAATCTCCGGAAAGAGATGCTCGGGCCGAGCCCGAGCATGACATACCGCTCTGCCGCACGAAGCTGGTTACCTCAGAACTTCACCGCGGGCGGCCGCTCGGCGCCCGCCGTGGCCGTGAAGGTCTCCATCGGCTTGGCGCCCCAGAACAGCTTCGCCCAGATCACGCCCGGGAAGGTACGAATCTCGGTGTTGAAGGCCTGCACCGCCTGAATGTAATCGCGCCGCGCCACCGCAACCCGGTTCTCGGTGCCTTCGAGCTGCGACTGCAAGGCGAGGAAGTTCTGGTTCGACTTCAGCTCCGGATAGCGCTCGACCGTAACGAGCAGGCGACCGAGCGCGCCGGTGAGCTGGTTCTGCGCGTCCTGGAATTCCTTGAACTTGACCGGGTCGTTGATCGTCGAAGCATCGACCTTGACCTGCGTCGCCTTGGCGCGGGCCTCGATCACAGCAGTCAGCACGTCGCGCTCCTGCGCGGCGTAGCCCTTCACCGTCTCGACGAGATTCGGAATCAGATCGGCCCGGCGCTGATACTGGTTCTGCACCTCGGACCACGCGGCCTTCGCCTTCTCCTCCAGCGTCGGCACGTTGTTATAGCCGCAGCCGGCAAGCGCGATGCCGACAAGGCCGAGCACGAGCCACGCGAGTGGACGGCGAAGATGGGTGGAAAACGACATGCCGAAAACCCCTTTTGGCAGCGTCACAACGGTCTCGATTCGGAACTCTACCTGTCGCGGCGCGCTGGTCCAAGCTGGCAGGCCGCGACGAATGGCCTATTCTGCCCGCAATCCTCGGAGTCGAGCCATGCGCCTACCCCTCCTTCTGCCCCTGACCGCGGCCCTGCTGACCACTCAGGTCGCGATCGCTCAGCCGCTCGCTCCTGCGCCCGAGGCGGGCACGGGGCGCAGTATCAAGACACTCGGCACGGCCCAGCGCTTCATGGCCGCCGCCGCAAATCCGCTCGCTGCCGCGGCCGGGCGCGACATTCTGCGCGCCGGCGGCAGCGCGGCAGACGCCGCTATCGCCACCCAGTTCGTGCTCAACCTGGTCGAGCCGCAGAGCTCCGGCATCGGCGGCGGAGCGTTCTTCGTCTATTGGGACGAGACCGCTCGCAAGGTGACGACACTCGATGGCCGCGAGACGGCCCCCGCTGCCGCCAGGCCGGACCGCTTCATCAAGGACGGCAGGCCGATGCGGTTCGTGGATGCCGTCATCGGTGGCCGCTCGGTCGGCGTGCCCGGCACGCTGAAGCTGTTGGAGGAGGCGCATCGCCGCTGGGGCAAGCTGCCTTGGGCCGATCTGGTGGCCCCCGCCCTGAAACTGGCGGAGGAGGGTTTCACCATCTCTCCCCGCCTCAACGGCCTGCTCGCCGGCGAAGCCAACCTGCCGAAAAACGCCCTCGCCGCAGCCTATTTCTACGAGCCCGACGGCAAGCCCAAGGCCGTCGGCACCGTCCTGAAGAACCCGGCCTTTGCGGCGACGCTGCGAGCCATCGCCGCGCAGGGCGCAAAAGCGCTCTATGAGGGGCCGATCGCTGAGGACATCGTTGCGACCGTCACAGGTCACCCGACCAATCCCGGCGACATGGCGCTGGCCGATCTCGCCGCCTACAAGGTCCAGGAGCGCGAGCCGGTTTGCGGCAGCTATCGCATCTGGCGCCTCTGCGGCATGGGGCCTCCGAGTTCGGGCGCCATCGCCATCCAGCAGATTCTCGGCGTGCTGGAAGGGCAAGATCTGCGCCGGATCGGTCCGGGCGCTGAGGCCGCCCACTGGTTCAGCGAAGCCGGCCGCCTCGCCTTCGCCGATCGCGCGCTTTATCTTGCGGATCCCGCCTTCATCAGCGTGCCCGTGCGCGGCCTGATCGACCGCAGCTATATCCGCTCCCGCGCCAGCCTGGTCAGCCCGGAACGGTCGATGGGCAAGGCCAAGCCGGGCGATCCTCCGAACAAGAGAGCGCAGCAGTTCGCCCCCTCCGATGGCATCGAGAACGGCACCAGCCACATCTCGGTGGTCGACGCGGCCGGCAATGCCGTCGCCATGACCACCACGATCGAGGACGGCTTCGGCTCGCGCCTGATGACGCAAAGCGGCTTCCTGCTCAACAACGAGCTGACCGATTTCAACTTCGCACCGGAGGAGGATGGAAAGCCCGTCGCCAACCGTGTCGAGCCCGGCAAGCGGCCGCGTTCCTCGATGGCGCCGACCTTGGTCTTCGACGCTTTCGGTCGGCTCTATGCCGTCGTCGGCTCGCCTGGCGGCAGCCAGATCATCGGCTATGTCGCCAAGACCCTCGTCGCGCTGCTCGATTGGAAGATGGACCCGCAGCAGGCTGTTGATTTCGGCAATTTCGGCAGCCGGAACGGGCCGACTGAGCTGGAGAGTGGGACGGAAGCCGAGGCCTGGAAGCCTGCGCTGGAAGCGAAGGGCCATGAGGTGCGCCTGCTGGAGATGACCTCCGGCACCCAGGCCATCGTGAAGACGCCTGAGGGCTTCCTGGGCGGCGCCGACGGCCGGCGGGAAGGGGTCGCGATCGGGGACTGAGCCTGCGTCATGACGCTGTCATCTTGCGGGCGCGTGGCTCCGCGCGCCCCACAGAGGACCGCTCCCATGCGCACCATCGCCCTCGCCTTTCTGACCCTGCTCGCCCTCGCCGCCGCTCCGCTGCGGGCCGAAGACGCAAAACCCTTCGCCACCGCCGCCTCGATCGATCTGCGCACCGTCCTCAAGCCGCCGCCGACCCAGGACTCCGCTCAGACCAAGGCCGAGATCGGCGAAGTCCTCACCATCCAGGTCACGCGCTCGCCCGAGATGGAAGCACAGGCCCAGGCCGATGCGGGCGAGGACATCTGGCGCTTCGCCAATGTCATGGGCCCGGCCTTCAAGGCCGACTCATTGCCGGTCTTCTCCGCCTTCTTCGATCGCGTCGTCGCGACCGAAGGCGCCGTGGTCGATCCGGCCAAGGACAGCTGGAAGCGCCCGCGCCCGCATCAGGCAAGCCCGCTGGTGAAGCCGGTGGTGAAGATCTCCAATTCCGGCGCCTATCCGTCCGGCCATACCACCGTCGGGACGCTCATGGGCATCGTGCTCTCCAACATGGTGCCGGAGAAGCGCACCGAGATCATGGACAGGGCCTGGGCCTATGGCTGGAACCGCGTGATCGGCGGCATCCACTACCGCTCGGATATCGAGGCCGGCCGCATCGCCGGCTCGGTCATCGCCGCCCGGATCATGGAGCAGCCCGAATTCCAGACCGAGTTCGCTGCCGCCAAGGCCGAACTGCGGAAGGTGCTCGGGCTCTGAGCGACGCTCAGTTACGCGGTGCGGTGGGTGCGTTGCGCTCCCCGCCCGCGCCGCGTCCGGCGATCAACCAGTAGACGAAGCCCGTTGCGGCGCCGACCACGAAGAGCCCGGAGATGATCTGGATCTCCGCATGGCTCGGCGCCCGCGACAACCTCAGCATGGCGAGAGGCAGCAGCGCCGCGAGGGCGCCGGTCAGACCGCTCTGGATGAGGCCGCTGCGCAACCGGAACAGCTCACTGCCGACCGCGACCAGCACCACCGGCGCCACGATGATCGCCATCCCCAGCCGCCCGATCAAGGCGAAGGCCGCTTGCGCCGCCGGCGCCGGATCGACGCCGCTCTCGGCCAACCCGAACAGAACGTCGATGAGCCGCTCAATGCCGCCGCCGATCAGCAGCGCCACGGCGGGCGAGGCGACACTCGCCATGGCGAGGAAGAACAGCCCCGCCCCCATCGCGACGAGGCAGGCGAAAGGGATCAGCAGAATCCAGCGTAGCAAGGCTTACTCCGCCGCAACGGCCGGCGCAGCCTGCGCCTCTTCCTGCTCCAACATCAGCCGGGCGCGGGCCGAGAGCTTCTCGGTCTCGCTCTTGAGCTGGCCGCAGGCTGCGAGAATGTCGCGCCCGCGCGGGGTGCGCACCGGCGAGGCATAGCCGGCGCGGAAGACGATCTCGGAGAAGCGCTCGATCCGGTCCCAGTCCGAGCACTCGTACTTGGTGCCGGGCCAGGGGTTGAACGGGATCAGGTTGATCTTGGCCGGGATGCCCTTGAGCAGACGGACGAGCTCGCGCGCCTCGGCGTCGGAGTCGTTCACGCCCTTGAGCATGACGTATTCAAAGGTGATCCGCTTCGCATTCGACAGGCCCGGATAGTTCCGGCAGGCGTCGAGTAGATCCTTGATCGGGTATTTCTTGTTGAGCGGCACCAATTCGTTGCGCAGATCGTCGCGCACCGCATGCAGCGAGATCGCCAGCATCGTGCCCATCTCCTCGCCGAGCGGGCCGATCTGCGGCACCACGCCAGAGGTCGAGACGGTGATGCGACGGCGCCCGAGCGACAGCCCCTGATCATCGGTGATCACGCCGATCGCATCGCGCACGCCGTCGAAATTGTAGAGCGGCTCGCCCATGCCCATGAAGACGATGTTCGTGACAAAGCGCCCGCCATCATTCGGGACGAAGGCGCCTTCCGGCGGCTTGCGGTTGGGGAAATCGCCGAGGCGGTCGCGCGCCACCATCACCTGCGCGACGATCTCCTCGGTCTTGAGATTGCGCACCAGGCGCTGCGTGCCGGTGTGGCAGAAGGTGCAGGTCAGCGTGCAGCCGACCTGGCTGGAGACGCACAGGGTGCCGCGGTCGACTTCGGGGATGTAGACGCATTCGATCTCGGCGCCGCGGTCATGCGCGCCGGTCGAAGGCATCCGCATCAACCATTTGCGCGTGCCGTCGGTCGAGACCTGCTCGGCCGTGACCTCCGGAAGATCGAGCGAGAAACGCTCGGCAAGCTGCCCGCGCAGCCCCTTGCCGATCGTCGTCATCGCGTCGAAATCGCGGACGCCATAATGATAGATCCAGTTCCAGAGCTGGCCGACGCGCATGCGCCGCTCCTTCTCGGAAACGCCGATCTCGGCGAGCGCCTCAACGAGGCCGGCGCGGGTACGCCCTACCAGCGAGGGGCGTCGCAAAACGGTTTCAGCCGCCGGAGCGGCAGGTGCGGAAACGGACACTGTCATCGGAGCTCTGTCGTCGCCCATCAGGAAAGGCGCGGGATTTGCCGCTCCCTAGCACAATTGCGGGAAAACCGGAAATCCGGCCCCAGCGTCATTCGCGGGCGGAGCCCTCGGGTCCGAACTGTGGCCCGAGGATAAACGCCGCGTAGACCCGAGAATCACCTGGCACAGATGCTGGGGCATGCCCGAGCATGACGGGCCTCGGTCTCAAGGCTTCGCCATGCGCCCTACTTGCAGGCGTCTTCGGCGCGCTTCACGATCTGGCTGATGCCCGCGAGCGAGTACTTGTCGGCGGTGGCGTTGCCGCGCTTCGAGGTCGCCTTGATCTCCAGCCCGGAACCGCGGCGCATCGCGTCGAGCATGCGCTGCTCCTCGGCCGGGTTCTTCAGCCACATGTTCTGGCCCTTGGCGACCAGCGCGAAGCGGTCATTGCCGATCAAGGCCTGATGTTCGACGCCTTCCTTGACGTCGAAGTTCATCACGAAGCTGATCTCGTTGCGCACGCCTTCCCCCGGCCGGCTGGAGACGAAGAGCATACCCTCGACATCCTTGAGATTCGCCGGCATGCGGCTCTCCGGCTTGGCGAGCGCGTAGCAGACCTTGGAACGGCCCTGCTGCGAGGAGAAGGCCTGCCATTTGCCGGCCGTCTCCAGCAGCATCGCCTGCCCCTGTCCGGGGCTGGCGGCAGGCGTGGCAGCGGCGGTCGCGGCGGGCTTCGGCTTGGCCGGCGCAGCCTCAGCCGGCAGACCGGCCAGGGCCAGCAATCCAGCCGTCAGGCCGAGCGCGGCGGCGATGCGGAAAAATGCGGCGTCGCGGGTGCGGAAGAAGGACTTGATCATGGACCGCCATCAGTCACTAAAAAACTTAATACCGCGTTTACCACCTGTTGAGGAGCGGACCGCGCGGGACGGCGGCATAGAGTGTCACGATCCTGGCGAAAATGCGAACGGCACCATTGCCGGCCGGTTCCCCGTTCCGAGCGGCCGTGGCAGAGTTCCGCGCCGAGGATGGCAACGGTGAAGTGGCGATGAAAGCCTTGCTCTGCGAACATCACGGACCGGCGGAGGAACTCGTCATCCGCGACCTGCCCGAGCCGCTGCCGGGCCGCGGCGAGGTCGTCATTGACGTAAAGGCTGCCGCTCTCAACTTCTTCGACACGCTGATCATCAAGGGCCGCTACCAGACCAAGCCGGCCTTCCCCTTTTCTCCCTCGGCCGAATGCGCCGGCACCATCGCCGCCCTGGGCGAAGGCGTCGCCGGCTGGCGCGTCGGTGAGCGCGTTGGAGCCTGGATGGGCTATGGCGCTGCGCGCGAGAAGGTCGCGGTGTCCGCCGACGCACTGGTTCGCGTCCCCGACAAGCTCGACGACGCGCAGGCCGCGAGCCTGTTCGTCACCTATGGCACTGCGATGCACGGGCTGATCCAGCGCGCGCATCTGAAGGCGGGCGAGACGCTGGCGATCCTCGGCGCTTCCGGCGGAGCGGGGCTCGCCGCCGTCGAGATCGGCGCGCTGCTCGGCGCCCATGTCATCGCCTGCGCCTCCTCGCCCGACAAGCTCGCGCTCGCCCGCGAGCACGGGGCGCAGGAGGAGGTCGACTATGCGCAGCACGACATTCGCACCGCGCTGAAGAAGCTCACCGGCGGGCGCGGCGTCGATGTCCTCTACGACACGGTCGGCGGCGAGCTCGCCGAGCCCGCCCTGCGTTCGATGGCCTGGGAAGGGCGCTACCTCGTCGTCGGCTTCGCCGGCGGCGAGATCCCGAAGATTCCGCTCAACCTGCTGCTGCTCAAGGGGTGTGACCTGCGCGGCGTCTTCTGGGGCGAGTTCGTCGTCCGCGAGCCGGCCGCGCATCGGCGCAACATGGAACGCCTGCTGGAATGGGCAGCAGGCGGCCATATCCGCGCCCATGTCCATGCGACCTTCCCGCTGGAGCGCTGGACGGAAGCCTACGCGCTGATTGGCGACCGCAAGGCCAAGGGCAAGATCGTCCTGACGCTGTAGATCGGTCCCGCGTCATCCTCGGGCGAAGCAAAGCTTCGACCCGAGAATCTCACGACAAGAAGGCGCCGGTTTCCGGGATGCTGGGTCCAGCCCGAACATGACGCCGCCGGATCAAAGCTCCGCCAGCTTCGCCTTCGCCCGCTCGCGATGCTCCGGCGTGATCGAGCCGGCGACGGCCGCGATCGCCGCAGCAATCACCGCCGCATCGTCGGTGAAGCCAATGAGCGGCATGAAGTCGGGAATCGCGTCCACCGGCAGCACGAAATAGCCGAGCGCGGCGAGCAGCGTCAGCCGCACACGGCGCGGCGTCGCCGGATCGCGCGCACAGAACCACGCGGCCAGCAGATCCTCGGCAAACGGAATGCGTTTCGCGACGCGCTTGAGCCGGGCCATGAAATCGGCACCGAACTTCGCTTCGTCGCGCAGGCTCTTGCGGATCGCCTCCATCTCCTCGCGGCTGAAGCTTGCGCTGAACCCCTGGCTCATCCCGGTCTTGCTCCTTTGCGTCCGATGACGCCGATGATCGCGCGCTCGAGATCGGCGCGCCATGTCGAAAGATGGCCCCGTCGCAATCCTGCACAAGAGGCCGGCCGGAAAACCCGCTTGGAGCGACATGAAACGCGCTCTAAACCGGCTTTAGAACCAAAAAGCACGGGAAACGTACCATGAAGCTCGATTCCTCCCTCGCCGCCATCGTCACCGGTGGCGCCTCCGGCCTCGGCGAGGCAACCGCCCGCATGCTCGCCAGCCAGGGCGTCAAGGTGGCGCTGCTCGACCTCAATGCCGAGCGCGGCGAAGCGATCGCGCAGGAGATCGGCGGCATCTTCTGCGCCTGCGACGTCACCAGCGAAACCTCCGTCGACGAAGCCTTGGCCAGGGCCCGCGCCGCCCATGGCGTCGCCCGCATCATCGTCAACTGCGCCGGCATCGCGCCGGGCCGCCGCGTCGTCTCCAAGAAGCGCGACACCGGCGAGCTCGTCGCCCATGATCTCGCCACCTTCGAGAAGGCTGTCGCGATCAACCTCGTCGGCACCTTCCGCGTCATCGCCAAATCGGCGACGGCACTGGCAAGCCTCGAACCGATCACGGCCGATGGCGGGCGCGGCGTCATCATCTGCACAGCCTCGGTCGCAGCCGAGGACGGGCAGATCGGCCAAGCCGCCTATGCCGCCTCCAAGGCCGGCGTCGCCGGCATGACGCTGCCGATCGCACGCGATCTGGCCGGGCTCGGCATCCGCATCGTCACGATCATGCCCGGCCTGTTCGAGACGCCGATGTTCGCCGGCCTTCCCGAGGATGCGAAAGCCTCGCTCGCCGTCTCGGTGCCGCACCCGTCGCGCCTCGGCAGACCCACGGAATACGCGGCGCTGGCCCGCAGCATCATCGAGAACGACATGCTGAACGGCACCGCGATCCGTCTTGACGGCGCGATCCGCCTCGCGCCGAAATAGCGGCCTCCGCCTGCCCCGGGCTGGGTCCACCACAGGAGGCGATGGTGAAACCCGTTCCTTTCGAGAAGCGCCACAAGGACGGCAGCCCATGGGCACGAGGCCAGACCCTGGATGGCCTGCCCACCGGCTACTGGGAGTGGTTCCGCAAGGACGGCACCCGGTTGCCCTCCGGCCATTTCGACAAGGGCGAGCAGGTCGGGGAATGGACAACCTATGATGCGGTCGGTCAGGTGTACAAGGTGACGCGAATGCGTCGCTCCGACGACTGAGGCGCTCGCGCCACCGCGGTCACAGAATGCGGTAGACCTCGCCGGCGCTGCGGTCCCGGTAGAGATCCACGCGCTCGCCGTTCCAATGATAGTCGAGATGCCGACCCTGCACCGGGTGACCGGCCCCGTCGGGATAGAACAGGCCGACGCATTCTCCGCCGGGGCAGCGCACGCTGGGATAGACGACGCCTGCCGAGCCAAGCGCCCGCAACCCGGCGCCAAGCGCCTGGCTGCCGGCATAGTCGGCCGGGTCGAGCAGCGGGGCAGCTTCGGCCCCGAGCGCCCGGACATCGTGCAGGGTCGCGTCGATCTCCAGGACGATCTCGCGGAACTGCGAGGTCCAGCCCGGCGGCTGCGCCGTCGCCAGCATGAACCGGGCGTGATGGTGGATCGTCTCGAGCAGCGCCACCTCGAAACGGTCCCCGGCATAGAGCACGCCGAAGCCACCGTCGCTGAAGCGGCTCGGCCGGTCCGGGCTGACATGCGTGAAGGGGGCCATCAGCCAGCTCGCACCCTGGCCCGATACGCGTCTGCCGGGCGGCACGAGATCGAGATTGCCGATCGTCTCCATCAGCCGCGGATTGGTCTTCTGCTCGGCGGCGATCAGCAGCGGCCAGTCCGCGGGGTCGGCGATATCCTCGAACAGGTCGATCGGCGGGAAGATGCTGCGGATGATCCGCACCGCCCCCTGCCATTCGACCTCTGCGACCGGCAGGCTCTGCGGCTCGATCACCAGCCGCCCCGCTCGGCATCGAGCAGGCGGCGCACCCGCATTAGATCGGTTAGCTCGCCGCCGAGCATGATATCCAGCGCCGATTTGCCCCCGAAGTCGCTGTTCGGCCGCTTGATCCAATCATAACCGCGCTGCGGCTCGGTGAAGATCAATCGCAGAGCCTTGTGGATGCCCATCAGGTTCGACAGCCGCGCCTTGCCGTCACGCGAGATGCGGCCGGTTTCGCCGGCTTTCCAGCGCCGATAGCTCCGAACCGGCAGGTCGATCAGCACCGCCGCCTCCTCGTCGGTGACGCGCCAGAGCCGGAACAGGTTCACGGCAGCGCGAAACATGGCGGCCGCCTCCTCGTCCGTGATCGGATCGGGAGCGAAGTCGCGCTGGCCTGTTTCGATGCGCAGCAGGGCCGCCATGGCAGATCCTCCATTTGGCATAAAATGGAGACAACTCTGCCAAATGGCAAGATGCCGCTATTCCTCGATCTTCGTCGGCTTGATCTCGTGCTTGAGGATCAGCGGTGTCTGGGCCAGGGCGAACGCCATGGTCAGCGGCATCACGCCCCAGACCTTGAAGGCGACCCAGAAATCCTGGGTCTGTGTGCGCCAGACCACCTCGTTGAGCGCCGCCAGCACGAAGAAGAACAGTCCCCAGCGGAAGGTGAGCTTGCGCCAGCCTTCCGCGTCGAGCTGCAGCACCGTCTCCAGCACCAGCGAGAGCAGCGAACGGCCGAAGAAAAGCCCGCCGAGCAGCACCGAGCCGAACAGCGCATTCACGATGGTCGGCTTGACCTTGATGAAGAAGGCATCGTCCAGCGCCAGCGTGAGCCCGCCGAAGACGGTGACGACGATGGCGTTCACGATCGCCATGCGCGGCAGATAGCCCATCAGCACCCGCGACAGCGCCAGCGCCACGAGCGAGGCCGCGATGAAGATGCCGGTCGCGACGAAGATGCGTCGGTCCTCGGCGACGTGGAACAGCCGGTCGCCATAGGAATTCGCGAAGAAGAAGATCGCGAGCGGCCCAAATTCCAGCGCCAGCTTGAGCAGGGGGCTTATCGCCCTGCCTTTCGCGGCCTCGGCCGGAATCTGCCGTGTCGTCTCGCTTGCGCCGTCGCTCACGCCGCCTCTCCCAATCCCGCCACGGCACGCGCGAAGTCGCGCGCCGAGAACGGCTCCAGATCCTCGACGCTCTCGCCGACGCCGATGAAATGCACGGGCAGGCCGAACTGCGCCGCCAGCGCCACCAGGATGCCGCCGCGCGCCGTGCCGTCGAGCTTTGTCATTACCAGCCCGGTCACGCCCGCCGTCTCGCGGAAGGCCTCGACCTGGCTGATCGCGTTCTGGCCGACGGTGGCGTCGAGCACGAGCAGCGCCGCATGCGGCGCGCTCGGATCCTGCTTACGGATGACGCGGACCACCTTGGCGAGTTCGTCCATCAGCCCCTGCTTGTTCTGCAGCCGCCCGGCGGTGTCGACGAGCAGCACGTCGGTACCGTCAGCCTTGGCTTTCTCCAGCGCCTCGAAAGCGAGGCCCGCCGCATCGGCCCCCTGCTGGCCGAAGACGACCTTGGCGCCGGTGCGCTCGCCCCAGACGCGCAGTTGCTCGATCGCGGCGGCGCGGAAGGTATCGCCAGCGGCCAGCATCACGGATTTGCCCTCGGCGCGGAATTTCGCAGCGAGCTTGCCGATCGTCGTGGTCTTGCCGGAGCCATTGACCCCGACCATCAGCAGCACGAACGGCTTTTTCGTGGCGTCGATCACCAGCGGCTGCGCCACGGGAACGAGAATCGTCTCGACCTCGCGCGCCAGTATCGTCTTCACCTCGGCCGGCTCGATCTGCTTGTCGTAGCGCCCGTCGCCGACGGCCTTGGCGATCCTGGCCGAGGTCGCGAGACCGAGATCGGCCTGGATCAGGATGTCCTCGAGATCCTCAAGCGTGCCCGCGTCGAGCTTGCGCTTGGTGAAAAGGTCGGTGATCCCCGTCGTCAGCGCCGAGGAGGTGCGCGAGAGCCCATCCGTCAGGCGCCTCCACCAGCTCCGCTTCGGCTGCGGGGCGGGGGTGGGAGCGGGTTCAGGAGCAGCAACGGGTTCAGGCTGCGGTGCGACGGCAACCTCGGGTTTCGGTTCCGGTTCCGCCGGCAGCGCAATGCTTTCGACCGGAGCGGGCGACACAACGGGCTCGGCAGCGTGAACTTCAACAGCGGGAACTTCCGCCTCGGCAACCGACGGCGCAACGACCTCTTCTGCTTCCGGCTTCAGGTCCTCGAGGGACTCGGCCGCCTGCTCGGTTGCCGCCTCGGGCGCCGGTGCCGGTTTGGCCGGCTCCTCGTCGCGCCCGAACAGCTTCGAAAAGAAGCCGCGTTTCTTCGGTTCGGTCTCGCTCATCGCCATCCTGTCTTCGGTTCGGCGGGCATCTTCAGTTGCGCCGCCGTGCCGGCTTCGCTAGCGCAATGCCATGGCTCAGCCGGATCAACCAGACAATTCGCAGCCGCAGAGGCAAATCGACGCCGAGCTGCCGGTGCCGCTGCTCTATCGCGACGCCATGATGCTCGTCATCGACAAGCCCGCCGGTCTGCCTTCGCATCGCGGCCCGCAGGCGAAGCGCCGCGTCATTCCCGTTCTGACCGATTATCTCGACCAGCTCCGCTTCGGCCTGCCGCGCCGGCCGGAAGCCGCGCATCGTCTCGACAAGGATACCTCCGGCTGTCTCATTCTCGGCCGCCATCCCCGCGCAATGGCCGAGCTCAACCAGATGTTTCGCGACGGGCGGATCGACAAGACTTATTGGGCGGTCGTGCAGGGCGATCCGGCAGAGGACGAGGGGCTGATCGATCTGCCGCTGGCCCGGCGCTCGCCGGAGCGCGGCTGGTGGATGAAGGTCGATCCCGCCGGCCTGCCCTCGCAGACCCGCTATCGCGTGCTCGGGCGAGGCCGGGACGAGACTGGCCCGCTCGCCTGGCTCGCCATGGAGCCGCTGACCGGGCGCACCCATCAACTGCGCGTGCATTGCCAGGCATCCGGCTGGCCGATGCTCGGCGACGAAATCTACGGCAACGCCCCGCGCGAAGACGGCCCCGGTCTCCAGCTCCACGCCCGCGGCATCACCGTGCCGCTTTACCGCAAGCGCGAGCCGATCCATGTCGAGGCGCCGCCTCCGCCGCATATGTTGGCAGCCTTGAAGGCCTGCGGATGGAGCGCCGCCTCGGGCTGAAGCTGCTTAGCTCGCCAGCGCGTCGATCGCCCGGGCGAGCTTGACGTCGAGTTCGGTCAGCCCGCCGGCATCATGGGTGGCGAGCGTCACTTCGACCGTCCGATAGACGTTCGACCACTCGGGGTGGTGATTCATCGCCTCGGCGAGCAGCGCGACCCGCGTCATCCAGCCGAAGGCCTCGCTGAAGTCGCGGAAGACGAAGCGCCGCGTGATCGCCTCGCGTCCCTGGACCAGCTTCCAGCCGGTCAGCGTCGCCAGCGCTTCGGCCTGAGCCTCCGGGGAAAGCCGCTTCGGTCTTGTCATCGGCGCATCTCCCGCGGCAGTCGATTCGGATAGGACGGGCCGAGCGGATAAGCGGCTTCCAACACATAGGGGCCACCGCCGATCGAGTCGCGCGACGACATCAGCGCGACGCGGCGCACCGTGAAGGTGATCGGCGGCACGATTGGGTGCAGGCCGAGATAATGCGCGACCTCGGTCGGCATGGTGTCGCGCAGCCGCGCCAAGGTGACATGCGGCACGAATTTGCGCCCCTCCGCCGGCAGGCCGATGCGACGCATCTGCCGCTCGATATCCCCCTGCAGATCGGTCAGCGCCTTCACCGGCGTCGCGCGGGCAAAGACGGCGCGCGGCTTGTCGCCGCCGAAGCTGCCGAGTGAATCGAGGGTTACCTCGAAGGGATAGGCGCTGAGATCGGAGAGCATGTGGTCGACGTCGTTCGCCATCCGCCGGTCGACATCGCCCAGAAAGCGCAGGGTGATGTGGTAATCGGCCGGTTCGATCCAGCGTGCTCCCGACAGGCCCCCGCGATGCAGCGTCAGCTGGCTTGCAACCTCGGCGGGAATTTCCAGAGCGATGAACAGCCTCGGCATGAGTGAATCCCTTGCCAAGCAATTGTGACTCTGGAGAGACGGTAAGCGCGCAGCCGGCTCATGGGAACCGTTTTTCCCCTGCGCGATGCTCGGCGCGCTCCGTCATGCTCGGGCTCAACGTGAGCATCTCATCGACGAGATTCCCGGGTCGCCGCTGTGCGGCGCCCGAGAACGACGCATTTCTTCACGGGCAGGGATTGCCGACGAGCTGATGGATCGCGTCGATTTTCGCCTCGACCTCAGGCGACAGCTTGACGTCGATCGAGGCGATATCGGTCTTGAGCTGCTCCATCGAGGTCGCGCCGATGATGTTGGCGGTCACGAAGCAGCGGCTGTTGACGAAGGCCAGCGCCATCTGCGCCGGATCGAGGCCGGCCTCCCGAGCAAGCGCGATGTAGCGCTTGATCGCATCCTCGGCACCGCCGCCCTCATAGCGCTGGCCGCGATCGAACAGCGTCGTGCGGGCGCCGGCCGGGCGGGCACCGTCGAGATATTTGCCAGTGAGATAGCCCTGCGCCAGCGGCGAATAGGCGAGCAGGCCGACATCCTCGCGCAGCGCGACCTCGGCAAGCGCCGTCTCGAAGGTGCGGTTGAGCAGATTATAGGCGTTCTGGACCGACTGCACGCGCGGCGTGCCGCGCGCCTCCGAATCCGTCACGAAGCGCATCGTGCCCCAGGCGCTCTCATTGGAGAGGCCGAGATGGCGGATCTTGCCGGCTTTCACCAGCTCGCCGAAAGCGTCGAGCTGCTCGGGGATCGAGGTCTCGTCGGCCGGCTTCTCATAGGCAGCCCGTGAAAAGCGCGTGGGGTTCGAGCCCCACGGCATCGGCCGTTCGGGAAAATGCAGCTGGTAGAGATCGATATAGTCGGTCTGCAGGCGATTCAGGCTCTTGTCGACCGCTTCGAAGATCTGCTTGCGCGTCAGCCGCGTCGGGCTCTTGTCGTCGCGGAACCAGGTGTTGCCGCCACGGCCGCAAACCTTCGATGCCAGGATGATCTTGTCGCGGTTGCCGCGGGCCTTGAACCAGTTACCGATGATCCGCTCGGTCGAGCCTTGCGTCTCCGGCTTGGGCGGTATCGCGTAGAGCTCGGCGGTATCGAAGAAATTGATGCCCTGCTCGATCGCATAATCCATCTGGGCATGGCCTTCGGCCTCGGTGTTCTGTTCCCCCCAGGTCATGGTTCCCAAGCAGATCACCGAGACCTTGAGATCGGTGCGCCCGAGGCGACGGTATTCCATGGCGAAGCAACTCCGGAAACAGGCCGGCGGGCGGCGATACGAGAATCGGGGATCGCCGCGCGGAAAGCCCGCGGACGGATCAGGACCTGGCGGGCAAGGTGGCGATGAAGCGCTCGACCGTCGGCAGGATGTTGCGGACGATGACGGTGACGCCCTCGGCCGTGGGGTGGAGCCCATCCGCCTGGTTCAGAGCGCGGTCGCCCGCGATGCCATCCAGGAAGAAGGGGTAAAGCACCAGCCCGTACTTCTCCGCAAGCTCGCGATAGATCGCGTCGAAACGTTTCGCATAATCCTCCCCGAGATTGCGCGGGGCGTACATGCCGGCGATCATTACCGGAATCTTCCGCTCCTTCAGCCGCGCGATCATCATGTCCAGCGCCTGGCGTGTCTGCGCCGGGTCGACTCCGCGCAGCGCATCGTTCGCGCCGAGTTCGAGGATCACGCCATCGGTCCCATCAGGCACCGACCAGTCGAGCCGTTCCAGCCCCCCTTGCGTCGTATCGCCGGACACGCCGGCGTTCACGATTTCGACAGCGACGCCCTTCCGGCGCAGAGCCTGCTCCAGGACGGCGGGAAAAGCCGCGCTGCCCGGCAGATTGTAACCCGCAGACAGCGAATCGCCGAAGGCGACGAGCTTCAGCGGCCTCGCGGCGGTTGGGTTGGTGCTGGCGGTCTGGGAGCTGGCCATGTCGCTGGAACCGATGAAAAGCAGCAGGAGAATAACGAAAAACGCCGCAGCCGATTGGAGAAGCGCGAAACCGCGCCCATATGGCCGCAGACCGCGCCGCGCCGCGTTTCCGCCCCGCTCCGGGCGTGATCTGGCGCCAGCGGGGATGGCGATGGATAGCGAAGTCAGGATCATGGCGTGATGAGCGAGAAGGCCGCCCCGGCGATCGAGTTGCAGGATGTCCACCTAAGTTTGGGGCGTGGCGCCGCCCGCGTCCATATCCTCAAGGGCGTCTCGGTGTCGCTGACAAATGGCGAGGCGACCGGGCTTGTCGGCCCCTCCGGCTCCGGCAAATCGACCCTGCTGATGATCATGGCCGGACTGGAACGCCCTGATTCAGGCCTCGTGCATGTGGCCGGGCAGGATCTCGGCGCCCTCGACGAGGATGGGCTCGCCGTCTTCCGCGGCAGGCAGATCGGCATCGTCTTCCAGTCCTTCCATCTCGTCCCAACGATGACGGCGCGCGAGAACGTGGCGCTGCCGCTGGAGCTCGCCGGCCATCCCGACGCCTTCGCCCGCGCCGAAGCCGAGCTGCGCAATGTCGGCCTCGGCCACCGCATGGACCATTATCCGGCCCAGCTCTCCGGCGGCGAGCAGCAGCGTGTCGCCATCGCACGGGCCGTCGCTCCCGATCCCGCGATCCTCGTCGCCGACGAGCCGACCGGCAATCTCGATGAAGCGACCGGCCGCTCGATCGTCGACCTCATCTTCGCCCTCAAGCGCGAGCGCGGCGCGACGCTGGTGCTCGTCACCCACGACCTCTCGCTCGCCGCCTTGTGCGAGCGCACCGTCCGCCTGCGCTCCGGCGTGATCGAGGCCGAGCACGAGACGGCGGTCGCCTGACGATGCACGCCCCCGTCAAGCCACCACACGGCCCGGCCTCCCGCTCCCTCGGCATCGGCCTCATCCTTCGCCTCGCCATCCGAGACCTGCGTGCCGGCCTGCGTGGCTTCGGCATCTTCATCGCCTGCCTCGCGCTCGGCGTCATGACCATCGCTGCCGTCGCCTCCGCCTCGCGCGGCCTGACCGAAGGCCTTGCCCGGGAAGGACGACGCATCCTCGGCGGCGACGCCGCCTTCAGCCTGATCCACCGCGAGGCAACGCCCGAAGAACTCGCCTTCCTGACCGCGCGCGGCACGGTCTCCAGCATCGCGACCATGCGCGGCATGGCCAATGCGGGAGACAAGGGCGCAGCACTCGTCGAGATCAAGGCGGTGGATTCCAGCTATCCGGGCATCGGGGCGGTCGAGACCGACCCGCAAGCTCCGCTGCCCGGGCTGCTGGAACAACGCGACGGCGTTTTCGGCGCCGCCGCCGATCCCGTCCTGTTCGGCCGGCTCGATCTCAGGCCCGGCGACATCGTCACGGTCGGCAGCGCAAAAATCCAGCTGCGCGCCAATCTGATGTCCGAGCCTGACAAGATCGCCGCCGGCGTCGGCTTCGGCCCGCGCCTCCTGATCTCGCAGGAAGCCCTTCGCGCCACCGGCCTGATCCAGCCGGGCAGCCTCATCCGCTGGACCTATCGCCTTCAGCTTCCGCCGACTGCCTCCAGCGACGCCGATCTCGAACTGCTTGTCGCCGATGTCGGCACCCAGCAGCGCGACGCCGGCTGGGAGATCCGCTCCCGCGCCAATGCCGCGCCGAGCTTCCAGCGCAATCTCGAACGCTTCACCCAGTTCCTGACGCTGGTCGGTCTCACCGCCCTGCTGGTCGGCGGCGTCGGCGTCGCCAATGCCGTGCGCCGCTTCGTCGAGGCCAAGAAGCTCGATTTCGCCACGATGAAGGCGGTCGGCGCCAGCGGCGGCCGCGTCGTCGCGATCCACCTGACCGAGGTGATGCTCGTCGCCGCTATCGGCACGGCGATCGGCCTAGTACTCGGCGCCGCCGCCCCCTTTGGCCTGGGCGCCGTCGTCCAGAGCATCCTGCCGGTTCCCTTCGAGCCGACATTGGCGCCGGGCGAACTCGCCATCGCCGCGCTCTACGGGCTGCTGACGGCGTTCGTCTTCGCGGTCATTCCGCTCGGCCGGGCGCACGATATCCCGGTGTCGGCCCTTTTCCGCGATCGCATCGAGCCCGATCCGCGACGTCCGCGCGCGATCTACCTCGCCCTCTGCGCACTGGCGCTGGCCGGGCTCGCCGGCGTCGCCATCGGCTTCGCCTATGACCGCCGGATCGCGCTGATCTATATCGGCGTGATGTTCGGCGTCTTCGTGCTGCTGCGGGTCGTCTCGCTTGGCCTGATGGCGCTCGCACGCCGCATCCCGCGCCCGCGCCGTCCGGCCCTGCGGATGGCGCTCGCCAACAGCCACCGGCCGGGTGCACTGACGCCCTCGCTCGTGCTCTCCCTCGGGCTGGGCGTCGCGCTGCTTTCGGCGCTCTCCTTCATCGATGTCAGCCTGACCCGGCAGCTCACCGGCGCGCTGCCCGACAAGGCGCCGAGCTTCTTCTTCCTCGATGTGCCCAGCCGCGATTCCGGGCGTTTCGACGCCTTCCTCGCCGAGCAACGCCCGGGCGCGAAGACCGAGCGCGTGCCGATGATGCGCGGCCGCATCGTCGCCGTGAACGAGACCCGCGCCGAAGACATCAAGGCGAGCGAGCAATCCGCCTGGGTGCTCGACGGCGACCGCGGCATCACCTATGCGGCGGCAATTCCGGAGGGCTCGCGCGTCTCCGCCGGCGCATGGTGGCCGCCGGATTACCGCGGCGAGCCACTAGTCTCCTTCGATGCCCAGAACGCCGCCGGCATCGGCCTGAAGATCGGCGACCGGCTCACCGTCAACGTGCTCGGCCGCAACATCACCGCCCGCGTCGCCAATCTCCGCACGGTCGACTGGCGCTCCTTCGGCATCAACTTCGTCATGGTGTTCTCGCCCAACACCTTCGCCGGCGCGCCGCACACCAACCTCGCGACCATCGCGGCGAGCCCGGACGGCCAGGGAGCGACCGACGCGGTGCTGATGCGCCGCCTCGCGCTCGATTTCCCCGCCGTCACGGCCGTGCGCGTCAAGGACGCGCTCGAAGCGGTCAACACCATCGTCTCCCAGCTCGCCATGGCTATCCGCGGCGCCTCCGGCCTCGCCATCGCGGCGAGCCTTCTCGTTCTGGGCGGCGCCCTCGCCGCCGGACAGAGGGCGCGTCTCTATGACGCGATGATCCTGAAGACCCTCGGCGCCACCCGCCGCTTCATACTTTCGTCGTACGCCCTTGAATACGCCGCCATCGGCCTCGTCGCGGCCGTCTTCGGCGTTGTTGCGGGTACAGCGGCGGGCTGGGGCATCGTCACGCAAGTGATGCGAATCGAATTCGTCAGTGATCCGACCGGCGCGATGCTGGCCGCGACTGCGGCAGTTGGTGTTACCGTCCTGTTCGGGCTCGTCGGTACGATAAAAATACTCGCGAAAGCCCCCGCTTCTCATCTCAGGAATTTATGATGACTATCTGGGAACGACTCTCGATAGACATTAAGATCCTGTAATTCTGCCTTTGTGCAGCGCCGAATTTCTATAGCCCAGCCGGGCTTAACCATGGCCGGCCCTTGTAAGGAAGGCAAAAGCCCCTCATATTCCACTCACCGCGCCGATCATGCGCGAGGACGGCTGGCATTCGCGTGCCTTCCGTCGTCCGAAACTACGTCAGGGGAAACTCTCTTAATGAGCAACTTCGACCGCAATGCTCCAGTCTGGGGTGCCGGCCGCGCACAGCAGACCAGCGCCGTCGAGATGGATCAGGGCCTGCGCTCGTTCATGCTCGGCGTCTACAACAACATGGCAATCGGCCTCGGCATTACCGGCCTCGCCGCGCTCGGCATCTCGATGCTGGCGATTGCCGGCTTCACGCCCGACGGCAAGATCACCGGCCTGACCGCGCTCGGCCAGGCGATTTATCTCAGCCCGCTGAAATGGGTCGTGATGTTGGCCCCGCTCGCCTTCATCATGCTCTTCTCGTTCAAGGCCGAAAGCATGAGCGCCTCTTCGGCGCGCACCATGTTCTTCGCCTTCGCGGCGGTCATGGGCATCTCGATGTCGTCCATCCTCGTCGTCTTCACCGGCGCTTCGGTGACGCGCGTCTTCTTCATCACGGCCGCCGCCTTCGGAGCGTTGAGCCTCGTCGGCTACACCACGAAGAAGTCGCTGTCGGGCATGGGCTCCTTCCTGATCATGGGCCTGATCGGCTTGATCATCGCCTCGGTGGTCAATCTGTTCCTGGCGTCGAGCGCGCTGTCCTTCGGCATCTCGGTGATCGGCGTCCTGATCTTCGCCGGCCTGACCGCCTGGGACACCCAGCGCCTGAAGGAGATGTATCTCTCTTCGGATCTGGATCCGGAATCGGCTGCGAAGATCTCGGTGAACGGCGCGCTGTCGCTCTACCTGAACTTCATCAACATGTTCCAGATGCTGATCAGCCTGCTCGGCGACCGCCGCTGAGCCGACCTTCAGCGGGCGTCATGCCCGGAGCAAGCCCCGGCCTCCCGGCCGGGGCTTTTCTTTTGGCACGGGCATTGCTCATTCTGCAGCGATGACGACGCCCGCGATCCGACCCGCTTGCCCGGCTGACATCGCCGCCATCCGCGCGATCTACGCCCATGCCGTCCTGCATGGGACCGCATCCTGGGAACTGGAGCCACCAGCCGAGACGGAGATGCTCCGCCGCTTCGAGACCATTCTGGCAGGCGGCTACCCCTATCTCGTCGCCGAAGGCGAAGGCGAACTGCTGGGCTATGCCTATGCCGGCGCCTACCGCCCGCGCCCCGCCTATCGCGCCACGGTCGAGAATTCGATCTACGTTGCTCCCACAGCCCAGGGACGCGGCGTCGGCGGCCTCCTGCTCGACGCATTGATCAATGCCTGCGCCGAATGCGGCTTCCGCCAGATGATCGCGGTGATCGGGGACGGCACGGGCGCCTCGGTGGGCTCGCGCCGCCTGCATGAGAAGGCCGGCTTCCGTCTGATCGGCGTGGCCGAGAAGGTCGGCTTCAAGCAGGGCCGCTGGCTCGACCAGATGCTGATGCAGAAGGAGCTGGGCGAAGGCGACCGCTCGCGACCGGCCTTCTGAAGCGACACCTCCGTTGATGGTCAGTTCACGATGCTGAGCTTGCGGTCTAGCACTTGCAGGACGCGTGACAGTTCCGAGCCGCGCTTGAGAATCAGCCCCGTCGCGGCGACGACCGAATAGGCGCCCTGCCGGCGGGCCAGCGCCGGATCCTTGACGATTCGGTAGAGGGGCATCTCCGACGAACGCCGGAACACCGAGAACTGCGCCTTGTCCTTCAGGAAATCGATGGCGTAGTCGCGCCATTCACCAGCCGCGACCATGCGGCCATAGAGATTGAGCAATTCGTTGAGTTCGCGCCGGTCGAAGGTGACTGTCGCCGGCCGGGCCGGCGACGGAAAATGGACGACCGCGCCAGCCGGTTGCGATTGCGGCGTTTCGCTTTCGCTCATGGCGCCTCCCTGAGCGGAGCCTCTCGAAGTGACCGGGCGATGATGCGCCCACACTGCTGCGCTGGCAAGCGATCGCGCTCGTCCGCGTTGGCGCGCTGGGTAAGCATTCGTCGCAAATGCCGCATTTTCGCCGCGAACGCGCCCAGCGACCGCCAAGTTACACCGCTCAACTCCCCTCGTTGCCTCGACGGCCCGGTTTCGCTGAACGCCGGTTTGTCAGCCCCCCAGCCCCCCGGAGTTCCGGTGGAGCCGGGCCACCGAGTCGAGGCCAACTAGCGGCTGGCATTGCGCCGGCCGTTTTCTTTTTGAGGGTCGGGCCTCGCTTCGCGAGGCCGCGATGACCGACGAAAGCGAGCTAGCGCGCCTGGCCGTGATACTCCGCGTTGGGCCTCATATCGACGGCCGAGGCCATCCGGTTCGACATGTTGTAGAAGGACGCGACCGCGCCGATGTCCCAGATGTCGCGCTCGCCAAAGCCAGCCTTGCGCAGGGCTTCCCGGTCATTCTCGCCGATCAGATGCGGCGTTTCAGTCAGCTTCACGGCGAAATCCAGCATGGCACGATGCCGCACCGACAGCTCCGCCGCACGGTAGTTCATCACCAGCATCTCGCCCAGCACCGGATCGCCGGAGAGTTGGCGCACGGCCGCGCCATGGGCCGCGAGGCAGTAATAGCAGCGATTCACGCTGGACACCGCGACCGCGATCATCTCGCGCTCCAGCTTGGACAGGCCGGAGGGCGCCAGCATCAGGTCGTTGTAGAAGGCGGCGAAGGCCGAGAGCTTGGCGTCATCATGGGCGTAGGACGTCAGCACATTCGGCACGAATCCGAGCTTCTCCCGGCACTTCTCGAAATAGGCGTCATTCTCCGGCGAAAGCTGTCCCGGCTTCAACGCCAACGCCATCACCCGCGGCGGCGCATCCTGCCGCGCCGGCTCTTCGCCTACCTTTGGTTTGTCATGCTTCGTCGCCATGGTGCATCCTGTTAGATCCTGAGCGGCAATTTTGCCGCTTTTTCAGGCAAGGCAAAGTTGAAAGCCTGAGCAGCCTATGCCATCGCTGCTGCAAAACAACTGGGGTGACACATGGGCAAACGGGTGACGAACGCGACCGCCGGAGCGATCGCAGCCATCGAAGCCGCGGCGACGGGCCTGAAGAGCGCGATGCCGGCCGAATTCCCCCGCCTTCTCTACGGTCGTTCTGTCGCCGAGGACCTCGAAGCCCTGCCGCCGGATATGCTCGCTCAGACCGCGGCCGCCGCCTACGAGCACCTGGCCGAGCCTCGCAAGCCCGAGACGATCAACCTGCGCTTCCGCGACGACGCGTTCGGCGAGGGTGACCGCCAGCGCCAGGTCACCATCCTGGAAGTCGTCAACGACAACAAACCGTTCCTGCTCGATTCGACGCTCGCGGAGCTGCAGGATCAGGGCTACGAGCCGCGCCTCGTCGCGCATCCGATCCTGGCGGTGGCGCGCGATGCCGAGGGCAAGTTCGTCTCGCTCGCCGGCGAAGCGACCGGCCGCGCGCCGGAAGGCACGCGGCGGGAAAGCCTGCTGCATATCCATATCCCGCGCATCGACACGCCCGCAGCGCGCGAAAAGCTGCGCGCCGGCCTGGAGCATGTCTATGCCGATGTCGCGCTCGCGGTCGACGACTGGGCCGCGATGCGCGGCCGTATCACCGAAGTGATACAGGCCTATCGCGCCAACCCGCCGCCGCTGCCGGAGGACGAGATCACCGAGGCGCTGCAATTCCTCGAATGGATCGCCGGCGACAACTTCACCCTGCTCGGCATCCGCGCCTACCGGTTCCCTGGCGGCGACGTCGCGGCCGACCCGATCGAGGGCTCGGGCCTCGGCATCCTGCGCGACCCCTCCGTCAAGGTGCTGCGCAAGGGCCGCGAGCTGGTGACGACCACGCCGGAGGTGCGTTCCTTCCTGGCCAAGCCCCAGGCGCTCATCATCACCAAGGCCAATGTCAAGAGCCTGGTCCACCGTCGCGTCCATCTCGACTATGTCGGCGTCAAGCTGTTCACGCCGGACGGCCGGCTCGACGGCGAGCTGCGCATCGTCGGCCTCCTGACCTCGAACGCCTATACCGGCTCGGCTCGCGCCATCCCCTATCTCAGGCTGAAGGTCGCGCGCGTCGCCAAGAACATCGGCTTCGATCCGGCGAGCTATTCCGGCCGCGCGCTGATGAACGTGCTCGACGCCTATCCGCGCGACGAGCTCTTCCAGATCGATGTGACGACCCTGGAGCAGTTCGCACTCGACATCCTGCAGCTCACCGAGCGCCCGCGCATCCGGGCGCTTGCCCGCGTCGACGAGTTCGACCGTTTCGTCTCGATCCTCGTCTTCATCCCGAAGGATCGCTACGACACCACGGTCCGTCAGCGCGTCGGCGAATTCCTGGCGCGGATCTATAACGGCCGCATCTCGGCCGCCTATCCGGCCTATCCGGAAGGCCCGCTCTCGCGCACCCACTACATCATCGGCCGCGACGAGGGCAAAACGCCGCGCATCGACCGCGCCACGCTCGAGGCCGGCATCAGCGCCATCGTCCGCACCTGGGGCGACGGCCTCAAGGACGTGCTCGATCAGGAGAAGGCCGGGCCGGCCGCTCGCGCACTGGCCGAACGCTACGCCGAGGCCTTCGGCGCCGCTTATCGCGAACGCTTCTCTGCCGCCGATGCGCTTGTCGACATCGAGATGCTGCAGCAGCTGACGCCGGAGCGCGGCCGGGCCGTCAACCTCTACCGGCGCGAGGGCGACGACGCCAAGCGCGCCAATCTCAAGGTCTTCTCGCGCGGAGCGCCGATCTCGCTGTCCGCCCGCGTGCCAGTGCTCGAGAACATGGGCTTCCGCGTCGTCAACGAGCGGACTTACAACGTCATGCCACAGGGCACCGGCGAGAACGCCCGCGTCTGGCTGCATGACATGTCGCTGGAGCGCGCCGACGACGGCGAGATCGACATCGAGCATCTCGATCCGACGATCGAGGCCGCCCTGATGGCGCAGTTCCGCGGCCTCGCCGAATCCGACCGCTTCGACCAGCTCGTCCTCGCCGCCGGCCTTGCCTGGCGCGAGGCCGCTTTGCTGCGCGCCTTCGGCCGCTATCTCCGCCAGGCCGGCGCGCCCTATGCGCAGGGCTATATCGCCGATGCGCTGACCCGCCACGCCGACATCGCCTCGGGCCTGATCGCCTATTTCAATGCCAAGTTCGACCCGCGCGTTCCGGCCGGCGAGCGCGAGCAGCGCATGGCCCAGAAGCGCGCCGAGATCGAGGAGGCGCTCGACGCCGTCACCAGCCTCGACGAAGACCGCATCCTGCGTCGCCTGATCAATCTGGTCGACGCTGCGCTGCGCACCAATTTCTTCCAGACCGGCCCGGACGGCCATCCGCGTCAGACCATCACCTTCAAATTCGATTGCGCGAAGGTGGACGGCCTGCCGCTGCCGCGCCCGCTCTACGAGATCTTCGTCTATTCGCCACGTGTCGAGGGCGTCCATATGCGCTTCGGCAAGGTCGCCCGCGGCGGCCTGCGCTGGTCGGACCGGCCGCAGGACTTCCGCACCGAGGTGCTGGGCCTGGTCAAGGCGCAGCAGGTCAAGAACGCCGTGATCGTGCCGGTCGGCGCCAAGGGCGGCTTCGTTCCGAAGCAGCTGCCTCCGGCCTCCGACCGTGCCGCTTGGCTGGCCGAGGGCACCGAGAGCTACCGCATCTTCATCCGCAACCTGCTAGAGCTCACCGACAATCTCGATGGCGAGACGATCGTGCCGCCGCCGGATACGGTGCGCCATGACGGCGACGATCCCTATCTCGTCGTCGCCGCCGACAAGGGCACTGCGACCTTCTCCGACACCGCCAACGCGATCTCGCTGGAGAAGCACCACTGGCTCGGCGACGCCTTCGCCTCCGGCGGCTCGCAGGGCTACGACCACAAGGGCATGGGCATCACGGCCCGCGGCGGCTGGGAGGCGGTGAAACGCCACTTCCGCGAGGTCGATATCGACATCCAGACGACGCCCTTCACGGTCGCCGGCGTCGGCGACATGTCCGGCGACGTCTTCGGCAACGGCATGCTGCTCTCGCCGGCGATCAAGCTCGTTGCGGCCTTCGACCACCGCGACATCTTCCTCGATCCGAATCCGGACCCTGCCGCCTCGCTGGCCGAGCGCCAGCGCCTCTTCGCACTGCCGCGCTCGTCTTGGGCTGACTACGACAAGACGCTGATCTCGAAGGGCGGCGGCATCTTCTCGCGCCAGGCCAAGAGCATCCCGCTCTCCGCGGAGGTCCGTGCCCTGCTCGACCTCGACAAGGCCGAAGTCTCACCGCCCGAGCTGATGACGGCGATCCTCAAGGCGCGCGTCGATCTGCTTTGGTTCGGCGGAATCGGCACCTATATCCGCGCCAGCGACGAGACCGACGCACAGGTCGGCGACCGCGCCAATGACGCGATCCGCATCACCGGCAACGATCTCAGGTCGCGGGTCATCGGGGAAGGCGCCAATCTCGGCGTGACCCAGCGCGGCCGCATCGAGGCTGCCCGCAAGGGCGTCAAGCTCAACACCGACGCGATCGACAACTCGGCCGGCGTCAACACCTCGGACGTCGAGGTCAACATCAAGATCGCGCTCGCCGGCCCGGTGAAGGACGGCCGCCTCCAGGAAGACAAGCGCAACGAATTGCTGGCGGCGATGACCGACGAGGTCGGCGATCTCGTCCTGCGCAACAACTATCTGCAGACGCTCGCCCTCTCGCTCACCGAGGCGCAGGGCGCCGCGGCGACGCCCGGCCTGCGCTTCCTGATGCAGACGCTGGAGCAGGACGGACGGCTCGACCGCTCGGTCGAGTATCTGCCGAGCGACGCCCAGCTCGCCGAGCGCGAGAAGCGTAGCGAAGGCCTGACCCGGCCGGAACTCGCCGTGCTCCTGGCCTATGCCAAGCTCTCGCTGCACGACGCACTGCTCGAATCCTCCGTGCCGGACGATCCCTATCTCGCCAGCGAGCTCGTCCGCTATTTCCCGAAGGCCCTGCGGGACGCCTATCCGGACGCCATCGCCAGCCACAAGCTGCGGCGCGAGATCGTGGCGACGCAGCTCGCCAATGCGATCGTCAACCGCGGCGGCCCGGCTCTGGTCCCGGTCCTGGCCGCGCTAACCCGCT
Organism: Allobosea sp. 10L422; assembly: GCF_056395345.1. NCBI lineage: Bacteria > Pseudomonadati > Pseudomonadota > Alphaproteobacteria > Hyphomicrobiales > Alloboseaceae > Allobosea > Allobosea sp. 10L422. Next base: position 51,483 of record NZ_JBFTJI010000018.1, read on the forward strand.
CGGGCGCACCGGCCATCGCCGCCGCCTACGCCATCGCCCGCGACTCCTTCGACCTGATCGCCCTCAACGGTGACATCGACGCGCTCGACGCCAAGATCCCCGGCAAGACCCAGCTCGGTCTCTATGCCGCCGCCCAGGAACTCGTCACCAACCGCATGGGCTGGTTCCTGCGTCGCGGGGTCGCCAAGCCCGGCACCATCGAGCAGACGATCGCCCATTATGCCAGGGGCGTGAAAGAGCTGTCGGCCGAGCTCGGCAGCCTGCTACCCGAGGCCGCCTCGCAGGTCCGCCTCGCCCGCATCGCCGTGCTGACCTCCGAAGGCGTGCCCGAAGCACTGGCCACCCGCGTCGCCAGCCTGCCGGCGATGGCCGAGGCGACGGACATCGTCGACATCGCCGAGCGCAGCAAGCGCGAGATCGGCGATGTCGCCCGTATCCATTTCGGCATCGACGCGCTCTTCGGCCTGTCGAGCTTGAAGACAGCGGCGTCAGCCGTCCCCGCGACTGACGACTACGAGCGCCTTGCCCGCGAGCGCGCGCTCGAAACCCTCGACGACGCCCACTCCAACCTGACCCAGGAGGCTTCCGCATCCGGCAAGGGCGAAGGCACACTGGACAGCTGGCTTGCCGAGCGCGGCGAGGAGGCGGAACGGACCCGCTCGACCGTCAACGCAATCGCGAGTTCCGGCCTCACCTTGCCGAAACTGATGGTGGCCGCCGGCATGCTGGCCGACCTGCCGCGCAAGCGCGGCTGAACAGGACGAACCGAATGACCGAAGCCGACCGCAGCACCCGTATCGACCCCAAGCTGCTCGAAATCCTGGTCTGCCCGCTGACCAAGGCGACGCTCGAATACGATGCCGCGAAGCAGGAGCTGATCAGCCGGGCGGCGAAGCTCGCCTATCCGATCCGTGACGGCATCCCGATCATGCTGCCGGAAGAGGCCCGGCCGCTGGAGGATTGAGACCAGTCGTCATTCTCGGGGCGCCGCATAGCGGCGACCCGAGAATCTCAGGACGAGAAGGCTCTGGTTTCCGAGATGGTCGGGTCAAGCCCGACCATGACGGCCGTCAAAGCAACTCGCCCCTGAGCAGCCGAGGCGGCGCGCCCGCGACACCCGCTGCCTCGCGGATGAAGAACCGCTTCAGTCCCGGAAGCCGGTCGACGACCCCCAGGCCGAAGTCACGCGCCAGCCTGATCGGCGTCGCATCGTTCGAGAACAGCCGGTTCAGCCCGTCAGTGACCGCGCCCATCGCCACGGTGTCGAAGCGGCGGGCCTTCTCATAGCCTTCGAGCACGTCGAGCGAGCCGGGATCGAGCCCGAGCCGGGCCGCATCGACGATGGTCTCGGCCAGCGCCGCGACATCCTTGAGTCCGAGGTTGAGTCCCTGCCCCGCGATGGGGTGGATCAGATGCGCGGCATCCCCGAGCAGCGCGAATCGCTCAGCCACGAAGCGCCGGGCCACACCGAAGCCGAGCGGATGCGCGCTCACAGCGCTTTCGAGCGTGATCTCGCCAAGCTCGAGCCCGAAACGCGTCTCGATCTCGGCCAGCAGGTCGGCAGCATCGAGCGAGAGCAGGGCCGGGACATTCTCCCTCCTCTCGGTCCAGACGATCGAGGAGCGGTGGCCGAGGGTGCCACCATCGGCGAGCGGCAGGATCGCGAAGGGGCCGGACGGCAGGAAATGTTCGACGGCCCGGCCGCCATGCGGACGCTCATGCCCGATCGTCGCGACGATGCCGGACTGGCCATAGCCCCAGCCGACCCAGCCGATGCCGGCCTGCTCGCGCAGCTTCGAGCGCGCGCCGTCGGCAGCGACCAGCAGCGTAGCCTCGCCGCGCGAGCCGTCACCGAAGACGACCCCAACCGCAGCTTCTTCTGCCGTGAAACGGCGCACCCCGGTCGCGCGCAGCTCGACGCCTTCCCGCTCGCAGGCCGCCTTGAGCGCGGCCACCAGCGCTGCGTTCTCCACCATATGGGCGAAGGGCTGGCCGGGCTCGACCTCGCCGTCGAAGGTCAGGAAGACCGGGCGCACCGCATCATTCGTGCGGCTGTCCGAGACGATCATCTCCATCATCGCCTGCGCAGAGCCTGCGACGGCGTCCCAGATGCCCAGCGTCTCCAACATCGCGCGGGCACCGGCCGCCACCGCGTAGGCGCGGTTGTCGGCGCGCGGCGGCGCAGCCAGCGCCGGATCGGCCAGCGTAATCGCGAAATCGTTCCCCAGCGCCTGCTTCAGCGCCAGCGCCAGGGTCAGCCCCGCGATTCCCCCACCCGCGATGACGATGCCCATGTCGGAATCCCGCTCGATGGCCATGCTGCTGCTCCTTCGGCAAGCGTCTTGACGGCACGGGACGCCTCGTTGCTGATGCGAGACGAACCGGCTGTTCCTGTGGGGGCCGCCAGCCGCTCCGTCAACTGACCGCGATGCCCGCCGCCATGTCCCAGATCAGCGCCTCCCTGACGGCGATTCTCGACCTCGAGCCGCTCGAGCGCAACCTGTTCCGCGGTCGCAGCCCCAAGTCGAACTGGCCGCGCGTCTTCGGCGGGCAGGTCATCGCGCAGTCGCTTTATGCCGCCTGCAAGACGGTGGAGGGCCGGCAGCCGCATTCGCTGCATGCCTATTTCCTGCTGCCTGGCGACCCGGAGATTCCGATCGTCTATGAAGTCGACCGGCTGCGCGACGGCCGGTCCTTCACGACGCGGCGCGTGCTCGCCATCCAGAAGGGCGAGGCGATCTTCGCCATGTCCGCTTCCTTCCAGGTCGACGAGCCCGGCTTCGAGCACCAGATGCCGATGCCGAGCGTGCCGATGCCGGAAGAGCTGCCGGATCGGGAGGAGATGGCCAAGAGCGTCCTGCCGCATATGCCGGATGCCATACAGGCCTATTATCAGCGCAAGCGGCCGATCGAGATCCGCCCTGTCGAACTCGAGCGTTATCGCACCGGCGGCAAGATGGAGCCGAAGTTCAACGTCTGGATCCGGGCGATGGAAACCCTTCCGGACGAGCCGGCTTTCCATCAGAGCGTGCTGGCCTATGCCTCCGACCTGATGCTGCTCGATTCCAGCCTGATCGCGCACGGCACCACGGTCTTCGACCAGAAGATCCAGGGCGCCAGCCTCGACCATGCATTGTGGTTCCATCGTCCGTTCCGGGCCGATGAGTGGCTTCTCTACTCGCAGGACAGCCCTTCGACCTCGGGCGCCCGGGGCTTCTCGCGCGGCCTCGTCTTCGATCGGCAGGGCCGCCTCGTCGCCTCCGTCGCCCAGGAAGGGCTCATCCGGCCCCGGCCGGATCTGGGCTGACGATATTTTGGGCGCATGCTTCTCCGATAATCTCATGCCTATTTTCTAGGCAGAGCCTGCTTTCCCAACATCTGATTCCCCTCATTTGACCTCCGGATGCCCCCTTGAGGCTCCCGGAGCGGGTTGGCACGTCCCTTGAATTGCATGGTGCGACGCACTGCGACCGCAGGGCGCGCGAGGTGCAACGAGATCGCCGGGGCTGACGACCGGGCGGCGCAAACGGGGAAACCCAGCACATGAAAATCGTGATGGCAATCATCAAGCCGTTCAAGCTGGAGGAGGTGCGCGACGCGCTCACCGCCATCGGCGTGCACGGCCTGACGGTGACCGAAGTCAAAGGCTACGGTCGCCAGAAGGGGCATACGGAAATCTATCGCGGCGCCGAATATGCCGTGAGCTTCCTGCCGAAGATCAAGATCGAGGTCGCTGTCTCCGACGAGCTCGTCCCGCAGGTGATCGAGGCGATCACCGCCGCGGCCCGCACCGGCCAGATCGGTGACGGCAAGATCTTCGTTTCCTCGATCGAGAGAGCCGTGCGCATCCGCACCGGCGAGACCGACGCCGACGCCCTCTGAGCCCGACCCTTCAGGAGTTTTAGACGATGAATTTGAGGACTTCCCTGCGGGCCGGATCGATCGGCCTCGCACTGGCCGCCGTTTCGGCCGGCGTCGCGCTCGCCCAGGCCCCGGCGGCCGCCCCGCCCGTTCCCAACAAGGGCGACGTCGCCTTCATGATGAGCTCGACGATCCTCGTCCTGCTCATGACGATCCCGGGCCTCGCCCTCTTCTATGGCGGCCTCGTCCGTTCCAAGAACATGCTCTCGGTGCTGACCCAGGTCTTCGCCATCGTCAGCGTCGTCTGCATCCTCTGGGTCGCCTATGGCTATTCGCTCGCCTTCACCAATGGCGGCGGGCTGAACGACTTCGTCGGCGGCTTCTCGAAGGCCTTCCTGCGCGGCGTCGACGCAACCACCGTGGCGGGCACGTTCTCGAACGGGGTCTACATCCCCGAATTCGTCTATATCTGCTTCCAGATGACCTTCGCCTGCATCACGCCGGCGCTGATCGTCGGCGCCTTCGCGGAACGCATGAAGTTCTCCGCGCTGCTGCTGTTCACGGTGCTCTGGGTCACCTTCATTTATTTCCCGATGGCCCACATGGTCTGGTACTGGGGCGGGCCTGACGCGGTCGGCAACGCCGCCAAGGCGCTGGCCGAGGCCGGCGCGGACGGCAAGGCTGCGGCGCAGTCCGCGCTCGACGCGGTCAATGCCGATGCCGGCATGCTCTTCAAATGGGGCGCGCTCGACTTCGCCGGCGGCACGGTGGTCCACATCAACGCTGGCATCGCCGGCCTCGTCGGCTGCATTCTGATGGGCAAGCGCATCGGCTTCGGCAAGGAGCTGATGGCGCCGCACTCGCTGACGATGACTCTGATCGGCGCGGCGCTGCTCTGGGTCGGCTGGTTCGGCTTCAACGCCGGCTCGAACCTCGAAGCCAACGGCACCGCCGCGCTCGCCATGATCAACACCTTCGTCGCCACGGCAGCCGCCGCGCTGGGCTGGCTCTTYGTCGARTGGGCGGTCAAGGGCAAGCCCTCGMTGCTCGGCATGGTCTCGGGCGCGGTCGCCGGCCTCGTCGCCGTCACCCCGGCSGCCGGCTTCGCCGGCCCGATGGGCTCGATCGTCCTCGGGCTCGTCGTCGGTGTCGTGTGCTTCGTCTTCTGCACGACGGTGAAGAACGCGCTCGGCTATGACGACTCGCTCGACGTCTTCGGCATCCACTGCGTCGGCGGCATCATCGGCGCGATCGCGACCGGCATCCTGGTCAACACCGCTCTCGGCGGCGGGGGTATCCCGGATTATTCAAGCAAGCCCGGCGAACTCGTCGTCGCCGCCTACGAGTTCGGCCCGGCCGTCATGGCGCAGGTGAAGGCGGTGCTGTTCACGCTGGTGTTCAGCGGCGTTGGCTCGGCGATCCTCTACAAGATCGTCGACGTGATCGTCGGCCTGCGCGTCACCACCGATGAAGAGCGCGAGGGTCTCGACATCGCCGAGCACGGCGAGCGCGCTTACAATATGTGATCTCCTGCAGGTTTCACGTGAATCCCGGACCCCGGCGGGCAACCGCCGGGGTTTTCTCTTCTTGCCGCCGGCCCCGCGCGCTCCGGCTCCGCGGCCTCCCGACATCCGGCGGCGGGAGGCGGTGCATAGCGTTCAAGGTTAAGCGGGTCTTAACCTCGCCTTCCTAACCTCTTCCTGATGGCCGGAATGATGCGGCCCGACAGTCCGGACACGACCCGAAAGCCGCATGCGCACCATTCGCCGCTCCCAATCGCTCATGGACCGCCTGCCCGATCCGGTGCGGGAGTTCCTGTCGCGCCGTGCCTCGGAGCTGACCGGGCTTGGCGTGCTGGCCCTGATGGTCGCGATCGCCGTCGCGCTCGCGAGCTGGTCGGTCGATGATCCCAGCCTGAACAACGCCACCAGCGGCGCCGTTCGCAACTGGCTCGGGCGCCCCGGCGCCATGGTCGCCGATCTGCTGATGCAGCTCATCGGCCTTGGCGTCATCGCATTGCTCTTCCCGCCGATGATCTGGGCGCTTAGGCTCATGCGCTTCCATCTCTTCGATCGCGGCGCGCTCAAGCTCGGCCTCTGGGTCGTCGGCGTCGCTGCGACCGCCGCCGTGGCCAGCGCCTTGCCGGCCACGCCGCGCTGGCCGCTGCCGACCGGCATGGGAGGCGTCATCGGCGACGGGCTGCTCTTCGGCACACGCAACATCGCCGGCATTGCCGGCAGCGCCGTCGGCAGCCTCGTCGGTTTCCTCTATGCCGGCATCGCCATTCTCGCCGTCACCGCCGCCGCCGGCTTCGGCTTCGTCACCGACGACGACTCTGCGCTCGATGGCGACGAGGCCGAGGATAGCTGGTCGGACGGCGAGGAGCGCCGTGACGACGAGCCCGGCATTACCGTGATCCTGATCGGCTGGCTCGCCCATGGCGCCATGGCCCTGCGCGCCGCCATCCTGCGCCGCCTGCCGCAGCCACCCGAACCCGCCGTCGATCGAGGCGTCGTCCCGCGCGATGAAAGCGGCCGCGTGCGCCGCGAGCCGCAGTTCGGCGAAGCGCCCGCCAGCCGCCGCAGCCTTCCCGAGTTCGATCCCGAACCGCTTCCGGGCGCGCGTCCCTCCCTGGCGAAGGGCCGGGCTCAGGATGACATCGACGCCCCCTTCGATCTCGATGACGATCCGCAGGATCTGCGCGATCTCAACGCGCCGCGGGTGGCCATGCCGCGCGCGGCGCCCAAACCCGGCAAGCGTATGCAGCGCGAGGCGCAGCCCTCGCTCCTCGACCGGGAAGGCTTCGAGCTGCCGCCGCTGACCTATCTGGCCGAGCCGAAAAAGGTCGCGGCCAACGCCGTCTCGACCGACGCGCTGGAGCAGAACGCGACACTGCTTGAAGGCGTGCTCGAGGACTTCGGCGTTCGCGGCGAGATCACGCAGGTCCGGCCCGGCCCGGTGGTCACCCTCTATGAGCTTGAGCCTGCTCCGGGGACGAAGTCGTCGCGGGTGATYTCGCTGGCTGACGACATCGCGCGTTCGATGAGYGCGGTCTCGGCCCGTGTCGCGGTGGTGCAGGGCAAGAACGCCATCGGCATCGAATTGCCCAACAGCAAGCGCGAGACCGTCTTCCTGCGCGAGCTCCTCGCCAGCCAGGATTTCGAGGCAACCAAGCACAAGTTGGCGCTCTGCCTCGG
>NZ_JBFTJI010000019.1:0-52709 GCF_056395345.1 Allobosea sp. 10L422
GAACAACTGCTGCAGCTCGATCCATCCGCGAGGATCGTGGGCGAGGAAGCCTGTGATCGTGACCCGGCCTTGGCTAACGCTCTAGATGAGGGCACCGTCTGGTTGATCGATCCGCTAGACGGCACCGGAAACTTCGTCTCCGGCCGCGCGAGCCCTAACCGCCCCGCGCTCTCGGCAAGTCCCGCGACAATTCCTGCCGAGAGCTGGACGCCATCGCTTCGCTGCCGATCCCGCCGTGCGAGCGCCCGAGAACCGGGCAAATCCACATGATCGAAGCCGGATCGCGGCGCCGATGCGCGGCAAAGGCCGACGAGCGCTTCGACCTGTCGATCAAAGTCATCAGCTCCGCCGAAGGCGGACGGGTTGATCACGAGGATCAGCACCGCCGCGCTCCAGCCGTCGCCGCCCTCGGCCCGCCCGCGCCCGCCGAGGCAGCCGGTCAGCAGCTCGACGATCAGGCCGATCGAAAAGCCCTTGTGCCCAGCCTCCAGCCCGCCGAGCGGCAGGATCGAGCCCGGAGGATCGGCAGCGATGACGTTTGGATCGGTGGTCGGCCGCCCCTGCGCATCCATCAGGAACGGATGCGGCAGCGCCTCGCCGCGCTGGCGGAAGGCTGCGACACCGCCATTGGTCATCAGCGCCGTGGACATGTCGATCAGGATGGGCGCATCCGGCGCCGGCGCCCCGAAGGCGATCGGGTTCGAGGTCAGAACCGGCGTTACCCCGCCGAAGGGCGCGACGCTGCTATGGCCGGGATCGGTCAGCGTCAGCAGCATCATGCAGCCAGCATCGATCGCCGGCTGGAGATAAGCGCCGAGGCAGGCGGTGTGATGGCTGCGCTGGATCGCGACCGCTCCGAGACCGAAGCGCTTCGCCCGTCCGATCGCTGCGGCGGTGGCGCGGCGCGCCAGCCAGGGACCGGGCAACTTGCGCCCGTCCCAGGTCAGGCATGCCCCGAAATCGTTGAGAACTTTCGGCTCGCCCTCGACCAACAGGCCGCCTGTTTCGATCTCGCGCAGATAGAGCGGCAGCAGGGCGAGGCCATGGGTCGACTTGCCGAGCAGGTCGCCCTCGACGAGCACGTCGGCTACGTCGATGGCCTTGTCGGCCGGCATGCCCGCACGCTCCAACAGACTGCGCGCGAGGGCGAGCAGGTCCTCGGCGCGGTAGCGACCGCCGATCTGGCCGGCCGGCTTCTGCGATGAAGCCTCACTCATGCGTTATCCTCCTGTTCCCGCCCGCTTGTTCTTCTGTTTCAGGCGTGTGCCGGTCAGATCGTCCAGCCACCGTCGATGATGTGAGCCTGCCCGGTCGTGTAGGTGGCGCCGGCGAGATAGACGACGAGGTCGGCGATCTCCCGCGGCGTTCCGATGCGCCCGATCGGCTGGCGGGCGACGAAGGCGGCGCGTGCTTTCTCGTAGTCGCCCTGGGCGCTCAATCGCTGCTGCAAGGACGGGCTCTCGACCGTGCCCGGGCAGATCGCGTTGCAGCGGATGCCCTCGGCGACATAGTCGGCAGCGATCGACTTGGTCAGCCCGATCACGGCCGCCTTGGTCACGCCATAGGCGAAGCGGTTCGGTACGCCTTTCACGCTGGAAGCGACCGAGGCCATGTTGACGATCGAGCCAGCCTTGCGTTCCAGCATGCCGGGCAGCGCGGCCTTGATCGTGCGGACCATCGCCTTGACGTTGAGGTCGTAGGCGAAGTCCAGGTCGGCTTCGCTCGCTTCCAGCACAGTCCCGTTCTGGACGACGCCGGCGCAGTTGAAGAGCACGTCGACCCGGCCGATATCGGCGAAGAAGGCGGCGACGGCGGGCCCGTCCAGAACGTCCAGCCGCCGGCGCTTTAACTGCGGCCCGAAGCGCCTATCGTCTTCACGCCGGATTCAGTACGCGCCTTCGCGACGCTGACAAACGATACCAACCCCCTCCACCATGACGCCGATCTCGCCTCCGCGACCCGTTTCGGTGGACTGATTGCCAGCGGCACACAGACGACGGGCCTGCTGCTCGGCAGCCTCGCCAACCACATTTTCCCCGAGAACGCCTCTCTTGGGCTGGGCTGCTCCTTCCGATTGCGAAAGGCGGTGCCGGCGGACGCTGCGCTGGTCGCGCGCTGGACGGTTCGCAGCATCGTGCCAAAGCCGTCCCTCCAAGGCATTATCGTGGAGCTGGACGGCAGTCTCGTCGATCAGAAGGGCACGGTCTTCGTCGAAGCCAGCGCCACGATCGCCGTGATGCCGCGTGAAGCCCTCCAGCGATCTCGGCCGACATGAGCGATCAATACTTCGCTTGGCGGGGGAAATTTCGCTCCAACCTCCTGACGCTTCCCGGTGGATATCTAGCCGGAGGCGCAGGACATGCTATGGCAAAGACCACGACAGTGCTGCCGGATCTCTGCCCACCGATCTCACTGAAGCCCGCCCAGTGATGGTAATGCCGTGACGAAACAGACCTTCAAGAAGCTCGAAACCGCTCCTGTCTACCGGCTCGTCTATGACGCGATCGAACAGCAGATCGTTCGCGGTGAACTCAAGCCTGGCGTGCTGCTGCCGACGGAGACACACCTCGCAGAGCAGTTCGGCGTCAACCGCTCGACCGTGCGCGAAGGCATTCGAATGCTGGAGGAGAGCGGTCTCGTCCAGCGCAAGTCGGGCAAGCGCCTGCAGGTGACCCTGCCTCATCTCAACGCCACCGCCGCCCGCACCAGCCGGCTCCTGCGGCTGCACGAGGTGACCTTTCGCGAGTTGTGGGAGGCGTCGATCGCCATCGAGCCGGTGGTCGCGCGCTATGCCGCCGAGCGGATCACAGCCACTGAACTGGCTCAACTCCAGCAGAACATTGCAGAAATGGAGAAGGTGATAAACGACCATGTCGAGGTCGTCAGGCTCGACATCGAGTTCCACGACCTCATTGCCCAGGCGGCCCGCAACCGTGCCCTCGGCCTTGCTCGCGAGCCGATCAGTCAGCTCTTCATGCCGGCAGGCAAGGCGATTTTGCCGCGCCTCAAGACGCAGAAGCGGATTCTCGATGCGCATCACGCCCTGCTTAAGGCGCTGAAAGAGCGTGATGCTGACGAAGCTTCCGCATGGATGCTTCGTCATATCGCCGATTTCAAGCGTGGGTTTGAACAGACGGGCCTCGATCTGGACAAGCCGCTGGAGAGCTTCTGATACCGGTTCAATACCTGGCCCGCCCAATCTCTGCTGGTCGCCGAATGGAGCTGACTACGCGCGCCCTGTTGAAGGTCGACATTTCGCCAGCCGCTTGTGCCAGCTTTCTCCACGACGCTGGTCATCCAATTTGAAGACCCGCAAGCAGACCTTCCGAACGTCGGCAGCAACCGACAGGAGGGCAAAGCCAGTTTCCCGGCGACGGCCGGAACCGCCTAGACCTGACTGAAGTCAGAGGCCCGCCGTTTCCCAAGCGGCGGGCTAATTATTTCGCCCGCATCAGACCCCGATCGATGGTAGCGGGTATTCACCGCCGCCCTTATCTTAAGCGCGATCGAGATCGCGTTCATCACGAGTCCGTATCCCTCCAGCTCCATCGTAAGCGGCGTCCCGGCCCCACCTTTCGGGATGGGGCATGAACGTTGATGTTCCGAGCCTGGAGGGCTTGGACATATGACGATTTCAGAGCTTACGCTTAAATCGAGCGTCGAGATCGACGAGCCGGTTCGGCGGTTTGAGGTCTTCACGGGCGCGGGGCGCCGGCGGGATTGGTCTGCCGAGGACAAGGCGCGGATCGTGGCGGAGAGCTTCGAGCCTGGCGCGAGGGTGAGCGCCGTCGCGCGCCGCCATGCCTTGTCGCCGCAGCAATTGTTCACCTGGCGTCGCGAACTACGCAAGGCCGCGGATACGGTGCCCGCGTTCGTGCCGGCGGTGGTCGCGTCGGAATCTGCCGTCGCACCGGAGCGGTCGGCGCCAACGTCACGCTCGAAGCGGCGCACTCGGCAGCGCCGCGCGGCAGCCATAGAGATCGACGTCGCCGGTGTCAGGGTGACGATCGAGAACGGGGCGTCGCCGGCCACGATCGCGGCGGTGCTCGGCGCGTTGAAGGCCGGATCGTGATCGGCCCGACCGGCGCGGTCCGCGTCATGGTGGCGACGAAGCCGGTTGACTTCCGCAAGGGCGCCGAGGGCCTGGCCGCGCTGGTTCGCGAGACGATGGGCGCCGACCCGTTCTCCGGCACGGTCTACGTGTTCCGCGCCAAGCGCCCGGACCGGGTGAAGCTGGTGTTCTGGGACGGCACCGGCGTGGTGCTGGTCTCGAAGCGTCTGGAGGATGGCGAGTTCCGCTGGCCCAAGATCGAGGGCGGAGCCCTGCGGCTGACGGCGGCCCAGCTTCAGGCCCTGTTCGAAGGATTGGACTGGCGCCGGGTCCATGAACCGCAGCGGGCGGCGGCACCGGTCACGGCGAGCTGAAAGCGCTCGCAAGCATCTGACGAATATGATTGAATCGGCGTCATGGCCGCGCTCCCGCCAGAGCTTCCCCGTGACCCCGAGACGCTTCAGGCGATGCTGATCGCGCGGGAAGCGGAGATCGAGCGCCTGCGCCAGATCATCAAGGAGTTGCAGCGGCACCGCTTCGGCCGCCGGGCCGAGACCTTGCCGGAGGATCAGCTTCTGCTGGGACTGGAAGAGGCCGAGCAGGTCGAAGCCGCTGCGTTCGCGGCGTCCGAGGAGACAGCGCCGGCCGAGAAGGCCACCCGGGCTCGCCAGCGCCGCGCGAACCGCGGCGCGCTGCCGCCGCATCTGCCGCGGATCGAGATGATAGTCGACATCGAGAGCGACACTTGTCCTTGCTGTTCCGGCAAGCTCCATCGCATCGGCGAGGATGTAGCCGAGCGCCTCGACATCGTGCCGGCCCAGTTCCGTGTGCTCGTGCTGCGCCGCCCGAAATATGCCTGCCGGTCCTGCGAGGACGTCGTGGTGCAGGCTCCGGCCCCGGCCCGGTTGATCGAGGGCGGGATCCCGACCGAGGCGACGGTCGCCCAGGTGCTGGTCTCGAAATACGCCGATCATCTGCCGCTGTATCGTCAGGCTCAGATCTATGCGCGCCAGGGCGTCGTGCTCGATCGCTCGACGCTGGCCGATTGGGTCGGGCGCGCCGCCTTTCTGTTGCGGCCCGTGCATGAACGGATGCTGGCGGCGCTGAAGAGCTCGCCCAAGCTGTTCGCGGACGAGACCACGGCGCCTGTGCTCGATCCCGGCCGGGGCCGGACGAAGACGGGCCAGCTCTGGGCTTATGCCCGCGACGACCGGCTCTGGGGCGGCGCCGATCCACCCGGCGTCGTCTATGTCTATGCTCCCGACCGCAAGGCGGAACGGCCGATCGCTCATCTCGCCGGCTTCCGCGGCATCCTCCAGGTCGACGGCTACGGCGGCTACAAGGTGTTGGCCGAACGCGGCGAGGTTCGCCTGGCCCTGTGCTGGTCGCATGTGCGGCGACGCTTCTACGAGCTCGCTCAGTCCGGCCCCGCTCCGATCGCCAGCGAAGCCCTCCAGCGCATCGCCGAGCTCTATCGCATCGAAGCCGCGATCCGTGGCCATGATGCCGATGCACGTCGGGTCGCGCGCCAGGAAAAGAGCAGGCCGATCCTCGAGGCCATGGAGCCATGGCTGCGCGAGAAGCTCAGCCTGATCAGCCAGAAGACGAAGCTCGCCGAGGCGATCCGCTATGCGCTCTCGCGTTGGCAGGGCTTGAGCCTCTTCCTCGATGACGGTCGCGTCGAAATCGACTCCAACACCGTCGAGCGCTCGATCCGGCCGTTGGCCCTGACCAGAAAGAATGCCCTCTTCGCCGGCTCCGACGGCGGTGCGGAGCATTGGGCCGTCATCGCCTCGCTCGTCGAAACCGCAAAGCTCAACCGCGTCGAGCCGCACGCCTATCTCGCCGACGTCATCGCCAGGATCGTCAGCGGCCATCCCAACAGCCGCATCGATGAACTGCTGCCATGGGCCTATCCGGCTCAGGCCGTTCTCAGGGACGTGGCCTGAGGACGACGCTTACGCTCCATCTGCCGGCGCGCGACGTCAAGACTGGCGATGAGCCGCTGGTTGGGACTGGTCGAAAGCACCGGCAGAACAGGTCGTGAAGGACATCCGCCGAGCGACGCGGCGGCAGTTTTCAGCCGAAGAGAAAATCCGCATCGTGCTGGAAGGCGTGCGCGGCGAAGCGATCATCTGGAAAACATCGCGCGGCCGCGTCTCGGCCGCTCGATCGGCGCTGGCGCCGTCGCGGGTTTCTTAGAAATTCACCCTGAGCTGCGCAGTGCCGCCGACACGTTGCGTGTTCCCGGACAGCTCCGAGTCGACGCGCATGCCGAGGCTGACGGTTTGGCTAAGCTTGATATCGGCTCCTGCCGCGAGCAGCGCCGCATTGCGGTCGGGCCTGGCACCGCTCACAGCGAAGCTCGCGCCGGGCAGGCCGTTGAGCGCGGCGGTGAGGTCGACGTCGCGCTGGTAGTAATGCGCCCATGCGGCGCGGACGAAGCCGGTGACGGGCGATGCGCCCGCGATCAGGTTGGCGTCGAGCTGCAGGCCGAGCTCGCTGCGGCTGGTGATGCCGGTGCGCCGCGGCAGCGTCAGCATGCCGACGGTCGCGCCCATCGCGTCGCGCTCGACCGCAGCCGGGCTGTTCGCCCGCACCGCCTGGAAGGCGGCGAGCGGGGAGAGCGTCAGGCCACCCCAGCCTGCCACTGGTAGGCTCGCCTCGATTCGACCGGACCAGGCCTGCGTCGCATAGGAGGCGGCCACGCCGGTGCGGCCCAGCGCCGGGATGGCGCGGCTGGTGTCGGTGTCGAGCCGGGCATAGCCGAGCGCGCCGGCGAGGTTGACCGAGCCAAGCGTGGTGCGGCCATAGAGACCAGCCTGGAAGACATCGGCCTCCGCCTTGCCGAGCCCGCCCGAGAGCGAGTCTCGCGCCTGGCCACCCGCGACTGCGGCGCCGATGACGGTGCTGGAGCCCAACCGGATGTCGGCGCCGAACGCGACATGCGCATCGGAGAGGTTTCGGTTGGCCGAACCCACGACGCGGTCGCCGTCGGTTCGTCCGGTCGAGCCGAAAGTCGCGCCCCAGAGTGCGAAGCGCGCCGGATCGAAGGTCGGGCGTCCCGACCCATCCTGCCTCGATGGCAGGTCGGCTGTGAAGCCGGCCACGCCGGCAGGGCCGCCGGGCGCTCCTGAGAGCCGGCCGCTACCCGAGCCGTCCAGCATCGTGCGCAGGAATTGGTCTGAAGCGACATGCGCCATCGCGGGCGCCGCCGTATGGACCTCGCCCGAGAGCGAGTTCACAGCCGCTGGGATCGCCGCCGCCGGCAGGTTGTAGATCCCAAATAGGGCGGACGGGTCGACGCGATTGGCCACCGCACTGTCGATGGCCGAAGCGACCGAGGCGGCGTTGCGCGGCGCTGTGACGCCGAGCGTCGGTGTCACGATTGGCGCCAGCGGCTTCGGTGTCAACGTCAGCAGCACGTCGTTGACGGTGTAGCTCACCGCAGTGGTGACACCGTCGCCGAAGGAGCCGGTCGTGTCGACCGGGCCGAAGCGCGTGCCGCCGAGCCCGCCCGCTGCCGACAGCAGCGTGTAGGGGGCGGAGAAGCTGTAGGCGCCGCCGAGCGGCACGATCCGCAGCGTACCCGCCAGCGAGGCCGTGCCGGTGACGTTGACCCGGTCCGCGACAGTGCCTTGCACCTCGGCGATATAGGTCGATGCGACGCCCATCACGAGGCTGCCGTTGACGGTCAGCGTCCCCGGTGAATTGCCCGGCGAAAGCGTGCCGCCGATCGTGGTCGCGCCGACCGAGCCGGAGCCAGCCAGCGTCGCACCCGCATGTACGATCACCGGCGTCGCGACCGAGCCGTCGACGACGAGCCTGCCACCAAACACCTGGGTCACGCTCGTGTAGGTGTTCGTTCCGTTCAGCGTCAGCGTGCCGGTACCGGTCTTGAGCAGCGAGCCCGCGCCCGAGATCGTGCCGGAGAAGGTCGTGCTGCTGTTGTTAACTCCGGCATTCAGCGTCGTGCCGCCCAGGAGCACGTCGCCCGAGCCGGACAGCGAGCCGACCGTCTGGGCGATGCCGTTGAGATCGAAGACCGCCCCGGCCGAAATCTGAACCGCCGTCTGGTTCGGCAGGACGCCCAACCCGCCCATCCGTAGCGTGCCTTGCTGGATCCAGGTGGCGCCTGAGTAGGTGTTGATCCCCGACAGCGTCAGGACCCCGGCGCCCGTCTTGGAGAGCGTGCCCCCGCCGCTGATGACGCCGGCCAGGCCAAAATCCAACGAACCGGTATCGACGAAGGCGGTGCCGCTCGACAACGCCACAGCGTTGGCCAGCGTGAGAGAAGGGGCGTTGGCACGAAGCGTCGTCCCACTCGCCATCTGCAGCGTGCCTGTGCCGAGCGCGCTCGCCGATCCGACGGCGAGGGTGCCTGCGTTGAGCAGCGTGCCGCCGGAATAGCTATTGGCGCCGGACAGCGCCAGCGTGCCGGCGCCGACCTTGGTCAGGCTGGTCCCGACGCCATCGATGATGGCCGAGCCGATTGAAGCGGCGACGCCGGCTGCCGTGTTGATAATGCCGCCCCCGGCGACGCCGAGGCCGAGAGCGCCTCCGGTCAGCAGAAAGCCGTCGCTGGTGAACTGCAGCGTGTCGAAGTTTTGCGTGCCGGACACCGTCACCGCGCCGGCTATGCCCTGGAACACGCCGACAGAGCTCAGCCACGGGGCATTGAAGCCCGCCTCGCCCGGCGCCACCGCCCAGTTGGTGTTGCCGCCATTCCAGGTGCCCGGGCCGCCATCGACGGCACCGTTCCCGGTCTGGTCAGCGCCGTCCCAGAACTGCAGGATCTGGCCGGCCCCGAGCACGGCAAGATTGACCTGCGGCGGCAGGCCGGCAGGCATGCTGTAGACCGTCCCGGTCGCGCCTGCGACGCTGGGCGCGGACAGTGCAAGCGACGAGAAGCTGCCGCTGATCGTGCCGCCGCCGGTGACGTCGAACAGGCGATAATAGCCGGCCGAAGCGACATTGGCCGTGAGCGTGCCGCCGAGCGTCAGGTTTCCGGTCGCCCCGCTGCCGTTGATGATGATGTGGTCGTTGGTCGCGCCGCCCGCGACTCCAGGGGTGCCGAGTTCGAACACGGTGTTCGAGCCGGCATTGATCGCCAGCGATCCTACCGTGAGCGTGCCCGGGCTGTTACCGGCCGACAGCGTTCCGCCGGAGGCGACCGTCACCGCTCCCGCGATCGAACCCGAGCCGGCAAGTGTCGTGCCGCTGCCGACGCTCACGCTGGACGAAGCCAGCGAGCCGTTCACGATCAGCGTGCCGCCGTTGATGGTGGTTGCGCCAGTATAGGTGTTGGCGCCCGTGAGCGTCCAGGTGCCTGTGTTTATCTTCGTCAGCCCGCCTGTCCCCGTGGCGATCACCCCGGATACAGTCCCTGTCCCGGGGCCGGCTAGGGTCAGATTTTGGCCAGAGCCGGTAATGCCGCCGGTGACGGTCAAGGTACTTGGAAAGGTCAAAAGGCCGGCGTTGATCTGGCTGTCCGCGGCGAGAGTGATGTCTCCGCCATAGGTGCTCGTGCCGCCGCCCGCTTGCAGGGCGCCGAAACCACCTGTGCCGCTGCCCGAGAGCGTGAGCGCCTCCCCGACAATGTTGACGCTGCCGCCGAGTATAAGGGACGCGCCCGATGCCACCACCGTTCCGTTCGCTGTCGAGCCGAGACCGAGACTGTTTGTCACAAACAGGGGGCCCGAATTTACGATGGTGAGGCCGGAATAGGTATTGGCGCCTGCCAGGGTCCATTGGCTGCCGGACTTCGTGATTGAGCCGGAGCCCGTGGCAATCACCCCACTGATGGTGCCGCCGTTGTTGCTGGAGCCGCCAAGCGTCAGATCCGTGTTGGATCCAGTGATGCCGCCCGAAAGATACAGCGAGCTCGTGTTATTAACATTGATACTACTGGCTGCCGCCAGAGTGATCGCGCCCTGGAAGGTGTTCACGCCGGAATTCAAACTGGTGAGAGCGCCGCCCCCTGACACGCCAGTCCCCGAAAGCGTCAGAGCTTCGGCGCCGACGTTGATACCGCCCGTCAAGGCGAGCGTCGCACCCGAGGCGACCGTCGTGCCGCTGGAAACCGCACCGAGGCCACTGGCGTTGGAGACCGTGAGGGTGCCGGCCGAAACCGTCGTCAAACCCGAATAGATGTTCGCTCCGGACAGGGTCAGGCCGCCGGTACCGACCTTGGTGAGGGCGACCATATCCTGAATTGTACCAGCATAGGTGGTGCTTGAATTCAGTCCGCCAACCGACAGAGTTTGTCCCGCCCCAAGGGCTCTTATGATGCCGGTGCCTTCGATCGAACCGATCGACAGCGTATCACCGGCGCCCATAATTAAATTCAGTAATCCGCCCTGGCCGATAAATCGCGAGCCCGCCGCCGAACTCCCGGCACCGAATTGCATCACGCCGGAGGCTGGTCCCGCAATAAGCGCCATCGGGCCGGTAACCGTGCCAGAGATAATGAACCCGCCCGCCGCTCCAGCAAACAGTGTCTGCTCGAAGGTCGAATTATTGGTGATGTTGGTGATAGCCAGAGCCGAGCTGGGGGCAGTCGACAACGTGTAGGCGAGCGCGTTGTTGTTGTATTCGAGCAGCGTGAGCGAACCGCCGGACGCGGTGACATTTCGCTCCGCCGTGGGGCTGTTCGTGAAGGTCGCCGTTGTCGGCACCGCTCCGCCAGCCCAGTTCGAACCGAGGTTGAAATCCCCGGTGGCGCCCAGCCAGTCCGCCGCATGCGCCTTGCCGGGGGCCATCACAGCCGTGGCAGCGACGGCGAGGGCCAGACCGCTCACCAGCGTTTTGTCCACCAGCGCACCCCGCAAACGCGATAGCGTATTGGCGGCGACGGCACGGCTCCTCGAAGGCATCATTTATGCAACAGCCCCGCGGCGATGACGCCGGTTGCGGGCACGGATTGGGCGGTGAAGGATGTCGTCTCGCGCAGGGCGCGGCGTCGGCAGGAGATCATAGGCTCTCACGGTAGGCATAGTCCGTCGCCATTAGCCTGCGACGCAGTTTGCGCAGTTTAGCGATTTTAGATCGTGATGCACCTGCTTTCCGATATTGCGGCATTGTCGCGGCACGATCGGCAGCTGCGTCTTCCGCTCACTTGTCACAGCCCAGGCCGCATAGGCCGTAGGCGCAGACGGCGTTCCGTTGGCGGTAGACCCAGGCGCTGAAGGCGAAGGTTCTGACCCTTTTGAGCATGGGGCAGGGTTGCGGCTCGCCGAACCGCGAATGTTATTTTGCGCTGGATCAAACACCTTGGCTGGTTCTCGTGATTTGATCGTGACTTCGAATGGGAGCCCTGACGGTTCGCTTACACGCGGGTCCGATCAGCTTGCCGACGGAGGGACCCATGAGGGCAACTGCCTTGAGTGCAGCACTCATTCTCGTCTCAACGGCGATGGCATTGAGTGACGATGTTCCTTTCGCTGCACTGCCACCGAAAGGAGAGCAAGAAATCTCGAATCTGGTCAGTCTGGGCGACATCATGAGCGTAACTCAGTTGCGTCATATCAAGCTCTGGTATGCGGGCAACTCCAAGAACTGGGATCTAGTTAACTATCAACTTGATCGCATTAGCGAGAGTCTGAGACGAGCCGCAGTTCTGTACGTCAATATTCCGGTCGACGAGGTCAACGCTGCAGCTGAGCATGTGACCGCCCTGCGCCAGGCCGCCGCTGCCAAGGATAGAGGCAAATTCGTGCGCGCTTATTCCGCGCTGACAATGGCCTGCAATAGCTGCCATTCGCACGGCGGGGTCGGCTTCATCAAAATCCAGACCCCCACCTCATCGCCGTTTTCTGATGAGAATTATGGTAAGTGAGGTCGATCCGGGTTGGACTGGGTGCTGCAAGCAGCGGTTATCTGAGTTCCTCAGCGCGCCGGGTCGGACTGCGTTTTTGACCGTGAGCCGGGCGTGTTTGTCAGTAGGCGTTAAGTTCTCCCTGACGGTTGGCGCCGAAGATTCCCTGCCTAGCGTCCTTGCCTGAAGCAGCCGGGTCCACCCGCTGCTTCAGGCGTTCCACCCGTCGCCGATGATGCCCGCCAAGGGGGCGGCGGCGGTGGTCCGGCTTAGGTTGGAGAACGGATGATGATCCCGGATCTTCACCGACAAAGGCCGTCCGCGACGGCGATCACGCGTCGCACGGGGCGTTATCGCAAGGCGATCCGCAAAAATATCGAGCGGGGCCTGGAGCTGCCGGCCTATGGGCCGCGCCAGGTTGGCCGGCCGAATAAGATCACGCGCTACTCGATTATGTGCGTAAGCGAGTTGTGGCCTTTCCTGAACTGACGGCGACGCGCCGGACGCGGGAGTTGCGCGAGCACGGCATAGAAGGAATCCAACCATGACCAAGGCGTCCAACTGGCTGGTCGATCACACGGGCATCGGCGTATCGGACATCGCCCGCTCCGCGCACTTCTACGAGATGGCCCTGAAGCCTCTCGGAGCGCATGTCGTCTCCTGCATCTCGCGCACCATGAAGCCCGCGGATCGAAACGACGTGGATCTCGCTGGTGTCGCGTTCGGCATCGACTACCCGGTGTTCTGGATCGATACGTTCCATCCGAGCGGGGTGCGACAGCATACGGCATTCCGGGCGAGCAGCTGCGAGCAGGTGGACGCCTTCCATCGCGCGGCCGTGGCCGCCGGAGGCACCGACAACGGAGTACCAGGCATCCGCTCGGGCGGATATCCTCCAGGGTACTATGCCGCTTTCGTCCATGACCCCGATGGGAACAACATCGAGGCCGTCTTCCGAGGCGATATGCGCTCAGATTGAGGAAAATGAGGGATTCCCGGCTGCCTTTTCGGCGCGAGAGGTCGTTGAGCTTCACCAGTTCGAGGACTTCGATCCGATTCCCGAACGGATCGTCGACATAGGGTCGTTTGATGCCCCCGGAAACGTTCTGGGCCTCAGAGAGGTCGACAAGCCCGAAGAACAGCGCTCACGTGGCGGAATGTGGTTTGAGAGCGGAAGCATCCAGCCTGATCTCGGCGAGGAGACGCCGTTTGCCCTGCAAAGCAAGCCCGGACGTTCAGAACGTGCAATGGGTCCGCTTCAATCCCGCGGCCTCGAATTTGGCTCTGTATGGATCTGCCGTAGAATTCCCGTGCGTCCCGTTCACAGCCTGCGGGCATCGCCAGTTGAATGTGGTGCAATAGCGAGGCGAGACGTGTGCGTGCCTATCCATATCGTCGCCCATCAGCTGCATGGTCTCTCGGCCGAGTTGGCCAGCGTTGGATCACGCGATGCCAGCTTCCCGCTTCCCCACGGACGTGGCGACGAATTCCATCATGGATCGCCGACGGCAGATCGGCGTGCAATGCCAAAGGGGAGGAATCTCGTCGATCCTTACGGGCATATCGATGAGATTAGGGTCAAGACGCGGGATTTCAGGTAAGATTGGGATTCTTCGATCGTCGTGAGACCTAACGGGGTCGTCATGGAAATTGCCGATGCTCAAGACTTCGAGCTAGCTTGGGATAAGGTCCAGGATCTCACGGGCGCGATCGAAGACAGCCCGGAAGAGAAGGAATTGGTGGAGCTCATCAACGCCATGGAAGAGTATGAGCGGGAGCACGCTTTCTGAGCCGGATGCTCAAGCTCCAGCCCCGAAACCAAGGCGATTATGCAGGCCAGGTAGGGGCGAGTTGGCGAATTATCCACTGGCGACCGAAAGCGTCGCCCTCGTCGAAAATGGACCACGTTGAGCAGTTCACGGACATCTGTCCCAGGCCGGGTTTCGGTGGCAGCTGCTGGCCGCCTTCAATCTGGGTGTCTGGCATCATGCAACTCCCTGGGCGCCCCAAATGCCGAAAGTCACGTTCCCTTCCTTTGCCGTGACAAGTGCAACCCTGCCCCGGGCCTCAAACCCGAGGTCGCAGATTATCGCGCGCGGGAAGCTCGTCAGGGCAGCGGAGAAAGCGTTAAGCTTCCATCCTTTCCGATTTCCAGAACGTGATTGACGATCACGTCCGATGGCTCGCCTAGCGAAGCTAGATGGGCAATTCCTTCAACCAAGAAGCGGAACGACTGATCGCGGTTGACGCTTGGTAGGATAACCAATCCGGGATGTAGATCCTGGCGCGCGACCAGCTTGCGAAAGTCGACCGCATTCTCCGTTACAATCGCTCTATCTTCGTCCAGGCAACGCGCGAGCACGACATGGTCCGGCTCGCCCAGTCGGCCCATGTCGCGCGGATGGATTGCATTATGTGCACCGTCTTCATTGAGCCGGCGAGCTAGCTGCGGCGACAAGCACTCGTCGATGAATAGCCTCACGCGGCTCTCGCCCACGGACGGCCACCTGGTCTGCCGATGATAGGATGCGTGCGGGCATAGAGCGCGGCGGTTTCTACCGCTTCCCGCGTCAGATCCGGGTTATCTTCGAGTACGTCGTCAACACTGTCTCCGCCCTCAAGACGTCCGAGCACCGAGTAAACGGTGACCCGTGTCCCACGCAGAACGGGCGTTCCGCCCATGATGTCGGGGTTGATTTCGACGAAATCCTCCCGCGCCTTACCGTAGCGCTCGGCTCGCTCGGCTAGGTCAGAGCCGACCAATGCAGACACATCGACGGTGACGGCAGGGGCGATCTCCAGCGGCTCCGTTGTCATTCGCGCCGACGAACGATTACCCAGTGCGCGCGCGAGATAGCGCTTGGTCTCGAGTGAGAGCGTCAATGGCAACCGCGCGACGATCGCTGCATATGGTACGGCATGAAGCGGCAGCATTCGACGCCGGCCGCGGGCACCAGCACGGATACCGGCAAGCACTTTTTCCTCAATGGCCTTGTCCACGGCGCGGATCGGAACATTGGCCAGTTCGGCCACTTCGCGAGCAGAAAACTCGTTGGGCATGATAATTACTCCCTTGGAAGGGAATATATAGCCAGGGAACCCCCTTAACAAGTCAGAACGCCGATGGCCTAGGTGGTCGTCACGTCACGGATCCTCATGATCGTCTGCCGGTTGACATCGAAGCGCTTGGCCAACGGAGCGATCTTCTGGCCGTCCTCCAGCACAGCTTGAATTTCCGCTCGCTGCGAGAAGGTTATGCGACGCTCGTCGGCCTGACCCGCAATCCCGACACCTATGCCTGCGGAATCGATATCGTCGGTCCCTCCAACCTCGAAACGCTACTGCGCACCGTGCCGCCCTATTGGGAAGCCATTCGCGTCCGATACCATCAGGCGATCGGTGACCTCGACACGGAGGAGGGGACTACGGCTCGCTCATGAGCGCTCGCCGCTCTTCCAGGCCGACAGGATCTCCAAGCCGCTGCTCATCGGGCACCGCGCCAACGACCCACGGGTGAAGCAGGCTGAATCCGATCAAATGGTCGCGGCGCCAAGGCGAAGGGCATCCCCGTCGGCTATCTTCTCTACCCTGATGAAGGCCATGGCTTCCTGCGGCCCGAGAACAAGACCGCCTTCTACGCCGTGGCCGAGGCTTTCCTCGCACATCATCTCGGCGGCCGATCCGAGCCGATTCATCCAGGGGAACTGGAGAGCAGCTCGATGCAGATCAAGCAGGGCCTGGAGGGCTGTCCCTGCCTACGTGAAAGTTGCGCCAATTGCTGACGTTAGCACATCGCCAACAAGCGGACATTGCCAACGCGAGTGTTGCTTCGCCTAACGCCCATCGAATTTCGAGCGCCAAAGCCGTAATTCTGGTCAGATTGCCGCACCTAACTTTCTCAACATAGTTAGATCGATGCCTTGGTTGATCTCATCACGCGAGCGCCCCGCTGACGGCCGAAGACTGCCGCGATACCGGCAAGGATAACGAGGCATGTCACGCACAAAAGCATTGCGGACACTGCGGCTGCTTCAGGGCTCGTGTTGAATCGGATGCCCTCCCACAGCTTTCTCGGCAACGTCTTCACGGACAGGTTACTGAGGAAAATGGATGCCACCGACTCATCGAAGGACAGCAGCATCGCTAGAAGCGCGCCGACGGCCAGTCCGGGCAGCAGCAATGGGAAGACGACGGTTCTGAAAATCCGCCATGGATTGGCCCCGAGGGTCGCGGCGGCGAACGACAGCCACGGGTCGATCGAACTGAACGTCGCTGCGGCGACGAGATAGACGACCGGAAAAATCAGAACCGTATGGGCGATGATGATCCCTGCCTCGGTATCGACGAGCCCAACGCGCGCGAATGTCAGATAGGCGCCAAGCGCGAAGACGACCGACGGCACAGTGAGCGGCGACTGCACCAAGGCCTCTGCGGCAGCTTGGGACCTGAAATTGCGACCGAGGCCAAGAACCGTGAGGGTTGCCAGCATGACGCTCAGGACACAGGTGGTTGCGCCGATGCGAAGGCTGGTCCACCCGGCCGCGACCCATTCGGGGCTGCCGAGAATCTTCTCGAACCAACGCAGCGAATAGCCGGGAGGCGGAAAGATCAGAACATCCGCTGAGCTAAATGAGACCGGGAAGAGGACGATCAGGGGAAGGAGAATGAAGATCGATATGACACCGAGATAGATCGGTTCGGCGAACGATGAGCCGACATGGAATGCGGCCGGGAGGCGAAGGCGCGACTTCGGCAAAATCACCGGGCGGCGAAGCAGGGAGGTGTCGGCCTGCTTTGCGTGTTGCGCGGCCGACATTGCCGGCAACTGACCCGGGTTCTGCCAGCGCGAGAACAATCGCGCGACCATCGATAGTCCGAAGACGATAATCGTCGCCGTTACCGCGAGGGTGATGCCGAGCGCTGCTGCGAGAGGCCAGTCGGCTCCGGTCTCGATCTCGGCCTGGATCACCTGTGCCAGCATTTGTTGCCGTTGGTTGCCCAGCAAGGCTGGCGCGATGAAGCTCGCCATCGTGAACAGAAACACGATGATGACGCCGGACTGGATCCCACGGATCGCAAGTGGGACCACGATTCCCAACCAAGCGCGCAGCGGCGTCGATCCAAGCGTGTGAGCTGCCAGGAGGACGCGTCCGTCGATGCGCCGCAGGACCGTGACGAGCGCGAAAACCATCATCGGAATAGACGAGTGCACGAGGGCGAGGACGACCGCCGGCTCGCGGAACAGCAGCGGAAGAGGCTCGTCGATCAAGCCGAGGTTCAACAGCATCGCGTTGACGAGGCCGCGCTGCCCGAGAATGGCCAGCCAGGCGAACGTTCTCACGAGCACGCTGGTCAGGAACGGCACCAGCACCAGCAGGCCGAGGAGCAGAAGCTTCACGCCGGTGGCGCGGCTGAGGATCCAGGCCAGCGGGAAGGCCACGACGAGAGTGATCGCTGTGGCCTCCAGCCCGATGCGCACTGTCGTCCAGATCACCGTCGGGTACACAGGACTGCCGAAGATCCGGACGAACCGCCCGGCGGCATCGCCGCCGAACGCTTCCGGGACGATCGCCAGCAACGGCAAGGCGAAGGCGAGCAGAAGCAGGATCGTCACGGGCGCTAGCAACAGTAGCCGGCCCCAGTTTACGTCCCACATTGCGAACCCACTGCTACGCGCCATCGTCGCGTTCTCCATTCTTCGTTCTGCGCGTCAGTGCATGATGTACGTGTTCCACCGAGCCGCTACGGACTCGAGGTTCTCGTTCCACCATTTCGAGTTGAGAACGCCGCCGAGCTTCTCGTTTTCGGGATTACCCGGCAGGCCCTTGGCCACGGCCGGATCGACGAGCTTGAGCGCCTCGACATTGGTTGGGCCGTAGAAGATGTGGCGAGGGAGTTCGGCCTGGGCCTGCGGCTGGGCGGCGAAGTTGATGAACTTCATCGCCTCGGCCTTGTTGGGCGCGCCCTTCACCACGGCCCAGTACTCGACGATGGTAACCGACGCATCGTAGCCGTAGGCCCAGCCGGCGCCGGCCTTGATGGCGTTGTCGATGCGGCCACCGGGACCGAAGGCGAGATCGACCTCACCCTGCTGGATCAGTGCCTGGAGATCAGACGGCGGCTTGAAGCCGACGATCTGGTCCTTGATCCGGTCAATGACCTTCAGGCCCCGATCGACATCCAGCGGATAGAGATCCGCGGGCTTCACGCCGTCCGCCAACAAAGCGAATTCGAGGTTGTAGTAGGGCAGCGCGAGCATAACGCGGCGCGCTTTCACCTTCGGATCGAAGAACTGGGCCGCCGTCAGACCGTTCGGGAACTTGGCCTTGTTCCAGGCCATGTTCTGCGCGAACTTCATGTAGCCAACGCCGTGTGTCTTGCGCAGCTCGGCTGGAATGCCGTTGGCTTTGACGACCGAGTAGTCGATCGGCTCGAGCAGGTCGTCCTTGACCTCGTTCTCATAGGCGGCCGCGTCGGCGGAGATCACGTCCCAGGTGACGTTGCGGCTCGCGACCATCGCCTTGACCTTGGCATGGCCGGTCCCGGTCGTGTCGGTGACCTTGGCGCTCGTCGCCTTGGCGTAGGGTTCGAAGAAAGCTTTCTTCTGGGCATCCTGAAAAGAGCCGCCATAGGACGAGATCACGACCTTACCGGTATCGGCGGCGGCCGCGCCAATGAAGATCGCGCCGATCGCCGCGATCGACAGGCCCATATATCGCTTGAGATTTTTCATGTTTTTCCCCTCTCCGTGAATCCGTTTCAGGTGTTGCCTTCAGCCGGAAGAACAGCGACGGCGCTAGGCGCCCATCGCGCAATGACGTCTTTGCCGGGTTCGAGCTGGCCGGCGGCCTCGTCGCCGCGCACGACGATGGCGAGGAGGGACTGCCCGTCGGGCAGAGAGAGCGTCACACGCCAGCCGGCGCCGAGATAGGTGACGTCCCGGATCTTGGCCGGAATTCCGAAGGCGCCTTCAGCGGCGGCGCCCGTCACGGAATGAACGGCGACGTTTTCCGGTCGCACGACGATGTCGAACGGCGTCGCCGTCACCGACGGTAGGGCCTGACGGGCGCCGGCGATCTCGTAGCCACGGCCATTGTCGATGGCCGTGACCTTCAGGATCGAGCACTCACCCAAGAAGCGCGCGACGAAGTGGTTGGAGGGCGCTGCATATATGGTTTCCGGGTCGGCCACCTGGAGGAGGCGCCCGCCCGCCATGATCCCGATCCTGTCGGCCATCGCCATGGCTTCCGACTGGTCGTGCGTCACGTAGATGACGGTGATGCCGAGCTCGCCCTGGATGCGCTTCAGCTCCAGCTGCATCTGGTCGCGCAGCCGTCGATCGAGTGCGCCGAGTGGCTCGTCCATCAGCAGTAGGCTGGGACCGAAGACCAGCGCGCGGGCGAGCGCGACACGCTGCTGCTGACCGCCCGACAGTTGGGACGGGTATGAGGCGCCCCGATCGGTCAGGTTGACGAGGCCCAGCGCGGCATTCACCCGCGCCTCGCGTTCGGCACGGCCGACTCCGCGCATCTTCAGCGGATAGGCGACGTTGTCGGCAGCCGTCATATGCGGGAAGAGCGCGTAGTTCTGAAAGACCACGCCGATCTGACGCCGATGCGGCGGCACCTCGGAAACGGACGTGCCTGACATCAGGACGCGGCCTTCGGTGGGCTTGTCGAAGCCCGCGAGGAGCATCAGCAGCGTCGTCTTGCCGGAGCCGCTCGACCCGAGCAACGCGAAGAACTCACCCGAAGCGATGTTGAGGCTAACCTCGCTGACCGCAGCGACGGGCCCGTAACGTTTCGTGACGCCCTGAAAGGAAACGGCGGCGTGCGACGCGTCCGTCATCAGATGCCCCTGCCGAGCTCGTAGGGCGTGAGCACTTCATGGCCGGCTTCGGTCACGAGGACCGTGTCGCCGAAGCGCGCACCGCCGACGCCGTCCACATAGATGCCCGGCTCGACGGTTATGACCATGCCGGGCTCGAGCACGGTTCGGGAGCCGGCCTTGATCTCGTGGCCGTCCCAGCTGGAATAACCGATCGAGCGACCGGTGCGATGTAGGACGGGGTTTTCCCAGCCGCCACGGTCGATCACGGCCATGGCCGCGGCGTGGACCGCATCGGCCGTCGCGCCGGGGCGCGTGGCGGCCAGCGCCGCCTCCTGCGATTCACGCGCCAGATCGAGGATCTTGCGCATCTGCGCGGACGGTCTCGTCGAGCCGACCTGTACCGGGCGGTCATAGCCGATCAGATGTCCGAAGAACCCTGTGCTACAGCGGCAGATCTGCACGACATCGCCTTCGCGCATCCGGCGACCGGCGCCGGCGGCGTGGCAGCGCGCCGTGCGCTCGGCCCCGCTGCCCGTCATGTGCAGGCCCAGCGCCAGCGGCGACTGTTCCTCGTTTCCATTCCAAAGCTCGGCAGCCCGCCGGGTGCCGGCCACGAAAGACGCGAGGGAGACCTCCCATTCGGCAATGCCGGGCGCGACGGCATCGACGCTCGCCTTGAACTGGTGGCCGATGACGTCGCAGCTCAGTCGAATTACGTCGAGCGCCGCAGCGTCCTTGATCGCCAGCAGTTCACGCAGCAGCGGGGCCGCATCCCTGACACGCTCCTGGCCGAGCGCCAGCCGGACGAGTTCGATGTTCGAACCATTCGTGCCGTTGAAGTCGATGCCGATCACACGGGCATCCGGAGCGCTCTCTGCGAGGTAGCGTGCGAGCGCGTCCTGATGCGTCATCGGAGCCGGGACGGGCTCCTCCCATTCGACCCATCTGGCGACCACCGGCGTGCCGCAGCGCGCCCGGATCTCCTTCACCTCGCTGCCGGGGGAGACGAAGCCAGGGTTCCCGCTTTGCGGAACGATCAGCCAGATCGGCCGGGTTACCGGCAGGCCATGCAGACCGGTGAGAAATCTTAGGATGTCGACCCCTGCCAGCGCGAGAACGTCGAACCCGTGCCGCTTCATTTCGGCCTGGGTGCGCCCGAGACGATTGCGATAGTCCGTATCGGACGGAATAGGGGGGCGGGCTGCAGTCGAGTTCGCGATCATGATTTTTTCCCGGCGTTATCCAATCGTTTGGATATCTAATCCAATCGTTTGGATTGTCAATTGCCAATCGATTGGATCGGCGCAGTTGCGGGGTGACTCGGCGATGTCGTCCGGCATTCGCCGGCTCAGAATCATAAAGTGGGTGACGTTACGGTCGCGAGGCCGCGACCTGCAGGCCGACCGGGTCAGCGGGCCTGCGCGACGCTATCGCGCAGCACCAATCGATGATCGAGCACGATCTTGTTGGAGGGCGGTGCGCCCCTGTAAACTTGGCGAAAGAGCGCTTCGGCACCCTTCCGGCCCATCTCGAAGCGTGGGACCGCCACAGTCGAGAGTGGGGGAGACATCAGTCCGGCCAGTTTCAGATCGTCGATTCCGAAGAATGACATGTCGCCGGGAATGCTCCGACCGGCTTGTCGCGCGGCGGCCATGGCGGCGATCGCGAGTTCGTCGGTGGCGCAGAAGACGGCGGTAGCGCGCAAGCCGTCGTCGAGCATGGATTTCATGATCGCGAAGCCCGATTCGGCGTCGTCCTTGAAGGAATCGGTCGAGCGCAGGTTCACAAACTCGCCGAGCCCGTTCTCGCGCATGAAATCGACATAGGCCGCGCTCCGCTCGCGATAGGTCTCGGAACTGGTCGGTCCTCCGATATGGACGATCCGCCTGTGCCCCATGGAATGGAGCTTGACCATCACCTCCTTGGCGGCGACGTAGTTGTCGATCGTGATACAGGTCACGCCGTCCTGCGGCACCGGACGCGATATCGCCACCACCTTGTCGCTGAGGCCCTGCATGCCGAGAATCGTCTTCGGCAGCGTCCCGGTGACCGTGATGATGCCGTCGACCACGCCGGTTATCAGCTGGTTGCCGAGCTTCTCCTCGCGCTTCGGCTGGCGCAGCGTAACGCCGAGCAGCACGTTGATGTCGCGCTCCGCCAGGGTCTCGACAATGCCCTGGACGACGTCGGAATAGAACGGAGCGCCGATGTCCGAAACGATGACGAGCACCTGGTTCGCGCGGCCGTCGCGCAACGCGCGGCCTCGCTCGTTGACCACATAACCGGTGTCGCGCACGATCCGAGCGATGAGCTCGCGCGTCTCCTTGGCGACGCGCGAGCTTCCCGCCAGAGCGCGACTGACCGTTGAGATGTCGACGCCCGCTATGCGCGCTATCTCGGCCATTTTGGGCCGCCGTCGATCAGCCGGCCCTTCCATGTCTTCGTCGATCTGCGAGATGAGCGCGGTCCCTTGTTTCGATGCCTCGCGCGGCCGGCTTGCCGCTGTCGCCCGACGCGTCGCGCTGCTGCTACGCGCAAGCTGCCGGATTTTCAAATTCCTTTGTGCCCGTCGAGGCCGCAGGGATTCGAGCACCGATGGTCGAACGCTACTCCCACGACTCGACATTGACAATCCAATCGATTGGAAATATTTGCCAATCGATTGGATATTAGTTCGCAGCGGCCTGTTCGAGCGGTTTGCCGCCAAGGGCCGTTCGGTCGGAAGACCGGTGCGACCACGGTCAGGAGGCCCGATTGGGACATCTCATCGCGAATGGAGCGGGCATGGAGGTCGGTTTCCTGTCGGTCGTCGAGCTCGGCCGGGCATTGGCTTGCGGCGAGCTGACGTCGGAAGCGCTCGTAACCGCGCTGCTTGCTCGCATCCGAGCCCATGATCCGGTCCTCAAGGCTTTCGTCGAAGTCTACGGCGACGATTCTCTGGAGGCGGCGCGCCAATCGGACGAGCGGCGGTCCCGCAAAGAGGCCAGAGGCGCGCTCGATGGCATCCCGTTCGCAGCCAAGGACCTCTTCGACGTCGAGGGCCGCCCGACATTGGCGGGGTCGAAGGCCTTCGAAGCCACGCCTGCGACGCGGTCGGCCAATGCGGTCTTGCGACTGCTGGCCGAGGGCATGATCCTCATCGGAAAGACGCATACGGTCGAATTCGCTTATGGCAGCTGGGGAACGAACCCGAGCTTCGGAACCCCGGTCAATCCGCGTGACATCCGCGTTCCGCGCGTCGCCGGCGGCTCCTCCAGCGGGTCGGGAGTGGCGGTGGCGGCTGGGCTGGTGCCCGTCGCGCTGGGCACCGACACCGGTGGCTCGGTGCGCACCCCGGCGGCGCTGTGCGGCATCGTCGGGATGAAGCCATCCTCCGGGCTGATCGGTCGCGGCGGCGTGCAGCCTCTCGCCTTGGTCTTCGATACCGTCGGGCCGATGGCGCGTTCGGTTGAGGATGCCGCCCTGATCCAGGCCGCATTACAGGGGGAGGACCCTAACGACCCCGCGACGTTCAGCATCCCCCGTGCGCATCCTCTGGCGGATCTGGGGAAAGGCATCGTGGGGCTGCGGCTGCGCTACCCGTCGATGCAGGACCTGAAGGTGGCCGAACCCGATATCCTCGACCGGTTCAGTGAGACGCTCGCCGATCTGGCTGGCATGGGCGCGCTCGTCGAGGAGAAGCCTCTGCCGCGGCCGCTCGAAGTCTATGCAAGCCTGGCCGCCAACATCACCACCGTGGAGGCCTGGAAACGGTACCAGTCCTTGATCGAAGCCGACGGCAGCCTCGTCGATCTGGAGATCGCGACGCGGATGTCGCGCGGCAGAGCGATGACCGTTGCCGACTATCTTGGTTACGACGAGCAGCGCCGGCTCATGCAGACGGAGTTCTACCACTACCTCTCAGGCGCGGACGCGCTCCTCTTGCCGACTTCCCCGATAACGGCGGAGCCCATCGAAGGCGCGCATGACCGCTTTGCGCCTTTCGGCATTTTCACGCGTCTCGCCGGGCTGATGGATCTCGCGTCGCTAAGCGTGCCAATGGGCGACGCGGAGCGACTTCCGACGGCCATCCAGATCATGGTTCGGCGCTATGCCGATCCGTTGGCGTTCCAGATCGGCCATGCCCTCGAAAAGCGGCGCGGTGGGTCGTTCGCCCGCCCGCCCGGCTACCAGCGTCTGGCACACTCGACACCAATTGCCCCAGAGTGAGCATTTGCCCTGCCGCGACGCCGCCCGCGGGGGCTCGCCGATGCCAGTCACCCATCTCTTCCAGCGCAGAAAGCCACATCGATGCTTGCGATCGAGAACCTTCGCGTTTTCAACGTCCGCAGTGGGCCCCAGCGCCCCGTCATCGTCGAACTCACAACAAGGGAAGGCATTGTCGGTCATGGCGAGGCTGCAGTCGCCTATGGGCTGGGCGCTGACGCCGCCGCGGGGATGCTGAAGGAACTCGCCCCCGCGGTGATCGGTGCGGATGCGACCTATCCGCGTCATGTCTGGCACGAGATCTACGACAATTCGTTCTGGGCCAAGGGCGGTGGCGCCATCATGTTCGCGGCCCTCAGCGCCATCGACCAGGCCCTCTGGGATATCAAGGCCAAGGCGCTGGGCGTTCCCGTCTACGAGCTGTTCGGTGCGAAGTTCGCGGCCGAGATCGAGGTCTACGCCAATGGCTGGAGCACCAGGCATGATGACGTCGTCGGATGGGCCAAATCGGCCGAGCGCCCCATCTCGGAGGGATATCGGAAGCTGAAGTGCTATCCGCTCGCCAATTACGAGAAGGGCCGCACGCTACGGCATGTCCAGCGCCGCCAGCTCGACGATGAGGCCTTCAAGCGGGCGGTCGACCGCGTCAGGACCCTGCGCAAGGTCGTGGGGCCGGATATCGGGCTGATGCTCGATCTCTCCGGCGGGCTCAACAACGACCAACTGATCCGTTTTATGGACGTCTGTGCCGAGCTCGACCTGATCTGGGTCGAGGAGCCGCTCGACGCCTTCAATTTCGGCGCCCTGCGTGATCTGGCCGGGCGATGGCCGATCCCGATCGCCGCCGGCGAGCGCATTTATACCCGCCACGGCTTTCGCAATCTGCTGCAGAGCGGCGGCGTGGATGTCGCGATGCCGGATGTCGGAAATTGCGGCGGCATCTTCGAGTTCGTCCAGATCGCCGCCATGGCGGAAGCCTATAATGTCCGGGTTTCGGCCCATAATTGCGCGAGCACTCTCTGCACAGCGGCATCGATCCAGGCGATCGCCGCTACCGCCATGGCGATGCCGCTCGAAACCTATCCCTATTATTCAGAAGCGAACGACTACGTTCAGGTCCTGAAAAATCCGCCGGAGAAGACGGTCGTCCGCGGCCGGCTTGCCGTTTCCACCGCGCCGGGACTTGGTGCCGAGGTCGATACCGCCGCTATCGCACCCTATCGCTTCTTCGACTACCGCGAAGCGACGTCATAAGTCCCGGCCCGGTACCGAGCGATGGACGCGAACCGTCATACGCTGCGAAGAGAGCCAGCACGTCATGGCTGATCGGAAAACCGAAGCGTGGATAGTCGCGCCGCGCATCTATGTTGAAAACGTTCGCGATGGCGATCCCGCTTACGAAGTAACGGCCGAGGACGTTCTTCGACATCTTCTGCCTGTCTGCCGCCCGACGGAGCTGACCTGCCGCCATGACGATGATCGCGACAGTGAGGCTCTCGGGCGCGCCGACATTCTCGTCGCCGGCAAACTCGTCCCCGAGCTGATCGCGTCAGACGCCCATGCGCTGAAACTCATTCAATGCACCAGCGCCGGCGTCGAAAAATACGCACCCTTCGGCTGGCTGGGAGCCTCGACGATCCTGACCAATGCGAGCGGCGTCCATGCCGACAAGGTCGGCGAGTTTGGCCTCATGGCGACCCTGATGCTGCATGACAGAGTGCCAGCGATCGTGACCAGGCAACGGCGCCATGCCTGGAACAGGCAATTGCGGGGCGTGGCCGCCGGACGGCGCGTCCTGATCTACGGGGTCGGCGGCCTTGGGGGCGCCGTTGCCGAGCGCCTCCATCACGCGGGATTCCGCATCACAGGCGTTCGCCGAAGCGGAGCATCGGCCGCCGCTGTCGAGCGCATGGTGACGCCCGACCGGTTCCACCAGGAATTGCCGCAGGCGGATATTCTGATCCTAGCCTGTCCGCTCACGCCGGATACGCGCGGACTCATGGGCCCCTGCGAATTTGCGGCGCTGCCGCCGGGCGCCGGCATCCTCAACATCGCTCGAGGCGGCGTCATCGACCACGCAGCGCTCATGTCGTCTCTGGAAAGCGGGCATCTGTCCGGCGCCATCCTCGACGTCTTCGAGGAAGAGCCGCTGCCGTCGGACTCGCCGTTGTGGGACGTCCCGAATTTGATCGTCTTTCCACACGTATCCGCCGATGCCCCGGACGGGTACGTCGATCGCTGCCTTGCGATACTCGCCGAAAACCTCAGCCGGGCGAAGGCGGGGCAGTCTTTGCGAAATGCCGTGGATCGGGAACTCGGTTATTGAGCTGGCGATTTTCGGTCAGAGATGAAGCAGCGCGGAGTTACCCGCTCGCTGGCAGCGCATAAGTTTCCTTGCAAAAATCGGAGAAAAAGAGGCCGGCGCGGACGGAGGGATTGCTCAGATCAGCGCAGCGAGCCTCTGGGGTTTTATAAGCAAAAAGGGAAACAGTGGCCCATTGAGGATCCAATGCGCCACTTCCTGATATTAAACCAATGCCAGGAAGCGGACATTGCGCCCTCCGTCGCTTCGCCGATCCAGTAAACTCTTATCAACCGCTCGTAGTTCTAAGCCACGTGCCAGCAGTCAGAAGCTCGATCTATCGCCAGAGTGGCGGCACTTGATCTCGCTCTCAGCTCCAGAATGCACTTTGCCACAGGCTCAGCTTCTCGCCGACGCCGCTCTGAAGAGCGTTCTCGTAAACGCGATAGCCGCACATCACATCATAGATCGCCATGCCGCGGGCAAAGTAGACGATCACATCGTCGTTGTCGCGGCGTCCGCTGATTTCGCCGGCGATGACCTTGCCAAGGTCGATGATTTCCTCCTCCTTAGCCAGGCCTCGGTCGATCATGACGCTCGGCGTCATCGTCTTGCGTTCCATGCTGATCGCGGAGTTCATGACATAGCCGTCGGCGTGAGCGAGCGTCTCGAAGGTTGCGTCCCAGATCGATAGATCGACAAGCAAGCTCCCCTTCTTCATCCAGTCTGGTGCGATATAGGCATCGTCGATCGTCTGGACGTTGGTCGCGGGAATGACCACATCTGCATCGGCGATTGCCGCACGAGCGGAATCGACGGCGCGGACATCGATGTTCAGCTTCCGCGAGAACTCAGCGGCGAAGGCCTTGGCGCGCTCGGTATTCAGATCAAAGACATAGGCAACTTCGAGCTCTGGCATCACCTCGGCAGTGCAGGCGATCGCAGCCTGATTGATCGGGCCCACGCCGATCAGGCCGATACTGCGCGAGCCCGGCCGGCGCAGATGCTTGACGCCGATGGCACCAAGCGCGCCTGTGCGCATGCAGCTGACCACCATCGCGTCCATCAGGGCGATCGGATAGCCCGTCTCGGGGTCGAGGATCGTCACAAGGCCCGAGGCGCGCGGCCCCTTCCCGTTAATCGGGTTGTCTGGGTTGCTCGGGATGTTCTTTAGCGCAACCTTCATTACGCCGTTGTCGTCGAGATAGCCGGCATGGATGTTCGCGCGCTTCTTGCTGGGATAGCCCACGAAGTTCTTGAGCTTCTCGGCTGGGACGCCCCAGAACAGGGTCGCGGTCGGCGCCTCGATCGCCTTGCCCTGATAGGCCAGCAATGTGGTGCGCTCGGTATCGGCAACCGTCGCGGGAACGTCGGCGGCGCCGCAGCGGACCGCGTCCTCTTGGCTAAGATAGATGAAATTCGCTTCGCTCATGAGAAGGCTCCGTGGGTCATCTGTTGTCGGCTGTCAGTTGCGTTGCCGCAGCTTTGGGTCGGTCGCATCGCGCAGGCCGTCTCCGAGGAGGTTCAGCGCGAGCACGGTCAGGAAGACGAAGACGCTCGGAAAGACGGCCAGCCACCAGGCGTCGAGGATGTTCTCGAACCCTTCCCTAATCATGCCGCCCCAGGTCGCCGTAGGCGGCTTGACGCCCAGGCCGATGAAGCTCAGCGAGGCTTCCGTGCGGATCGCCGTCGCCATCCAGAGCGAACCCATCACCAAAATGTCGGAGATCAGGTTTGGAAGGATGTGGACGCGCATGATCCGTCCATGACCGCAGCCCAGAGAGCGGGCCGCTTGGACGAAGTCCTGCTCCTTGAGCACCAGTGTCGGGGCCCGTGCCAGTCTCACAAAGGGAGCGATCTCGGTCACTGCGATCGCGATGATGAGGTTCTCGAGGCTGGCGCCCAGGACCGCGGCGACGAGCATGCCGAGCAGCAGGCTCGGAAAGGACAGCATGAGATCGACGACCGCCATGACGAACGCGTCGAAGCGCCCGCCGATATAACCAGACAGCACTCCGAGAACGGTGCCGACGCTCATCGCAATCAGGATCGAGAGCAGGCCGACGATTAGCGAAATCCTGGCCCCGTAGATGATCCGGGAAAGCACATCGCGCCCATAGGAGTCCGTGCCCAACCAGAATTCCGACGAAGGCGGCAGGAACTGGTTGACGATGTCCTGCGTGAGCGGGTCGTGCGGGGCAATCACTGGCGCGAGGATCGCGACGAGCACGATCACGGCCAGGAGGGTTAGCCCAACCCAGGCGAAGGCACCGCCACGTGACACGAAGCGGCCGGTTTCGGAGAAACGGAGAATGATCGCGCTCATCGTCAGGCTGTCCGGATTCGCGGATCGACCGCGGCATAGGCGAGATCGGTCAGAATGTTTGCGAGCACTACGAAGGAGGCGAAGATGATCATCAGCCCCTGCAACATCGTATAATCGCGGGTGTTGAGAGCACCGAGAATCAGGCGGCCGAGACCGGGCCGGTTGAAGACGATCTCGGTCAGAACCGCATTTCCGATTAGCGTGCCGAAATACAGCCCTACGACCGTGATGATCGGTAGCAGCGAATTCGACAGGACGTGCCGCAAGGCCAAATTAATCGGCGCAACGCCTTTGGCCTGAGCCGTGCGTACGTAATCCTCACCCAATGTAGAGAGCATGGACGCTCGCGTGACTCGCGCCACATAGGCACTCATGATGACGCCGAGATTGAGCGCCGGCAGGGCTACCGCCAGCAGACGGTCCCAGGGGCCGGCATTTTGGGTGGTGCCGATGACGGGAAACCAGCGCAGCTGAATCGCGAAGGCTAGGAGCAGCAGGATGCCCGAAACAAAGGCGGGCAACGACAATCCCACAAGCGAGAACAACCGCCCGACATAGTCGGGCCAGGCGTTGCGGTTGATCGCGGCGTAGATGCCGAGCGGCAACCCTAGGGCGAGCCCAACGAGGATCGAAGCGACCGCAAGTTCGATCGTATTCGGAAGAACCCGCAGCGCCTCATCGAGGACCGGCCGCTTGGTGACCAGCGAAGTTCCTAGGTCGCCCCGCAGCAGGCCGGTCAGGAAGCCAGTATACTGCTGTGAGAGTGGCTCATTGAGGCCGAGCTGCTGCCGGAGCGCTTCCAAAGCACCGGCGCTGGCTTGATCACCGAGGATCACCGCCGCGGCATCGCCGGGGACGATGCGGATGATCACGAAGATTGCCGTGAACATCGCTAGAAGCGTCGGCAAGCCGAGCGATATGCGTTTTAGTGCGTATTTCATGAGGATTTCCGGGCGCGGCAGCGGCCTGTCGATGGCAACTATTCACAGGCCATGCTAAAACGTCGATTGATAAATTCAGCCAAGGGTATTCCAAACCCTCATGCCTCGCTCGATCAATCTCCGACAAGTCGAAGCCTTCCGCGCTGTTATGGAAAACGGCACAGTGAGTGCGGCGGCAGCGGCTTTGAACGTTACGCAGCCAGCTGTCAGCAAGCTGGTCTCCAATCTCGAACTGGATACGGGACTGCGGCTCTTTGATCGGCTCAAGGGCAAATTGACGCCAACCGCTCAGGGCGCACATCTCTATGAAGAGGTCGACCGGGTGTTTTCCGGACTACACCAGATCGAGCGCGCGATTGAGACGGTTCGTCGGGAGCAGAAAGGCCGTCTCCTCGTCGGCGTCCTGCCCGCGCTATCGGGCCACTTCATCCAGCACGTCACGATGCGCTTTCTGGAGAGCGAGGCACATGTCTTCGTGTCGCTGATCGTGCGTGGTTCACCGGGACTGGCGGACTGGCTGGTGACACGGCAAGTCGACGTCGGGATCCTGAATGCGCGTGTCGAGCATCCTGATCTCGAGACCGAGCCGTTCCTGATTCATCCTCTAGTCTGCATCATGCCGGTCGGGCATCCGCTGTCTCGCAAGGCGGTGGTCCGTCCCGAAGACCTTCATAATCAACCTTTCGTTGGCTTCGACGAAGGGGTCGAAATCCGGCGAAGGGTGGATGAGGTGATGGCGAGCCACGGCTGCGAGCCGCGGCTCGTTCTGAAGGCGACCACAGCTCCGACGCTCTGCGAGTTCGTCGCGCATGGCCTGGGGCTTTCGCTCGTCCACCCGCTGATGGCAGGCCCGGTCAAAGGGCGTGTCGCAATCCGGCGCTTTGAACCGGCGATCGACAACCATTTCCTGCTTGCTAAAGCAACCAAGGCCCGCAATGCGGGCCTTGTCGATCTTTTCATTCAACACGCCCGGGAATGCGGCGATCAACTGATGCGCGAGGCGCTCATCGGGTAACGCTCGTCTTCTCTGTGATCTGCGGAGCGATGTTGATTGCACCCTGCAGCTCGTAGCCGTAGTCGACCTTCTTGCTACGCGCCCATACCTGCTGAAGCTCGAAGAGTGGCACCGCGCAGAAGTCCTTGTGGATCTTGTCCTGCGCGATCTTCCAATCCGTCATCTGCTTGGCCGGATCGGCTTCCTTTCTGGCCTGCTCGATCTCGGCGTCCGCCACGTCGCAATGCGAGAAGTTGGTGATCGCGGTCGGTTTCCCCACCGTGGCGGCAGAATGGTAGAACTCAGTGAGATAGGCATCGGCTACAGGGAACCGCGCCGCGCCGTAGAACACCAGGGCGCTCGCATTCTGCCGGATCTGCTGCTGATAGGTCGGGTGATCAACGACCTTCATGTCCAGCTTGATACCGGCCTTGCCGAGCTGGTTCTGGATCACTTCCATGATCGGCAGTTGCGAGGAGATGTTCGAGACGACGACGCTGAGCGTGATGCCAGTTGGATGCCCGGCTTCAGCTAGCAGCGCCTTCGCCTTGGCTATGTCGGGCTTGACGGTCCAAGAGCAGTCCTGGCCGCGATAGCCAGGCGGCACCACCGAGCAGCCCTTTTTCGCGACATCCGGGCCCACGAAGCGAACGATCTGATCCAGGTCGATTGCGAACGCAATCGCCTGACGCACGCGCAGATCATCCAGAGGCTTGATGCTTTTGTTGATGTGTAGCGTGCGGAACTCGCCCTGACCGAAGATGTCCACGATCACCTCGGGCCGCGCTTTGACCTGCGTTACCCAGCGCTGATCCCGCCGGCCATAGATCAGGTCGAGCTGCCCCGATTGAAAAGCCAGGTCGCGGCTGCTGTCGGAAAGAACGAACCGCCACAGGATCTCATCGATCTTAGGCACACCGCGGAAATAGCTTTTGTTAGCAACGAGTTTAACGTGCTGCTGCAACACATGCTCGGCGATCTCGTAGTGGCCTGTCCCGATGGGCTTGGCAGCGAAATCGCGCCCCAACTGCTCGACCGCCTTCTTGCTCACGATCATGCCGCCGTGAAAGTTGGAGAGCAGGCCGAGCAAGCCGGCGTCGGGATATTTGAGGTCGATCCTGACGGTCAGGTCGTCGAGCTTCACCACGTCCGCGATGCCCGCGAAATTCGCGGCGAATGACGAGGTGCTCGGGTCAGCTGCACGCTTCAGCGAAAAGACGACGTCATCGGCAGTGAGCTCACCGAAATCGGCGTGAAACTTGACGCCTTTGCGCAGGTGGAAGGTCCACGACGTTCCGTCGGAAGAGGTTTCCCATCGCGTCGCGAGATCGGGCTCGATCTTGGTGGGATCGGCGCTGCCCGGCGGGAACCGCACCAGCCCATCGAACACGTTCGCAATCAGCATCGAGTCGAAACCGTTGGCGCGGTGAGGATCAATGTTGGTGATATCGGAGGTTCCAACGGCGACCTGCAGCGTCTCGGCCCTGAGCGGCGACAGCGAAGCTGTCGCGGCCGCGAGGCTTGCTAAGAATGCCCATGTGGTTGTCTTCATCTGCGCTCTCCCTGATGGGCTTATCAAGGCCGGCCCGACGAGATGAGGTCAATTGACATATTTCAGCTCACCTATAAACAAACGGCATAGGCGGCTCTATCGTGAGTTTGCTTGCGCCCGGTGTCAGCGAAGCCAACCACCGGCTATCCCGCGTCCCTAGTCACGGCCTTGGCCGGCCAGCGCCAATACCAGACGCCGGGACAACGCCCGCAAGCGGACGTCCGCAGCGCGGCTGCCTCGCGACCGGCCCCGACCGATGGCAGAAAGTCACCGCACAGCGATGATGGCCCCTGTGCTGACCAATGCACCGCCTGCGATACAATTCACCAGCTCACCACGGCGACATCGTCAGTGGCGCTCGCGCGGTGAGCATCGAGGGTCGAGACGTTCGTCCCCCCGGTGCTGACACGCAGGACGGCCTCCTGCGCGAAGCCCCCGGCTGGCAGGAGGGCAACCAGCATCGTGCCGGCAAGCCCGAGACCAAAATTTCTCATTCCGTGAACCCCTCGCTTTTGGTTGGCCAGATGATGGCCGGTAAGGTTCTAGGCTGTCCAAGTCGAAATCAGGGGCGGCTTATTCTCCGGGGTTATAGATTTTGGCGCCCGCCGGCTCCTGCTTGTGCCTTATCGCGGGAGCATGTGCGGCAACCTTGGCTTGCTCTCCGCCGTGTCAGTGACCGTCAAATCTGGGAACCATCATCGGTGTCGCACTGTCTGTCCGCTCCACTCGCAGTGTCGGACTGACTAGGCGCGAAAACTCATGCCGAAGCGCGGAAAATGGCTAACGGTTGCCATCTCATCGGCAGATGATCTGCATGATGTGACGGAGCTTCTGACCATGAAGCGCCAGCCGCCGTCGCACGGCTGAAGCCGACAAAAATGCCATGCTCGCCGCGCGATGGCTCCTCGGAGCCCGAGCAGCGGTCTCGGCGACATTACATAGTAATTCGACATCAAGTCGTTGCGGAAGGCGGCGAGCCGATCACCAGTTGCGCTAGAGATCGAAGAGACCTTTCACGCCTGCAATTTGCCCCCGAACCAACGATCACCGAGGAGACAATTCCCATGAAAGCAATCGTTGTAACGGACCAGAACGCGGGTACGGCCGGAATGAAGCTGGTGGAGCGGCCTGAGCCGCGGGCGGCGATCAACGATGTCGTCGTTCAGGTGCATGCGGCGGGATTCGTCAACACCGAACTGGAATGGCCTTCGACCTGGGCAGATCGAGCCTTTCGTGACCGGACACCAGCGATCCTCGGCCACGAACTGGCCGGAGTGGTCACCGCGCTGGGCTACGGCACCACGGGGCTTTCAATCGGCCAACGTGTGTTCGGCCTGTCGGACTGGCATCGCGACGGCACACTCGCGGAGTACGTCGCCATGGAGGCACGCAACCTCGCGCCGCTGCCCGGCGATGTCGATTTCACGGTGGGCGCCAGTTTGCCGATCTCGGGCCTGACCGCATGGCAAGGCCTATTCCACCATGGCCGCCTTCAGGCGGGACAGAGTATCCTCGCGCATGGCGCGGCCGGTGCCGTCGGTTCGGTCGTGACGCAGCTTGCGCGGGAAGCGGGAGCCTATGTCATCGGCACCGGACGCGCCGCCGATCGCCAGAAGGCGCTCGACTTCGGTACAAATGAATTCATTGATCTCGGGAACGATACTTTGGAAGACGTCGGCAGCGTCGATCTGGTGTTCGACGTCATCGGGGGCGATGTTCAGAAGCGGTCCGCAACGCTGATCCGCGCCGGTGGAACGCTGGTGACAGTCGTCGGGCCGACGGATGTTCGACCCGCAGACGGCCTGACCATCGACTTCGTCG
The DNA here is from genome assembly GCF_056395345.1 of Allobosea sp. 10L422. Taxonomy (NCBI): domain Bacteria; kingdom Pseudomonadati; phylum Pseudomonadota; class Alphaproteobacteria; order Hyphomicrobiales; family Alloboseaceae; genus Allobosea; species Allobosea sp. 10L422. The sequence goes on from NZ_JBFTJI010000019.1 coordinate 33,840, forward strand.
TCGAGGCTGATCATACCCAGCTATCCGAGATTGTTCAGCGAGTCCGGGATGGAAGACTGCGGACGAACATCGGCAAGGTCGCGAGCCTAGACGATGCGGTTGCTACCTTCAGTTCGGCTGAGCGACGCACGGGAAAGACGGTCATCCGCGTTCTCTGAAGATCGAGATGAAGCGCTGAAGCCCTCCCGGTGATCGAAGCCCTGCAGCGTATGCAGCACGTTCACCGACCGGATTTAAATCGAGGCCTCGCGCCTCAGTCGCGCTTGGCGCCAGGAGCCGACCTTAGCGCCACGCCCGAAAGCGGACCTATGGGCGAGTGTTCGAGCGTTCTGGTCCTTTCAGTAGCCCCAGTGCACGGGCCGCACGCCTGCGACCGGCAGCTTAATTTGGGCGATCGTGTCACCGAGAAGGCAGCCAAGATACCCGGTGCGCAGGTCGGGGCCGCCGAAAGCGATGCTCGAGAGGTTGCGCAGCCGCGTCGATGGATTCCGGTCCATATGCGGACGGCCGAGAGCGTTCGCCGCATAGGCCTGCTCGACCCAGGCGACATGGGCCGGATCAGTCTCGTTGAGCATGATCTCGCAGCGTCCGCAATCGGGTGCCAGCCGCAGCAACTGGTTCGAGATCACGCTGGCGATCCAGATATCGCCCGCTTCGTCGAAGGCGAGGCCGTCCGGGAACTGGCCCTCGCCGAATTCGTGGATCACCTCTTTCGGCCCGAGGCTCGCATCGTCGCGTAGAGCGAAGCGGCTCAGCCGCCTGCCATAGGTCTCGTTGACATAGAGCCAGCGCCTGTCTGGCGAGAGCTGGCATTCATTGGTGAAGCCGAGCCCGTCTGCAACGATGCGCGCGCCCCTGTCGGTCATCACGGCGATGAAGCCGCTGCGGGAATCGCGGCGATAGTCGAGCGAGCGCGGCACCTTCGTGGTCGAGACCGTCAGCCAAAGCCGGCCGCGATGGTCGCGTAGGACGAAGTTCGAGGGTGGGATCGCCTGGCCCTCGATCTCCGTCCAATAGGGCTCGACCTGCCCATCCCTCGTCAGCCGCCAGACCCCGCCGGCTTCGCTGCCGAGATTGGCAAGCAGGAAGGAGCCGTCCGGCTCGAGCGCGATGCCGTTCGGGCGCAGGCCTTCCGGGAGATCGGCGGTCGCAGCCGTGTAGAGCGCCTGGCGGCCATCCGGCCTGATATGAGCGACGCCGCCGCGCCAGTCCGCCGAATAGAGATCGCCCTTCGCGGTGGCGAGGACACATTCAGGTCGGCTGAGGCCGGAGCCCAGCAGCGAGACGTCGTCGAGAGAGAGCGTCATCCGCGCATCAGCCAGACCAGAGCCATCGGGATCGCCTCGACATAGGTAACGAGGAACAGAACGCAGAGCGCGAGGATGAACATCGGGATCAGTTCGCGCGAGATCGCGACCATGCCGACCCGGGCGATCTTGGCCGCTACGAAGAGCGTGCCGCCGACGGGTGGCGTGTAGAGCCCGATCACCAGGTTGAAGACCATGATCAGGCCGAGATGCACGGGGTCGATCCCGAAGGCCTTGGCGGCCGGGATGAAGAGCGGCGCCGTCAGCATCAGCGAAGGCAGCGGCTCCAGGAAGATCCCGACGAGGATCAACGCCAGGTTCAGCAGGAACAGGAAGACGTATTTGTTCTCGGCGATGGTGAGGATCGCCTGCGCCAGATTGGCCGGGATCTGCTCGACGGTGATCAGCCAGGAGAGCGCGCCGGTGGCGCCGACGACCAGCATCACCACGGCGCTGGTCCGGAAGCTCTGCAGTAGCATGCCAGGAATCTGCGCCGGCTTGATCTCGCGATAGACGAAGAGCGCCAGGATCATGCCGTAGAACACGGCGACCGAGGCGGCCTCCGTCGGCGTGAAGATACCGGTGAGGATGCCTCCGAGAATGACGACGGGCATGCCCGAGGCAGGCAGGATCGCGACGAAGCTTTTCCAGATCTCGCGCCGACTCGGCATCGCGCCGCCGAGATCGCAGCCGAGCGAACGCCCTTTCCAGACGCAGAGCAGGATCAGTACGAAGGCGAGCGTGAAGGCCGGGAACACACCCGAGACCAGGAGCTCGCGGATCGAGACGTTGCCGACGAAACCGTAGACCAGGAGCGGGATCGAGAGCGGCATCAGAACGCCGATCGTACCCGCGACCGCGATCAGCGCCGCTGCGAAAGCGCGCGGATAACCGCGCTCGGCCATGCGCGGCACCATGATCGAGCCGATCGCGGCCGAATCCGCCACCGCCGAGCCCGAGACCGAGCCGAACATCGTGCAGGCCGAGACCGTGACGACGCCGAGTCCGCCGGGCATGAAGGCGAGCAGCGAACGCGCGAAGTCAATCAGTCGGCGGCCGACACCGCCATGGGTGATCAGTTCACCGGTGAAGATGAAGAGCGGGATCGCGGCGAGATGGAGCGGCTCGACGCTCGAGATGTAGGAGAGGAAGATGGCTTCCAGCGGATAGCTCATGCCGAAGATCGCGATCGTCGCGACCGTCGTCAGGAGCAGGGCCCAGACCAGCGGCATGCCGAGCAGAGCGAGCGCGAAGAAGACCGCGCAGATAATGGCGAGAACCATGAGGATCAGTCCTGGAAGGCTTCCTGCGGGATCGGCCTGCCGCGGACGAGCAGCGCGATCTCGTAGGCGACGAAGACGAGGGCGAGCGCCGAGCCGACCGGCATGGCGAGATACTGGAACCCCATCGGCACATGCAGCACGGTGAGCTCCTGCCCCATCGTGCTCTCGGTGATGCTCCAGCCATAGGAGATCAGCAGGATCAGCAGCCCGACGACGCCGAGGCGCGTCGCAATCTCGACGGCGATCTGCAGGGCCGGCGGCATCTTGTCGGTGAACTCGGTGATGCGCATATGCGCCCCCCGGCGGGCAGCCGAGGCCCCGCCGAGGAACGTTGCCCAGAGCAGGACGAACTCGCCGAATTCGGTGTTCCAGGCGAGGTCGCTGTTGAGCGCCAGGCGCGCCGCGACATTGGCGAACATCACGACGAGCAGCATCGCGGCCAGCAGCGTCAGTGTCAGGTCGACCAGATCACCGAGCCAGCGCAAGGGCGCCGGCTCGGCCGGGTCGGGACGATAGAGAAATTGCATGCCGGCCTCCGCTGTCCCAGTCGCCGAACGTCAGCTCATGCTCTTGCGAATCTCGGCCGCCTCGCCGAGCATCTGGTCGACGGCGGGGCCGAACTCCTTGCGGGCGCGCTCATAGGCGCCTTCGCTGGCCTTCCGCCAGATCGAGAGATCCGGCTTGGCAATGGTCGCGCCCTTCGCCGTCATCTCGGCCAGAAGCTTCTCGTCATTGGCGCGGACCTCCTGGCGGTTCCAGTCGCCGGCCTCCTTGCCGGCCTTCCGGATCGCCTCCTGATCGGCCGGGGTCATGCCCTTGAAGGTCCTCTCCGCCATGGCGAGCCAGCGCGGCGAATAGACGTGCTGGGACAGGGTGACGTGCTTCGCCACTTCGTAGAAGCGCTGCGAAAAGATCGTGTCGATCGGGTTCTCCTGGCCGGAGACCGTGTTCTGCTGGATGCCGAGATAGACCTCGGTCACGGGCATGACGACAGGCGAGAAGCCGATCGATTCCATGATCCAGCGGATCATCTCGACGGGCGCGATGCGAAGCTTCTTGCCCTTCGCGTCGGCCGGGCTGTTAAGCGGGAAATTGGTGGTGAAGCTGCGGAAGCCGGCCTCCCAGTTGCCGACGATCCGCATGCCCTTGGCCGGCAGTAGGTCGGCCTGCTGCTTGATGAACTTCGACGTGTCGTAGAGCTTCCAGCCCTGCTCGTAGTTCTCGGCCAGATAAGGCAGCGCGATCAGCGAGAGATCCTTCACATGGGGGGTGAAGGTCACGACGCCGGTGAGGGCGAAATCCAGGCCGCCGACTTGCAACTGGTCGAGCGACTTGGCGTCGTTGGCGAGCTGGCCGGAATGGAAGACTTGAACTTTGTAGCGGCCCGAGGTGAACTGCTCGACCGCAGCCGCGAAGCGCAGCGACGCCTCCTGCGCAGCGCCGACCGAGGTGTCGGTGTGGCTGAAGCGAAGGGTGCGTGCGCTCTGCGCGCCGACGATGGCGGGGAAACCGGTGATCGCGCCGCCGGCGAGAACCGCCGAGGCCTTCAGAATATGGCGCCTGCTCTGCATGCTATCCTCCCTGGATATCGTTGTGCTTGTTGTTGTTGTCCGGTCGCATGCGGGCTTGCGTCGCCCGTCTTCCCGCGGCCGGGGGCATTCGGTTCAGACGGCGATGAAGCGTCCCTCCTCCGCCGACCGGTAGACGGCTTCCTCGATCGTCAGGTTGCGCAGGTACTCGCGGCCAGAATTGACCAACGGCGTCCCGTTCAGGACGTGCTCGGCGACATGGCGCGTCTGCCCGTAGACGCAGTCGCCGCCATAGCCGCGGTCCTCCCAGCCATAGACGTGCTCGCGCTCCTCGCCGCCGCGCGGACGGACGAACAGGCGGCCGAAGCCGTCCAGCCGGATCACGCCTTCCGTCCCTTCGATCAACAGCACGCCATTGGTCATCCGCGTATCCGTGGCGGGGTGATCGACATGGCGGTTGCCGTCGAACATCCCGGCTGCACCGCTCGCGAAGTCGAAGATCACATAGCCGGCGTCCTCGCCCTTGATCACGGGATTGATCCGCCGCAGCCGCGCGAAGACGCCGGTGATCTCGCCCATCACGTCGCGGAACACGTCGATCAGGTGGATACCCGTCTCGTGGATGAGGAAACGCGGCATGCTCTGGAAATAGGGCTGGCGCGAGAGATAGGCCTCCGGCCCCTGTCCGTCGCCCGGCCGCAGACGGAAATTGATGTTGAGCGGCGTGCCGACGCCCCCCTCCGCGACCAGTCGCTTTGCTTCCCTGAACCAGGGCATGAAGCGGAAATTCTCATGCACCGCCAGCATGGTGCCGGCTTCCTCGGCGATGGCGACGACCGCTTCCGCCTCCTCGAAACTCGGCGCCAGCGGCTTCTGGCAGATCATCTTCACGCCACGGCCGGCGGCGGCTACGACCAGCGCCCGATGCGTCGCGGGCGGCGTCACGATGTCGATCAGTTCCGGGCGGGTCGCATCGAGCATCGCCTCGGCATCCTCGAAAGCCGAAGCGCCCGGAAACAGCGTGGCCGCGGCCTCGCGCTTGCCTGCGTCGCGATCGGCCACGCCGACGACCCGCACACCTTCCATCCGGCTCCAGGCATCCTGGTGGAACCGGCTGAAATAGCCGCAGCCCGCTATTGCGACCGCGAGTGTCATTGCGGATCGACTTTTCCGCTCTGGATCAGATCGGCGATGGTGCTGCCGATGTCGCGCGTGCCGTGGCGCCCGCCGATATCGTAGCTACGCAGGTTGAGTTTGCCGAAGGCGTGATCGACGCCGAGTTCGATGGCGCGGGCCGCGTGGCGAGCGGCGGTGCTGCCATGGCGCTCGCCGAGCCAGTCCAGCATCATCGCGGCGGAGAGGATCATCGCCGTCGGATTGGCGATGCCCTTGCCGGCGATGTCGGGGGCCGTGCCGTGGCTCGGCTGGAACATGCCGTTGGCCTCGCCGATATCGGCCGAGGGCGCGAAACCCATGCCGCCGATCAGCCCGGCGCCGAGGTCGGACAGGATGTCGCCGAACAGATTCTCGGTCGGTAGCACGTCGAAGTCCCAGGGCCGGCGGACGAGGTCGAGCGCCATCGCGTCGATATAGTGGTGGCGCGCCTCGATGTCGGGGTGCTTTGCCGCGGTCTCGTAGAAGACCTTGCGCATGAAGGCGAAGGAGCGGAACACGTTCGCCTTGTCGACGAGGGTCACGCGTCCCGGCGTACCGCGTGTCTCGCGGCGGCGGCGGGCCAGGCCGCAGCAGAACTCGGTCAGCTGCTCGGTGATCTTGCGGGTGATGACCTGCGTATCGCGCGCTTCCTTGTCGTCGATGATCTCGCCCTTGCCGCGCGAGGCGAACATGCCCTCGGTCGACTCGCGGACGATCACGAGGTCGATGTCCTTCCAGCGCTCATGGGCGAGCACCGGGGGTGTGCCGGGAATGGCGCGGATCGGCCGCACGCCGGCATAGAGACCGAAATGCATTCGGATATCGAGCTGGGGCGCGATCTCGGTGCCGTCCGGATAGCGGATGTCCGGCCAGCCCATGGCGCCGAACAGGATCGCGTCCGCCTTGCCGACGCGCTCCATGCCCTCTTTCGGCAGGATGGCGCCCGTCTCCTTGAAGTGGTGGGCGCCGCCCGGGATCTGCTCCTGGCGGAAGGACAGGTCGAAGCGCTTCTCGACCGCGCTGAGAACCGCGACGGCGGCCTCCATGACTTCAATGCCGATGCCTTCGCCGGGCATCACCGCGAGATGGAAGGAGTTTGACGTCATAATCTCTGGATTCCATGCCGTTCGATGATGGAGGTGAGCTCGCGCCCTCCGCGCTTGCGGTGGGCGTGGTAGATCTCGCGGGCGCGCTCGACATCGCCGGCGAGGATGGCCTCGAGCACCGCGCGGTGCTCGGCCGTGGACTGCAACGGCAACGGGCGCAGCGAGAGCGTGAACATCCTGGCGCGGTGGGCCTGATCCCAGACCTGCATGATCATCGCCGCCAGCCGCCTGTTGCCGCAGAGCCGGGCGAGGTTGAGATGAAATGCCTCGTCGGCTCCCGCCCAGGCCTGCAGGTCGGGCTCGCCCGCGAGCGCCGCCTCCATGGCATCGCAGGAGGCGATCAGGCCTTCGAGCTCGGACCGGTCCGGCCGGCGCGCCGCCAGGAGTTCGACCGCGGTCGGCTCCAGCGACATCAGCACCTCATAGATCTCGCGCATGTCGTCGGGCGAGAGCGCCGAGATGCGCACGCCGTGGCGCGGCACGATCTCGAGCAACCCTTCCTGCTGAAGCCGCACGAAAGCCTCGCGGACCGGGGTGCGCGAGGCGGCGAGCTCGGTAGCGATCTCGCTTTCGAGGATCTGCGCGCCGGGCGGATAACGGTTGTCGAGGATCTGCTCCTTCAGCCGGGCATAGACCGCGTCCGTCGAGCGCGGCGCCCGACCGGAAGCGGCTACATGAGATTGGCCCAGGTCCATGCGCATCCAACAATGTATGCGTTAAGCGATACGTTAGGAATACGGACACCCGCGGTGCTTGGCAAGCCCCATCTCTCGACGTTCCGTGAACTGCCGTCAGCCCGCCTTGGCCAGCGACAGGCCGTATTTCGCGCCGACTTCGTTGAGCTCGTCGAACACTGCAGCATTGAGCGGGATGCCGTTGCGGCGGCGTTCGACGAGCGCGAGGTGCTCGCGCTCGCCGGGCAGATAGATGCGCTCGACGCCGGGCGCCTTCCTGGTGCCCTGGATGTCGGCGACCGCCTTCGACATGCGCGCATAGTAGTGGTCGAGGTCCTCGAAGGCCGAGATCGGCAGCACTCCGAAGAGGTGTCCGACATTCTGCGGCGTCGTGGTCTGCTCGTACATATGCGTGACCTCGGAGCCGAAATAGGCGCCGGACAGCATGGTGCTGAGCAGGCCGATGCCCAGCGTCAGCGCGTAGCCCTTGGGGCCGCCCACGGGCAGCACGAAGCCTTTCAGCGCCTCGACCGGGTCGGTGGTCGGCGCTCCGTCCGGACCGCTCGCCCAACCGGCCGGGATCGGCGTGCCGTCCTTCGCCGCGACGATGATCTTCCCCCGCGCTGCAACGCTGCAGGCCATGTCGAGGACGACTGGGAAGCCCTCGCGCGTCGGGAAGGCGAAGGCGAACGGGTTGTTGCCGAGAATCGCCTCGGCACCGCCCCAGGGCGTCATGTGGTTGATACCGCCGATGGTGAAGCTGAGCCCGATCATGTCGGCTTTCGCCGCCATTTCGGCATAATGCGAGGCAGCGCCGTAATGGTTGCTGTTGCACACCGAGACGAAGGCGCAGTCGCCGTCGCTGGCCTTCTCGATCGCGATCTCCATGGCGCGGATGCCGACGATCTGGCCCATGCCGTTGTCGCCGTCGAGCACCGCGGTGGTCCGGCTCTGGCGGATGATCCTGGGCTGCGGCTTCGGGTTCGAGCCGCCATCTTCGATGCGCTGGACATAGATCGGCAAGCGCACAACGCCGTGCGAGGCGACGTTGCGCAGATCAGCCTCCACGAGGTTGTCGACGATCAGGGCGGCCTCGTGTTCGGGCACGCCGACCTGTGTGAACATCGCCCGGCAAAAGCCCTGCAACGCCGCCTCGCTGACGGTCACGGTCTTCTCGCTGTCCATGGTGTCCCTGTCCCGTAGCCGGCATCTCCGAGCGGATGCCTTGCAGCGCGGTTTGACATGTCTGGTATGATAGGTCTACACGTAGACCAAATAATGAGCCCTGCCGCCATTGGCGAGCACCGGCGCGCGAGGAACGATTCAGGGAGAAGGGCGTGACATTGTCAGCCATCGCACAGCCACGACCCGTTCACGCCCATGTGCCCCCAGCGGCGGGTGGAGCGGCGCTTGCCCCGGCCGGCGCCGTCCTGCGGAGGCTGCTCGAGGTCGAGGGGCTGACGCTGCAGTACAAGACGCCGCAGCACCTCGTGACCGCGACCTATCGCGTCGATTGCGCCGTCCATGAGCAGGACCGCTACGTCATTCTCGGCCCGTCCGGCTGCGGTAAATCGACCATGCTCAAGGCCGTCGGCGGCTTCATGACGCCGGAGGAGGGGCGCATCCGGCTGCGCGGCCGCGAGGTCGTCGGCCCCGGCCCCGACCGGATGATGGTCTTCCAGGAATTCGAGCAGCTGATGCCGTGGAAGACGGTGCTGGAGAACGTGATCTTCCCGATGCGCGTCTCGGGCCGCTTCAAGGGCAAGGACGCGATGGAACGGGCGTGGTCGGTCATCGACAAGGTCAAGCTCACCAAATTCCGCGACGTCTACCCGCACATGCTCTCTGGCGGCATGAAGATGCGCGTCGCGATCGCCCGCGCCATGGCGATGGAGCCCGACATCCTGCTGATGGACGAGCCCTTCGCCGCGCTCGACGCGCTGACGCGCCGCAAGATGCAGGAAGAGCTGCTGCAGCTCTGGGAGCAGGTGCGCTTCACTCTAATGTTCGTGACGCATTCGATCGAGGAGGCGATCATCCTCGGCTCGCGCATCCTCGTGCTGTCGCCACATCCCGGTCGCGTCCGGGCCGAGCTCGACGCCTCGCAGCTCGGCTTCGACGCGATGGGAACGCCTGCCTTCGGCGCGCTTTCGGAAAAGATCCACGGCCTGCTCTTCGAGCATGAGCTCGGGCGGCCGGCGAAACAGGATGAGGAGGCCCAGGCATGAGCATGGCCGCGCTGGGACGCAACGAGGCCGCGCCGCTCGCGCGCCGCCCCGAATTCGAGATCGAGCCGGCCGGCGTCAGCGGCATCGGCGAAGTGGCGCGGCCGCTCTCGGCCATGGAGCGCATCGTCAACAATGACGGCGTCCGCAAGGTCGCGATCCTGATCGTACTCGCGCTGGTCTGGGAGTTCTACGCACGCTGGCTCGGCAATCCGCTGCTGTTCCCGTCCTTCGCCGAGACGGTCACCACCTTCGTCGGCGATCTCGCCAGCGGCACGCTAATCGACCGTGTCTCGACCTCGCTGCGCTCGCTGATCTACGGCTACGGGACGGGCCTCATCCTCGCCGCCGTGCTGACCACCGTCGCGGTCTCGACCCGCTTCGGCACCGACGTGCTCAACACGCTGACCGCGATGTTCAACCCGCTGCCGGCGATCGCGCTGCTTCCGCTCGCCCTGATCTGGTTCGGCCTCGGCATCGGCTCGCTGATCTTCGTGATCGTGCATTCGGTGCTCTGGGCGGTGTCGCTCAACACGCTGACCGGCTTCCGGGCGGTGCCGGAGGTGCTGCGCATGAGCGGGCGCAACTACGGCCTCAAGGGCCTGCGCTATGTGCTCTACATCCTGATACCAGCCGGTTTCCCGGCGATCCTGGCCGGCCTGAAGATCGGCTGGGCCTTCGCCTGGCGCACGCTGATCGCGGCCGAGCTCGTCTTCGGCGTCTCGTCGCGCTCCGGCGGGCTGGGCTGGTACATCTTCGAGGCCCGCTCCGAGCTCGACACGGCCCGCGTCTTCTCCGGCTTGCTGGCGGTGATCCTGATCGGCCTGTTCGTCGAGTCGGTGATCTTCCGCTCGATCGAGAAGCGCACCGTGCAGCGCTGGGGCATGCAGCACTGAGAACCGGGCGGAAGCCCGGTCAACGGGCCCGCCATCATCCGGGAGGGATCGTCGTGAAACGCGTCATCGCACTGGCCGCAGCTGCCGGACTCGCATGGCTCGCTGCCGGCCCGGCCCGGGCCGAGGTGAAGGAGATCAAGGCCGCCCAGCAATACGGGCTCAGCAGCCTGCCGCTGATGATCATGGAGGACGGCAAGCTGGCCCAGAAGCACGCTAGGGCGCTCGGCCTCACCGACCTCACCGTGACCTGGGTCAAGCTCGGCAATCCCGGCGCGATCACCGAGGGCCTCGTCTCCGGCAGCCTCGATTTCGGCAGCGGCGGCGTGCCCTCGCTGTTGACGCTCTGGTCGCGCACCCAGGGCACCGCGACGGAGGTCCGGGGCGCCGGCGCCATCGTCAACATGCCGATGGAGCTCCTGACCACCAATCCCAAGGTCAAGTCGATCAAGGACTTCACCGATCAGGATCGCATCGCGGTGACGACGGTGAAGGTCTCGAACCAGGCGCTGCTGCTGCAGATGGCGGCTGCCAAGGAGTTCGGTAAGGAGAACTATGCCCGGCTCGACCCGCTGACGGTCTCGCTGCCGCATCCGGAAGCGACCTCGACGCTGCTCTCGGGCTCGGGCGTGATCTCGGCGCATTTCTCGGCACTGCCTTTCCAGCACCAGCAGAAGCGCGATCAGCGCGTCCACAAGGTGCTGAGCAGCTACGACGTGCTGGGCGGGCCGGCGACGAACACCGCGATCTACGCGACGAAACGCTTCCGCGAGGCCAATCCCAAGGCCTACCAGGCCTTCGTCGCCGGCCTTCAGGAGGCGATCGAGCAGATCAACAAGGACAAGCGCGCGGCCGCCGCCACCTATCAGCGCATGACCGGTACCAAGGAAAGCGTCGACGATATCTACGCAATGATCGCCGCGCCCGAGGTCGAGATGACCTTCACACCGCACCAGACCCTGAAGATGGCGAGCTTCATGGCCGAGACCGGCCGCTTGAAGAAATCCCCGAAGGATTGGAAAGACTTGTTCTTCGACAACGTCCACGCCTTGCCCGGAAGCTGAAACCGGGCGAGTTGGGCCGGCTACATCCCCTCAAGGAAAGCAACATGGTCTCCGGCGCACCCATCCACGGCCAGCAACCGATCCGGCGGCGCAAGCTCTACGAGGAGGTCGTCGAGCGCCTCGAGGCAGCGATCAACGATGGTCACTACGCCCCCGGAGACCAGTTGCCCGCCGAGCGCGAGCTGATGGAAGCCTACGGCGTCGGCCGCACAGCCATTCGCGAGGCGTTGTTCGCGCTGCAGCGCATGGGCCTGATCGTGATCAGCAGCGGCGAGCGCGCCCGGGTCTCGCAGCCCAGCGCGGGCACGATGATTGGGGAGCTCTCCGGCGTCGCGCGCTATCTGCTGGCGCGTCCCGACGGCGTCCATCACTTCCAGCAGGCGCGCACCATGTTCGAGGTTGGCGTGGCGCGGCTCGCCGCCGAGACCGCCACGCCGGAGGATGTCGTGCGCCTGGGCGAGGCTCTCGCCGCCAACAAGTCGGCGCTGGAGCACGGCCGCGGCTTCGAGCGCACCGACGTGGCCTTTCACTTCGTCCTGGCCGAGATCCCCCGCAACCCGATCTTCACCGCGCTGCATACGGGCCTCAGCGAATGGCTGACCGAGCAGCGCACGACCTCGCTCAAGGCACGTGGCGCCGCGCACGCCGCCTGCGCAGCCCATGAGCGCATCTACCAGGCCGTCGCCGCAGGCGATCCGCAGGCCGCGGCGGACGCGATGCGCGCTCATCTCGCCGAAGTCGGCGACTATTACTGGAAGGCCTCCGACGTCTGAGCGTCGCGCCGAACGAGACAGGACATCCATGGCCAAGTTCACCATTCTCGTCCGCTTCCGCATCGCTTCCGGACGGATGCCGGCATTTCTCCCACTGATGCTGGAGAACGCGCAGGCCTCGCGCCGCGACGAGCCGGGCTGCGAGCGCTTCGACGTGCTGGAGCGGCACGACGACCGGGACACGATCCTGCTCTACGAGATCTACACCGACCGGGCTGCCTTCGACGCGCATTGCGCCAGTCCGCATTTCAAGCGTTTCGACGCCGCGACGAAGGACATGGTCGCGGAAAAGGAGGTCACCGTGCTCGACCTCCTGGTAGAGCCCTGAGCCTGGCCGAAGTCTCGTTTCAACAAGAGGGCGGAACACCGCCTCGTATCGCATGGGATGAAACGCAGCGCCGGCCTTGAGCCGTAGCGGCGAAGACGGGAGAACCACGATGAAGCGCATTCTCATGGCCGCAACCGCGGCGCTGACGCTGCTCGGCTCCACGGCCGCGGCCCTGGCAGAGGCCACGACGCTGCGCGTCGCCAAGCAGTACGGGCTCGGCTACATCCAGTTGATGCTGATGGAAGATCAGAAGCTGGTCGAGAAGCATGCCAAGACGGCGGGGCTCGGCGACGTCACCGTCGACTGGTCGACCTTCCGCTCCAGCGACGTCATGAACGATGCGCTGATCTCGGGCAGTCTCGATTTCGCTGCTCTCGGGCCGACCGGAATCATCACGATCTGGTCGCGCACCCGCAGCAATGTCGACGTTCGTGCAGCCAGCGGCCTCAACGCCATGGCCTGGACGCTGACCGTGCGAGATCCGGCCATCCAGTCGTTGAAGGACTTCACCCCGCAGCACCGCATCGCCGTACCGGCGGTGAAGGTATCCGGTCAGGCGACAGCCCTGCAGATCGCGGCCGCCAAAGAGTGGGGCGACAAGGAGTTCGAGAAGCTCGATCCGCTGACGGTCTCTCTTTCCCATCCCGACGCGACGGCGATGATGCTAGGCGGCAAATCGGAGATCGTCGCGAATTTCTCCTCGCCGCCCTTCTCGAATGTTCAGCTCAAGGACGAGAAAATCCGCGCCATCCTGAATTCCGACGAAATCCTGGGCGGGCCGATCTCGTTCAACGTTCTCGCAACGACGGCCAAGTTCCGCACCGACAATCCCAAACTCTACGGCGCTTTCCTGGCGGCGTTGAAAGAAGCGACGGAGACCGTGGCGAAGGACAAGGGTGCTGCGGCGGAAGTATATCTGCGCCTGACCAAGGACCGCTCGACGAAGGAGGAACTCGTCGCAATCCTCGACGACAAGACCACGCACATCACCACGGATGTGCTGAATCTCGGCTCCTTCACCGACTTCATGGGCAAGGTCGGCCGCTTGAAGAACGCGCCGGCGGATTGGAAGAAGGAGATGTTGTTCCCGGAGGCGACCGCTCGATAGTCAGGCCGGCATGGGCAAGCGCGGCGCCGATGCAATCCATGGCGCCGCGCTTGCCAAAACGTCGGCTGTACAACTGTTTCTGTGAGTTGATATGAACTGAAGCGACAATCTCTTGGGCCAACGTAGATCAGAAGTGCTTTGCGCCATTTGCGGACGTTGGGACTTCGCCCGGAAGCGGACATTGCCGAGTGACGCCAGGTTTTGACTCCCGACCTGGCCCGGTGGCCCTCACGAGAATCTGGAGGCTTCTTGCCCGCGGTCAGCGGCACACGCGCCTGCCGTTGACGATCGCGCACCCGCGTCGCACGGGCGCGATAATCACGGCACGCGGAGCGACGGGCCGACGCGCCACCACGGCGCCATTCGCCCCGCACAACCAGCTCGCACGACCCCGCGTGCGCAAACGACGGCGCTCGCCTCCGTCGGCGCGAGGGCCGCTGCCAAAGCCAAGTTACCCCAGCCGAAGATCGCATGTTTCATGGCGTTGCCCCTGTGTCGGAACCGAAAGATGAGACGGTCTCCGACGACCTGCACGCAGGCCGCCCGAGAGGATCAGAACTTGTAGAGCAGCCGCCCGACAACCTGATTGGTGCTCAGTTGCTGCTTAAATCCGACGATCCCGAGGCCGCCGACGCCGACCGGGTAGGTGTAGGTATCCTCCTGGAATTGCGCGTACCGATATTCCAGGCCAGCGATCCAGTTGTTCGTGATCGCATATTCGGCACCGGCGCCGAGGGTCCAGCCGAAGCGCGTGCTGTCGCCTGCGCCATAGGAATAGCCAGTGCCCGTCACCGTCGACTTGGGCGCGGCCAATGCAAGGCCGCCGGTCGCGTAGACCATGAACCGGTCGAAGGCATAACCGACGCGCAGCCTGGCCGAGCCGGCCCAATTGGTATGGGCGGTGATGAAGTCGCCGGTCAGCGCTGTGTGCCGCTGCTTCCCGGTGATGAGGGCAGAGCCGTCAATCTCGCCACCAAGGACAAGCTGGCCGATCTGATGGTTGTAGCCCACCAGCAGACCGGCCGCGATGCCGTTCTTGTCCAAGCTGGGCAGTGAGGCAACGGCAACCCGGCCGGCGATTGCGGCACTTGGCGTCAGCTCGGTTCTGGTCTGCGCCCAGCCGGCCTGGGCGCCAACATAGAAGCCGCTCCACTGAAATCGCAACTTGATCATGCCGGCTGCTGGCGCCTGAGCCACCCTGGCGGCATCGCGCTGCATTCGCTGTCGGCAGTTGCACTGCCGACAGCGCGAGAACCGGCCTCATCTCAACGACCTTGCGACGGAGAAGCGGGCGAAGCTTTCGTCATCTATGAGGCCCGTTTCACACCGGGCGGCTGCCATGTGCCTGCGCCCGCCGGCAGGATCGAGGGAGCTTGCGTCTTCGGCCAATAGAGCCGCATCACCAAGTAGATCGGCCCGTTCGGGGCAGGCAGCCAGTTGGCTTCCTTGTCGGCGCCCGGAGACTTGTTCTGGATATAGAGCGTCAGCGACCCATCCGCGTTGGTCTTCATGGCGGGCAGCATGGGTGAGTTGATCAGATAGCGGTTGATCGGGTTTTCGATCAGGAGCTGGCTCTTGCCGTCATACATGGTCAGCGACCAGAAGGCGTTGACGGGCGGCTGCTGACCGGGCGGGAACGTCAGGGTGTAGCTGTGCTTGCTGCCGTCGAGCGTCTGGCCCTCGCTGTCGACACGCGTGAACGGATAGGTCGCTTCTTCCGGGTCGTTCCCATAAATGCCGGCCTGGGCGGCGACGGCCCGCTTCATCCAGTCGCCATTGTAGTGAGCGCTATCGCCGGGAAGACCGCTGACCCGCCAGCCATTGATCGTCTTGCCGACATTGGCGACGGCCTCGTCGACCTTCCGCTGGCCCTCCTTCATGCCGAGGCCGAACTCCACTTTCTTCTCCAGAGAGAGATCCTTGAAGTTGAAGGTCTTGCCAGGTCCAATGCCGATGCGTGCCAGCTTCGCGCGCATCTCCTTCTCATTGTCTTGCGCCGGAGCGAACTGCAGCGCGAAGTCGAGATACTCAAAGAAATTGGTCTTCACGAGCTCCTTGTCGATCTTCGGGAAGTCGATGGCCGGCGCAGCCGCCGGCGGCGTCCGCTTCAGATGCGCCGAGAGCATCTGTACCTTGTAGCCAGCCTGCACCTTCTCGACATTGCCCAGATCATCCGGGCCGAAAAGCTGGGTGCGATAGCCCGCAAGGGCAAATTGTGTGCTCGAACGAAACACCTGCTTGATGCCCGCTGGGGTGTCGCCCTTCCAGTCGGGCCCGACCACCATGTAGTCGCCGGCCTCGCTCCCCGTGGCACGGGTGCCGATATAGCCGAAATTGTAGGTATTGCCATCGCAGAGCATGACCGAGTAGTAGCGCTTCGGGTCGATTGCCGGCACCGAGAGCACCACCGGCTCTGCCCGCAAATCCAGCCACGCAAAGGAATAGGGCGTGTCGCTGTTTGGCGTGACGATTGCCGTATCTTTATAGGTGAAGACGTTGGGTTCGTTCTTGATCTGGTTGAACGGTGCCTTGAACTGCCCGGAATTGCGATCGATCGCATATTCATACATGATGGCATAGTTCATTACGATAGGCAGGCCGTAGATGAAGCCTGCTTCGGCGATGTCCTTGGCTTCAATCATGCTGGGCCATTCGGCTTTGCTCTGCGCGAGAACCGGAATTGACCTCACAGTCGTGGCAAGTGCCGTTGCAATAGCAGCGGTTCCAATAAAATCTCGTTTCGTCAGCATCTGAATAAGCCCCTGCTTTAGAACTGGAAAATGACTGCTGAGTTATGCTAACAGGTACGGCAATTATTATTTATTATCGTTGAGATAAAAACGTTAATTGGGCAGGAGCGAGACAAGATTTTCACATCTCGGCCAGAGCGTTGGTGTTGCCTGCTGAGGGTCTTGCCAGCGCGACTCCTGGAAACGACAAGATCGCAAAAAGCGTCGGCTTGGCTGAACTGCACAGGTTCACAGCTACAGATTCCTCAAATTGATCGAAGTTATGACAGCTGCCCTTAGGGGATTTTTCCGTTTGCGCGTCACATATACTGTGCAACAAATCACCAATCGGAATTCAAAACCACTCATTTTGCGCCAACCCGGCAGCCTTTGGAGCGTCCAGCGCATGGCTGAGATCCCAGTCATCTCCAGCCACATCCTGCATGGCCTGCCGGCCTTCGTACGTCACGAAATCGGGGAAAGGGCGCTTCTTAGGGCGAAGCGCGCCGCCGGCTTCGACCTCGAACTGACCGAGGGCCGAAATTGCTTTATCCCGCACGCTGCGGTGGTCGGATTCATCAATGCCGCCGCAAGAGAAACAGGCGCACCCAATCTCGGGCTCCTGATCGCCCCAATGATGAATGCCGCCAATTATGGCAGTTACGGCCGCTACGTACTGGGAGCCGATACCCTCGGCCAATCCATCCAGCGGAGCATGACAGCCCTTTGCTATCACAGCACGGACGACAGGATGTCGGTCGCGATCGTCGGCGACGAGGCACGATATCGCTATGTCTTTGCCCTGGCTGGCCATACTGGCTACGACATGGTTGCCGGCGCGGCTGCCGGCGTTCTGCTGAGCCTCTTCCGGGCCTACCTACCTGTCGACTGGCGACCACTACGCGTCGAACTCGATATCAACAGGCCACGCCAGACTGGCCTGTTCGAAGATCTCTTCCAATGCCCGGTCATTTTCAACGCGCCAGCGGTGACCATAGTGGTGGAACGCCATCATTTGTCCGCTCCGTCGCGCTGCGCCTCATGGCCGATCGTCACCATCGAGGATGTTGCGCGAGACCGGCCTGGCGGCGCTCCACGGGGACTGCTCGACGTCGTCATGGAGCAGATTCGGGCCCAGGTTCTCACCGGCAGCGTGTCTATTGATCGTGTTGCTCGACCATTGGGCACCAGTGTCCGCACGCTGCAGCGTGAGCTGGATCGGGTTGGTACCGATTTTCGCAGCATGACGAACGCAGCAAGGCTTCAAAGAGCGACCGAATTGCTCCGGCACACGGACGGCTCGATCACCCGTGTTTCGGCGGAGATGGGGTATTCCTCCCCTGCCAATTTCGCGCGCGCCTTCCAAAAAGCGACTGGGCAAACGCCCCGGGAATTCCGCTCGAACATGTAGATTTCAGGGTGAGCGTTAGGACGGCAGCGCCCTTGATAAGTTGCGACGGGTAAAGGCCGGGGGCTTATTTGATCCAGAGCTGTTCCAGCTCCTGTCCCCGTGTGAGAAACTAGTTGGAGCAGCGTTCCGATTTCAGGTTCGCGCCCACGTGCTCGTAAACCGCTTGGGCGCCTTCCAGGCGCCACAAGCGGACTCTAGCGTACTGCCCGAAAGCCGACCCAACAGAGCTTGGGTCTTGCGCATGGCGGAGTGTTTGCGTGGCGCCGCGTAACGCGAGCCTTACATTGTCGCCTTCGTGGCCAACTCTCTCTGAAATCCGGCGGCGAGATGATCGATCAACGCCCGGACCGCCGGTGGCAGACCGCGCCGGGTCGTGAAGACTAAATGCACGATGCCTTTGAGCCCGTGCCACGCTGGCAGTACGCGGACGAGGCGCCCGTCGGAAAGCGCCTCACGGGCGATCAGATCGACGGGCCGGTCAGTCGCAACGAGTTGCAGACGCACCTTGGGATATTTGGCCAGGAAGGACGATATCAGGCCCGAGATCGGCTCCAACATGCCGGTGGGACAGCTGAAGCGGATGCGGCCATGCGGTTCCGACTGAGCCTGCATGACCAGCGCCTCGGCCTGCTCCGCCTCCGCCATGATCGCCCGGCAGCGATCGTAAAAGGCAAGGCCCGTATCGGTCACGCGGAAGCGCCGGCTCGATCGTTCGATCAGCCGCAGCCCGAGCCGCTCTTCCAGCGCTGCAATGCGCCGGCTGAGCTTCGATTTGGGTTCGCGCAGCGCCCGGCCTGCCGGGGCGAAGCCACCGTGAGCCACGACCTCGGCGAAATAGGCGTAGTCGTTCAAGTCGATCTTCATCATCGTTCCGTTTGTGGAACGATGAGTGCCATATTCGGCGACTACACGCATCATCGTTCTTGTCRCATTTGAAAAGGGCGGCGGCGCKTCGYCGCTCGGTTTCAAGGAGACGRACAATGACGAGCAARTTCGACGACAAGGTCGTGGTGGTGACGGGCGGGACGAGCGGCATCGGYCTCGCAACGGCGAAGGCTTTCGCCACCGAGGGCGCATCRGTGTTCATCACCGGCCGCCGGCAGGACGCGCTCGACGCCGCGGTGAAGCAGATCGGCGGCAAGGTCACCGGCGTCCGCGGTGACATGTCGAAGCTCGCCGACATCGATCGGCTTTACGATGCCATCCAGCAGAAGCACGCGCAGATCGACGTGGTCTTCGCCAATGCGGGCGGTGGCGAAATGGCGCCTCTCGGCGCGATCACCGA
>NZ_JBFTJI010000020.1:0-46127 GCF_056395345.1 Allobosea sp. 10L422
AGAACCGTCGATACTTTCTCAATCAGACTCATCATGACCTCGGCCCATCATGCTCAACTTACCTACCGGGTCTCGTTAATCCGACAAAGTGGCTACTACCCGCGCAAATCATTCTCGGAGTGGCAGAGGCCAGAGGCTACGGTGCGCCATTTGCAGACGTTGGGGCCCTGCCTCAAACCGGACATCTGGCAGGTCACCGCGGCGCGATAACGAACTGGAAAGGATAATGCCGACAATTCTTTCCATTCGCCGGCAACATTGCCGGATGCCTGCAGTTGATCCGGTTCACAACCGAAAGCAGCCCCATGGCCGTATTGATCGTCGAGGACGAGCCGCTTCTCCGGATGGACGCGGTCGATTTCATTGAAGCGGCCGGTTTCGAGGCGATCGAGGCCAATGGACATAAGCAATGGTCCTGATCAGCTCGACAATTTCTCGTTCACGGACGGAGAACCGCTCGACCAAGCGCGCTGCCTCGTCAACCTCGCTGCGCGAGAGCACTGCAGCGAATTGCGGCATGAGGCGTATCGTTAGGGAGCGGCTGTTATCGGCCAGTCGACGTGGTGGCAAGAACGCAGTTTTGGCTCGGATAATTTTCGCTAGCTCGGATCAAATATTTTAAGTCAAAATTCCGCCCCGTGAATTAATTGACAAAATATCTTTGCGCCCCTATATCAGCTTAATCGATCTAGGCCGAACGAATTGGCCCCGCGCTGTAAAGCGCTCTGCTAACGAACTTCCTGCTCGAATCGAATTGCGACCGCATCCGCGGAGCGCGAAATCATGCCTTACAGGAGGTCAGCATGGCCAATGGCACAGTTAAGTGGTTTAACAACGACAAGGGTTTCGGCTTCATTCAGCCGGATGACGGCGGGCAGGACGCGTTCGTCCACATCAGCGTTGTCGAGCGGGCCGGCATTCGGACGCTCCAGGAAGGCCAAAAGCTTTCTTTCGAGCTGATCCAGGACACGCGGTCGGGTAAGATGTCCGCGGATAACCTGCAGGTCGCCTGAGCCAGTAGATGATGTTCATTGACAGCGACGCTAGTGGCGACCGCGGATGTACCGGCGCCGGCGTTCGTGTCTTAGGGACATTTGGAGAAGGGTCGGGATTTCCCGACCCTTTTTGCTTTCCGGAATTACTCCTCGAAAGGAATACCTATGTCGATACGTCACATGAAGATGGATGACATTAAGGCTCGCGCCAACGCGGCTTTCGTGGAAAAGCAGCAGCGCAAGGATGCAATCCTGGGCGCACTACACACCCACGACGAGCAGTCGAAAGCGATCCGGCTGAAGACAGATAACCTGCGCGCTTTGCGCCTTGCCAAGGAGGCAGCAGACGCCGCTTTAAAGGCTCAGGTCGCCGCAACGAAGATGAAGGCGCCGGCCCCTAGCCGGCGGACGGCTCATCGCGGCCGCTGATCCCTAAAAGGCCGGCTCGCCTCCCGCCCGCTCGTCCATTACGAAACCACGGGTTTCATCGGCGGAGACGGTCGGCACGATCCTGGCCCGCGGTGGTCCTCGGCCGCCACCGCTCGCTGGGTGCGGCGGAGCTAAGCTCGAGTTGACCCGCAAAAGTCAGTTCATCAGCTCCAGAATGCGTAAGTCAGTGGGCTGCTCGGGCCGCTTGGACGCGAGTGTATTTCGGAGATATTTCGAGCCAAAGATTGTATTCAGCCGGCATCGCCTTTTCCACAAGTGTCCTGCACCTACCTATGCTATTTGAGAATTATCAACCGCGCCGATAATACGCGCAAAAGGCTTCGTGTGAAACTTAGAATTGGCTATGAGCTCGACTACGAGTTTCCGCAGCCGACGCCCCTCATCCTATTGCTAAACGTACATTTTAGCAGGGTTTCCGATCTAGCGACCCCGGACCACATCCGCATCAATCCTCCTGTCGCGATCAGCGCTTATCGCGACAGCTTCGGCAACTGGTGCAATCGGTTACTCGCCCCGCAAGGAAAGATGCGGATTACTGCCGACGCAATCATCAACGACAGCGGTCTGCCGGAACCCTACAACCGCACAGCGAGCCAGGTGCCGGTTGAGGAATTGCCGGAGGAGTGCATCGTCTTCTTGCTAGCCAGCCGCTTCTGCGATTCTGATCGGATGTTGGATCTCGCCTGGGAGTTGTTCGGCCAAACCCCGCCAGGCGCGCCGCGCGTCCAGGCGATATGCGATTACGTTCATCAGCGGATCGCTTTTGATTACAACGATGCCAGTGTCACCCGAAGCGCTTTGGACGCCTATCGCGAGGGCAAGGGCGTCTGCCGCGACTTCGCCCATCTCGCAATCGCATTTTGTCGTGCGATGAACATTCCAGCGCGATACTGCACCTGTTATCTAGGCGATGTCGGCACGCAGGCGCCTTATCCACCGGGAGATTTTGCGGCGTCATTCGAGGCCTACCTCGAAGGAGGCTGGCAAATGTTCGATCCACGCAACAACGTTCCGCGTATTGGGCGCGTGCTAATCGCGCGCGGACGAGACGCCGCAGATGTTGCGATTGCCACCACATTCGGGCCGAATACGCTGACACGGTTTAAGGTTTGGACGGACGAGGTAGTGGAAGGGGCGACGTAAATTTCCAAATAAGTATTTTGTGAACGCGTTATTGCAAATTGAATGGCTTGTTGTCGAAGCTAGACTTCACAGCGCATCACACGATGACCACATTCGGCCCATAGCTCTGGTGTGGCATTTGAATGAGTCGAGCGGCTGCAGCGGACGCTGCAGCCGCAGCTGTTGTGGATCGTCAGAGCTCGGTCTGCTCAGAGAGGATCAGCGCATCATCGACTTCGATACGAGGTAGCGGACCGTACTCTCCAACTTCGAGTGACCCAGCAAGAGTTAGCACGCTCGCAAATTGCCAGTGCGCTTGTAGATCAACGCGACCTTGCTCCTCCGCAGGCTATGCGTGCAGTAAAGAGCGGGATCCAGCCCAATCAGCGAGACCCAATCATTGAGTAAGCGCCCATATTATCGGGTCGTAACGTGGTCGCCTTTCCGACTTAGACTGAGGAATAACCAATCGACCTCAATCGGAAAACGATGTCGGAGCCACGCCATCAAAGCTTCACGCGCTGGATCAGTCAGCTCGAAGGGCACGGGGCGACCCGTCTTCTGCTGAATGATCGACGTACGCAATCTGACAGTGCCGCCCGGCACGAAGTCGCTCACCCGCAGGCGAGCCAGATCGCAACTGCGCAGCTTGCTGTCGATCGCCAGATTAAACATGGCAAGATCGCGCTTTCTGTGATCGTGCTGCAATCGCGTACGAATTGCCCAGATATGACGCGGCTTCAGGGGCGGCTTAGGCCCGATAAGGCGACCCGTGTTCCAGGCGGGACGTCGGTCACGTTGCTGATGTTCGATCGGCATAGCGTGTCCTCTCGTCGAAGGCCGCATCCGAATGCACCTTATTACGAATGACCCCGAGCTGCTCTGCGCCGATACCGTTCTCTAACGGGTCAAGGTCTGGCAGCTTGGTCCTGAGCGGTTGATGCCGTTGGGTGCCTGCGTTCTCTGCGTGCTCATCGGCACTTGATGGGGTCAGCTGGGTGCAAGGTGGCTTGGTTGAAAGCGCAGTCGGCCGACCTGGTCGGCGGCATGCTACGGAATCGGCGCCATCACCTGCTCCCTCCCTCGGGCGTCGCTCCCGCTTGGGAGCTCGTTGCGGCCTCCTGTTTCGTCTGCTTCTGCCCGGCTCTGATTGTCAGGCAGGCCGGAACTCGGCGCCATGCCGCAGCATGGCGTGCATGATGATCGCGAGACGGCGGGCGAGCGCGATCCGCGCCTTGCGCATGGTCGAGCGCCTGGCAATGGCGAGCGCCCATTCCTTTAGCTTCAGCTCGCCCTTGTAGCGGGTGAGCATGACGTTGGCCGCCTCGTAGAGCAGCGTCCGCATGCGCTGGTCGCCCACCTTGGAGATGCTGCCGACATAGTCGATCTCACCGGACTGATAGCGACGCGGCACAAGGCCGAGATAGGCGCCGAGATCGCGCGAGCGCCGGAAGCGTGCAGGATCATCGACGGCCGCCGTGAAGGCCAGCGCGGTGAGCTGCCCAACGCCGGGGATGGTCGTCAACCGACGGCAGGCATCGGAGGCGCGAACGAGGCGCTTCATATCCGCGTCGATGGCAGCGACCGCGCCAAGAACCGCGTCCCGGGCGGCGACGAGGCCGCGCATGGCGCCGGCCAGGCCGGTGATGCCGTCGCTCATCCGCATGACCTCGTCGACGAAGGCCGGGCTGAGCCCACGCGGCAGCCGGATGCCGAACACGACGGCCAGACCCCGGATCTGGTTCTCCAGCGTGACGCGTTGGCCGACGAGCTTCTTGCGGGCGACGATCAGCGCGCGAATCGCATGGGCCGGCAGCGACTTCACATGCACGGCCTTGTAGAAGCCGGTTCTCGCTAGCTGCGCCAGCCCACGCGCATCGTTGCGGTCGGTCTTGTGCGTCGCCAGGGTCTTGAGCGCCTGATAGGCCTGTCGGCTCTCGATGCAGACGACCGGAACACCAAGCTCGGCCAAGCCGTGGTAGAGCATCGGCGCCATCCGGCCCGTCTCGAACACCACCCGTGTGCAGGGCAGCGCTTGCGCCAGGGCCGCCGCTATCGCCGCCGCGGACGAGACGGCTTTGACCTCGTGCACAACCGCGCCGTCGCGATCGACGAGGCAGATGTGCGTCTCCTCCATCGAGACGTCCAGCCCAGCAAAGTATTCCATGATCGATCTCCTCTGTTGCAGCGGAGACAATCCTATCGGCCTCCGAAGAAGAGCAGCCAGACCGTTACCCCATGTTGAAAAAGTCGTCATTGCTGCGGCTTTGAAGTTTTTGATTCAGTCGTCCTCGGATGGAGGGCGACGCGATGATGGGCGAGCGGCAGGTGGCGCAGGAGGCTTTGTTCTACGAGTTCAGCCTGGGTCGCCACGTCCCGGCCGATCATTAGGTTCTCGCCATCGACCGCGTCGTTGATCTATCGGAGATCCGCGCGCATCAGCGCCCGTTCTACAGCGAAATGGGCCGTCCCTCGATCGATCCGGAACTGATGATCCGGACGCGGCTCATCGCCTATTGCTTCGGCATCCGCTCCGAGCGGCGCCTGTGCGAGGAAGTGCATCGACCTTCTCCGCGAGCTGTTCGAGACGACCGTCCGGCGCTGTATTGCCGAGGGCCTCCTCGGCGGCGAAGGCTTCGCGGTCGATGCCACCCTGATGCGAGCCGACGCGAACAAGCAGCGCTCGGCCGAAGCCTCCGAGCCGGTCGACTGGGACGATCTCGCCCGGACACGGCGCTCGGTGCGCGAGTATCTTGACACGCTCGACGAGGCCGCCTGGGGCGCGGCCAGCGAGGCGAAGCCGAAGTTCATCTCGCGCTCTGACCCAGCAGCGCAATAGACCGGCGCCCTGAAGGGCCACGCCTTCTTCGCCTATGCGACCAACTACCTGATCGACCTCGACCACGCCGTCATCGTCGATATCGAGGCCAGCCGGCAGGCCAAGGTCGGCTCGGCCCTCACCATGCTTGACCGAACGCAGGAGCGCTTCGGCCTCTCGCCAGCCAGGCTCGCCGCCTACAGCGCCTACGGCTCGGCCGAGAACCTCGCCTGGCTGGTGCATGAGCGCGGGATCGAGCCGGATATCGCGGTGTGCGGAACTCACCGGCGGTATCACTTGAAGGCAGCGCCTTGCTTCAATCTCAGATTTGTTGAGAGCTGCCGCCCCATGCGCTGAGGTGGCGTTGGCCAGACGCGGATTTCAGCGCCCTCCTGTGAACCGGGGCACATCCATTCCGTGAAGCTGTCTTCAGCCGGCGCGTTTCCCGATAGCGTCGGCGGTGTTTGACTAACATCATCGAGATACCTTGAAGCATTAAGTGAGGTAGAACTCGATCATTCGATCGTTCGTTTTCCTCCTGAAATCCCCAGATATTCGTCAGATTAAAAATAATATCACAATAAAACTCTCACTGCCTTGCGAAACAGCATTGAGCATATTATATTATAGTGTCTCGAAACGCATCGAGATTTTGACTTTTACTATTTGCGCGAAGCGCCCCGATCTGGGCCAAACGGAGCCCGGCGATGACAAATATTTCCAGCAGCTGGTTCATTTATCGCGATTGGGCCGCAGATCGCTATCTGGTTTGGTTCGCGCATGGCGGCCTCATTGCCGCATTCGCGCTGGCCTTCGCGCTCGTCCTGAAATGATGTCTCCCATTGATCTGCATCTGGAAAAGGCTCGGCTTGCAGCCGCCGGCTATGCTCCGGCGCCAGAGGCATCTGCGCCGATCTATGGATTGATCGCCATGGCGCTCTTCAGCGTCGGCATGTGGGCAGCGGGGAGATTTTATGATCTGCCTTTGATGCCTCACTTGTCGTTGGTTTTTGCGGGGTCGCTGATCGCGTTTCCGGGCGGGATTTGGCTGCGGAAGACGCGGAAGAGGCGCCATGTCGATGCCTATCAGCTTGAGCTGGCGCGCCTTGGCGGAGGGTGCAGATCATGAGCCTCGACTTTCCCAACTCGATCCGACGTTATGAACCTGTTCGCGGCTGCGTGAGCTTTTGGGGTTCCGAGGCATCACTGGAAGTCATGTTCCAGATCGAGCTTGATGTTCTGTGGAGTTTAAGCCCCTCTATCATCGACGGAAGCGAGAGTTCGTTCCTCGTCGCATTCGACCTCAACAGATCGGCGATATTGGGGGCTGCTCGCGCCGCCTATTCAAAGAAGCGCGGGGGCTATCATCGGCTGTCGGCGGGCAACTTCAGCTAGCAATGGTCGGAGGTTATCGGTGGAACATAAAGGAGCAGCGCCGGCGACGGGACGAGCTTCGACCTGCTTACATGGCGACTTCGCGTTTGCCCGGCCATCGTCTATCGCAGGAGGACGCAACATCATGAGCGAACGGCGAGAACTATATCGCAGTCCCGCGGGCGACTGCTGGTTTCTGGGGCGGGAGCCGACAAGCGGAGCAGCATTCGTGATCCACCAACCGAACGGCCCAGGAGGCGGCCAGCTGTCACATATGGAGTTGGGAGCCTTCCTCGTTTCCGGAAAGTCGGACAGTCCCGAGCAACGGGCCTTGCTCCGCCTCATCGGGACGCTCGTGGACGTGCCTCCATACGCGGATCGAGCGTGATCTCCGCCGCCAACTGAGCCGCAATGCCTACTCGTTGAGGCGTGGGTCATATGTCATTTTGCCGTCGCAGATTCATTCTGCACATTTGGTGGTTGCGCTGCTGTCTTTATCGAGAACAGTGTCCGCAGCTTTTCCTTCATACCTGAAACGTGACTTGCAATATGCGTCGAAAGAGCGCTCGGCTCAGCCACAGTTGTCTCCATACCGCTTCTGGAAATGACCGTCGCGGCGCATCTCACGCCGCCAAGCGGAGACACAAACCATGCTCAACGGAACCGGCTCGGTCGCTTTACGCAGTGGTCGAAGGCTGCCCGCCAAATATCAGTTTGGCACGCATCAGGAGCATCATTGGGTCGGGTATCTGATCTGCGATACAGAATCTGTCGATCCGAGCGAGTTTTCCTACAAAATTCTCCTTCAATGTGAAGGTGGCATAGCGGTTGAACTCGCCGTTACCAACTGGACGGACCGTTATATGGCCGTCGTGGGGTGCCCGTTGCCTGAGTTCAATCAGGTCGCTTAAAAGTAACTCGCTGAACGAACGTTCGACCTGCTTCTGGATTGGTCGAAGCGCACTCCGGCTGTCGAAGCATGATTAAGATGGGACGCTGCCGCGCAACGAGCGGAAGCGGCTTCACGGTAGATTCCTCTGCGGAACTGTAGCGCCGCCTGCGCGCTCATCAGCCTTCCGGCGCAGCCGCTGTTCCGTCAGCCGGGCCGTCTTCGCGTCGCGTTCCTGGTCGAGGCTCTCAGCATCAGCTAAACATGTCGTGCAGGAAATTGAGGCGGACAAAGCCAAGATTTGCTGAAAAGTGCTCGGCCTGCCGGGGAGCCTCCAGATTCTCAAACGTAACCAAGTGCTAAGAACAAACTGCGTAATTCTTTACGATTCGACGCAACAAGAGCTGGCGTCGGCAGTTGGCTGAGGGTCACTCTCGAAAGCACATGATGTCAAAGCTGGTCGTCCTGGTCGTCGAAGACGAGCCGCTGCTCCGGATGGACGCCGCCGACTTTATCGAGGATGCCGGCTTCGAGGTCGTCGAGGCGGTCCATGCCGGCGAAGCGATCGACATTCTCAAAGCCCGCCACGATATCGCGGTCGTCTTCACCGACATCGAAATGCCTGGCTCCATGGACGGAATGAAGCTGGCGCACGCTGTGCGATTGGGCTGGCCCCCCATCCTCATCGTCGTCGCAAGCGGGCGCGTCATGCCGCGCGAAGGCGACCTGCCCGAGAATGTTCATTACATCAGGAAGCCATATCGGCCAGCCGACGTCCTCGCAGCCTTTCGAGCGACGGTCTGATGAGTCGGCAATGAGTGCATCGATGGGGCCGAGGAGCGAAAAGACGACACCGGCTGGCCGATAGTCGACGGCGGCTGCAGCGCTGAAATATCCCGCCAAGGCGCGCTCGATCATGCGCGATCCGAAGCCGCGACGGGTGGGCGGCTGGACAAGTGGGCCGCCGCTCTCGCGCCACTCGAATACGAACTGCCCCTCGATAACGGACCAGGTTATGTCGATGCGCCCGCTATCTCGGCTGAGAGCTCCATATTTTGCAGCGTTGGTCGCTAGTTCGTGCAGCGCAAGCGCCATTGCCAGGGCGGTCTTCGAAGAGAGCTCTACCGCCGTACCATCGATCCGGAAACGCGAGAGGTCGCTTTGCCCTTTCAACGACTCTTCAACGAGATACGCCAAGCTCGCCCTGGCCCAGGCTGTTTGAGTCAGGATGTCCTGCGCGGAGGCCATCGTACTCAACCTGGCAGTGAAGGCTTCCTTGATCGCGTCCATCTCGGGTCCGCCGCGGATCGTCTGATTGGCGATCGCTTGAATCATGGCGACGGTGTTCTTCATCCGGTGCTTGAGCTCAAGCGCGAGCAGGCGCTGGCGCTGCTCGGCCTCCTTGATCGCCGTGATGTCTCGCGACACTGACAGGATCGCCTCGGGTTTGCCGTCCGGCCCCAGGATAGGACCGACCTGGACATCCCAAAATCGTGGATTTCCGGCGGCCGTATCAGCCGCACCCTGGAAGCGATAGCTGCGGCCGGCACGCGCTTCCTCGATCGCGAACCTGGCTTCGGTATTGCCCTGACCCGCCCAGAAATCCGGCCAGGGACAGCCCTTGATGGCGTTGAAGTCGCTGACTTCCATGACGCGCTGGCCGCCTTCACTCATGAAGGACAGCTTGCCGTCGAGATCGATGACCTTGATGCAATCATCCGACGCCGCCAGCAGGCTGCGCATGAAGCGGGAATCGCGAAGTTCCGGCGTGGGCAAATTGTCCCCGATCGTGTTCCCGCCCAGAGAATGTTCCTGGTTATGTCATGTGGTGCCACACGGCCTGAAGGATGTCGCCGTCTTTTGATGCCCCCAGCCCGATCAGGCGCCGCCGAGCTGCCCTTGATATTCGCTTCTTATGCATCCATATACCATCCATATGGATGTCATATGGAGCTAAGATGAAAACTCCTGACAGTGAGAAACTGACGCTTAACCTCGGGTTCGTGGATCTCGGCCGCATCGACCTGCTGGTCCGCGACGGCTTCTATTCCAACCGCTCGGACTTCATCCGCACCGCGATCCGCAACCAGCTTTCGACCCATTCCGATGTCGCCGCGAAGGCGACGACGCGCCTCGCACTCGAACTGGGGCTGCGGACCTTCACGCGGCGGGATCTCGAAGCCGTGGTCGCAGCCGGGGAGCAGCTCGATATCCGGGTCCTCGGCCTGGCCGTGATCGCTGGCGACGTTTCCCCGGAACTGGCGCGACAAGCCATCGCCTCCCTCACCATCCTTGGGGCGCTGCACGCATCCCCCGAGATCAAGGCCGCCCTAGCCGATCGATTGGCATGACCCAAAGGACCTTCGCCATGAATCCGCGCTTTCACGCCGCCATCGGCGAAGCCATGAGCCGCCTGCGGACATCCGACGTGACCGGCGCGACAACTGCGATACAGCATGCTCTGGCCGGACGGGGGGCGAATGGCCCAGGCGATCCTGATAGCAGCACACAACCCAGTGGCGGTTCCGAAGCGCTGCCGCCGCGCGGCCTCCGGGCGATCCTGCAGAAACTTCGGCACGAGCGGGGGAGCTTCGTCCACACGCCGAGCCATGATTACACCGTCCCGGAAGATGCGGGGGACAGTGAAAACTTCTGGACACGCAGGTTCCAATCGGCCGCGGGCTCAGTGGCCTATAAGCTCTACGTGCCGAGGGGCCATGCCGGCCGTGAGCTCACGCTGGTGATGATGCTCCATGGCTGCACACAGAATCCGGATGATTTCGCCCGTGGCACCCGGATGAATGTCTTGGCCGAGGAGTTCGGGCTGATCGTCGCTTACCCTTCGCAGCCGAAATCCGCCAACGTGCAGGGTTGCTGGAACTGGTTCGACCTTCGTCATCAAGGGCGTGGCGCCGGGGAGCCGGCCGTTCTGGCTGGGCTCGCCCAGGAACTGTCGTCGGAATTCAAGATCGATCGCAAGCGGGTTTTCGTTGCCGGCCTTTCGGCGGGCGGAGCCATGGCCGATGTCCTGGCCTCGACCCATCCCGATGTCTTTTCCGCAGCCGGCATTCATTCTGGCCTGCCTCACGGCGCGGCTTGCGACGTCATGTCCGCATTCGCTGCAATGAAGGGAAATGCGAAAGCGACGGCAACAGGCCATTCGCGGATCAGGAAGATCATTTTCCACGGAACCGCCGATACCACGGTTCATCCATCGAACGGCAAGGCTGTTTTCGATCTCGCGGGATCCGCGCAGGGGAAGCCAGCAGAGTTTCAGACCGATGCGGTGATCAATGGCAAACGCGTGACCCGGTCGCTGATCGCGCATGGCAATGCTCTTGCACTCGCCGAGCACTGGCTGATCCACGGCGGCGGTCATGCCTGGTCAGGAGGTGACCGCGGCGGAAGCTATACCGATGCGACGGGCCCCGATGCCTCGCGTGAGATGGTCCGCTTTTTCCTCGAGACCTGAGGAGGAGATCTTGCGCGATGCGGAGTTGGTTTCGTCGAGGCGATCAGGAAATGTTTCGGGGAGTTATCGTGTCGCGACACACGAACATGAACGCAGTGAGGCCCTCTCTCCGGCGAGAAGAGAGGCCCCAAAGGAAGCGATCGGATCACGCGGCCTTGGCTTGCGCGACGGCCGCCGAGTTTGCCGGCCCGCCGAGTTGGGTGAGCAGCTTGTCGGTCTTGGTCTCCTCGGCAAGCGTGGCATCGAGCAGCGCCGCCGCGTCGTTGTGGCCGAGCTGCTTCGCCCATGACTTCAGCGTGCCATAGCGCGTCATCTCGTAATGTTCGACCGCCTGGGCGGACGCCACGAGGCCGGCATCGAGGGCGGGGCTGTCGGCGTAGTCTTCCATGACGGCCTTGCCTTCCTCCAGAATCCCGAGGATGGCGTCGCAGGTCTTGCCGCGAGGCGCCTTGCCGATTACCTCGAAGACCTCGCCGAGGCGCTCGACATGCCCCTCCGTTTCCTCGCGATGCGCCTCGAAGGCCTTCTTGAGCTCGGGCGACTTGGCCGCCTTCGCCATCTTGGGCAGTGCCTTCAGAATCTGCTTCTCGGCGTAGTAGACGTCCTTGAGCATGTCATGGAACATGTCGTCGAGAGCCTTTGGTGCATTCGTAGCCATTGGAATTCTCCGGTTGTCGGGATTGCAGGCGTGGATCAGACGTGGACCTTGTCGCGGGCGCGACCACCAAGCATGGCGCTATAGCTGGCCGCCAGCGCCCCGATGAGCATCGCGATGAAGGTCGCAAGTGCGAAGGAGGCGGCGGCCTTGCGGGCCATGTCAGCCGCCTCAAGAGCGGTCTGCTCCACGTTGGCGGCGGTTTCCTTGGTCTTCGCGATCGCGTCGGTGATGCGCTTTTCGGCGTCGGGCTGGCTGATGCCGGTCTGGGCGGCGATGACGTTGGCGACGTAGGTCTTGTCGCCAGGGGCCATGTCGCCGTTGCGGATGCTCATCGCGATGATCCGGCCGACCTCGGCGCGAGCCGGAGCCGTGTCCGCCGAGGAGGGAGCGGGTCTCTCGGCGCGAAACAGCGTGTCGGTGACATAGGCCGACGGGTCGAGGCTCGACAGATCGAGGCGACCGGCAGCCTGGCTCGCTGCGCCGGAGACGGCAGAGGCGACACCGGACGCTGCGTTGGCACCAAGGCGGGCACTGCCGCCAATCACCGCGGAGGCGGCCGAGGCCAGCAGGACCGTGCTGAGGATCGCACCGACGGCCCAGGCTATGAAGCCGTGAGCGGTGTCGCGGAAGGCCACCTCTTCAGTATGAAGGCCCACACGCTTGGTGCGGAGACGACCGGCGAGATAGCCCCCGGCGCCGGCCGAGAGGAGATGACGGCAAGCCAAATCATGGCTGCGATGCCGAACGTGGCGGCCGTGACACCGACATTCGTCCAGGGCGAGACCGAGACGAAGCCCAGCCCGGCTCCGGCGGCGAGGAGCATGAGGGAGATCGACGCACTGACCACGGCGCCTCCGAGGACCGCGCCCCACGACACTGCAGAAGACGCGTGAACGGTCGTGGCGTCGGGGACGCCTCGTAGGGTGGTGTCTGTCATGAGCGATGAACTTTAAGGGCGCGGACAAAAAAAGGCCGACGCATTGCGGACGGTACGGTCCGCTCGATCTCAACGAAACAACATACGAGTCGATATGTTCCGCGAGCCGAAGCGTTTCAATCTCGCCGGCGATTGCCCAAGCGTTTCGAGAGGTTGCCTGGCTTGGTCTCTGGAATAGTTCGATAGCGGAAAGCGGACGTTCCAGACGTCAGCTGAGGGCCAATTTGGTAAGTTGGGTCCTACTCGATACGGGCCTTACTGCTATGCGCAGGCTTGCTCGCGTGCAGCGTTACGCTGAACCTAAATCGGGGAGGGGGCTAAGGAATTGGACCGCCTAGGCTCCAGTGCCGGCGAAGCAGGCTGGCGACGGGAAGCGACAACCTCGGCAGCAAGCTATGATCGGAATGCCTTAGAATTATACTGGACGCCCGGCTCAGGCCGGGCGTCCAGAGGCAGATTGCGGAACTCGACCGACAATCGCGGCAACACTATGCCTCTCTCTTCACCGGGTGAAGAGAGAGGCATAGTGCTTCCGCAAGCGGGAATCTAAGTCATTGAAATCATTAAATCGTGTCTTGCGTCTTCCGGGGGCTAAGTTCCGCAGTTTGAGGGATAGTACTTCCGCGAAATCATGCTCAATGACTGCTCCAAACCGCAAAAAAGCCCGGCCTTGAGGGGCCGGGCTTCACGCTGACGATTGGGAGATGGACCTAGAGATCCGGCGGAATGGCAGATAGCCGGTAGAATGAAGCGATCACTGCTCATGTCTCAAGGCCGGTTCGATACCCCGCGATGCCAATTGGCGCTTCAAAATGGGCAGGTGTTTTCCGCGGCTGCGAGCAAGTTCATGAAGCGATGCATACTCGGCCTTGAACGCCTCAACGGAATTCCTCGGAACGGCGACATACGGGCACCGATTTTTCGGACTGATCAGGGTTTCGCTTGCCAACACCTGGTTCTCAATAAGCGCGGTGAGGACGCGGTCTGTGGTGCCAAGAATGCCAGCAGCTTGCCGGACCGTTAGATTGTCTGGCCTGCTGCCGGTTTCGCGGACACCGAGATTGGGTGTTTCATGAAACCGGAGGTGGCATATGCGGCGACGACAGTTTGGGCGTGAGTTCAAGATCGAGGCGGTTCGCCTGATCAAGGATCGCGGAGTGAGTGTGGCGCAGGCGTCACGGGACCTGGATGTCCATGAGAACCAGTTGCGCAAATGGGTGAAGCTCTTTTCTGCCGATCCAGCGCAAGCCTTTCCCGGCCACGGCCAGATGAAGCCGGAGCAGCTTGAGATCGAGAAGCTGCGGCGCGAGGTGGCCAAGCTCAAGGCGGAGCGCGATATCCTAAAAAAGGCCGCAGCCTACTTCGCGAAGGACGTGACATGAGGTTCACGTTCATTGCGAAGCACCGGGGGATCTGGCCGGTGGCATGGCTTTGCGAAGCGCTGGATGTGTCGCGCTCGGGCTTCCATGCCTGGCTCAACCGGTCACCGAGCCGTCGAGCACGCGACGACGAGGAGATTGGCAACAGGGTCCGGGCAAGCTTCCTTGGTTCGGATCGGACCTATGGTGCCAGGCGTGTCTGGCGGGACGTGCTGGCGGAAGGCATCGATTGCGGCCTGCATCGCATCGAGAGGCTGATGCGTGCCCAGGCTTTGCGTGCCAGGCCGCGTCGGCGCAGCCTGCCCAAGGACGGTGGCCAGCGATCGGCCATCGCGCCGAATACACTCGGCCGGGAGTTCCATGCCGAGCGTCCGAACCAGCGCTGGATCGCCGACTTCACCTATATCTGGACCGCAGAGGGGGTGGCTCTACGTTGCAGCCGTCATCGACCTCTTCTCCCGCCGTGTGGTGGGCTGGTCGATGAAGCCCGAAATGACCGCCGGGCTCGTGACCGATGCGCTGATGATGGCGATCTGGCGACGGGGAAAGCCGGATGCCCTGCTGCACCATTCGGACCAGGGCAGCCAGTATGCCAGCGAGCCGTTCCAGAAGCTCATGATCGAGAACGGCGTCACCTGCTCGATGAGCCGCTCGGGCAATGTCTGGGACAATGCCGCGATGGAGAGCTTCTTCTCCTCGCTCAAAACCGAGCGGATCAGAGGCAGGGTATACCGGACACGCGACGATGCTCGTGCCGACGTGTTCGATGACATCGAGCGGTTCTACAATGCCGTTCGCAGGCACTCGACCATCGGCTACATCAGCCCGGTCGAGTTCGAAAAGAAGGTCGGGTTAGCTTAAGTGAGTGTCCGCGAAACCGGCAGCAGGCCAAGCTAGCAATCTTTCGCCTTACTTCGGCGTCACGCTCGCTGGATCGGAGCGACGAAGATAGATAGGCCGCTCGGTATCGATAATGACCTCAGTAGACCAAAATGCAGCACCGTTGGTCGTCTAGCGTTACGGCATGAACCAGTGCTCCGATAGCTGCCAGCAAGAGTATCAGTGATTCAGTTCGGCCTCCCGCGCCCTGCGCTTGCGAGGCTAAAGGTCGTCCTGTTCAAGGTCCTCCTCGGACTTGCCGAGGCCGAACCGCAGATACTCCAACGCCGCGCTCTTATCGGAGCCGCGTCCGCCGATGAACGCGTTGAAACCGTCGTTGAAGTGAATACGGACGGGATCGGGACCTGTGAGCGTCGACTTGATCTCCACCGCAACGATGTGTTCGCACGGCCAGCCGGTGCTGAGTATGCGATCCAAGGCGTTGGAACCGGGAACTATTGTGCCTCGATCTGGCGGCGGAGTGCAGAATTTCTCTGGCTGAATTTTGCAGTTCGAGTGGCTAGCGGCACGGGCGCTGCAGGGGAATCCGGAGCGCCGGTAGCGAATTCTTGCACCTCGATTTAGCCGCAAGGTGGGTTTCTCTGCCTTAAATTTTGCAGTCCGGGCGGCCCGCCGCATCGGCGCTGCGGGGGCATCCGGGGCGTCGGAAGTGCGATTTATTGCGCCTCGAAATTTGCACTTCGGCGGGAATTTCTGCGCCTCGATTTGGCGGYGAGGCGGGGARTTTCTCTGCCTTAAATTTTGCRGTCCGGGYGGCCYGYCGCATCGGCGCWGCGGGGCATCCGGGGCRTCGGAAGTGCGATTTATTGCGCCTCGAAATTTGCACTTCGGCGGGAATTTCTGCGCCTCGATTTGGCGGCGAGGTGGGAAATTTCTCTGCCTTAGTTTTTGTAGCCTGCCGCACCGGCTCGAGGGAATATGGGACTGCCCAATCCCCTCCAAAGTCGTGAATCGTATTAAGTAGCTGAAAATAAACGATAAAAGTTCATGCGCCATTCCAATTTTGACGATTGGCACAAACCCCATTTCGTTCCGAAGGGACTAGGCTTCGCACATCACCGTGGGCCTTTCTCCTGGACATGGCCCTGCCCCAGCAACCGTCGCTGCCCCCTCCGGAGCCTGAACGATCCCACTAAGGAAGGCAGGGACCCCAGGAAATGCGCAGCCTCAAAGTGGCTGCATCCCACCAAAGACAGGCCGGGAATGGGCCTCATCCCAAAAATAAAAAATAGGCTCAATACCGCAAACGCGACGCGCCCCTTTGGGCGCATCGCGTTTGCTTGACGCCTGCGCGTCAATTGAGGTCTCCGACGGTCCCTCGGACGACGTTTGATCGCCCTTCGGCGGCCTGCGCACGCAAGTGGCTGGGAGACGATGCTAGCCTGAGGATTCGAGGCGCAATAATTCGCGCGTCGATCGCCGCATGCGAGGCTTCGGTTCGGCAGCTTGGCCTGCGCCATGCGGCCTTCCAGACCCCGTGCGAATTTTAATGCCTCTCGGCCGGGTACCTTTTGCGGCGACCAGCCCGGGCCCGTGACGTTGCGAACTATCGCCAATTTTGCTGCCTCGATTCGGAGCGCAGGGCTCGCACTCATGTACCGCGCCTGCCGATCGTCAGCCTCGGCCGCTCCGCGTCGCATCCGACCTTCGTATTGATCTGCAGTCCGAGCGCTTCGGTGTACAAGATATCGCGCACTATGTTAGAATGTCGAACATACTACACGTATTTATTCAAATTGAAGTTATGATTGAAAAGAAACCCTCAATACATTTCACGGTCAGCGCGCTCGACCAGCTTTCTTCATCGATCCGGTGCTCACAGGAATTCAGTATTTCGGGGCCGCTGAAGAGCATGGACCCAGGGCGCGCCGGCGCATTTGCAGCAGCCCCAGACTCACCCGGTCTGCGAAATGCAGTGCGCCTTGCGATCGGCTCATTCCGCGTCAGCACGCAATCTGCGCATCCGAATATCGTGTTCGCCTATGATAACCCGAGCGTTCGCTTCGGCGATCGCACGCGCGCCAGCAGTCGGCCGGTTTCGAAAGACGGGGCGACGTCGTTCCATTTCGCCCATAGCTACATGTCGAAAGCCTCCCCGATTCAAAAATTGATCCGGGAGCTCAATGGCGGCCGCCTGCATTATAATTCGGAGGCTGGTGATCACCTCGAATATATCGAACGCGATGGCGCGGCTGAGGAACTGGGGCGGCGGAAGCGCTACGATGGTCTTGATGGCCTCCTCGACAATTTCGAGGCCATCAAGGAGATCATTGCCGACCGCAACGCCCAGCAGCAGCAGGATTTCCTTGAGCGCGCCAGTGCCGCGGAGAAGCTGCAGCTTCGAAATTTGGCCGACGACGAGATTGACGCTCTCGAGAGGGCCTCGTTCGGAACGATTGGCCGCACCATCGAAGAACGGCATCATTTCTGGATCGAGGTGGAAAAGCTCGAACGCTCTCCCCGCGGGGATAACGTTAAGCTTGGAGTTGGCCACGATCAGAAGTTCTGGGACCTCGCCCTTGCAAATCGCAAGACCGCGCCCGAGCCATTGAAGACCGAGCTGGAGGCCAAACACAGGGATCCCGCACCGGAAGTTTTTGTACTCAACCAAGTCGCCACACCTAAGGCATTTGCGATCTACAAATGGGCAATCGCGCTTGACCCGCGATTTCCAATCGAGATCGAGCCGGGCCGCGGCGGTCGCATTCAGAACCGCATCATCGCCGAGCTGCCGCACGAACTCGATCCGCACGAGCGCCTCCGCGTTGTCAGGGACTTCACCAACAAGCTCACCGAGAAGGGTCTGCCCTGCTGGGCAGTCATCCATGCACCAGACGAGAACAACGACGAGCGCAATTATCACGTCCATATCGTCTATTATGATAGGCCGGCCGCCAAAATGGCGGATCCGAAAGATCCAACGAGGCTCGTGTGGGATTTCGAAATCGTCGAGCAGCGGCGCTTTGAAAATCGCCATGTCCGACGGGTCCGCCCCTTCTTGCAGGACAAGGACCGCGAGGTCTCAGACAGAGGCTGGGTAAAGAGCCTGCGCAAATCGTGGGAGTTCGTGTTGAACGAGGGAATGCGGGATGCTGGGCTCAGCAAACGCTATGACGCCCGCACCTATAAAGAGATGGGCATCGAACTTGAGCCACTGAAGCATATCCCGTCCAAAACGTTCAATAAGGAGCGCAAGGGTGACCTAACCCCCGAGGGCGTGTCGCTTGCCCGCCGGCAATGGGACATCCTTTTGGAGAAGGTCGTCGCGAATAATTATCGCCGCACCGCGCTGCGCCGTCGAAACATTGCGCGGAATGCGGAACGCGTCGAGCGTTTGCTGACTCGAACCAATCCAGGCAAGCCGCTCGCGTCGAAGCAGGTCCAGCGTATGGCGAAACTCGCGGATAAATATGCAATCGTTATCGGCATTGCGGAACTCGGCCAAGATGTGACACGGGTCATTGTCGACCGCGTGGCTTCGCGTGCGCGCTTGGTCTTTCACGCTGCCTTCGGAAGTACCGATAAGAAACCCCGGGGGCGGCCGCGGAAGGTGCCGCTCGCCCTGCCCAAGCCGAACAAACGCCTTACATCCGAGGCCGAGGAAGCCCGCCAATTTCTGAAGACCATTATCCCGGAAGGTGTGCGCATTGATCGCCGCAATGGCTCCGACCTTCAGGAGGCACGGCAGAACCTCGCGGCAATGTCCCGTCGGCTCGAGGACTTTGAACGCAATCCAACGCAGAACCCGAACGACCGGCGTCAGCCAAACTATTTCGACCTCGTTCGGTTCGATCCCTCACCAGAGGAGATTGCCCGCCGCCGGGAAGAAGTCATCGCACGCATGTCGGAGTCCATCATGGCTGTCGCCTCGCAGAATCTGAGCGAGGTGCTGAAGAAGGCTGTCGATGAAGAATATGCGCCAACGCCCGCCGCCGAGGCGAAGCCCACTGAGCCGAAGCCGACACAGGCGGCTCCAGAGGCAAAGCCACCGCAATCAGAGCCGGTCCCCGCGCCTGCTCCTGTGCTCGAGATCGCTCCCAGCGCACCCGCAACGGGCCCGGGCAGCCGGCCCGCGTATCTCGATGACATGAAACCCAAGGGGACACGCTATCGATACGAGCCGTTCGCCATTCGACCTAATCGGCCGCAAAGGAGCGAAAAGCCGGCGCCGACTTCACCGGTCAAGGTAGATGCCGCGCCAAAACACCCGCCAAAATTTGCGCCGCCCCTAAAGGTCTCGCAGCCGACGGCGCCGAGCCAGTCTTCCGCTCGGGCTCCAGGATCGTCCCAGGCTCCCCAACCGCTTGAGGTGATACCAAAGCCGGTCGTCCAGAATTCTCTGCCCAAGCAGGAGCCAAATTCGGCAAAGAGCGCTCCTCCAGCGTCTCGCGTCGAATTACGGGAGGATACGACAAAAGGGCAGCTACCTCCGAAACTCACGGTTTCGCCAGCTTCTGCTGCTGTATCCTCTCAGTCTTCAAAGCCGAAGCCGGAGCCGAAGGGATCCTTCACGATCGGCGCAGTTCCACCCAGGCCAACAATCATTCCAGGGTTCGTTTTTTCCGGCGAACCCGTTGCTTTCGCTCGAGAGCAATCGCCAGCCGATCAGGCCCCGTCGGAGGACGGGACGTCGGCGGAGAAGAGCCTGGCATTGTCTTCAATCCCGGAGCCGCAGCAACCGGCTATCTCTTCGATCTCTTTGCCCAAGGTGCTATTCAAGCGCGCCAAGAAGGGAAAGAAGCGGTCTGACAGCGGGCCGGAAATGTAGCTTGAGATTGGGGCTTTGCTTTTTTTGCTGAGCCCCTCCCCTCCCCTCCCCTCTGCGCGCTGCGGGCCGAGATTGAAGCCTATGCTGCCGCTATACTTCAATGACGCAGCGCGGATTGAAGCCGCTGTTTTCGCGGTCCCCGTGGAGATTGGGATAGCCCGCCTGGTTCGCGAAGACGCGCGTTCGTCCGACATGATAATCATGTGATCCGTGATCGTGACCATGGATCCAGAGCTCGGGCTGAAACTCGTCGATGACATTGCTCAAATCAGAAGCGAAGGCAGGAGTGAGCGAACTGCCCTGATAGCGCGCCTCGATTGAATTCGGATGGGGAGCATGGTGAGTGACGACGACTGTTGGACCATTGTGATGCGTTGAGAGTTCCTGCCGAACAAATGCCAAATCCAGGCGGTGTTCTGCTGCGGCGTGCCAAGGCATAAACCGACTAAAATGCCCGCTTGCTTCTTTATACCGGATGAGCCGGTGATCGCTGAGCGTTTGGCCCGCATAGACCATTGACGGCTTTGGCGTACCGTACAGCCGGTAGTCGGTCCATAATGTGCATCCGATAAAGCGGACCTCACCAATTACGATAGTTCGGCGGGAGAGAAGTCCGATATTTGCGGACTCCGAAGCCTCCCGACCTGTAGCAAGGTTGTGCTGCATCACCGTTCCATAGAACTCGTGATTGCCAGGAACATAAACGACTGGCCGACCCCGCAGCAGCCCGGTCTGCCCTTGCTTGACCATCCACGATACCGCTGCTGAAATTGGCTGCCCGACATCGCCTGCGAAAACGGCGACATCGAAATCTGGCATCGAGGCGGGAAATTCCAACGGGCCGCACTCAAGATGGATGTCGGAGATCACTAATAATCGCATTCCGGATCCAGTTATCAGGCATCTGAGTTGCGCAGCTAGACGTCTAGCAAGCCCTTGCCGCCTCGAACTGTTCAAAAAATCTGACGATGTGCGGTGGGGCGAAGATCGAAGGCCGAGAGCCGAAGGCTAACTCAAACTCGCCAATAGGCATCGCGGCAGCACCTGCAGCCGTGGGACCGACGACGTCGTCTTCCAAGCGATCGCCAACAAAGAGTATTTGCGAGAGCCTCAGGCCAAGCTGCGACGCCACAATCGGATAGATGTCCTTGTGTGGTTTAAGTAGACCGAACTGAAAGGACATCACAATGGTATCAGGCTCAGCGGGCAATGCATCTATCATTGATTTTGCGTAAGGAAAAGCCAAATTAGAACAGACTGCGATTTTCAACCCCGCCTGTTTCAGAGCGGCCCAGATTAAATTCATGCCGGGGCGCGTCCTAATCGAAGCGCATTCTGCTTCAATTTCAGACTGCCAGTGTAATATCTCATCTTCTGAGAGTTTGAAATCAAATATTTTCGTTAGTTGCCTAACTGTAGTTATTCTTGTCATCGCTAACATTGCTAGGGGATGATAGCAGTGTTCCGGCGCAATCTTGAAAGGATTACGTCGATCAGTTATTTCGACGGTAGTCCCAAAAGCATCGAAGCAAACCGCACGGATGCTGTTCATTTGATCAAACCTATTCTTGACGGACTAGATCCATAGATTTTGTTTGGCTTGGTCGGACTTCGCGCCTTACCCCGCGAGGGTGGCTGCGACCGATTTAGCTCCGCATGATATTGTTGGCGGGCTGTTGCTGTTGGTCCTGGGCAAGCTTCTCCATCGGCCAATTTCCCTTCGCGGCGGCAGGCTCGAACATCGATTCGTGTAGAGTATACTCCGTGGAGAAATACTCTACAATGTAGCTCCTTCTGCCGGATGGAAATCCGAGAGGTCCTCGCGGCCAACATCAAGCGATACCGGCGAGAGGCTGGTTTGTCGCAGGAGGAGCTCGCTCACAGGGCGGGAATTGATAGAACCTATATCAGCGCAATTGAGCGCTGCCGCTACAGCACGAGCATCGACGTGCTCGACCGGATAGCGCGGGAGTTAGGTGTAGATGCCGCGGCACTTCTCGTCAGGCGGTCAGGAGCATCCGGCGAGTAAACCTACCTTTGCGGTGGTAAAGGAGTCTTTAAATCGGGATTGCTTCTACAATCGATACAAAAAGGGTGGGGAAAAGGATCTCGCGTATCAGTGCAGCTTCTGCAGCACCTTCTACACGCAAGATTGTAGCCCTTTGCCTGGTGCCGCGCTTCGGCCAGGGTCCTCTGATTCTATACCTGCTTTGGGGAATGTTCGGAACTTTGGCGGATCGGTCGCGCTTCGTAGGTTGGCATTAACCTCCTGTTTACTCAAAACTTCTGGACGACCCGCTCGAATCATGTCGTTGTCGCCAGACGGAAAATGGGCGTCTGACGCTTTGTTTCCGTCTGGAGAGAAAAGAGGACATGACCGCCCTACCCTATCCGAAGCTAAAGCCGGCACCCACCGGACTATCGACGCTTACTGAGCAGGCCGAGAGGCTGTCCGGCTCGCTTCATGCAATGAGCACCTCGCTGTTTCCGCCGACCGCTCAAAAGACGCTACGCTCTTTTTCATCTGGAGAGGCCGCGAAGGTTTTAGGCGTATCGGACGGCTACCTTCGCCAACTCTCCTTGGACGGATTAGGTCCGGCTCCCGCAATTGGCCCGTCTGGGCGTCGCTCGTACACGCTACGGCAGGTCAACGAATTGCGTGACTATCTGAGCGGTGCGCGCCCTCGGGAGGCCTTGAGCTTTTCACCAGGGCGCCGGCCCGACGATCCGATCCAGATCATAGCGGTCGCAAACTTCAAGGGAGGCTCCGCGAAGACCACGACATCGCTCTATCTCACCCAGTACCTTGCCCTTGCCGGCTTTAAGGTTCTCGCGATCGACTTGGATCCGCAGGCGTCCCTTTCCGCGATGTTCGGCCTCCAGCCCGAATTCGACATCCCCGAGAACTCCACGCTCTATGGAGCGATCCGCTACGACGAGCACAGGCGACCAATGAGCGAGGTTGTTCGGCCGACGTATTTCGAGAACATCTCGATCGTGCCGGGTAACCTTGAGTTGATGGAGTTCGAGCACCAGACACCGCGGGCGATGTTGGACCGTGGCGCTCGAGGGCATGACATCTTTTTCCGACGCTTGGCCTCTGCCGTTGATGAAGTCCAGGATGAGTTCGACGTTGTAGTGATCGACTGCCCGCCGCAGCTTGGTTACCTGACGATGAGCGCGCTGAACGCCGCTACCGCGATGCTCATAACCGTTCATCCGCAGATGGTGGACGTGGCCTCTATGAGCCAGTTCCTGCTCATGACCACCGATTTTATGAAGGTGATCGAGGATGCTGGCGGAAAGATCGAGCTCGATTTCCTGCGATATGTGGTTACGCGGCACGACCCCCATGACGTTCCTGAGGCTCAGATTGTTGCCCTGCTGAGAAATCATTTCGGAGAGCATGTGCTGCGTGCAACAGCGTGGAAATCGACCGCGATCGCCAATGCGGGCCTGACGAAGCAATCGCTCTACGAATTAGATCGCGGCTCCGTCGGGAGAGCCGTTTATGATCGTGCCATCGATTCTATCGACGGTGTGAATGCTGAGATTGCTGAACTTATCAAGGGAGCCTGGGGCCGATGAGCAAACGCTCTCAAGCCATCAGTTCGCTATTCATGGCGCCGCCAGCGTTGTCAGCTGACAACAAACCTACCGAGACGCCGCGCCGGGTTTCGGCCGGTACAGTGCGTTCACTGCAGAACACGTTCTCCGATGTCGAGAAAGAAAACGCCGAACTGCGAGAGCGCCTCGACGCCGGAGAAGTCATTGTTGAGGTCGATCCAGGCGACATCGCTCCGTCACCGTTCAGGGACAGGTTCGAGGATGCTGATGAAGCTGCGTTCGAAGCGCTGAAGAGTTCGATCGCCGAACGGGGGCAGGAGATTCCTGTTCTCCTTCGTCCCGACCCAGCACGGCCAGGCAAGTATCAGACAGCTTATGGGCACCGGCGCGTCAGAGCGGGCACTGAACTTAACCGGCCCGTAAGGGCGGTAATCCGAGCATTGTCGGATGCAGACTTGGCAATCGCCCAGGGCGTCGAGAATGCGGCCCGTGAAGACTTAACATTCATCGAGCGTGCCGTCTTCGCGTTGCGACTCGAGGACGCTGGGCAGGAGAGGGCGATCATCCAACAGGCGCTAACGATTGATCGGGCCGAGGTCTCAAAGCTAATTTCGGTTGGTAGAGGCATCCCTGCCGAGATTGTCTCGGCAATAGGTCGGGCCCCGAAGGTCGGTCGGCCCAGGTGGCTGGCGCTTGTTGGCAAGTTAGAGGACGCCGCAGCGCGTAAGCGCGCGACCAAAGTGATTGCCGAGCCCCATTTCAAAAGCAAGCCGAGTGATGCTCGGTTCACAGTCGTCTTATCGGCAGCCGAACTCCTCGATGGCGATCAATCGGCTTCAAAACCAACCCGGCGAGTGCTGAAGGATGGTGCCGTCGAATTCGCTCGCGTTGCTGCGTCTGCAAATCGAACAGTTTTCACGATTGAACACGCGGCGAGCGGCGCTCAATTCGCGGCGTTCGTCGAGAGCAAGTTTCCAGTGTTGTTCGCGGAGTTCGCCGCCGGCAATTCGGAATAAGGCGCGCTCGCGCGCCTGAGAATCAATTGGAGGATTTTGCCCCGCAAAAGGAAAAAGGCCCCCGAAACGAATTCCGGAAGCCCTTCTCTCAGTTCGCACCTAGAGAATCACACTTCCGCGAATCGCTGTCAAGAGTCGCTCCTGACGCTCCAGGTGTTTTGGAGGCCGGAATTCTTTTGCCTAACGATAGGTGAAGGAACGTGGTTTCTCATATCTCAACGACGCCCTTTGGGCGGCGGACGCTGACGCTTGCCCATGTGGCAAATCAGGCACTCGCAAAGGAACGGTCGCCCGAGAAGGCGGTCCACAAATGGAATCTGTTTCGGGATGTCTGCACCGCCAAGGCGCTGCTGGGCGTGAACGAACGCGCCTTGGCGGTGCTTGACGCTTTGCTCACCTTCCATCCAGAGACGGTGCTCACGGGCGAGCAGCTCATTGTCTTCCCCTCCAACCAGCAGTTGGCGCTCCGGGCGCACGGCATGTCGCCGGCGACCTTGCGGCGACACCTCGCGGTGCTCGTCGATTCAGGGCTAATCATCCGCCGCGATAGCCCCAACGGGAAGCGCTATGCCCGGAAGGGGAGGGGAGGGGACATTGAGCTCGCCTTCGGCTTCGATCTGGCGCCCTTGGTGGTCCGATCTGCCGAGATCGAGAGCGCAGCCGAGGAGGTCAGGCTCGAGGAACGGGCGCTGAAGCTCGCGCGGGAGCGGATCACGATCTGCCGACGGGATATCGCGAAGATGATCGCGGTCGCGATCGAGGGGAACGTCCCAGCTCACGCGGCGGGGCAGGGCCCCTCTACCTGGCAGGAGATCCACGCGCTCTATCGAACCATCGTCGGCCGAATTCCGCGGACCGCAGCGCGAGAGGTTCTGGAGCCGATCGCTGACGAACTGTCGATGCTGGCGGACGAGGTCCTCAACCTGTTGGAACTTCATACAAAAGCTCAGAATCTAAGCGGCAATGAGTCTCATTCTGAGCGTCACAAACAGAATTCAAAACCAGACTCTACTATTGATCTTGAACCTAGCTTTCCAGAAAGCAGGGTCGTCGAGGTCGAGATCGATCCTGAACCCGTGAGGAAGCCGGAACGGCCCTTCCCGCTGGGAATGGTCCTGGACGCCTGCCCGGATATCGTTGATTACGCCCGCGGCGGGATTTCCAACTGGCGCGATTTCCTGGCAACGGCGGCGATGGTGCGTTCGATGCTCGGGATTAGCCCGAGCGCCTGGCTGGATGCCCAGAATGCGATGGGCGAAACTGAAGCCTCTATCGTCGTTGCAGCAATCCTGCAGCGCGGGGAGGCGATCTCCAGCGCCGGCGGATATCTGCGCGGCCTGACCCGGAAAGCGGAAGCCAACGAGTTCTCGATCGGACCTATGCTGATGGCGTTGATCGGAAGCCGGCGTCGTGAACCGATGCGAGCTTAGTGCATCCGTGATCGCTGACATGTGCGGGCTGCTGCCGACAATAAATTGGTACAATGATCCTGTGGTGATGAGGTTTGCACGATGAATTGGAAGCCGCCTGCGGCGATCGATACGAGTCCGGAAAACCGGGCCCGGGTGAGTGGACCTGGCTTACGGACGCTCCTCAATGTCGCGCGCGCCTGGGAGCTCGATGTTGCCGAGATCCGAA
Source organism: Allobosea sp. 10L422 (assembly GCF_056395345.1). NCBI lineage: Bacteria > Pseudomonadati > Pseudomonadota > Alphaproteobacteria > Hyphomicrobiales > Alloboseaceae > Allobosea > Allobosea sp. 10L422. The sequence goes on from NZ_JBFTJI010000020.1 coordinate 25,984, forward strand.
TGCTCCTGGGCTTGCCGAGCGCCGCTGAGTTCCAGGTTTGGTCTGATGCTGCCTGTGCCAGTCAGCCTCTGATCCTCGAAACCGATGTCCTGCTGCGGATTTCGGCGGTGCTCGGGATTTATAAATCCCTCCGCCTGTTGGAAGGGACCGACGACGAGGGCTTCAAATGGCTCCGAAGCGTCAATCGTGAAATCCCCTTCAGCGGAAAAGCGCCGATGGAGCTCATGCTGTCGGGCTTCGAACCTGGGTTGATGGATGTCCGTGGCTTCTTGCTCGCCAAGGAGCGCGGGGGCGGCACCGCCCCTAACGAGGTCGACCATAACTTCAAGCCCTATACCGACGACAGTTTGATCTGGGCCTGATATCGCCTTGGATGACAGCTTGTGTTGCAAGGCGGTTGATTCGCGATCGGGGCCGCCAGCTCCGCATGAACGATGCGGCCGAGGCGGGCTCTTTGATGCTGCAGTTTCGGTGTTTCAAAGGAATGGACGTGTTTCAGATCAAGGCCACGATCAGGGGTAGCAAGGTCAAGGAAGCAGCTCCTTCTGCGATGGAGGCGCTCCGCCGATATCGGGATATGCAATCACGTCCCGGTGTGACTGCTTGTTCGGTGATGAAGGGCGGTGTCCTGGTGGGCCAGGCCGAACTCATGAGCGCGGCGACGGTGGAGGATCTGCGCGCCAAATCTGGAATCTGACCGTGAAGGCAAGGTTCTGCAGCCCGAGCTGCTGGAACACGCGTGCGGTTCATCAATGTTGTGAATCGTCACCCCTCGATTGATTCATCCTTTGCGTTGGACCGGTGCCTGCCATGAGCGCGAAATGCGCGCATGGACACCTCCTTCGCTAAAGACACGCCGCGCTTGCAGATGTTGGTGTTGGACCGATCTGATCCGGCGCAGAATATGGCCCGGTTCTATGTGCTTGCGATTGAGCCCACGCTGTTTGGCGATGTCGCGCTCGTACGTGAATGGGGGCGCCGGGGCTGTTCCGGCCGGCGACGACTGGATCTCTACGGGGATCAAGAAACCGCAGCCGAGGCGCTGCAGGACTGGCTCCTCAGGAAGACCCGGCGTGGCTACGACGTCGTAGCAACTTCAGTGACAAATGAAGGGGCATAGCCGGAAGGCTCACCGTTGTCGGGACGGCTGCTTTTCAGAGAGCGTGGTGGGCCGGGCCGGACTCGAACCGGCACCGGCGCTGTTATGAGCAGCGAGCTCTAACCATTGAGCTACCGGCCCGCTTGGGCGTTTAGCATTCTGCGCGATGGGCAAACAAGGCTGAGCATTCGTTCCTCTTGGACCGGAGATGAGCCCTCGGTCTCTGCGGTAGGCTGACCCGTTCGCCCCACGAGCTGATCGCCGTGGGGGAGGGAAGGGGACTGGCCGCGTGGCTGCCTGGCCACATGAGAGGAGAGTCTGCCGGTTCGCGAACAATCGCGATTGCAGGAGGCCGGGATGGGTCCGAAGCTGAGCTGAGAGGGAGGCAAAGTTATGCGTACGCCTGACAGCTCGGAAGCCTCTATGGCTCGGATCAACGGCATCCTCATTCGGAGCGCCATCGTCGTGGCGATCGCCGCATCCATCGTGTTGCCGCTGCTCCGCTAGGTCTGGTCGTCTGAAAGCGAGCGAATTCGGCCAGAGGCGAAAAAATCGACCTCGTAGGAAGCCCGCTGAGCGCCCTTCGCGTTCGGGTCAGCTAGGGTGATGAGGAAAGCGCTCGCATGCCGCCAGAGGCCATTTATGGAGGTTTCCGATTTGGCGAATGGTATCGCGGCGTTCGCACGAACGATGCTGACGGCATAAAGAAGGTAGGCTTGCGCCTAGAAAGGATTTTCCTTACTGTAAGGAACTTCCTTACGAGAGGTCATCATGATCACGAGCAAGCTGACAAGCAAGGCGCAGACAACGATACCGCAGCCCATCCGGGCCGCGCTGCAACTGCGGGAAGGCGACGAAATCGCTTACACCATTGAAGGCGCCGCCGTCGTGATCCGCAAGGCGCCGGCGTCGGTCGTAGCTGAGGATCCGTTCGGCACGTTTGGCGAGTGGGATAGCGAAGCGGATCGGAGAGCTTATGCCGACCTCTGATTTCCAGCAGGGTGACGTTGTCCGGGTGCCATTCCCCTATACCGACCGCAACACCCGGCAACACCGCCCAGCACTCGTTGTCAGCAATGGCGCGATCGGGGAGGGGAATGCCTTGTTGTGGGTCGTCATGATCACCAGCGCCGAGAATAGACCCTGGATCGGGGATGTGCCGCTGGGGCGGTTTTACGAGGAGGCCGGCTTGCCTGCGCCGAGTGTGATCCGTCCCGTCAAGATCGCCACGATCGAGGCAGCCCACGCTCACAAGCTTGGTCGCATTAAGCCCCAGCTGATGGCTGAGGTAAGTGATCAACTTCGGAACTATATAGGTGGCGTCAGAACGTACTGACGATCGACCTTGGGGCGGTGCAGTTATGGAGCTGAAGCGGTTCGGCCAGATTCCATGCAGGTTGGCGGACGTCAGCAAACTGATCAGGAAGCTGCAGAGTTGGCCGAGCGATAAGCGCTTCTGACTGCCGCTGATAGCGCCGGGGTCGCCCCCAATATATTAGCGTCACTTACCGAAAAAGCAGCGCCGGCGTAATCATCACTGCGGCGAGCGCGATGACGACAAGCGTTCTCAGCCACACGGCTCGTGTTCGGGGTGAAAAAATCCTAGAACTCTGCATCGGAATTCAACGCCACTAACGGGTTCAGACGGATCCTGGCATCCAACCTGAAGTGTTAACTTGCGTCAATATGGGCGAGTTTGATGCAATCAAGTGTTGGAAAGCTCACGTCTATTGCGGTGTCGAGGGTTGAAGTCTTGAATCGAGGTTTCAATCGGCATAGGTCGAGACACACGGCGTCGATTCGCACGTAAGATTGCGGATTGAGTGGGCCAATTCATGGAGTGGATCATGTCCGAAGAGAGCGGAAACCTGATCGGTCTCGTGGCCGATATCGTGTCGGCTTACGTTTCGAACAATAGCGTGCCGGCGGCTGACCTTCCCGGTCTGATTGCCACTACGCATGCGGCGATTTCTGGCCTTGGCGCGCCGCCCGCGCCGGTCGTCGAAGAGCGCCCGACCCCGATCGTTTCGATCAAGAAGTCGATCACGCCCGACTTTCTGATCTGCCTCGAGGACGGCAAGAAGTTCAAGTCGCTGAAGCGCCACCTGCGCACGGCCTACAACATGTCGCCCGAGGATTACCGCACGCGCTGGGGTTTGCCGGCCGACTACCCGATGGTTGCTCCTGCGTATGCCGAGGCACGCTCGACTTTGGCCAAGAAGATGGGCTTGGGTCAGCAGCGGCGGAAAGCGCCGGTCCGGGCCAAGACCACCAAGTCGAACTGATTGCCTCAAGGCACTTCGCAACGAGCTGGAGCGAAATATGACCAAGAACGAACTGATTGCCGCGATCGCTGAAGACGCTGCCAAGTCCAAGGCTGACGTGTCTGCTGTACTCGCCTCGCTTGCAGGCGTGGTTTCCAAGACACTGAAGTCGGGCAGTGACGTCACCCTCGGCGGCATCGGCAAGCTGTCTTCCGCCAGTCGGGAGGCGCGCCAAGCCCGCAACCCGTCGACCGGCGCTATGATCGACGTCCCGGCGAAGACCGTCGTGAAGTTCAAGGTCGCAAAGGATTTGGCCGACACCGTCGCCTGATAAGCGCACGCAGCAGAGAAATCGGACGGCTCGGTACCAGCGGGCCGCCGATGAGCTCTTGCCCTCATGGACTATGATCAGTGCAGCGGCGTTCCGAAGCACTGGCGAAAAGCACCTGCATCTTCTGCGTGGGGAAAACTGACGCGGATCCGCCGATAATAGGGCTCCCAGAGGATGCGGGCCTGGTGTGGGATGTGCCGGTCGATCAGCCATAGACCGATATCGAAGAGGCGCTCATTAAGCGTGGCTGCGTGGGCAAGTCGACATCGAAGGCACCCTTCACTCCAACCCGGGTAGTCACGGCGACGACAGCCTGCTGCATGTCGTGCTCCTGCTTTCAGGTGCGGATCGAGTCAGGTTACGCCTGTCCTTCGAGCGCTTCCAACTGCAAAAGCCTACCTGACGTGGGGCGTGTTCTTCACGAGATGGCGATTGAGGCCGAGGGCTCCCGCCGCTCCGCCACACGGGTGAGCTCTTTCCGGGAGAGACCGATAGAAAAAAGGCCGGCATCCCTGAGGGAGCCGGCCAAGTAGAAGCCGAGGCGTTGTGCCAAAAGCTTCGAGGGGAACGGCGCGACCAGGCTTCGGCGGGAGGGTGCCGAAGCGGTCAGCGAACCGCAGGCGTGATATGGGGCATGCAGCAGCGATCACAATGCGCCATTTGGTCGCTCGCGCTATGCACTACGCACAGGTGTGTCGAATTAATCCTGTCACAAACCGGTGCCGCCGCTGCTGCGGCAGCTGCTATGCCATTGGCAATCGCAACCTTGGTCTCATTGCTCTAAAGCCCGATGTCGCGTCACTAGGCGTCAACAGGGAATGGGTGCACAAGAGCTGGCAGTGTTCCGATAGATGAGCACGCCAGCGATCCCGCAAATGCGATGCGGGGCTCACCCTACCGAAGCAATCCCTCCGCTTCGAACTCCGCCCAGCCATCAAGGCCGGTTACCTCTTCGTCCGCAGGAGGGGCTGCCTTGCGCGATTTAGCCGATCGCTTTCCGGCGCGTGTCAGAGCAGCTTTTCCCGCAGCACGCCGCCGGTTCTCCGCTGTCGTCACGATATCCTCTTCCCGCCAGATTTCTGGCAGGCCGCTATCGAGGACATGCTCGATGAAACTTGGGGTGAACACGTGGAAAGTGACCGCCTTCGCGCGGCCTCGCAGCTTGACCGTCTTTGTCCCAGCGCTCTGGAGCCGGCCATCTTCGAGCCACTTGTGACGCTCGCGGGATGAGATTGAGAGGATGTCCTCGGCTTCGCTGGGCAAGATGGGCAACGCGGCGATTTCGAGTAATATTTCGCCAACGATAGCTGAGAGCGCGTCAAACTCTGCCGCCTCGGCGTCCGGCATATGAAGCACCACGCTGCCGGTCTCCACGGTGAGATGCTTCCGCGTCGACCAAGGAAGCCGTCGCCTGATCTCTCGCTCGATCCCCTTGGCTCGTACCGATGATCCCAAGGTTACCGTCGATGGGATAGGCCACTCGAAGAGCTGAGCGGAGGTGCGTTTCACGTGACTCTCGGGGCTCAGGCTGGTGGGCCTGGATTCAACTGCATGTATCGATTCTATGTTCCTGCCCGCGTCTCCGATGGCTGGGCATCAGCGCGCCGATTATAGGAACCTCGTCGAGCCGCGTAGCGCGGCGAGCGCTGTTCGAATTTGGTGGCCCACGCCTTGCTTGATCCAGAGAAAATGGCCGGACGCGCTGAAAATCCCATTCTGCCGCTCGCTCACAGCCCAGCGGCCTTGGTGAGATTGACCCGGAAGCGGTCGCGTCGTCGCTGATAGCGGCGGGTCATTTCGGCAGAGGCGTGCCCGAGCTGCTTCTGGACATAGCGCTCATCGACCTCGGCGGAAGACGCGAGGCCGGCTCGCAACGAATGCCCTGCGAACCGCCGCTCGCGCTCCATCTCAGGCAGGTCGCCGCGCACACCGGCAGCCATGACGCATTGCTTGACGAGACGCGCCACTTGCTGGTCCGTCAACCGCTCGGAGCCGACCTCCTTGCCCTGGCCAGTCACCCGCCGGAACAGCGGGCCGTGAGCGATCCGCGCCAATGCAAGCCAGGTCTGCAAGGCCATGACCGGGCAGGTGAGGTCAGCCGAGCCGCGGCCGATCTCGATCTCGCGCCAGCCGGTCTTGCCGCGCAGGCTGACGAGCAGGCCGCCCTCGAGGATTTCGACCCAGCCGCGGCCATCGCGCGTCTGATCCTTGCCAACGTCGAGCGCGACGATCTCGGAGCGACGCAAGCCGCCGGCAAAGCCGAGCAAAAGGATGGCGCGATCGCGCAGGCCGCGCAGTGTACCCCGATCCAAGGTCTCCAGCATCGCCACCAGGTCCTCGCCCAGCACCGCTTCCTTCTGCACCGGCGGGCGGCCATGGCTGTTGCGAATTCCGGCGAGGACCGTGGCGATGTGACGATCCCGCCGATCGAGCGGCTGGCCGCGTTGGGCATAGTTCCAGCCCAAAGCCGATAAGCGGCGCTCGATCGTCGCGACCGTGTTCGGCTTGAGCCCGGCGATCGCAGCACCTGAGGCGCAAGCGGTGATGTAAAGGCCAACAACCTGTGGATCTGGGGGGAGGGGAGGGAGACCCTGGCTCCGACACCAATCGCTGAAATGCCGCCAGTCCGCAGCATAGGCCCGTCGCGTATTGGCGGAGCTCGCGGCCTCGACATAGCCGCGCGCGCGTTCAGCGAGTCCTTCGAGATGGGCTGGCAGACGCGCTGTCCCGTTCGAAGCCGGATCGGGGAGGGAGGCTGCGCTGTCGGCCGACATCGCCACGGCGGAAACATCGACACCCGCTGCCGGGTATTCCGGTTGAGCGGAGCCCTTTCGGTCCGGGTTTTCGGCGTTCTGCGCGGCGTTTTCGGGCATTCGCTATATAGAGAGCATAATGACTGATAATGCAACATTATCGGTCATTCTTTAGCTTCGACAGGACGTGCGGTTTTGTTTGAGAGGCATAGCCTAAAGCGCACATGCGTGACATGATCCTCGGACGATGGCCGCTCTCGATTCGACCGCCAGTGTCGCTTTCACGCCCCCGGTTGTCCCCGGCTGGGCCGTGCCGCGTGGGCTCGTGACAACCGACGCCGAAGCGGCGTTTTTGGCTGGCGCCGCGTTGAATTCGCTCAACAATCTGGTGCTTGCCGACCCGCCTTGGGTTGGAGCCTGGCGTCAGCGCCTTGCCCTGAAAAGCGCTGCCGTGGCCGTCGCGCTCGTCGGACGGACCGAGACCGAAGCGCAGTTGCGCGACGCCTGGCATCTTCGCCAACCGGGAGCCGAACTCGGACCCGCCGGCAACATCTTCGCGGCGTGGCGTTGGCTGGCTTCGCGTTCCCCCGCGCTCGATGAGACGATGTTGCGTTCGACGATCGAACTGCTCGGCTTGCGCTGGAGCAATGATCTCGGCCGGTTGCCGGAGGATCTCGATGAGGTGACGCGCTCCGGCCGACCTGCGCCACTGATCGCGGCCCAGATTTTGATCGAGGTTCAGCGCCTGCGTCCCGACGCTGGGCTGCTCGGCTGGTGGCTCGCCGATCTAGCCTTGGCCCAGAGAATGCGCTGGTCGATGGCCGTGCCTTTGCTGGTGATGCAAGCGGGCGGCGCCGCCTTTCGCAACCCGGGAGATCGCAGCCGGATTCGTCCGGGAGGGGAGGGGTTCGAGCGTGCGATCTGCGTGGCGCTCGCGCTGGCCGCGGCCGAGGCCTGCCGGATCGCTGGTGACATCGCACCGCAAGCCGCGCGTCTCACCGCCGTCACGCCGAAGCTGCGCGCTAAGGGGGCAGGGGAAGTGATCCGGCGCTTGCTCGACGAGGATGCCGTGTCCGGCACGCTGCAGACGAAAAATCTGACGCGCTGGGGCGCGCGCCGATTGTTCGAGCGGCTGATCGTCCTGCAGGCCGTGCGCGAGCTCAGCGGTCGCGCGAGTTTCCGGCTCTACGGGCTTTGACGCGATGGCCAGGCGCACCCACGCGGAGGAACTGTTTGACACCGAGCTCACTGACCTGCCGCCGGACATGCGCTGGCGTGAGTGGATGGGACGGGTCGAGGCCGTGATTTTCGCCTCACCCAAGCCGGTCGATCGCGAAACCCTGGCGCGGGTCGTCGGTCGCGACTGCAGCCTCGATTTGTTGATCGCCGACATCCGCGACGAATTGCGTGGTCGTCCTTACGAGCTGGTTTCGGTCGCGGGCGGCTGGCAGCATCGCACGAAGAAGAGCTTCGCCGTCGCGATCCGCACCGCGACCGGGCTCGGCGGAACCGACAGCAAGGCCCTGTCCCAGTCCGAGAGCCTCGTGCTGCTCTGTATCGGCTATTTTCAGCCGATCACCCGCGCCGAGCTCGGCAAGGTCTTCGGCAAGGAGATCAGCCGCGATACCATCGGCCATCTCCGCAAGCTCGGCTTCATCGCAGCCGGCCCCCGCAGCCCGCAACCGGGCGCGCCTTATACCTATGTCACGACGCCTAAGTTTCTGTCGGTGTTTGGCCTCGCCAGTCTGCGCGATCTGCCCGACATCGAGAAGCTCGAGGACGCCGGCCTGCTGACTAAGGACAATCTCCTGGCCGTCGATGTTCCGATCGGAATCGACGACAACGAGGATGAAGAGGTTTCCCAGGATGTCGTCGACGAGCCGAATGTGTCGGACGGACTGGAGCCGTGAACGGCAAGCGCCGTTCCAAGGTTGCGCCCGGCGTTAACACCTCACTCGGCGCGCAAATTGTCCGCCGAGGTTTTACCAGACCGCTTGTCCTGCACAAGTTCGTAGGAAATCTTCTGACCTTCCCGAAGCTCGCGCAGACCGGCCCGCTCGACCGCGCTGATATGGACAAAGGCATCCTGGCCGCCGTCATCCGGCTGGATGAAACCAAAGCCCTTGGTCGCATTGAACCACTTCACCGTTCCTGTCGCCATGATCCACCTTTCGCTTATTGGGCGGGCCAACATGGCATGGCGAGTAAATTCGGCAAGCCCAAGATGCGGGTTCGATGTACTTGCTGCACGCCCCGGCGCGGCGGCGCAGGCGGTAATTCCACCTCAGCCGACGTTTGACGAATTCGGCTCGTCCGGCGGCAAGCTGTCAGGACGTGGCGCCATGCCAGCGGCCGCCCGGAGTGCATTATTGATGAGGTCCTGCCAGCCTGGCCCGGCGTTTTGGAAGTGTTCGAGCACGTCGCGATCGATCCTTAGTGACACCAGTTCCTTGGCTCCGGGGATCGCCGGCCGCTTGTCGATCGGCGCTGCTGCCTTGGGAGCCGCGGGCTTGAACAACGCCTCGGCCTCGTCGCGGGCGCTGGTGGGTCTGCGGGTCCTGGCGCGGCTCATGATGCCTCTGCAAATGATCGCTGTGGCGGCCGATGACGAGCGCCACTTTTCGGTTAGGTTGTCGCCTTGGCCTTCGCGCGCCGCACCGGTTTTGCCGCAGCCAGCTCCGCCACCGCGGCCGGCTTGCGGCCAAGCCCGAGTGCCTTCGCCATGGCCGAGCGCGCTTCGGCGTAATTTGGCGCGACCATCGGGTAGTCGGCCGGCAGGCCCCACTTCGCCCGGTATTGCGCGGGCGTCATGTCGTACTTGTTGCTCAGATCCCGCTTCATCGATTTGAACGCCCTGCCATCTTCCAGGCAGATGATCGCGTCGGGGGTCACGGACTTTTTGATTGGCACTGCCGGAACCCGCGGCTCGGCGGCCGGCGCAGGCGGTGCAATGCCCAAGCCTGCCAGCACGCCATGGGTGTTGGCGATGAGGTCGGCTAGGTCGGCCCGAGTGACGTTGTTATGGGCGGTGTAGGCCGCAACGACCATCGCGGCCAGATCGACCAGCCGTGTGCTCTCGTTTGTCATTCGAATTCCAGATCCTCTGAGGTTCACGTCCGCCGGGGGCAAACGTCCCCAGTCACCCAAAAAGGGGCTGATGATTCTCGCTCGGGCGGCAACGTTGACAATGTAAGAGCGACACCTCGGAGCTTCGATATACCGCCGCAGGACCACGCTGCAAATCACCCTCAACTGCCGATGGCTATCAAAGCTGGCACACGCCGATATCTGGACATTGGCAGATACCCATCTGTGGCTCGGGGCTCGGTGACCGCCCCGCTCCGTGAAGACTGGCCGTCCACCCAGAGGACGCGAAAGTGGCCCTTAGCCGCCGTTCGGAAAGTCCGCTTTCCGGCAATCCTGTCCTCGCGACGCCACTAGGGGTGAAGCTGGCCCTCTCCCGACATACGGAAGGTCTGCTTCCCGGCAAGGCATCGAACGCGCATTCGTAGGCGGGTTCATCCGGGGATCTCCAGCGCAGGTGCTGGAGCTTCGCAGTCCCAGCAGTCCAGCGCCGCCCCCGGATGAACAACCTTCATAGCTTCGACAGCTAGCTACCGGAGCCCACGCAACTTGCGACATTCTGCGGCGTGCAGACGTCGAGGCCAGTATAGGTGGGATCCTTCGGCGCGGGCTTGCCGTCCTTCATGTCCTTGAGGAACAGCATGGTCCTGTAACCCATCTCGAATGGGCGCTGACCAACTTGCCCCTTGGACAGGCCGGCCTTCAGAAGATCCATCTGGACGGGCAGCGTATCGGCGACGACGAGTGCAAGAGAGCCGTCGTCGATGCGGGCCTTATACTTCTCTGCGACCTTGCGATACGCTTGCGGGATGAACTGCGGGAAGCCGCCGGTCGGCACGAAAGCATCGAGCTTTGGGTTCTTGCCGAGCGTATCTTCCATCTGCTGCACCGAGAGCGGAAAATCGTCATTGGTGTAGAGCGGGCAACCTGCGACCTCGGTCCAGCCATTCTGGCCCGAGAGCCTCGTGCCGGGAGCGGAACCAGATTTCGCACCTGACAGCGTATCGCGGATTCCTTGCATGCGCTCGTTATGGTTTGCAGCAGCCGCGCCACCGGACTGGATGCAGATCGTCCCGCCCTTCGGCTTGATCTGCTGGACGAGCTTCGCGAGGTTGACGCCGATGTCATAGTTATACGTGCCGACATAGGCGGTGCGCAGAGCCTTGTCCTTCGCGAGCAGGTCTGAATCCCAGGTCAGGACCGGAATTCCCGCTTTCTTTGCGCCCTCGAGCGCCTTGCCCATCGCGGCTGCATTCGACGGAGAGACGGCGATGCCATCGACCTTCTTGGTAATGAGATCGTTGACGACCTGGACCTGTTCATCGCCGCCGCCATGCTCGCCGGGGCCGATATAGAGACATTCGATCGCGCCATTGGATTCCTTCTCGGCCTTCTTGCAGCCGTCCCGGGCCTGGTCGAAGAAGGGGTTGTTCATGTTCTTGGGAACCAGAGCGAAGACGTATTTCCTGCCCTGAGCCTGAACTTCTCCTCCAACAGCGAGCAGTGCGAGCGCGGCGACACCTAAAGTCAGCGTTTTCATGAGGGTCTCCTCCTGGTGGTTATGGTTGTCCGGCATTCATCATGCCGAACGCCTGCCGCGGATCCGCTGCAGCAGAACCGCCAACACGATGAACAGGCCGACGAAGGCGCCTTGCCAGTTGGCGTCGACGCCGGCCATGAGAAGAGAATTGCGGATCACCTCGATGAGCGCGGCGCCGATCACAGCGCCGTAGGCCCCGCCTTGCCCGCCCATCAGGTCCGCGCCGCCGATCACGGTCGAAGCGATCACGCGCAATTCGTAACCCTGTCCGAGCGCATTGATGGCGGAGCCCTGCCAGCCGACGATGAGGACGGCGCTCAGCGCGGCTGTCAGGCCCGAGACGATATAGGCCTGCAGCTTGATCCGCCGGACCGGCACGCCCGTCAGGCGGGCTGCGTTCTCATTGCTGCCGATGGCGTAGAGATAATTGCCCCAGCTCGTGAAGTTGAGAATGATGCTGAAGGTGACGGCCAGCACGAGCAGCACCCAGACCGGGTTGGCAATGCTGAAGATGGAGCCGCCGCCGATCGCATTGAAAGCGTCTCCCGAGGGACCGAATTCGTAGATCATCTTGTTCTGAGACAGGACGATGGCAAGCGAGCGGGCTCCGGACAGCATCCCGAGCGTGACGACGAAGGCCGGGAGGCCGACATAGGAGATCAGGACGCCATTCACGACCCCGACGACCACTCCGGTGAGAAGACCGGCGAGGATTGCGAGCGCCCAATGCCCCTCGGCCTGGAGAACGAGGCCGCAGACGACGCCGGCGAGCCCCATGATCGACCCGACCGACAAATCGATGCCGCCCGTGAGGATGACGGCGGTCATGCCGATCGCCATGATGCCGATGAAGGCGAAATTTCGCGTGATGTTGAAGAAGTTGTCGGCCGAGGCAAACGCCTCCGGTTGATACCAGGTCATGGCTAGGGTCATGACGATGAGGGCGATCGTCACCCAGAAGGGCTGGCTGGAGAGCAGCCTCTCCCCAAAACTCCGCTCCCTGAGGCCAGTGACGTCCTCGATCGCGACACTGCCTTGAAGCGGGCGGGTAACGGCGCTCGACATGGGCGGCTCCTTGCGCAGCATCAGGCGGTCTGGATGGCCCCGGTGATCAATCCCGTGACCTCCTCAGGCGAACTCGACGCAATAGGCTTGTCGGCGACCTTGCGGCCTCGTCTCATGACGACCACCCGGTCGCAAACGGCGAACACGTCCGGCATGCGGTGACTGATGAGGACGACTGCGATTCCGCGATCCTTGAGCCGGTGGATCATATCCAGCACCTCGGCGACCTGACGAACGCTGATGGCCGCGGTTGGCTCGTCCATGAGCACCATCTTCGCGTTGGCAAGGCGTGTCCGTGCAATTGCCACAGCTTGGCGCTGGCCGCCGGACATCAGTCTCACGAGATCGCGGGGGCGGGTCTCAGACTTCAGCTCTTTGAACAGCTCGGCGGCGCGGGCGTACATCCCCTTGTAGTCGAGGACCGCAAGCGGACCGATGCGGCGTTTCAGTTCCCTTCCAAGGAATACGTTCGCGGCCGCGCTCAGATTGTCGCACAGGGCGAGGTCCTGATAGACAACCTCAATCCCCTCAGTCCGGGCATCAACTGGCCTGCAAAAGTGTTTGACCATGCCATCGAGGCGAAGCTCTCCCTCGGACGGAAGATAATTACCGGCGACAACCTTCACTAACGTCGATTTGCCCGCACCATTATCACCCATGAGGCCGACAACTTCACCTGCGTCAATTGCTAGATCGACGGCCTTTAGTGCCTCGATCGCACCGAAGTGCTTTGAAATTCCCCGAAGTTCCAGCAGAGGCATAGGTCTATTCCTTATGTTTCGGGCGATCTATATTTGTTTAAACCATAATTCAGATAATTTTTATAAATCATATTCAATTATATTAGCTTATGTGATAAATGATTTAAACAATTATTCAAAATATCTGATGTTAATTTTTATAGCCGTGCATTTACATAACCGATCGCCAGCCGCCGCGTCGTCGAAATAGCTGAGCTATTCGCCACATCACATTTGCAGTCCATTCTCTTCAGACCGCGCCGAGCATTCGGAGCGCAGTCATCGGCGCGAACCTCGATGACTCCATAGCTAATGCCTAGAACGCGGGCGTCTGCTGTGCCTCAGGCTCTTTCGCAAATCGTCCTCGCAGAATGCTTCCAGCGAAATCCTACGCTCAACAGACGATTTCGTCATTCAGGTAAAGGCGTTCGTCTGCCTTCTCCCGCCCGTCTGGCGGGGCGGGACCGGCATTCAGAGAGCCTCCACCCTCCTTGCAGCCGGCATGACGTGGCCAGCCGCTTTCCCAATTGTCGGGCACGCGCGACCTCTGCGCATCCTCGTCCTGTTGTTCGTCGCCGGCGGTTTTTGACGGGGATCACCGAGATCTGTTGATCGTCGCGGTCCCCCGGCTACCTGCGCTGCCATTCAGCCCGGAGTCGCACAGGCAATGGCTCAACGTCCGGTCATGGCGCTCTGTGTCTTGTCGCTTTCGGCAATGCTACTGCTGTGGAAGTCCCGCCTTGTGGCTAGTCAGGCAGCGGGCGTTAGCGGCTGCGTGTTAGGCTGCGCAACGCCAGACATGCGGCGTCACGAAGTTCAGAACCGCTGACGCCTCCTCGCGCCGCCACCTTGAGACCCGAGCGCAGCATCAGCAACATCCTGCCGGCGGCGTCGGCGTCGAGCCTCTCGTCGAGTTCGCCGTCTTCCATACCAGCGCGAACGCGAGCCGCGAATGCCTTGACCAAGGTCATGCTGGCAGCTTCGTTGAGAGCATTGATTTCAGGGTCTGCGCGGCTGAACTCGACGATCGACCCAACGCCCAAGCAGCCGCTTTCGACGTCATCGCTGGAACCCAGTCCGACGAGAAAGGCGGTTCCGATACCTTTGGCCGGCGACCCTTTCGCCAGGGCCTCGTGCATCTGCGCTGCTTCATCGCCGAGAAGGTTCTGGAGAACCGGGAGGGCGGCTCGACGCTGAAGCAACAGGCGGTGCTGTTTCGCGCCTCCCATCACAGCGGTCCGCTCGAAATCGAGCTCACGCGCCGGAACATCCCGTTCGTCAAATTCGGCGGTCTCAAGTTCCTCGACAGCGCCCATATCCAGGATCTGTTGGCCTGCTGCGGAAGGGCATTCTCCCACGCGCGCGCCCCTGGCTCAACGACCTTAGAGGTCGACATGCTCAGGCATCGCTTTCAACTGCTCCTTGGTCCAGGTGGTGACGGCGAGGACGTTTCCATCTGCATCGCGCATGAACTCGAGATCGCTGATCGGTACGCCGACGTGCTTGGCCCCAATGCCGAGGAAGCCGCCAACATCCATCACGACGTGGCTCCCGTGGACATGTGACACCGCTCCGATCTTTTCATCGCCCGGCCCGTAGATTGTGGCCCCTTCAAGGATAGGCGCGGTCAGCTGACTGCTGGCGAGACGAATATGGCTGGAATGGTCCATTGTGTGCTCCTCATGTTCGAAAACGAATCGAACGTGCGGGGGCTCAGCACGTTCCCCGCCGCACCCGACCACCCTTGCCCTAACGGCGCTCGTGTTCGTTGTGATCTACGGGTGGCCGAGCGGGGCGTGGCGGTGAGCCGAACCGCAGTCCGCTCTTCAGCCCGCCACCCGGACTTTCCCGGTGGGCCTAGGGCGGCCGCCGACCCGAGGGCGATGGACGACGAAATTCGAGGCGAGCGGCAGGCTAGGGTTATCGTCTGGCAATCAGGAGTGTTAAGCGTCCGCGGGGGCTGGTCTCTGCCGATAGAACATTCGTTGGCGACAGCTGCTTTGCCCGAAGAGCGGAAACAATGCTCGGGACTGCCTCAATCGCAATCCTAAGTTTCTGAAGTTCGGCCTCACCCTTCTCCGCGACGTCACGACGGATCTGCACCTGCTTCGCCCTTGGCAGCAAACTAATGTCAACAATTGCGATTGGTTGGTTTCTCAGGGAGCCAGATGGGCTTGCGGGGTCAGTCAGCGGCCGTTCAAACGACGATTCATCCAATTCCTGAGCACTGGCGCCGACCAGGGCGAGAGAGAGGCCAGCCACTACGAGCGTGAGCGTGTGCATGAGGCCGACCTCTGGTGTATCGACTGCGTGGTGCGCTTCCACGCGGCAGCTCAAGACTGAGCCGGGTCATTTCAAAAGCGGGAAGATCTCTGGCCTGCCTGGCGGGACGGTGGCCACCCTTCGCCAGCAACACGAGCATTAGGCACGTGCGGCGAGGAAGCTTTGCGCCTTTTAGCGGAGGGAAGCGAATCCGGCGGGGTCACAACTCCGTTAGTTCTCAGCCCATCGAGCGAAGCTGCCGTCGAACGTTTAGAGGAGTGTCGAAGGCCGATGAAAAGCCGCCCGCCGGCCCTGGAGGGCCAAATTCTGGGGGTTGGCTTCGCCCGCGCCGCGGAGCTTCTAGAGCAAGGATGTCGCCGGTTGATTGGCCTCGGGTTCGCCGCCGTCCTTCTTCACGCCACGCGCCACGACGTTCAGTGCCCCGTCGGGCAGTGGCCGTTGGAGCGCCCTCGCCTCCTCCCAAGGTGGGGTCATCCAAGCCTCGCACTCCTCCGGCGTCGTCAGGATCACAGGCATCGCCTTGGGATGGATGGCGCCAACCTCTGCGTTCGGATCAGTCGTCAGGAAGGCGTAGAGGTCGATCGTTTCCTCGCCGTTCTTGATCTTGCGGACGCTGGTCCATTGCGGCGCCCAGATGCCGGCGAAGTAGGCTGTCGGACGTTCCTCTCCGAACGCGAACCAGACATCCTGCTTCGAGCCCCAGTCGAGTTCGCTGAACGAGGTGAACGGCACAAGGCATCGGCTTTCGACGCCGAGCCAGCGCTTCCAATGCGAGCCTGAGATATTGTGGACGTTTGTCGTTCCGCTGTCCGGCTCCATCCGAAGGAGTTGGTCGAAGTCGACCTCCTTGCCCTTCGCCCGTAGCTTGTCGGCGCGCATGGTCGCGGCGTGAGCTGCGCCTTCTTGGACGACGGCATGCCCCACCGCGTCATCGTGAGCGTCGGAGCGCTCCCCTCGTTGCGAATAATCGGCGCCGAATAATCCGGGAAGATCCCCGGCTGCGGCACGACCTGCGCCGCCACGTCGAACTTCGCAAACAGCTTTCGCATCGCCTCGACGAGCTGAGCCCCATCATTGGCGGGGGCCAATCGGGAGGTCCGGCCGATATCCGGGCAGTAGGCTCCGCACTTCATGCCGTATTTCTGCGGCTTTCGGACCGGGTTGTCGTACCGCCAAGGGCATGGGTTGCGAAACAGCGCGACGAGCTGAGCAAGCGTCGCATGCGCGCCGTAGCGCCAGGCCAACGAAGCCAGCCGAGCGTCCCCACTACGCTGGCAGTAATGGCAGCGGAAGCGCACGAAATCCCGCAGCTCGGTCTGGTTGTTCGGCGGGTTCGTGCTCGGTCATTGTTTAGGCTCGCGAACCGGCCGCGCCCCCTGAGAGAACACCCCGCGTAGAAAGCCGCGCGAGACCGAGCGATCGGCGTCCGCCAGCAGCACGATGAAGTCATGCGCCAGGGCGCGCAGGGCCCCCGCCTTGCTGCCGTGTTCCTCCAGCAGCATCGAGACGATGCCGGTGATTTCCGCGTCCAGCGTGGTGTCTTCACCATGCTGATCGGCTGGCCGGCCTGACATTGCTCTTGTCCTCGAGATATGAGAACAAAATGAGAACGGGCTTTCCGGGAGTCAACCCATAAACGTCGACACCTTCTTCCTCCAGCCCTTCAAAGACCCATCGGAAGAAGCTGGTTCCGGCCCAGCGCGTCCCGGCGAAAACGAAATACCACGCGCTGAATGAGGGCGAGCGCCTGGGCCGCACCGCCGAGGGCGTCGCGGTTGTGCATGTGGTCGCGGACGATGAAACCGGAGAAGTCGCTTCGATCGACGTCCTCGCCCGCCATGGCGCGATTGCCGAGGAGTTCAAAGAGCAGATCAGGGCTCTGTAGGACCGGAAGGTTTATCGCGATGATGGCCATCGCCAACATGCGCGAGAACGGGACGCGCTACATCACGCTGATCGAGTGCGGTTAGCATGTCGACGGGTGGCGTAGAAGGCGCCTGAAATCGGCGCTACCGCAGGTTGGGCCGATTGCCCGCGCCCAGCATAAGATCTAGCAGAACCCCCCGCTCAGTCGTCCTCTTCATCGTCCCAGCGACGACGATAGTCGCGACGCCTCCTCTCCCGCTCCCAATCCCGCTCGCGTTCGTACCGGTTCCTGCGATAGCGGTCCCTGTCGTCTTCCCACTCATGAGGCCGACGATCATAGGGTACGTAATACTGCGCGTATGCGGTCTCTGCGGCGACCGCGCTCGTTACAGCTCCGCCTATCAGAGCTGTGAGGAAAGTTCGCCGATTCATTGTTGCTCCCCTCGGGTTGGTACAATTTCGGTCGGCATGCGGTGGTAGAGAAACTGACCATGATTGAAGCGGTTCCGAGTATTTTTCGGGTGCGCAAGGCCCGCTAGCGGATCTGGTAGACGTCGACATGATTGGCGTCCTCTCGCAGCCCCTTGTAGGAGGCATGCCGTAGCTTGCCTTCATCGGTCCAGGCGCGGAACTCGATCTCGGCCACAAGGGCCGGCGCCAGCCATAGGCGGCCCTTCGTGTGCCCTTTCATGATTACGGCTGGCCTCGGGACGATGAGCTGCTCCATCTGCTTTCGCAGCGCTCTTGCGCTGGCGTCCGTGAAGCCAGTTCCGACTCCTCCGACATAGTCAAGGTTGTCCCCTTGGCGAGCTGCGAGGAGCAGCCGGCCCACCCCACCGAGCGCGACCATCGACGGCTCATAGCCGATGATGACGAAGCTCTCGGACTGGACGCATTTGATCTTGAGCCATTCCCCGCCGCGGCCAGATCGATAGGCAGCCGAACGCCGCTTCGCGATGATGCCCTCGAGCCCCATCTCACAGGCGAGCATCAGGAAAGCGGGGCCATCGGCCCTCACATCCTCGCTGAAGCGAATCGCACCATGGGCTGCACCATTGAGGACGTCCGCCAGGATGTCGCGCCGCTCACCATAGCCCAGCGCCCGCAAGTCATGGCCGTTAAGGTAGAGCAAATCAAAGGCATAGAGAATTGCTGTCGAGGCGGGAGCGCTTCCCCCCTCGTCCACCAAGAGCTTTTTGAAGCGCGCTGAAATCCGCCGCTCCCCGATTGTCCCAGCACGACAGCCTCTCCGTCGAAGATCGCACTGTCCAACCCGAGGGCCTGGGCATCCTTTACAGCCAAGCGATAGCCGTCCCATTTGACCTCGTACGACCAGTCATCGCTGCGCGGAATCTTGCGGCTCAATAGCGCCAGGCATGGCTCGACGCGTTCAGGCATGGGATCGGTGAAGAGCTCGCGCTCGATCTTCTGCCGGCGGCTGAGCGGCGGCCCCTTGACGGTGTCGACGCCCAGCCCGGTCTAAGAACCCGACGCGCACAATCATCGAGTGATCTCTGCATAACAAAAAGGCTCGATCCCCTTTCGGAGACCGGGCCGAGTTTAGGGAGGGACCGGTTAGGCCGGCAGCCATCTTGCGGCGGTCAGCCGCTCGATTTCACGATCGGCCGGTGCGCGATCGACCCGATCCTTAGTCTCCGGCCGCGCCGCACGCGAAAATCCTTCTGAAACTTTGAAGGATCGAGCGCCCGGCGCGCGACCAGTTGGGCAGCTTTTGCTGGCGATCAGTCGGACCGGCCTTTCGCATTCTTGATCTGATCGATGACCTGATCGAGGTTGTAACTCGCCGGGTCCTGCATCGGCGGGAACTCCTTGTAGGAGAGAAGTTCCTTCATCCACAGCGCCTGGCCGATCGGCAGCATGTTCCAATCGTAGATGTAGGCAGTGGAGGGCGAGCCGATCGTACCACCCATACCCATGAGCGTCTTGTACTGCGAGCCGATCGAGGTCTCAAACGGGTCGCGCTTGATGTTGACGACTTGGGCCCAGTGAAATGGCTGCACGCCCGAGACAAAGCCGGCGGGCGAATCCGACACCATCGCAAAGTAGATCTTCCAGTTCTTGTAGCGCACCGCCGACGGCTCTTTGCCGGAATAGTAGAAGAACGTGTCGCGCGCCGATTTTTCTGACCGTCCGAGCAGGTATTCGGTCTGGTCGACGCCATCGAGCGTGGTCTTGACGATGCCGGGATAGCTGCCAGCCCTGATGCGCTGGTTCAGAGCATCACCCTTGTCTCCGCCGGCCAGGTTGACGAGCGTGGGCAGCCAGTCGAGTGATGCGAAGATGTCATTCTTGACCGTCCCCGCGCGGATGCCACCGGCTGGCCAGCGGACGAGCAGCGGTACGCGCATGCCGCCTTCCCACGTGGTCAGCTTGCCGCCCTTGAACGGCGTGGTGCCGCCATCCGGGAAGGTGATCGTCTCGGCGCCGTTGTCGGTGGTGAAGACGACGATCGTATTGTTGAGCTGACCCATGTCCTCGAGCTTCTTGAGCACGACGCCAATATTATCATCGAGTTGCTTCATGCCGGCTTCGTTGAGGCCCCAATCCTTGCCGCCGGGTTCGCCGATCATCGCCTCGTATTTCGGCGACAGAACCGTCGTGATGTGCATGCGCGCCGGGTTGTACCAGGCGAAGAATGGCTTGTTGGTCCGTCGGGGATCGTTGCGCTCAAGTAAGTCGACCACCTTGGCCGAGATTTCCTCGTCCACCGTCTTCGAACGCTCCAATGTCAGCGGCCCTTCGTCCCGGCAGGTCTGGTTGGCCGCCGTGCCATCGGATGACGTGCAGAACATCACCGGACGCGGCGGCGTCAGGCAGACCGAGGTTCGTGGGTCCACCGCGCCGGCAACCGGCGGAATACCCGGGATCGTCGTGTTGATGCATGGCGGAGCAACGGTCTGCTGGGAAGGGGTCTTGTTGATGTCGGGGAAGCTCACGCCCTGCATCGCGTCGAGGTGATACAGATAGCCCCAGAATTCCTGGAAGCCGTGCGCGGTCGGCAGCGCGTCGGTATGATCGCCGAGATGGTTCTTGCCGAACTCGCCGGTGTTGTAGCCGAGGTCGAGCAGGAACTTGGCCAGCGCCGGGGTGCCGGGCCG
>NZ_JBFTJI010000021.1:0-84233 GCF_056395345.1 Allobosea sp. 10L422
GCGGCGCGCATCCTGGAAGCCTCGCAGAAGGTGGCGGCGACCATCGCCGACATCTCGGCGGCGTCGGGCGAGCAGGCCAACGGCATCGACGAGATGAGCCAGGCGGTGGCGCATCTCGACGAGATGACCCAGCAGAACGCGGCGCTGGCCGAGCAGAGCGCGGCTTCCGCCAACGCCCTCTCCGGCCGGATCGGTCAGCTCAACGAACTCGTCGCGACCTTCCGCACCGGCCGCGAGGCGGTCGGGCAGTCCAGCTATCCGCAGCCTGTCGCTTCCGCCGCTGCCGCGGCGCGCCCGGCGAAGCCCGCCCCTCGCGCCGTGGTGCGGCCCGTCGCGGTCTCGAACATGGCTCCGGCCGCCTCCGCCAAGGCCCCCGCGGCCGAGCCGGAGCGGCTGCGCAAGCTTGCCGAAGCCGCCTTTGCCCAGTCCAAGGCCACCCCCGCCCCGCGCAAGGTCGCCAATGGCCGCGCCCAGGATGCAGGCTGGGAAGAGTTCTGAGGGCGGAGGACTGAGCCCTCGACGCCCACAGCCCTCCTGCCCTCAAACGAAACGGCGCCCGAAAGGGCGCCGTTTTTCGTCGATCCTGAATTTTTCTGCGCATCGGCACCTTGCGCAGAGCCGGTATCGACCTATGTCTGCGACAGGCGCCGGGACTTTGTGTCCCTTTATGACGCCGACATCGCAAACAGATTTGTGACGACCGTCATGCCGCCTTCCTCGGAATCGGCAGATGCTTCGCCGCTTGCTGACAGGTCCCGACGGGGATGTCTGCGACAAGCGGTTTCAGCCGTCACCAGAACAGGGAGACGAAAACCATGCCTTTCAGCCAGGTTCTTCAAACTCTCGGCCAGCTCGCCTCCGGCTTCACCCAAGCCAGCCGTCCCACCCGCCTGCTCGAGATCGATCTCGACGACAGGGGCGGCCCCACCCCCTTCGAGCAGGCCGCCATCGGCACGTGGAAGACCGAGGACGGGTCGATCTTGATCGACCTGAGACCGGATGGTCAGTTTCACAAGGCCAAGCCAGCAGCCGGCGCGCAGCATCGCGGTCGCTATGCGGTCGATCGCTCGAAGCTCTATTTCGAGGGCGAAAGCGGATGGGTCGCGCTGGGCAAGCTCAAGCGCGGCACGCTCAGCATCGGCGAGAAGCATTTCCGCAAAGCGTAACGCGACGCCGGACAGCTAAGATAGGGCCGTGCCTTCGCGAGAAGGCGCGGCCCTTTCCTTTTTCGGAGTCGTTCGCAGCGCTCGTCAGTAGCCGACCGTGAAGCGGCGGCGGCTATGAGCGTGCTTTTCCAGCTCATCGACCAATGCGATGGCGTAGTCCTCCGCCGAGATCGCGCTGTTGCCGCTGCCGTCGACCAGGAGTTGGTCGGTGCCAAGCCGGAACTTGCCGGTCCGCTCACCCGGCTGGATCAGCGCCGAAGGCGAGAGGAAGGTCCAGTCCAGGCCCTGCTCCCGCTTCAGCAGATCGAGGAAGACGCCGCCCTGCTTGGCCTCGTCGAGATAGGCGGCCGGAAATTCCGGCGTGTCATAGAGCCGGATGCCCGGCGCCACTTCGAGGCTGCCGGCGCCGCCGACGACGAGATAACGCTTCACGCCCGAGTGCTTCACGGCGGCAAGGAGGAGCTGCGGATCGCTGGCGGTGAAATGGACCGCGCTGATCACCGCGCCATGACCGGCAAGGACCTTCGCCAGCCCGTCCTTGTCGAAGATGTCGCCCTTGACTGCGGTGACGCCGGGCAAAGCCGCGACCTTCTCGGGATTGCGGACAATGGCGGTGACGGCGTGGCCGCGCGACGACAGCTCGGCGAGCAGGCGCGAGCCGATAAATCCGCTTGCGCCGATCAAAGCAACTTTCATGACAGGGGCTCCTTGTTGAGGTATCAAAAAGATACCTGCATCCTGTTGGAACCTATCTGCTCATGCCGCGCAGCCCCGTAAAGAAGGCACTTTCGCGCGACATGGTCACCTCCCGGAAACCGCCATGCTGAAACGCCCCGATCCATTTCAGGCGCTCTGTCCGACGCGACGCGTGCTCGATCGCATCGGCGATACCTGGGCCGTTCTGATCCTGATCGCGCTCGACGACGGCACGTTGCGCTTCAACGCGCTCCGGCGCCGGATCGAGAATATCTCCCAGAAGATGCTGTCGCAGACGCTGAAGAGCCTGGAGCGAGACGGACTCGTCCGGCGCGAGGTTTTTCCGACCGTGCCGGTCACAGTCGAGTATTCGCTGACCGAGCTCGGGCGCACGCTCTCGCGAACCGTGCATCAGCTCACCCTCTGGGCCGAAGCGCATATCGGCGAGGTCGAGGAAGCGCAGCAGCGATACGACCGCGGCTCCCAGCTGCTGGAAGGCGGTCGCATTCCGATCCCGCTCATCCCCCGGTAAGCGGCTTGCCCGCCGCGAAGAAGCCGCTCCAGAGATCAGGCGGCAACGCGCCGTCGAGGATGTCGCCCGCCTTGAAGTCATCGGGCTTCAGCTTGTCGATGTCATCCCACTCGACCGGCATCGCCAGCGTCGCACCCGGCCGGGCGCGGGTCGAATAGGGGGCGATCGCGGTCGCACCGCGGCCATTGCGGAGATAGTCGATGAAGATGCGGCCGCGCCGCGCCTTCTTCGACAGCGTCGCGGTATAGAGCTTCGGCTCGGCCTGCTCCATCGCCTTGGCGAAATCGCGGGCGAAACCCCTGACGCGCTCCCAATCCGCCTTTGGCTTCAAGGGCAGCACGACATGGAAGCCCTTGCCACCGGAGACCTTCAGGAAGCTTTCGAAGCCGAGTTCGTCGAGATGCCGGCGCACCGTGAGCGCCGCCTCCCGCACGCGCTCGATCGGCACGCCCTCATCGGGATCGAGGTCGAAGATGATCTGGTCCGGCGTCTCGATGGCGTCCATGGTCGCGCCCCAGACATGGACCTCGACCGTGCCGAGCTGGACGAGAGCGGCGAGCCCATCGAAATCCTCGATATAGACCAGCTCCGCGCCGTCCGAATCCCGGCGCCGTTTGACGGCCTCGTGCAGGCCCGGGCCGGCATGTTTCTGAAAGAAGCGGGAGCCCTCGATGCCGTTCGGCGCGCGCACCAGGCTGAGCGGGCGGCCGATGACGAAACGCTGCATCAGCGACCAGACCTTGGCGTAGTAGGCGAGCAAATCACCCTTGGTGAAGCCGATATCCGGCCAGAGCGGCTTGTCGGGGTTCGACAGTTTCACCACGGTCGCGACCGACCTACTTTGAGAGGGCGGCGCAACCTTCCCGCCCTTCGTTTGCGCCGGAGCCGTTTGGGCGGGCTTCTCCGCGACGATCTCACCCGCCGGCTTGTCCTCGCGCAAGCCCAGGAACGAGGCGTGGCGCAGGGTTTTCGAAGCCGTCCAGGCGCGGAACTCGACCTCGGCCACCAGCTCCGGCTTCACCCAGACAACGCCGCGCTCGCGCCCCGCGGCGCCTTTAAAGGGCGAATTGTCGGTCGCGAGCCCGTCGAGCTTCACCTTCAGCGCAGCTGCGGATTTCGCGGTGAAACCAGTGCCGACGCGGCCTGCCGGCTTCAAATCCCCCTTCTCGTAATAACCCGTCACGATGGAGCCGAGCTTGCGTGGCGCCGCCTGGGAGGGGACATAGCCGGCGATCACGAATTCCTGACGCTGCGTGCATTTCGACTTGATCCAATCGCGCCCCCGGCCACTGCGATAGGGCGCATCCTGTTTCGAGATTACGCCTTCCAGCCCCATGCGGCAGGCATGATTCAGCATGGTCTGGCCCGGCTCGATGAAATGCTCGCTGTAGCGCAGAGGCCCATCGGCCGGGCTGCCCTCCAGGAGATGCTGCAGCCTTTCCTTGCGCGCGAGCAGCGGCTCGTCGCGCAGATCCTCGCCGTCGAGATGAAGCAAATCGAAGGCGAAATAGACGAGACCGCTGGTCTTTCCCTCCGAAAGCGCCTGCTGCAGCATGGAGAAGGACGAGATGCCGTTGCTGCCGAGCGCAACAAGTTCGCCGTCGATCAGCGCAGCCTCGCAGGGCAGACCGGCCAGCGCCGCAATGAGGCTCCCAGCGAAGCGGGCCGTCCAGTCGAGGCCGGAGCGGGTCAACAGCCGGACGTCGCCGTGGTCGATGCGAGCTTCCAGCCGATAGCCGTCGAACTTGACCTCGTGCAGCCAGTTCTCGCCGCTTGGCGGCTTTTCCTGCAAAGTTGCGAGGCAGGGCTCGACGAAGGCGGGAAGATCCTTTCGATCGCTCGGCCGCTTCGCCTTCCGGACAGGCTTCGCGGCGGCCGCCGCCCGCTTTGGCGGCTTTGTCGTGTCCCAGACGGCTCCGCGATCGTCGTCAATGCCGATCCGCTCGACCGACAGGCCGGATTTCACCGAATCGGGCTTGGTGTCGAGGATGTCCTCATCGGTGCGGGCGAATTCGTCCTCCGACTTGATCAGCAACCAGTTGTCGCGCTTCTCGCCTCGCCGGGGCTTCAGCCGAACGAGATGCCAGCGCCCACGCAGCTTGTGGCCCTCCAGCGTAAAAGCCAGGTGGCCCTTCTTCATGCCGGCAGCCGGATCGCCCTCCGGAATCCATTGGCCTTCATCCCAGACGATGACCGAGCCGCCGCCATATTGACCGGCGGGAATCGTGCCCTCGAAGCCGCCATATTCGAGCGGGTGATCCTCGACATGAACCGCCAGACGCTTCTCGGCCGGATCCAGGCTCGGGCCGCGCGTCACCGCCCAGGACCAGAGCACGCCGCCATGTTCGAGCCGAAAATCGTAATGCAGGCGCCGGGCCGCATGTTTCTGAACGACGAAGGCGCCACCCTTCGCGGCAGATTTCTTGCCGGCGCTCGCTGCGCCCGCCGGTTCACGGGTTTGAGAGAAATCGCGTTTGGAGCGATAAGGATCGAGCGTCGACATCGCCTTTTCTCTCCTCACAACCTCGAAGACAGCGCCTTCAAGCGAGCGAGAGTTCGAGATAACCCGTCCACACCGGCCGCGCTGCCATCAGACCATCCGCGGCGATGAGCCTGATCGGCATATCGTGATCCCGCATGCACATGGGCATGACACGATCCCGCCTTCCGGACCGACGATAAGCAAGTCAAACCGGCGTCTGACGCTCCTGTTCCGCACGGCGCTGGCGTTTCCGCCGATTTCGTGTATATGGCCCGCATCCGGCCTGAAAAAGCCGGCAGCGCGACCCCTCCGCGATGAGGTGGCTCGCGGATTTCGGACCTCGCTGGACGACATCCCGGCCTGGCCCGCCAGATCAACCCAAACAGAGGATATCCCGATGTCGATCACTGCCGAGCGCAAGACCGCGCTGCTTCAGGAATACGCCACCAAGCCGAACGACACCGGCTCGCCGGAAGTGCAGGTCGCGATCCTGACCGAGCGCATCAACAACCTGACCGGCCACTTCAAGTCGCACGCGAAGGACAACCACTCCCGTCGCGGCCTGCTCAAGCTGGTCTCGCAGCGTCGTTCGCTGCTCGACTACCTCAAGGGCAAGGAAGAGGCCCGCTACAAGACGCTGATCGAACGGCTCGGCATCCGCCGCTGATCGAAGGCTGAAAACCGTTTCCGCCCGGTGCGCCACGCTCCGGGCGGCATCCTTTTAGGGCGATGCCGCCATGGGCGGATTGCCTCACTGCCGCGGCGGCCGCATGGGGCGGCCCTCCCGCGTGACCCGCCGGGCGCCGCAGACGTCCATGGCAGGATCGCCGAGCGCTCGGGCGCACAACCTTTTCCACCCGAGTGCTCCGCCGTCTTGCCCATGGGCCTGAAGGCACCGGACGGGTCGAACCCGACCGAAAGACGAAACACATGTTCGACATCCAAACCGAAGAACTGATCTGGGGCGGCCGCAAGCTCGTCCTCGAAACCGGTAAGGTCGCCCGCCAGGCCGACGGCGCCGTGATGGCCACCTATGGCGAGACCGTCGTGCTCGCGACCGTGGTCTCGGCCAAGGAGCCGAAGCCGGGCTTCGACTTCTTCCCCCTGACCGTCAACTACCAGGAAAAGACCTTCGCGGCCGGCCGCATTCCCGGCGGCTACTTCAAGCGCGAAGGCCGCCCGAGCGAGAAGGAGACGCTGGTCTCCCGCCTGATCGACCGCCCGATCCGCCCGCTYTTCGTYGACGGCTACAAGAACGACACGCAGGTCGTCATCACCGTGCTCCAGCATGATCTGGAGAACGATCCCGACATCCTCGCGATGGTCGCCACCTCGGCTGCGCTGACGCTCTCCGGCGTGCCCTTCATGGGCCCGATCGGCGGCGCCCGCGTCGGCTACATCGACGGCGCCTACAAGCTCAACCCGACGGTCGAGGAAGCCAAGGAATCGGTTCTCGATCTCGTCGTCGCCGGCACGCAGGACGCCGTGATGATGGTCGAGTCCGAGGCCAAGGAGCTGACGGAAGAGGTCATGCTCGGCGCCGTGATGTTCGGCCACAAGCATTTCCAGCCGGTGATCGAGGCGATCATCCGCCTGGCCGAGAAGGCCGCCAAGGAGCCGCGCGACTTCACCCCGCCGGATGATTCCGCCGTTCTCGACGCGATCATGAAGGTTGGCGAGTCCGAGCTGCGCGCCGCCTACAAGATCACCGCCAAGGCCGAGCGCTACAAGGCTGTCGACGCCGTCAAGGCCAAGGTCGTCGCCGCGCTGGTCTCGGAGACCCCGGACGGCGTCGCCACCTTCCCGAAGGACAAGGTCGGCGCCCAGTTCAAGGAAGCSCAGGCCAAGATCGTSCGCTGGAACATCCTCGACGACGGCATCCGCATCGACGGYCGCGACGKCAAGACCGTGCGCCCGATCGTCGCGGAAGCGGGCGTTCTGCCGCGCACCCATGGTTCCGCGCTGTTCACCCGCGGCGAGACCCAGGCGCTGGTCGTGACCACGCTCGGCACCGGCGACGACGAGCAGTTCATCGACTCGCTGGAAGGCACCTACAAGGAGACCTTCCTGCTGCATTACAACTTCCCGCCCTACTCGGTCGGCGAGACCGGCCGCATGGGTTCGCCCGGCCGCCGCGAGATCGGCCACGGCAAGCTCGCCTGGCGCGCCATCCACCCGATGCTGCCGGGCAAGGGCGAGTTCCCCTACACCCTGCGCGTCGTCTCGGAGATCACCGAGTCGAACGGCTCCTCCTCGATGGCCACCGTCTGCGGCACCTCGCTGGCGCTGATGGATGCCGGCGTGCCGCTGCGCGCTCCGGTCGCGGGCATCGCGATGGGCCTCATCCTGGAAGGCAAGCGCTTCGCCGTGCTCTCCGACATCCTGGGTGACGAGGACCATCTCGGCGACATGGACTTCAAGGTCGCCGGCACGGGCGAGGGCATCACCTCGCTGCAGATGGACATCAAGATCGCCGGCATCACCGAGGAGATCATGAAGGTCGCCCTCGATCAGGCCAAGGGCGGCCGCGAGCACATCCTCGGCGAGATGGCGAAGGCCCTCTCCGCCTCGCGCAGCCAGCTCGGCGAGTTCGCGCCGCGCATCGAGACGATGAAGATCCCGGTCGACAAGATCCGCGAAGTCATCGGCTCCGGCGGCAAGGTCATCCGCGAGATCGTCGAGAAGACCGGCGCCAAGGTGAACATCGAGGATGACGGCACCATCAAGATCGCCTCGGCCGACGGCAAGTCGATCGAAGCCGCGATCAAGTGGATCAAGTCGATCGTCTCGGAAGCCGAACCGGGCATGATCTATGACGGCACCGTGGTGAAGATCATGGAGTTCGGCGCCTTCGTGAACTTCTTCGGCGCCAAGGACGGCCTCGTCCACATCTCCGAACTCGCCTCGCGCCGGGTCCAGAAGGTGCAGGACGTCGTCAAGGAAGGCGACAAGGTCAAGGTGAAGTTCCTCGGCATGGACGAGCGCGGCAAGATCCGCCTCTCGATGAAGGTCGTCGACCAGGAAACCGGCGAAGACATCACCGAGAAGCTCAAGGCTGAGCGCGACGCCGAGAAGGCCCGCGAGAAGCAGCAGGCCGAGTAAGCTTCGCCCTCACGCGATTCACGTGAAACGAGACGCCCCGCATCTCCCGATGCGGGGCGTTTTGCTTTGGTCGGTGTCCGGCAGAGGCGGGAGAGGCGACGTCGTGCCGGGGCTTGTCCCGCGCATCGCGTGAAGCAGCGGCACTTCTTCTTGCCAGCAATTCCAGGGTTTCCGCTTCGCCTTGCCCGGGGAAGGACGGCCCGCTTTCGAGAAGGTGACGCGCCGCCATCAATAGTCTAGACATATGTCCATCCATGGAGACCGGCATGTCCGACCACCGCATCGCCTCGCTCGACGATCTCGCTCGCGCCTACCCCAATCCGCTCGCTCCGGCCTCGGTCTTCAAGGAGATCGATCATGTCGACGAGAATTATGCAGCGCTGATCGCCGCCTCGCCGTTTTTTGTGCTCGCGACGGTCGGCCCGGAGGGGCTGGATTGTTCGCCGCGCGGGGATCTGCCGGGCTTTGTCACGGTGCGGAACGCGAAAACGCTCCTGATTCCCGACCGAAAAGGAAACAACCGTCTGGATTCATTGAAGAATATTCTGTTTGACGATCGAATCGGAATGCTCTTCCTGATCCCCGGTTACGGCGAGACGCTGCGCGTGAACGGACGCGCAGCGATCTCCTGCGATCCTGAGTTGTGCGCATCGTTCGAGATGGCCGGGAAGCTGCCGGCGAGCGTCATGATCGTCCATGTCGAGGCCGTCTACTTCCAGTGCTCGCGCGCGGTGGTGCGGGCGGAGCTCTGGAACCCGAATCGGCAGGTCGACAAGCGGACCCTGCCCTCGCCCGGAACGATCCTGCGCGACATCACCGCGCGCAATGCGGCGGTCGAGACCTTCGACGGCGGGGCTTACGACGCGGCGCTGCCGGCGCGGGTCAAGGCGACGCTGTATTGAGGTGTGCCGTATTCGGAGCAGGCGCGCGTCATGCTCGGCCTCGAGCCGAGCATCTCGGGACGAGAGGACGCCTGCACAGTGAGCCTTGTCTAGATGCGATTCTCGGGTCCGCGCAAAGCGCGGCCCGAGAATGACGGACTATCGGCTCACAGCAGGCCTTCGTTGCCCGCCAGCGTCTTCAGGACGACATCCGGCCGGGCGCCGATATGCGAGATGATTTCGGCCGCTGCCAAGGCGCCAAGACGCAGACAGTCGCGGGTCTCTCGGCCGGAGGTCAGGCCGTAGAGGAAGCCGGCGGCAAAGAGATCGCCCGCGCCGGTTGCGTCGACGACGCGCTCGATCGTGAAGACCGGCTCCTCGATGATGCCGTCCGGCGTCACCGCCAGCGCGCCCTTCTCGGAGCGGGTGACGACCGCGATAATGTTCTCGGAGCGCAGCCAGGACAGGGCCGTATCGAAATCCGAGGTCTCATAGAGGCTCTTGAGCTCGTGCTCATTGGCGAAGACGAGGTCGACCATGCGGTTGCGGATCAGGCCGACGAATTCGTCGCGGTAGCGGTCGACACAGAAGGAGTCCGACAGGGTGATCGCGACGCGCCCGCCCGCCCTGTGCGCAACCTCGGAAGCCTTGCGAAAAGCCTCCTTCGCCGCCGGCGGGTCCCACAGATAACCTTCGAGATAGATGATGTCGGCGTTCTCGACAGCCTTCTCATCGACATCCGCGGCGGAGAGACCCTGGCAGGCGCCGAGATAGGTGTTCATCGTGCGCTCGCCATCGGGTGTGACGATGATGAAGGAGCGCGCCGTCGCCGGGCCGTCGGCGGCCGCAGCCGTATCGAAGGCGACGCCAAGCGAGGTGAGATCGTGGCGGTAGAGCTTGCCGAGCTCATCGGCCTTGACCTTGCCGATGAAGGCGCCCTTGCCGCCGAAGGAAGCGAGGCCGGCGATGGTGTTTGCAGCCGAGCCGCCGGAGATGATGCGCGCCGGCCCCATGGCGGCGTAGAGCGATTCCGCTCGGCTCTCGTCGATCAGCATCATCGCGCCTTTGGTCAGCTTCTGCGCGGCGAGGAAATCTTCCTCGGCCAAAGCCAGGACATCGACGATGGCGTTGCCGAGGGCGAGGACGTCCGTGCGGGTCTTGGTCATGAGCTGGCTTGTCCGGAATTGCGCGGCCGAAGTGCCGGAAAGGAAGGTTTCGGCGTGTCGCATCCGCGCGCGGCGGGGTCAAGCGGCCTAGATCGCCGTGTGTTCTTTCGGACGCAAAGTGGCGATCCGGCCCTTTGTGCAAGCATCGGATTTGCCCGAAAAGCGGATTCCGCTTGTCGGTCCGATGCTCCGGCTCAACCCTTGTCCCGGCGCGTGGCGGCTTCGTCGAGGACCGCCGCCAGGCGACGCAGATCCTCGCCGTCGAGTTCGGCGATCTCGCGGGCAAGACGGTTGGCGAAGAGTGTCGCCTCGGGATCGAGGCCGGCCGTATCGACGGTGACGCGCGGATGCGAGAGATCGGCGAGGCGGACGAGTTCATCCGCCTCGTCCCAGATGACGCCGAGCACATGGATCGCGCCCTGGATCAGGGTGAAGGTCGGACGACCACGCTTGCCGTGCTCCAGCGCCGAAAGATAGGCCGGCGTCACGCCAAGGCCGTCCGCCATCTGAGCAAGGGTCAGGCCTCGCCGGTCCCGAAGCTCACGCACACGCCGTCCGAAGGGCGTCACGGGCCGTGCTCCCTAGGCCGCCGCAAGCGCACATAGAGCGCGCCGGAACCGCCATGGCGCTGCTCAGCTTCTTCGAAGCCCAGCAGCAGCGGGCGCAGCTCCGGGAGCCTGAGCCAATGCGGCACCATGCGCCGCAGGACGCCACGCTCATCACCGAACAGGGTTGGTGCAGGACCGCCCTTTCCGGTGACGACAAGGGCCAGGCGGGTGCCGCGGGCCTGTTCGCGACGCAGGAAGCCGTGCAGGGCCAGATGCGCCTCGTCCTGCCGCATCCCGTGCAAATCGATCGATGCTTCGATCTCCTGCCGGCCACGCCGGAGCTGCGTGCGCAGGCGGCGCTCGATCGGCGCGAGCGGCGGAGCCGCCGGGGGCGACGTTCTTGCCGAGGCGACGGCAACGACAAGAACGGATGTCTCGGTTGGAGAAGGCACTGCCGGAGGCGGGGCCGGCTCCGGCTCGATCGGCGCCCTACCGGGCAGCGGCTTGACCGAACGCGCCACCTGTCTCCAGAGCGCGATATCGGCCTGCGTCAGCGTCTTGCCCCGGCGTGACCGCATGTCAACGCGGCCAGAGCACGGTGAAGGACACGGGATGGCGGATCAGCCCGGCGCGATGGCCGGCAGCCGGGCCGGAACCGACGAAGAGGTCCATCCGGGCCGGGCCGAGGATGGCCGAGCCCGTGTCCTGCGCGATCATCAGCCGGGCGAGATGCTCGTCACCGCCAGCACCATCCGGAATCGTCGTGTCGATCCAGACAGGCAGACCATAGGGCCAAGCAGTACGATCGATGGCGATGCTGCGCAGCGGCGTCAGCGGTAGTCCGGCGCCGCCGATCGGCCCGCTCTCCGCTGGAAGATCGTCGCGGCGGGCGAAGAAGACGAAGGACTTGTTCAGGCGGATCAGGTCCCGGGCAAAGGCGGGGTCGGCCTTCAGCCGAGCGACGAGCCGGTCCATGGTCATCTGCTCGGGCGGAATGGCCTCGCGCTGGCTGAGAACGCGGCCGAGCGAGGTATAGGGATGGCCGTTGCGACCTGAATAGGTCAGCCGCGTCACAGAACCGTCGGGCAAGCGAACGCGGCCCGAGCCCTGCACCTGCAGCACGAAACGGTCGACCGGATCGCGTAGCCAGAGAATCTCCAGCCCCTGCCCGTCGAGCGCGCCGGTCTCGATCGCGGTGCGGTCCGGAAAGGGTTCGAGTCCCCTTTGGGTGCGGCGCGCGGCGGACAACGTCTTTTCCAGGTCCGGCCAGTCATCCTCCGGGAAGCGCGTCACCAGATCCTTCGGTCGGTCGTAGAGCGGTGTCGGGAAGGCATCAGTACGCTTGAGCGAACCTTCGAACTCCGGCTCGAAATAGCCCGTCGTGAAGCCGGTAACAGCGCCGGCCGGCCGGATGCGCCAGAAGCTGAAATTCTGTTCGAAGAAGCCGCGCGCCTGGTCCCGGCCGACATTGCCCTTGGCGGCCAGCCCCTTCGCCTTGTCGCAGACGGCGGCGAGGATGTCGGGCAAAGATACGGCCTGGCGCAGCGGCGGGTCGGCCATGCAGCCGCGCGCGAAAATGGCGAAAGCCCGGGCGTGATCGTCCCGGGCCCAACCATCGATCTCATGCGCGGCGCGTTGCTCGGCCCGGGCGCCGTCCGGCAAGGGAAAGGGAGCGGCCATAGCGGTCATGGAGGGGAGGCAGACTGCCGCGGAAAGCGCCAGCGCGATCCCCGCAGCACGGTTCACGCGGCCGATTCGGTGGCGACCAGCAGCCAGTTCGGATCGCGGCTGCCGAGCTGACGCGAGAAGGTCCAGATGTCGTTGACTTCGGAGACCTGATCGGCGCTGCCGTCGACGACATTGCCCTGCGCATCGCGGGTAACGCTGATCAGTTGCGAGATGAAGGCGATGGTCACCTGGGCGGTCTTGCCCTTGACGTCGACGGCGGCGAGATCGGCCTTGTCGATCGAGACGAAATTCGATTCCGCCTTCTCGCCGCGCTTCTCGCGCTCGGTAATCGCCTGCTCGAAACCGTCATAGACATCCTTCGCAAGCAGGCCCTTGAGCATCTTGCGGTCCCCGCGCGCGAAAGCGGTGACGATCGCCTCATAGGCCGACTTTGCGCCCGAAATGAAGGCATGCGGATCGAAGCTCGGCTCCTGCCTGATAATGGCCTCGATGCCGGCACTGACCGGCGAATCCGGCGGAGCGAGATCCTTCCAGCGCTCGGCGGCCGGCGGGTCTGCGGCGACGGAATCGTTGGCGGCACCCGGCAGGCGGATCACATTGTCGCGCTTGTCCGGGGACTGCGCCTGGTCAGGCCGCATCGGCGGGGTCTCGCGACGCGCGAAAGGATCCTTCGGCTGCTCGTTGCCGGTCTTCTGACCGAGCACGGAACGCAGCTTCCAGGCGACGAAAACGGCCAGAGCCAAGAAGACCAGAGTCGTCATGTCGAAGGAATTTTGCATCGAAGGCTGACCCGCGGCTCCCCGTTATTGCTTGCAGCCTTTCCGCGCAGCCGCGGCAGGCCTTAGCCGTCATATGGTAAGACAGGCTCGTAACATCCACCCCCCACCTTGTGAAGGCGACTTCTTGTGCCGGCCCAGCGTCCATGATAGCCGACGCGCGCGTTGCTCCGGAATGTGGGACGCAGTCCCGGACGCCGGCAATGGCGCGGGATTTCCCGAGACAGCCTGCCAGAACAAGATGGGACCGATGGCCAACGAACTCCCCAACGGCAATGGCACGGACGCTGCGAACGCGGCTCCCAGCCTGAACGCCCTAGTCCAGTACACGAAGGATTTTTCCTTCGAGAACCCCAAGGCGCCGCGCTCGCTCTCCCAGCAGGAGGCGCAACAGGGCCCGCAGATGTCGCTGCAGGTCAATGTCGGCAGCACTGCGCTCGGCGACAGCGATTATGAGACCGTGCTTCGCCTGGAAGGCAAGGCCGAACTGAAGGGCGAGACGCTCTTCGCCTTCGACCTGAGCTATGCCGGCGTGTTTCGTCTGCAGAACATCCCGCAGGAGCACATCCACCCTGTACTGGTGATCGATTGCGCCCGCCTGCTCTTCCCCTTCGCACGCCAGATCGTCGCGGAAGCGGTCCAGAACGGCGGCTTCCCGCCCTTCTACATCCCGCCGATCGACTTCGCCTCGCTCTATCAGCAGCGTATGCAGGAACTGCAGGGTCAGCCCGGCGCCACCGCCAACTGACGGCAGCTCGAGCCGCTACAAGGATCAAGAAAGGGCCCTTCCGGGGCCCTTTTTCATTTGTTGCGGATCATTGTTGCCCTTGCAGAGCAAGTGCCACCTCTCCATGTCGCACGAGCAACGGCGGACGCCCCGGCAGGGACGCCCGCCTTTTCCGTATCCGTGGAGACCCGATGGACAACCTTCTGACACTTGCCGCCGACCCCGCCGTATGGGCCGCGCTCGGGGCATTGATCGCCATGGAGGTCGTGCTCGGCATCGACAACCTAATCTTCATCTCCATCCTGACCAACAAGCTGCCCGAACATCAGCGCTCGAAGGGCCGCAAGATCGGTATCGGCCTGGCGCTGATCCTGCGCCTTGCGCTGCTCAGCACCGTGGCCTTCATCGTCACGCTGACCACGCCGATCTTCTCGGTACTCGGCCAGGCCTTCTCCTGGCGCGATCTGATCCTCATCGCCGGCGGCCTCTTCCTGGTCTGGAAGGCGACGAAAGAGATCCATCACAAGGTCGATCCCGATCCCGACTCCGTCCTCGCCGGGGGCGGCCGGGCAGTGACGCTGAGCTTCGGCAGCGCGATTTTCCAGATCCTGCTGCTCGACCTCGTTTTCTCGATCGACTCGATCATCACTGCGGTCGGCATGACCGAGCACGTGCCAGTGATGGTGATCGCCGTGATCGTCGCCGTGCTGACGATGCTGCTCGCCGCCGATCCGCTGGCGCGCTTCATCGACAGGAACCCGACCATCGTGATGCTGGCGCTCGGCTTCCTGCTGATGATCGGCGGTACGCTGATCGCAGAGGGCTTCGGCGTGCATGTGCCGAAGGGCTACATTTACGCCGCTATGGCCTTTTCGGCCCTGATCGAGGCGCTCAACATGCTTTCGCGCCGCAAGGTGCGGAAGGACGCCCAGAGCTGACCTTCCAGGAAAGGACGATGCGGATTACTGTGCCGCGTCGTCCGTGATGCCGAGATAGCCCTTCCACAGCGGGGCCTTCAGCGATCCCAGGATGAAGGCCTCATGCGCCTTGATGGCGGCTTCGTCGAGGCGTGGCGCAAGCGGACGCTGGCGCTGCGGCTTCTCGGCCGCAACCATCGCAAGCCCGCCGCGACCCGCCACTCCCTCGACGCCGAGACCCAGCGAGGTCTGCTTGCCGCCGATCAGCTCGATATACACCTCGGCGAGGATCTCAGAGTCGAGCAAGGCGCCGTGCCTG
Organism: Allobosea sp. 10L422; assembly: GCF_056395345.1. Lineage (NCBI taxonomy): Bacteria > Pseudomonadati > Pseudomonadota > Alphaproteobacteria > Hyphomicrobiales > Alloboseaceae > Allobosea > Allobosea sp. 10L422. Next base: position 15,002 of record NZ_JBFTJI010000021.1, read on the forward strand.
GTGCGGCGGCTGTTGTCGATGCCGTAGCGCGAGCACAGCGCATCGAGGCTGTTCGAAGCGCCGGGGTGCTTGCGGCGCGCCATCGACAGGGTATCGACCACCCATGCCTGCTCGATCGGCGGCAGGCCGAGGCGCTTGAACTCCATGTTGATGAAGCCGACGTCGAAGGCAGCGTTGTGGATCACCAGCTTCGCGCCGGCGATGAATTCCGCGAACTCCTGGGCGACCGCGGCGAATACGGGCTTGTCCGATAGGAATTCTTCCGAGAGGCCGTGGACATTGAACGCCCCGGCCGGCATCGAGCGCTCGGGGTTGATGTAGACATGATAAGTGCGGCCGCTCGGGCAGTGATTGACCAGCTCGACGCAGCCGATCTCGACGATGCGGTCGCCATTATTGGCTTCGACGCCGGTGGTTTCGGTATCGAGAACGATCTCACGCATCGCTTGAGGACCTCACTGCAGCGCCGCGCCCGGGACGGCCGGCGAGCGCCATCAGGATAGAACCGACCTGTCGCTCCGCGGCCACGAGCCCGCGCGCCGTGTCCACAAGGAAATGGGCGTGGCGGCGCTTCTCGGCATCCGGCATCTGGCGCGAAAGGATCGCCTCGAGCTTTTCCGCGTTCATGCCGGGCCGGGCGAGGACGCGTTCGCGCTGAACCTCGGCCGGCGCGGTCACGACGAGGACTGCGTCGCAACGCACTTCCCCGCCGGTTTCGAGCAGCAGCGGCACGTCGATGACGGCAAGCGCCGCGCCCTCGCGGCGACAGCGCGCGACGAAGCTTTCCTCTTCCTCGCGCACGAGCGGATGAATGATCGCCTCGAGCCGCTTGAGCGCTTCCGGCTTTCCGAGGACCGCCGCGCCCAGTTTCGCCCGATCGACCACGCCATCGACCAATGTGCCGGGGAAGGCCTCCTCGATCGGTGCCGCCGCGCGGCCGCGGTGCAGGCGATGTACGGCAGCATCCGCATCATGCAACGGCACGCCGCGCTGCACGAACAGCCCGGCCGTCGTCGACTTCCCCATTCCGATCGAGCCCGTCAGCCCCAGCACGAAGGTCATGCTCTCTCCGCCGAATCAGGTCTTCAGGATATCGGCTTCGATCAGGGCGCGCAGGGCCGGCGTCACTTCCGGCGTTACGCCGAACCAGCGAGCGAAGCCCGGTACGGCTTGATGCAGCAGCATGCCCAGACCATCGACCGGAATGCCGCCGCGACTCTCGGCCTCCGCGAGGAGCGCCGTCTTGAGAGGCGCATAGACGATGTCGTCGACGATGGTGCCGGGCCGGAGCGCCGCGAGATCGATCTCCAGCGGCGGTTTGCCCTGCATGCCCAAAGCCGTCGCGTTCACGATGAGATCGGCCTGCCCGACTAGCCGGTCGCGCTGATCCCAGTCTCCGGTCTCAAGCGGCCGCCCCAAGGCAGCAGCCAATTCCTCTGCGCGCTCGCGGCTGCGATTGACGACGACGACGTGGTCGACGCCCCGCGACTTCAGCCCGTAGCAGATGCCGCGCGCGGCCCCGCCGGCGCCCAGGACGAGTGCTGTTCCGACACGCCCCTGCCAATCCGGCACAGTCGCATCGAGATGAGCGAGGAAGCCCGGCACATCGCTGTTATCAGCCAATACGCGATTGCCCTCGCGCCAGAGCGTGTTGACCGCGCCGACCGCCCGGCCGGCATCGCTGACCTCATCGACCAGCACCATCACTGCTTCCTTGTGCGGCACGGTGACATTGCCGCCGGCGAATTCACCGTCGCGCAGGCGCTGGATGAAGGCGGGCAGATCGGGCGGTGCGACGTCGACACGCTCATACGAACCGGCGATCCGGTAGTGGCGGAGCCACTCGCCATGGATCATCGGCGAGCGCGAATGAGCGATGGGGTGTCCTACAACGAAGCAGCGAGGCGGCATGGGATAGTCCGGTCAGCGGGCGAGGCAGCCGAGATCGCGCAGGGCGGCGAGAACGGCAAGCAAGGGCAGGCCAAGGATGGTGAAGTGATTGCCTTCGACGGTATCGAAGAGCTGGGCGCCCAGCCCCTCAAGCTGATAGCCGCCGACGCTGGACAGGGCCGCAGGGCCGACCAGATCGACATAGAGCCCGATGAAGTCGGAATCGAGAGAACGCATGGTCATCCGCGCGGTCTCGCGCCCTTCGGCGATCGGCGCGCCATCCCTCGCCAGGACGAAGGCGGAGTGGAGTTCGTGCGTCCTGCCGGCGAGCTCCGCGATCTGCTCGGCAGCTGCGAAGCTGTCGACCGGCTTGTGGAAGGTGATCCCGTCGCAGGTCAGGGTCTGGTCGGCGGCGAGGACGAGACGACCGGGCCGCGCGTTCGAAACAGAGAGAGCCTTGGCGCAGGCAAGCGCCGCTGCGATCTGGTCTGCCGGGACATGCTGCTCGACCAGCGGATGCTCGACCGCGCGCTCGTCGATCTCGGGCTTCAGCACCTCTACCGGAATGCCGGCCGCAGCCAGCATGTCGCGGCGGGCCGTGCTCCCGGAGGCGAGGATCAAGGGCTGTGCTTCGAGCCAAAGACTGTTGGAAATGATCATGTCGCGATGAACTTCATGCGGTGGTCGCGCAGCAGGTCGACGATCGATGCTGCGGTTTCCTCAATCGAGCGACGGGTCACATCAATGACCGGCCAGCCCTTGCGGGCGCAGAGCCGGCGCGACTGCGAGACTTCGTCGGCAACGGCCGCCGGATCTACATAGGATGTCTCATCGTCGGCGCGTAGGGACAGGAGCCGATTCTGGCGGATCTGGACGATACGATCGGGGCTGGCGATCAGGCCGACGATCAGCGGCTTCTTGGCGCTCTCCAGTTCGACAGGCAGCGGAATATTCGGAACGAGAGGGATATTGGCGGTCTTGATGCCGCGATTGGCGAGATAGATGCTCGTCGGTGTCTTCGACGTCCGGCTGATGCCGACCAGGATGACGTCGGCATTGTCGAGATCGCCGCCCATCTGGCCGTCGTCATGGAGCAGCGTGTAGTTCATCGCATCGATCCGGCGGAAGTACTCGGTATTGAGAACATGCTGCGCGCCCGGCTTCGTCGCGGAGGCCTGGCCGAGATAGGATTGGAACAGCGACAGCACCGGCTGCAGCACCGAGAGACAGGGGCAGCCCAGCTCGCGGCAGAAGTTCTCGAGCTTTTCCTGCCATTCAGGTTCGACCAGCGTGTAGAGCACGACGCCGGGTGAGGATTCGATTTCGGCCAGAACGCGGGCGAGCTGAGCCTCCGAGCGCACCAGCGGGTAGACATGCTCGATAGCGGACACGCTCTCATATTGTGCCGCTGCGGCACGGCTGACGGCGATCAGGGTTTCGCCGGTCGCGTCTGAAACCAGATGCAGATGGAAATAGTTGCGGACCACGGCGTCCCCCGGCCTGAAGCGCTCTTGTCTTCATCTAGCGCGCTTTCGGCCGGATCGGAATCAGGCATTCGATCCGAAAGCGTCCGCACCATGGCCGCTCCGAGTTTTCCCGGGGCATGGGGAGTGGTGTGGACAACCCGGTCTCTGGCCGGTGGTGGCGAGAGCGCCTGTATAACCCGCCCTGTTCGTCAACAGACGCCGGACTGTGCATGGTTAAGGAAGTGTTTCACGTGAATCATTCTGGCCGCCGCAGGAGCGGAAGCGGATTCCAATTCGTTAATAAAGCCTTAACACCCGATCGTTCGAGCCTGAGACCCGCGACCGGCTGTCCCACCACCTGTGGAACGGTTGTGGACAGGATTGGGCCGGGCTATCTCCCCTGTCCAAGAGTCAAAGAAAAAGAGAATCTTTCATAGAATCTCTTTTTAGTGAGGATACGGGATGAGCCATCCAGCCCCTGGAACGATCAGCGCAGAGCCGCTCTTTCTTCGGGCATTGGCAGGCGAGAAATTGCCTGTTCCTCCGATCTGGCTGATGCGCCAGGCGGGGCGCTATTTGCCGGAGTATCGCGAGCTTCGGGCCAAGGCCGGCAGCTTCCTTGCGCTCTGCTACAACCCCGAGCTCGCTGCCGAGGTGACGCTCCAGCCGATCCGGCGCTTCGGCTTCGATGCCGCGATCCTGTTCTCGGATATTCTCGTCGTGCCGCAGGCACTCGGGCAGAAGCTCTGGTTCGCAGAGGGCGAAGGTCCGCGGCTGGAACCCGTCGCGGATGCCGCAAGACTGGCAGAGATCGATCAGCTCGCCGATGGCGCCAAGCTGGATCCCATTCTGGAGACCGTGCGGCGGGTGCGTGGTGCCTTGCCCCGCGAGACGGGGTTCATCGGCTTCTGCGGGGCTCCCTGGACTGTGGCGACCTATATGGTGGCCGGCCGCGGCACGCCCGATCAGGGACCTGCCAAGGCCCTGTTCGCGAAGGACCCTGAACTGTTCCAGGCGATCATCGATCGCATCGTCGTTGCCTCCGTGAGCTATCTCAACGCCCAGATCGCCGCCGGCGTCGATGCGGTGCAGATCTTCGACAGTTGGGCAGGCGCGTTGGGACCGGAGGATTTCAGGCGCTGGTGCGTCGCGCCGACCCGGCGGATCGTAGAGGGCGTGCGCGCGGTTCACGCCCATGCCCGCATCATCGGGTTCCCACGCGGAGCCGGCCGGCTGATCCCGGACTATGTTGCTGGAACGGGTGTCGATGCGGTCGGGCTCGAATCCGATATCGATAGGGACTTTGCGCGCGACGCCATCCAGACGAGGCTGCCCGTGCAAGGCAATCTCGATCCGCTCGTTCTGAGGGCTGGCGGCCCGGAGCTCGAGAAGGAAATCGCGGCGATCCTCTCAGCCTTCGGTCGCGGGCCGTTCGTCTTCAATCTCGGGCATGGCATCCTGCCGGATACGCCAATCGCCCATGTCGAGCGGCTGCTGAAGGCCGTGCGGGGCTGAGGGTCAGGATATGTATGAGTGGATCAAGGCTTTCCACGTCGTCGCGGTCATCTCCTGGATGGCCGGGATGCTCTATCTGCCGCGGCTGATGGTCTACCATGCCGAGGCTCAGATCGGCTCGATCCAGTCCGAGACCTTCAAGATCATGGAGCGCCGGCTGCTGAAGGGCATCATCAACCCGGCGATGATCCTGACCTGGGTGCTCGGTCTCTACCTCGCCTGGTACGGCTTCGCCTTCAAAGGCGGCTGGCTGCATGCCAAGCTGCTGCTGGTGCTGATCCTCTCCGGTATCCATGGGGTGCTGGTGAAGCATGTCCGCGCCTTCGCCGAGGACAAGAACCAGAAATCTCCCCGCTATTTCCGCATCCTCAACGAAGTGCCGGCTGTGCTGATGCTCGTCATCGTCATTCTCGTCATCGTGAAACCGTTCTAACGCAGACGATTCTTCCCGCTTGAGCCCGGCCGCGATTCCCGCTATCAGGAGCTGCGCTTCTCCAGCGTCCTCCCTTGTTGTCGACTGTTCGTGAGCGATCTGCCCTAGCAGCAGCTCAGGTCGCGCACCCCCCGCGCAGGTCCGGTCAGGGCCGAAGTCGATCACTCCAGTACAGTCCCCACCCCTGCCGATTCGCAGGGCGTTCACGATCCGGGTGCCCCATGCGGGAAATCAAGCTCCAAGAGCTCAAGATCAAATCGCCGACCGAACTTCTGACCTTTGCCGAGGAGGTGGAGGTCGAGAACGCCAGCACGATGCGCAAGCAGGAGCTGATGTTCGCCATCCTGAAGCAACTCGCCGCACGCGAGACCGAGATCCTGGGCGAGGGCGTGGTCGAGGTGCTGCAGGACGGCTTCGGCTTCCTGCGCTCCTCCGATTCGAACTATCTGCCGGGTCCCGACGACATCTATGTCTCGCCCTCGCAGATTCGGAAGTTCGGTCTGCGGACTGGCGATACGGTCGAGGGGCCGATCCGCAGCCCCAAGGATGGCGAGCGCTATTTCGCCCTGCTCAAGGTCAACTCGATCAATTTCGAGGACCCGGAGAAGATCAAGCACAAGATCCACTTCGACAATTTGACGCCGCTCTACCCGGACCAGCGGCTGAAGCTCGAGGTGCAGGATCCGACCAAGAAGGATTTCTCGCCACGCGTCATCGACATCGTGGCGCCGATCGGCAAGGGCCAGCGCGCGCTGATCGTCGCGCCGCCGCGCACCGGCAAGACCGTGCTGCTGCAGAACATCGCCCAGTCGATCACGACCAATCATCCCGAGTGCTATCTCATCGTTCTGCTGATCGACGAGCGGCCGGAAGAAGTCACCGACATGCAGCGCTCGGTGAAGGGGGAGGTCGTGTCCTCGACCTTCGACGAGCCGGCCTCGCGCCACGTCCAGGTCGCGGAGATGGTCATCGAGAAGGCCAAGCGTCTGGTCGAGCATGGCCGCGACGTCGTCATCCTGCTGGACTCGATCACCCGCCTCGGCCGCGCCTACAACACCGTGGTTCCGTCCTCGGGCAAGGTGCTGACCGGTGGTGTCGACGCCAATGCCCTGCAGCGGCCGAAGCGCTTCTTCGGCGCCGCCCGCAATATCGAGGAAGGCGGCTCGCTCACCATCGTCGCGACAGCGCTGATCGACACCGGCTCGCGCATGGACGAAGTGATCTTCGAGGAGTTCAAGGGAACGGGCAACTCCGAGATCATTCTCGACCGCAAGGTGGCCGACAAGCGCATCTTCCCGGCTATCGACATCATCAAGTCCGGCACCCGCAAGGAGGAGCTCATCACGCCGCGCTCCGACCTGCAGAAGACCTATGTGCTGCGCCGTATCCTCAACCCGATGGGACCGCAGGATGCGATCGAGTTCCTTTTGGACAAGCTGCGCCAGACCAAGCAGAACTCGGAATTCTTCGACTCGATGAATACCTGACGGGTCCACCCGATCCGGCATTCGATTCGCCGCCGTATCGATCGCGCAGAAGCGGTCGGACGGCGGCGAATTTGTTTGTGGCGCAGCTACCGCCGGCGCCACTAATCTATATGGCGACCGATTCACTCCCGTTACAACCGCGAGAAAGATTTCCCGGAAGGACTCGATTCGTAATCGAAACGAATCCGAACGGTCGCCTATCTTCGGGCTCCCGCATGGAGCATCGTTGGCCAGTCGCTCCCCAGCTCCACATCGGGCTTCTTGTGCCTACGCGCGATCGGCCGGGACGCGGCAGCACAGCCGGCCCAGAGCATGCAAGCTTGACGCGCTGCCCGGGCAAGGCACAGCTGTGCTGGCACCCCTGATACCGACCAGCGAATGACCAGCATGACGGCTACCGAGACGCACATCTACGAAGCCCATCCGACGATCGTGGCGCTGTCCTCGGCGCCTGGCCGGGCCGGTGTGGCGGTCGTGCGGGTCTCCGGTCCGCGGGTTCGTTTCGTCCTTGAGACCGTAGCGGGAGTCATACCGCCGCCGCGCATGGCGACACTCCGCCGGCTCTCGGATGGAAAAGGTATGGCCGTCGATACGGCGCTCGTCCTGTTCTTCGCGGCACCGGCGAGCTTCACCGGCGAGGATGTCGCGGAGTTTCATGTCCACGGTTCGCGCGCCGTTCTCGCGGAACTACTGGCCATACTGACGGTACTACCGGGAGTAAAACTCGCGGAAGCCGGAGAATTTACCCGGCGAGCCTTCGAGGCCGGCAAGCTCGATCTCGCTGCCGTCGAAGGCTTGGCCGACCTGATCGATTCGGAAACGGAATGGCAGCGCAAACAGGCCCTGCGCCAAATGGACGGCGCCCTCGGCTTCGTCGCCAAGCGCTGGCGCGGAGAGTTGATCGAGGCGATGAGCTTGCTCGCCGCCGAGCTGGATTTCTCAGACGAGGGCGATGTTGCGGGTCCGCTTCAGGATCAGGCACTTGCCTTGGCCGGCGGTGTTCTGATCTCGCTGCGTGAGGCGCTCGGCAGTTTCACCATGGGCGAACGTGTCCGCGAGGGCTTCGTCGTGGTGCTGGCCGGCCCGCCCAATGCCGGCAAATCGAGCCTGCTCAATGCGCTCGCCCGGCGCGAGGTTGCTATCGTGTCTCCGATTGCCGGCACGACGCGCGATGCTCTGGAAGTACGCCTCGACCTGGAAGGTTTGCCGGTGATCCTGATCGATACGGCGGGACTGCGCGACAGCATCGACCCGATCGAGGCCGAAGGCGTCAAGCGTGCACGCGCGCTGGTGGAGCGCGCCGATCTCGTACTGAGCCTGCGCGGGATCGATTCGGATACGTATCGAATCGAGCAAGAAGCTTCGACACTGGCAGTCGCGACGAAGTCGGATCTTGGTGGGGAAGCATTGGCGGGGGAACGTGCGATCTCGGTGAAAACCGGAGAGGGAATCCCTGACCTGCTCGCGGAGATCGTGGCACGGCTGCGCGATCTCGGTCAGACGGAGCCTGCGCTGCTGACCCGTGAACGCCATCGCGTCGCGGTGAGCGATGCGGTCGCGGCGCTGGAGCGTGCGGTCACCGCCGATCATGGCCAGGGTGAGTTGCTTGCGGAGGATATCCGCCTGGCGGTCGTCGCGCTCGAGAGGCTGGTCGGCCGCATCGATGTCGAGGATGTGCTCGACCAGCTCTTCGCCGGATTCTGCATCGGAAAGTAAGCCCGAGCGGATGATCCGCCCGGTTTGTAGCGATTGCCGTTGACCCGCCTCCCCGGCTTCGTTAGCGAAAATGGCATGTCCATCCATCATCAGCAGCACTACGACGTCATCGTCGTCGGCGGCGGCCATGCCGGGGCAGAAGCGGCTGCGGCGGCGGCGCGCTATGGCGCGCGTACAGCCTTGGTGACGCACAAGCCCGAGACCATCGGCGTGATGTCTTGCAATCCCGCGATCGGCGGTCTCGGCAAGGGTCATCTCGTAAGGGAAATCGACGCTCTCGACGGCGTGATGGCCCGCGCGGCCGACCTTGGGGGCATCCAATTTCGCATGCTCAACCGTCGCAAGGGACCGGCGGTGCGCGGGCCCCGCGCCCAGGCCGACCGCCAGCTCTACCGCCAAGCCATGCAAGAGCTGCTCGCCCAGCAGCCCGGTCTCGATATCGTCGCCGGCGAAGTCTTCGACCTCGAGATCGAATCTGGCCGCGTTGTAGCGGTCATCCTTGCGGATGGGCGCCGATTCGGAACCGGAACGGTCGTGCTGACGACGGGGACTTTCTTGCGCGGGCTGATCCATATCGGCGAGACCAAGATCCCGGCCGGGCGGGTCGGTGAGGCACCGTCGCTCGGACTCTCGGCGACGCTGGAGGGTTATGGCTTCCCGCTCGGGCGTCTGAAGACCGGAACCCCTCCCCGTCTCGACGGTCGGAGCATCGACTGGGCTGCACTTGAGATGCAGCCGGGCGACGAGCCGCCAGAGCCGTTCTCGGCGCTGACTACGGCGATCACCAATCCGCAGATTTCCTGCGGTATCACGCGCACGACGCTGGCGAGTCATGAGCTGATCCGCGCCAATCTGCATCGCGCGCCGATGTTCTCGGGCCAGATCGAAGGGCGCGGCCCGCGCTATTGCCCGTCGATCGAGGACAAGGTCGGCAGGTTTGGCGATCGCGACGGACACCAGATCTTTCTGGAGCCTGAAGGGCTGGATGACGACACGGTCTATCCGAACGGCATCTCGACCTCGCTGCCCGAGGATGTCCAGCTGGGTCTGCTGAAGACCATCCCCGGTCTCGAGCGCGCCACGATGCAGCGGCCGGGCTATGCGATCGAATACGATTTCGTCGATCCGCGGGCGTTGAAGAACACGCTGGAGACGCACGCCGTCGGTGGCCTGTTCCTGGCCGGCCAGATCAATGGAACGACGGGCTATGAGGAGGCGGGCGCCCAGGGACTGCTCGCAGGGCTGAACGCGGCACGGTTGGCTGGCGACGCTGAGCCCGTGGTTTTCGACCGAACACAGTCCTATATCGGCGTGCTCGTCGACGATCTCGTCACGCGCGGCGTTACGGAGCCGTACCGAATGTTCACGTCGCGGGCGGAATTTCGCCTGTCGCTGCGCGTGGACAATGCGGATGAGCGGCTGACCGGCTTCGGCACGAAGCTCGGCGTGGTCGGCTCAGCCCGGCATGCCGCCTTTGAGGCACGCCGCGGCGAAATCGCTGCTTTGAGCCAGACCTTGCAGAGCCTGTGGTTGACGCCTCGGCAGGCAGAGGGCGTTGGCCTGCAGCTCAACCGGGACGGAGTGCGACGCAGCGCTTACCAAATCCTGTCTTATCCCGATGTCGGTTTCGAGCGGCTTGCTGCGATCTGGCCTGAGCTGCAGGGTTATTCTGCGTCCGTGACGGCGCGTGTTACCGCGGATGCAGTCTATGCGGTCTATCTCGACCGGCAGGCTGCGGAGATCCAGGCTTATCGACGCGACCAGTCATTGAAAGTTCCGGCTGATCTCGACCTCGACATGATTTCGGGCCTGTCGAACGAGATCAAGGCAAAGCTCGCCGCGCTGCGCCCAGCGGACCTGGCGCAGGCCGGCAAGATCGAAGGCATGACGCCCGCAGCTCTGGCGCTGTTGGCCGCACACGCACGGAAGGGCCGGCTCCCGGCGCCGTTATCCACAGGATCGACGTGACTGTTGAAAAGACCGACAGGCAGCGCGCTTTGCGCTTGACGCCTGTTTCACGTGAAACAGAGGAGCGCCTGGCGCTGCTCGTGGCGGAGCTCGAGCGCTGGCAGGCGGCCAAGAATCTGGTCTCCTCCACGACGCTGGCGGATGTCTGGACACGCCATATCGCGGACTCGCTGCAGATCTTCAGCCTCGCGCCCGAACGCGAACGCTGGCTCGATCTCGGTTCCGGCGGCGGTTTTCCGGGGCTGGTGATCGGTATCTGCCTTGCGGAGCGTGGCCGAGGTCAGATCGATCTTGTCGAGAGCAATGCTCGCAAATGCGCGTTTCTGCGCCACGCGGCGCGGGTTACCGGCGCGCCGGTCAAGGTCCATGCCGCTCGTATCGAGGATGTGATCGGCGATTTCGCGGGCAAGGCCGATGTGGTGACAGCCCGGGCGCTAGCGCCGCTGACGAAGCTCCTCGACTGGTGCGAAGAGCTGTTGAGAACCGGCACTCTTGGGCTCTTTCCCAAGGGACAACATCTAGATGCGGAATTGACCGACTCGGCCAGATATTGGAAGATTCAGGCGACAACGGTTTCCTCCGTGACTGATGATGCCGCGCGAATCCTGATGATCCGCTCGGCCGAGAGACGAGCCGATCCATGACGGAACTCAGATCTGCGCCACCGCAGCGCCGCCCGCGTGTCATCGCGCTTGCGAATCAGAAGGGTGGCGTCGGCAAGACGACCACGGCGATCAACCTCGGCACGGCGCTGGCCGCGATCGGCGAGAAGGTCCTGATCGTCGACCTCGACCCGCAGGGCAATGCCTCGACCGGACTCGGCGTCGATCGCCGTAGCCGGAAGTCCTCGACTTACGATGTTCTCTGCGGCGATGTCGGCCTGGGTCAGGCGCTCCAGCCCACGGCCGTACCGGGCCTGTCTCTGGCGCCCTCGACGCTGGACCTGCTCGGCGTCGAACTGGAGATCGCATCGGCCAAGGATCGCGCTCATCGGTTGAAGAGTGCGATTGACGAATTATGCTACGACCAGCGCTGCCAGGATCTAACTTACGTCCTGATCGACTGCCCGCCTTCGCTGAGCCTGATCACGATAAACGCGATGACGGCCGCTGATGCCGTTTTGGTGCCGCTGCAGTGCGAGTTTTTCGCGCTTGAAGGTCTCAGCCAACTGCTCAAGACGGTGGAGCAGGTTCGCGCGGGACTCAATCCGCGGCTGATGATCCAGGGCGTGGTGCTGACCATGTTCGACCCGCGCAACAATCTGTCGGGTCAGGTCATGGCGGATGTGAAGAGTTTCCTTGGTGATAAGGTTTATGAGACGGTAATCCCACGAAACGTGCGGGTTTCCGAGGCGCCGTCCTATGGCAAACCGGCGCTGCTCTATGATCTGCGCTGCTCGGGTTCGCAGGCGTATCTGCGATTGGCGTCGGAGGTGATCAAGCGGGAGCGCGCTCTGCGCGCCGCGGCCTGACGAAACGAAATGGTGAGGTAACGAGGATGGCGATGGCCGAAGAACAGGGGCGCTCACGCCTGGGCCGTGGTCTGGCGGCGCTGATCGGTGACGTCGGGGAGGAAATCGGCGCAATCGAGCGGGCGCGGGGCCAACGCAAAGTGCCGGTCGAGTTCCTGCGTCCGAGCGCGCGCAATCCGCGCCGCAGCTTCGTGGAGGAGGATCTCGACGAGCTCACGACTTCGATTCGCGAGCGTGGCATTTTGCAGCCGATCATCGTGCGTTCGATCCCCGGCATGGTCGATGCCTACGAGATCATCGCCGGCGAGCGGCGCTGGCGGGCGGCGCAGCGCGCCGAACTGCACGATGTCCCGGTGATTCTGGTCGAGGCGGACGACCGCGAAGCGCTGGAGATCGCGATCGTCGAGAACGTTCAGCGTACCGACCTCAACGCGATCGAGGAAGCTGCCGGCTATGAGCGGTTGATCGCCGAGTTCGGTTATACGCAGAACGATCTGGCACGCGTCATCGGCAAGAGCCGCAGCCACGTCGCCAATACGATGCGTCTGTCGAAGTTGCCCGAATCCGTCCGCAAGATGGTCAGCGAAGGCGCGGTTTCGGCGGGTCACGCCCGCGCCCTCCTCTCCGTTTCGGAGCCGGAACTGATGGCGCGCCGGATCGTCGACGAAGGCATGAGCGTCCGCGATATCGAGCGTGTCGTGCAGGAAGAAGCACGGGGCGAGACGACAAAGAGCGTCGCGCTGTCGAAGCCGAAGGTCGAGAAGGATCCTGATACGCGGGCTCTTGAGAAGGCGCTGGAAGACGCGCTTGGTCTCTCAGTTTCGATCGCGCATCGCGCCAACGGATCGGGGGAGGTCCGGATCGGCTACAAGACGCTCGAACAACTCGACGCGCTCTGCCACCGGCTCAAGGCCTGATCACTCGGGCCGGCCGCTGCGGGCGAGCCGAGCCAACGTCCACAATGTGCGGGTCGCGACGGCGCGACCCATATCGGCATTCTGGCGCGTGGCCAGGATCGCATTGCCGAGTAGGCCGACAGCTTCGTTCAGCTTGGCGCTGGACCAGGCATTCAGTGCAGCCTCGGTTGTGGCAATGCGGGGGTAAGGTAGGCGCATCGTTCCGACGACGTCTCGGACCCCCTTCCCGGCATCGACAGCCTGACGCGCTTTGAGCAAGGCCAGCGCCTGGCGAAGCACCGTGCCGAGCATCACACCGGCGTCCAATCCCTCGCTGCTGAGCTTGGCCTGAGCGAGGTCGAGCACCGGCAGCTTTCCCGCGAAGACCGCATCGACGAGCATGGCCTGCTCGCGCTGGGCGGTGTCGCCGACGATAGCGTCGATGTGCTCTTCCCGCACGGCAGGGTCGGTTCCGACATAAAGCAGGAGCTTTTCGATCTCGCGACGGGATGTCTGGCGGTCGCCGCCGAGAAGACCGGCGAGATGCTCCCGGCTGGTGCGGTCGATCGACTTACCGGCGCCGCGTACCATTTCATCGATGATCGAGCCGAGATCGCGGGCTGCGTCGCCATAGCAGGGCACGGCGAGCGCGGTCTTGGCTCTCTCGCAGGCGGTGCGCAGTGGGTTCGTGCGCTGCAGGTCGCCCGCCTCGACGATGACGAGGGCATCCTGCGAAGGCACCGCCAGCAGCGGCTCGACCGCCGCCAGCAGGGGTTTGGATGTCGGAGAGACGCGGATTGCGCGGCGGCCGCCGAAAAGGCCGATAGTGTTGGCTTCGTCAGCGAGCTTCAGCGGGTCGGCGGCAACGGCGTCGCCATCCATGCGGATGAGCTGGAAAGCATCGCTGGCATCATCGACGCTGGCGCGGGCCAATGTGCCCGCCCGCTCGGAGACGAGCCCGGCGTCAGGTCCGTAGATCAGGACAAGGCGCCAGGCCGGATCGAGGCGCGCCAGTATCCGTTCGGCTTCATGCGCCTTGATCGCGACCATGGCAGGTCAGGAGGTGAGATCGGCGGCGATCTGTCCCCGGATGATCGTGGCGAGGTTCTTCGCGGCGCGGATCTGTGCGTCACGTGCTGCACGCAGCGTGGCGAAACGCTGTCCGGAGCGCTCATAGGGCGCGCGGACGGAATTGGTGCCGGAGGAGACGACTTCACCCGTCCCGATGCGCGTCACTTTCCAGGTTGCGGTAGCGACGAGCACCGCCGAATCGGCGCGGCCATTGATGTAATCCACCGTGACGACCTCGACGGATTCCGCGATATTGGCATCGAGCCTCAGCTTCCTCTGCGCGTCGGGATCACCGCTGCCGTCGAACTCAAAGACGAGCTCGTTACGGAAGTAATGGCCCACCAGGCCTTTGATCTCTGGAATCTCGATGCTGCGAAGCGCGGTCTTGACGCTGCCACCGACCGTGCTCGTCGTGTTCTCGGAATAGAGCGGCTGGAAGCAGCCTCCAGCGAGCGCTGCCGCGGCGAGCACGGCTGCGAGCAGCGTCCGGCGGGAAAGAGCGGCTTCAGACGACGACATTCACGATTCTCCCGGGAACCACGATGATCTTGCGGATGGCGCGCCCTTCGAGGGCCCGCTGAACCGCTTCGCTGGCGCGGGTGGCGGCTTCCACCGCCACCGTATCGGCATCGGCCGGAACCGTCACCTCAGCCCGCTTCTTGCCGTTGAGCTGGACGGGCAGCGTGACGCTGTCGTCCTTCAGCAGTGCGGGCTCGACCTCCGGCCAGGAGGCTTCGCCGACGAGGCCAGGCTGGCGGAGAGCCTGCCAGCATTCCTCGGCCAGATGCGGCATCATCGGTGCCACGAGCTGGGTGACGATCGTGGCGGCTTCAAGCAGCGCGAAGGCGATGTCGGCATCGAGCTCGGGCCTCTCGGCCGCAGCGTCCAGCGCCTTACCGATGGCATTGGTCAGGGTGTAGATATGCGCGACGCAACGGTTGAAGCCGAGGCGCTCGATATCGGCGCCGACCGCGTCGAGAGCGCGATGGCTCGCTTTGCGTAGCGCGAGCGCGGCATCACCGACCTGGGCAGGCTTCTCGGCCTTGCCGCCGGTGCGTTCGGCGATCTCGGCGACGAGACGCCAGAGACGCTGGACGAAGCGGGCGGCGCCCTGCACGCCCTCGTCGGTCCAGATCACGTCGCGATCCGGCGGCGAATCCGAGAGCATGAACCAGCGGGCGGTGTCGGCGCCGTAGGACGCGATGATGTCGTCGGGGTCCACGACGTTCTTCTTCGACTTCGACATCTTCTCGATCGAGCCGATTTCGATCGGAGCGCCGGTCTCGACGTCGAAACCACGGCGGTCGTTTCCGGCCACCTCGATACGGACATTGCCCGGCTCGACCCAGTCGCCATTGGCGGCCCGGTAGGTCTCGTGCACGACCATGCCCTGGGTGAACAGACCAGCGAAGGGCTCGTCGAGGCCGGCATGGCCGGTCCTCTTCATCGCCCGGGTGAAGAAGCGCGAATAGAGCAGGTGCAGGATCGCGTGCTCGACGCCGCCGATATACTGGTCGACCGGGAGGAAGCGATCGACGGCCTTGCGGTCGGTCGGGCTCTCGGTGCGCCACGGGTCGGTGAAGCGGGCGAAGTACCAGGACGAATCGACGAAGGTATCCATCGTATCGGTCTCGCGCCGCGCCGGTTTGCCGCATTGCGGGCAAGCGACGTGTTTCCAGCTCGGGTGATGGTCGAGCGGGTTGCCCGGTTTGTCGAAGGAGACGTCGTCCGGCAGCTTCACCGGCAGGTCGGCATCCGGCACCGGAACCGTTCCGCAGTCGGAACAATGGATGACCGGGATCGGGCAGCCCCAGTAGCGCTGGCGCGAGATGCCCCAGTCCCGCAGGCGGAAATTGACCTTGCGCTGGCCGACCGGGCGGTTGCCGCGGGTTTCGCCCTCGAGCCGGCGCGCGACCTCCTCCTTGGCTTCCGCGATGGTCATACCGTCGAGGAAGCGGGAATTGATCATCCGGCCATCGCCGTCATAGGCGGTGTCGGTGATGACGAAACCAGCCGGATCGGTGCCTTCCGGCGCTACCACAGGGGTATTACCCAGGCCATACTTGTTGACGAAGTCGAGGTCGCGCTGGTCATGCGCCGGGCAGCCGAAGATGGCGCCGGTGCCGTATTCCATCAAGACGAAATTCGCGACATAGACGGGCAACGTCCAGTTGGGATCGAGCGGGTGCACGGCGCGCAGGCCAGTGTCGAAACCGAGCTTCTCGGCCTTGTCGATGGCTTCCTGCGCCGTGCCTGTGCGCTTGCATTCCTCGATAAAGGCCTGCAGCGAGGGGCTCTTCGCCGCGATGGACTTGGCGATCGGATGATCGGGCGCGATGGCGACGAACTTGGCGCCGAACAGCGTATCGGGGCGGGTCGTATAGACCTCGACCTCGTCCTGCCCCGCACCATTCGATTCGAGTGCGAAACGAACCAGCAAGCCTTCGGAGCGACCGATCCAGTTCTTCTGCATCAGCCGGACCTTCTCGGGCCAGCGGGTCAGGCCGTCGAGCGCGTCGTTCAGTTCCTGACCGTATTCGGTGATCTTGAAGAACCACTGGGTCAGCTCGCGGATCTCGACCGGCGCACCGGAACGCCAGCCGCGGCCGTCGATGACCTGCTCATTGGCCAGCACGGTCTCGTCGACCGGGTCCCAGTTGACCTTGGCGGTCTTGCGGTCGACCAGCCCGGTCTTSAGGAAGTCCAGGAACATCTTCTGCTGGTGGCGGTAGTAGCTGGGGTCGCAGGTCGCGAGCTCGCGGCTCCAGTCGAGCGACAGGCCCATCGACTTGAGCTGCTTGCGCATCGTCGCGATGTTCTCATAGGTCCATTCGCGCGGATGGACCTTTTTCTGCTTGGCGGCATTCTCCGCCGGCAGGCCGAAGGCGTCCCAGCCCATCGGATGCAGCACCGAGAAACCCTTGGCGCGCTTGTAGCGCGCGACCACGTCGCCCATCGCATAGTTGCGGACATGGCCCATATGGATGCGTCCCGACGGATAGGGGAACATCTCGAGGACATAGTAGCTCGGCCGCGTGTCGTCGTTCCTCGTCTCGAAAAGCTTGCGCTCTTCCCAGACGGTGCGCCATTTCGGCTCGGACTCTTTCGGATTGTAACGTTCGACGGCCATGTCAGCGGGCAATTCTCTGAGCGGGCGATTCTTGGCGGTTCGCCGGTTCCCGGAGGCAGGCCGGCGCAGGGGCTGAATGCAAAAACCGGATGTCGGAATCTTGCAACCTGCTCTAGGACACCATTGCGCGCACGCGGTCAACGGCGCGCAGGGCATGAGAGGCTGGCAGATGAGCGATACGGTTACGCGTTTGGCTGAGATCCGGGCGGCGATCAGCCGTACCGAGCGCGATTTCGGGCGCAAGCCGGGTTCGGTTGCGCTGGTCGCCGTCTCCAAGACCAAGCCGGCCGAACAGATCATCGAGGTGCTGGAGGCTGGACAGCGCATCTTCGGCGAGAACTATGTCCAGGAGGCCAAGGCGAAGTGGCCAGCGCTGAAAGAGCGCTTCCCCGATGCCGAACTGCACATGATCGGACCGCTGCAGTCGAATAAGGCGCGCGAGGCGGTGGAGCTGTTCGACGTCATCCAGTCGCTTGACCGGGAGAGCCTGGCGAAGGAACTGGCGCGCGAGATGGCGCGGGCCGGCCGCGCGCCGAGGCTGTTCGTGCAGGTGAACACCGGCGAGGAGTCGCAAAAGGGCGGTGTCCTGCCGGTGGAGGTCGATGCCTTCATCGCCCGCTGCCGCGAGGTTCACGGTCTCGCGATCGAGGGGCTGATGTGTATCCCCCCCGCCGACGAGCCGCCTTCTCCGCATTTCGGCCTTCTGGCCAAGATCGCCGCCCGCAACGGGCTCAAAGGCCTGTCGATGGGGATGAGCGCCGACTACGAGGCGGCGATCCAGCTCGGCGCGACCTATGTGCGGGTCGGTAGCGCGATTTTTGGCGCACGGGGATGAATTCGACGTCATGCCCGGGTCTGACCCGGGCATCTCTGCGATAGGGAGGACCCAGAGCCGCCCTGGCATGAGATTCCCGGGTCTGCGTTTCGCTGCGTCCGAGAATTGACGGTCTATTTCAGGGGCTCACCGACATCGATGCGGTTGCCGTCCGGATCCTCGAAGACGAAGGCGCGTAGGCCGTAATCCTTGTCGCGCAGCCCCTTGACGATGCGCAGGCCGCGCTCGCGGACGAGGGAGTGCACCGCGTCGATGTCCTCGACCATCATATGCGCGACGTTGAACGCTGCCGGCCTGTGGCCGGGCTGGAGCGTGAGGTGCAACTCGGCGGCGTCGCGCTTCAGGATCGTGAAGCCGACGGGATTGCCGTTCTCGAAGGTTTTTCGGAAGCCGAGAGCGCCGATGTAGAAATCGCAGGCGCGGGCCATATCGGCGACCGGCAACATCGCGGCGATCCGTCCGAAGCGGAACGAGGAACCCGAATCAGTCATCGCAAATCTCAGATTGGGATCGTGCCGCGACATGGGACGGTGCCCGTGGGCGCGGCCGCTGATCCAAAGAGGATGATCGAGACGGTGCTCGCCGCTGCTTCTAGCCGAATTCGGCCTATCTGACCAGAATCCGGCAATCGCGCGCCAGCCGCGGCAGCACCTTGGCGAAGACATGGCCCTCGACCGCGACGCAGCCGGCGGTGGGCGTGAAGCCGGGGCGGGCCAGATGCCAGAAGATCGCGCTGCCGCGCCCTCGAATCACGGGCCGATCATTCCAGCCGAGCTCAACGACGACGTCGTAGAGATGGTCCTCTCGCTGCAGCCGCTCCTCGGCCTGGCCCGGCGGACGGTCGATCAGCCGATTGTAGCGGCGGTGATTCACGTCGTCGCACCAGGCGTCGCGCGGCCCGATCCGCTTTGACGGCAGCAGCGTGCGCGGCCGAGCCAGGCGGTCGGCCCGGTAGAAGACGCTGCGCAACGGCAGGGCGGTGCGTGGCGTGCCGCCGTCGCCCTCGCGCTTGTCGGTGCGGATGCCGGAGCGACCAAGCGCGCAAGGGAACACCGACGAGCCGGCGATCAGGAAGCCCTTGCGGCGGTCATGGACGGAGGCGAAGACCCGCAGCGATGAGAGTTTGCGCGGGCCTGCGGGGAAGGAAGGGCGGTTTCTCAAGGGGATTCCTGGCTGCCTGACTTGCGATGACGACTCAGCGGGCTCATGTTGCCGTAACGATTGCGTCCGAGCGAACCGTCCCATGTCCGTCGTCCATCATATTCTCCTGGTCGATGACGACCAGACCCTGCGCGATGCACTGGCCGAGCAGCTGGCGCTTTACGAGGAGTTCAGGCTGTCGACGGCCGGCACGGCCGCCGCTGCCGTGAGGGTCGTGCAGGGCGAGCGCGTCGATCTGGTCGTCATGGATGTCGGGCTGCCCGACATGGATGGCCGCGAGGCCGTCAAGGTGATGCGCAAGAACGGCTTCAAGAGCCCGGTGGTGATGTTGACCGGCCAGGGCTCGGACGCCGATACGGTGCTGGGCCTCGAGGCCGGCGCCAACGATTATGTGGTGAAGCCGTTCAAGTTCGCCGTGCTGCTGGCGCGCATCCGCGCGCATCTGCGGCAATACGAAGCGAGCGAGGACGCCATTTTTCAGGTCGGTCCCTACACCTTTCATCCCGGATCGAAGCTGCTCGTCAGCGAAAAGGGCTCGAAGACCAAGCTGACCGAGAAGGAGACCGCGATCCTGCGCTTCCTCTACCGCGCCGGCCGCAAGCCGATCGCGCGCGAGGTGCTGCTGCAGGAGGTCTGGGGCTATAACAGCCAGGTCACGACGCACACGCTCGAGACGCATATCTACCGTCTCAGGCAGAAGATCGAGCCGGATCCCGGCAATGCCCGCCTGCTCGTGACCGATGCCGGCGGCTACCGGCTGAATCCCTGACGGATGGCGCTCGACGACGATATGGCCCTGCTGGCCCGGCAGCCGCTGCTGAGCCTGATGGAGCGCGACGCGCTGCGATTGCTCGCCTTCGCGGCAGAAAGCCGCATCCTGCGTGCCGGCGACGTGCTGTTCCGCGCCGGCGAGCCCTCGGACGGGGCCGTTCTGGTGGTGTCGGGCGCGATCGCCGTTACGGCGCGGGAAGACGGCCAGCCGGCGCAGGAGATCGTCGGCCCCGGCGCCATGATCGGCGAACTCGCGCTCTTCACCTCGGTGCCGCGGCAGGTCACCGCGATCGCGCGCGAGCCGACGCGGGTCATGCGGTTGCCGCGCAGCGTGATGCGGCGCGTGCTCGGCGAATCGCCGGATTCGGCGGAGGCGATCGCCTCAGAGATCAGCACCAGGCTGCGTGGCTTCGTCGGCGAGCTCTCGGCCGTGCAAGAGGCGCTTGCCGCGATCGACCGCAAGTAAGCGCGGTGCCCTCAGGATGATGGCGGATGCCTGGCGGCGCGGATCGCCGCAAAGCGCGGCCAGAGGATGTTGATGCACAGGCCGGACAGGACCAGTCCGGCAGCAAGGAACTTCCAGCCCGGCAGCGGCTCGCCCAGCCAAATGGCGGCGGCACCCATGCCAAAGACCGGGACCAGCAACGCGGTTGGCGCGACCGTGGCGGCGGCATAGCGCGAGAGCAGCCAGCCCCAGACGGCATAGCCGAACATCACATTGCCGACGGCTTGCCAGAGCGCGGCTGCCCAGGCGGCGAGCGGGGCTCCGGTCAGCCCGTCGCGCATCGCCGGCCAACCCTCGATGAGCCAAGACAGGATGAAGAGGGGTGGCACGGCGAAGAGGCTGGTCCAGACGACATAGGCCAGCATGTCGACGCCGGGGGTGCTGCGCGACACGATGTTGCCGCCGGCCCAACAAAGCGCTGCGGCAAGCACGAGGGTGATCCCGAGCGGGGTGGTCGTGCCGTCCGCGTGCCAGAGAATGACGCCGATACCGACCGCGGCGAGCAGCAGGCCAACGAACTGGAAGGGCTGAACGCGCTCACGGGTGATCGCGGCGGCGAGCAGGATCGTGAAGAAGGACTGCGACTGCACCACCAGCGAGGCCAGCCCGGGCGCGATGAAGCCCTTGATGGCGATGAACAGCAGGCCGAACTGGCCGGCACCGATCAGGAGACCGTAGGCAGCGAGCTTGCTCCAGGGAACGGCTGGCCGCTTGAGGAAGAAAACTGCGGGCAGCAGCGCGAACGCAAAGCGCAGGCAGGCGAAGAGCAGGGGCGGGAAATGGTCGACGCCGATGCGGATGACGACGAAATTGGTGCCCCAGACCACCATCACCGCGAGGGTGAGCAGTGCATCGCGCAGGGACAGGGAGGTGGAGAGCGGCGGGTGCAACGGCTTCGGCCACGGCAATGAAAACTGCCGCGGCTATATCACGATGCGTCGGCGGTCCGTTAGGACGACCTGGCATGGCCGGGACGCCGTCCGCTCAGGCGTTGCGCGCCAAAGAGCTTGTCAGAGTTCCAGCGTCACCGTCACCGGGACATGGTCGGAAGGGCGCTCCCAGCCGCGGGCTTCGCGCAGGAAGGCGAGGTCGCGCAGCGTCGGTTTCAGCGCCTCCGACAGCCAGATATGGTCGAGCCGGCGGCCCCTGTTCGACGCTTCCCAGTCCTGCGCGCGGTAGCTCCACCAGGAATAGAGCTTCTCGGGCTCCGGGCGCAGCGTGCGTGCGGCGTCGGTCCAGCCGGTTTCGCTGCGCAGCTTCTCCAGCGTCGTGGTCTCGATCGGCGTGTGGCTGACGACGTCGAGGAGCTGCTTGTGGCTCCAGACGTCGTGCTCGTAGGGCGCGATGTTGAGGTCGCCGAGGAGGATCGCCGGCCGATCGGTCGGCTTCTTCGCCACCCCCCAGGCGCCGAGCTCGTCGAGGAAGGCGAGCTTGTGGGCGAACTTGTCGTTCTTCTCCGGATCGGGGATATCGCCGCCGGCAGGGATATAGAAGTTATGGATGGCGATGCCGGCGGCGGCGCCCGCGGCCTTGTCGAGCGTCACGGTCATGTGCCGGGCGTCGTTGCGCCCGCACATCGACATCGCCTCCTTCTCGCTGAAGGGCAGCTTCGAAACGATGGCGACGCCGTTATAGCCCTTCTGGCCGATGAAGGCCTGATGGGTATAGCCGAACTGCTGGAAAGCCTTGGCCGGGAACTGCTCGTCCGGCGTCTTGGTCTCCTGCAGACAGAGCACGTCGGGAGCGTAGGTCTTCAGGAACTCGCCGACCATGCCGATGCGCAAGCGGACGGAGTTGATGTTCCAACTGGTGACGGTGAGTTGCACGCGAGAATTCCGGCGGGAAGGAGGCCGGAAACTGGGTCGTCGGGGCGCAAAAGGCAAGCCCCGGCGCGAAGTCCGCCTGCGGGTCCGTTGAAAGGGCCGCTTAGAGCGTGCGCTGGTAGTCGATCACGAACTTCTTCGGATCGGGACGGCGCTGGGTGTCGAGATTGTAGAGCGCGACCGAGGTCTCGTAGCCCTGCGGATCGACCACGATCCATTGCCGCAGCTCATTGGCGACGAGATCGTATTTCAGCGTGATCTTCGAGGTGCCGCCCAGCGTCGAGCGGTCCTCGATCCTGACGGAAAGGATGTCACCGTCGATGCTGGCGCCGGTGAGGGTGCCTTCGCGGGCCAGGTCCATGCGCTCGCGCACGAGAAACTTCAGCGGCGTCTGGCCGATCGAGTAGATGTCCTGCGTCGCCAGGCGCTTGTCGCGCACGGCGACCGAGGTGCCGTCGGCGATGACTTCGGTGGTGGCGGGCGGCTCGTACTCGAAGCGCATCTTGCCCGGGCGCTGGATGTAGACGCGGCCTTCGAGCCGCCGGCCATTGGCGGCAAACTGGATGAAATTTCCCTGCAGCGAGGTGAAGCTGTTGAGATAGGCGTTGAGCCGCTCGATCGCCTCTTCCTGTGTGGCAGGGACAGAGCCCTTGGCCTTCGCGGGCGCGGCGGCGTGTTGCTGGGCCTCGGGCGGCTTCGTCGCAGTGGAGCCGGACGAAACCGGCTGCACGGCTGCCGGTTCGGCTGCAGCGGTTCGCGCCATGCCGAGATTGGCGGGGCGCGGCGGCGGCAGGACGATACGCGGGGCAACGGGCTTGGCCGCGGCCGGCTTCGCAGGGGAAGGGGACTGGAGCTGGAGAGGCTGGGCGGCCAGCGGCATAGCCGCGATGACGCCGCCAAAAAACGTCGCCGCCAGAACCATTTTCCGGACCGCCGGGGTCATGTGCTTGAGCAAGCTGCTCCACTCCCTGTGCCTCGGCCAACGCGCTGCCGGGCCTTGCAAGTGCGTTGCGACAAACGGGTCGGCTCAGATTGGCCCAAGGTCAACGCGCGATATGCTGCCGAGGTTGCAGCATCGTCATGGCAATTTGAGGACTGCCCTCCCCGGCCGCAAGGGCCCACAGCCCGTCACGAGCGTCATTCGTCGTGCTGGTTCTGGGTCTCGACGAGGATTTCGCGTTTTCCGGCGTGGTTTGCGGGGCCGACGATGCCCTCGTTCTCCATGCGCTCCATGATCGAGGCGGCGCGGTTGTAGCCGATCTGGAGGCGGCGCTGGATGTAGGAGGTCGAGGCCTTCTTGTCGCGCAGCACGACTTGTCCGAGACGAAGGGGCCGTGCACGCGGGTGATGCGCCCGCCACCGGCCATGTAGAGCATGTCGCCCTGGCCGAGAAGCTGCTCGGCGCCCATCTCGCCGAGGATGGTGCGGCTGTCGATCTTCGAGGTGACCTGGAAGGAGATCCGGGTCGGGAAATTCGCCTTGATCGTGCCGGTGATGACGTCGACTGAGGGCCGCTGCGTCGCCAACACGACATGGATGCCGGCGGCGCGGGCCATCTGGGCGAGGCGCTGGATCGTGCCCTCGATCTCCTTGCCGGCGACCATCATCAGATCGGCCATCTCGTCGACGATGACGACGATATAGGGCAGAGGCTCGAGGTCCATGACCTCCTCCTCGTAGACAGCCTCGCCCGAATGCTTGTCGAAGCCGGTCTGGACGGTGCGCGTGATGATCTCGCCGGCGGCCTTGGCCTCGCCGACCCTGGCATTGAAGCCGTCGATGTTGCGCACCGCGAGCTTCGACATCTTCTTGTAGCGCTCCTCCATCTCGCGCACCGCCCATTTGAGGGCGACGACCGCCTTCTTGGGGTCGGTCACGACGGGGGTGAGCAGATGCGGGATGCCGTCATAGACGGAGAGCTCGAGCATCTTGGGATCGACCATGATCAGCCGGCATTCCTCGGGCTTCAGCCGGTAGAGGATCGACAGGATCATGGTGTTGATGGCGACGGACTTGCCCGAGCCSGTGGTGCCGGCGACGAGCAGATGCGGCATGCGCGCCAAATCCGCGATCACCGGCTCGCCGCCGATGGTCTTGCCGAGGCAGAGCGCCAACTTGTGCTTGGTTGCCTCGAAATCCTGGCTGGCGAGGAGCTCGCGCAGGAAGACGGTCTCGCGCTTGCTGTTGGGCAATTCGATGCCGATGGCGTTCTTGCCCTGCACCACCGCGACACGGGCCGAGACCGCCGACCGGCATCGCCTCGGCCTGTGCCACAGGCGGCTCGGTCAAAAACTCGATCGGCGGGAGCTGGAAGCCGGCATCCTGCATCACCGGCAGCTCGACGAGGCGATGCTTGGCCTTGAAGGGGGCGGCCTTGGTCGGCTGAACCATGACGGGCTCGGGCACAACGACCGGCTCGGGCGCGGGCTCGACCACAGGGCGCGTGCTGCGTGCCAGCGGCACTCCGGGCTTCACGGCGATCACGGGGTCGACCGGGACGGGAACGTCATTCTCGACCGGCTCGATCTCGGCGGCCGGCGCACACCAGGACGGCACGGAGATCTGGAAGCTCACCTGATAGCTCTGACCCCAATTCAGACCCGACCAGGCGGGAACGATGAGCGGAGCCGAAACGGCGAGCGGCGCGGCCTCGGGCCGCTTGGCCTCGGGCTGTGCCCGCGCGCCGCCCTGAGCCCGTGGCGGCTCTTCGGAAACGGTGTCGGCCGCAGCCGGGGTGGTGGCGGCGGACCATCTCGCAGGGGGCGTGACGGTCTCGAACGAAAACTCGGCGTCGTCGCGCTCGGCCTCGGGCACGCATTCCCAGAAGGCGTGGTCGGAAATGAAGGCGAGCGGCGTCGTGGCCTCCTCGGCCTCGGCAACCGTCTCCGGCCAGACGACCTCGCCGGTCACCTCGAAGGGCTCCTCGATGATCGGGGCCATCGCCTCGTCAGGCGCGTCCAGCGGCTCGGCAAGCGATGCATCCTCGCTCTCCGGAGTGCCCCAGACCTTCTTGATGAGATGGTCCGGCGTCCGCCAGAAACGGACGCGATTCGTACTGGCCGGCGGCGCTGGAACAGCTATCGCCCTGGATTCGGTCGAAGCGGGAACAGCCTGCTCTCGCTCGACTTGCGCCGCCTTGCGCAGCTTGTCGGGCGTGCGGCTGAAACGCACGTTCTCGGGCCGGACGCAAGGCTTCTCCTGCGCCTCTTCCACGGGGCGCCGGACAGCCCGCGGCGACACCGGAGCCTGGAAGGATTCGTCGGCTTGGTCGGCGCTATAAGCCTCGGAAACGATGACGTTCGCGCGGCGGTGACGGTCAAGTTTGTGCATGGGCTTGGGCGAACACGATAACTCGTTAACCAGTCACCCAGTGCTAGCCCGGCAGGGTTAAGGCCCCATGAATCCGAGCCGTTGTTAACAGGCGAGGCAGAACTCAGTCCCGCGTGTCGTCATCCTGCAGGACGCGCCAGGCCGCCCCCTCCAGATCGGCGAATTGGCCGCTGCGCATGCACCAGAAGAAGGCGCCGAGCCCGATCAGACCGAGTCCGAGGGCGAGGGGAAACAGGATCACGATGATGTTCATGCATCTGCCTCCGAGGAAGCCCCGCGGCCGCGTGCGCGCAAGGCGTTGAGCGTCACCACCAGCGACGAGCCGGACATGGCGACGGCGGCGACGAGCGGCGTCGCCAGCCCGGCAATCGCGATCGGCACCGCAATCGCGTTGTAAAGCACGGCGAACCAAAGGTTCTGCAGCATCAGCCCGCGCGCCTTCCGTGCGATCTCGATCGCTGCGGAGACCGGGGCAAGGCTGTCACCCAGGAAAACGACATCGGCCGCCGCCTGCGCGAGATGGGTCGCGCTCACCGGCGAGATCGAGACATGGGCACCCGCGAGCGCCGGCGCATCGTTGAGGCCATCGCCGACCATCAGCACCTTGCGGCCATTCGCCGCCATGCTGTCGAGCAGGTTGAGCTTGTCGCCCGGAAGCAGGCCGGCCTGCACATGCGCGATGCCAAGCTCGGCCGCGATCGGCGCGACGGCCTCCGGGCGGTCGCCGGAGAGGATCGCGATTTCCAGCCCCGCCGCGCGCAGCGCGTCGATCGTCTCGCGCGCCGCGGGACGCAGGCTCTGGCCGAGCGCCAGAACAGTGCAGCAGGAACCGTGGCGATAAGCGATCAGCGAGGCGCCGGGATGAAGCGCCTTCACCGACTCAGCTTCGGCCTCAGCCCCGCAGAGGGCGATGCTGCCTAACCGCTGCTCGTCGTTGCCTTCGCCTGCCGTCAGGCCTTGACCGCGTTCCTCGCGGACATCGGACCTTGCGGACGCGCCTCCGAGCGCGCGCGCCAGAGCCTGTGCCAGCGGGTGGGTGCTGGCCGCCGCGAGCGCACCGATCTCGGCGCGGCGCTCAAGCGGCAAAGCCTCGGGATTGAGGATGTCCGGCTCGGGCAGGGTCAGCGTTCCCGTCTTGTCGAAGACGGCGATGTCGGCTTCCGCGAGGCGCTCCAGCGCATCGCCCTCCTTCAGCATGATCTTGCGCTTGAACAGGGCGGAAGCCGCGACGACCTGCACCGCCGGGATCGCAAGCCCAAGCGCGCAGGGGCAGGTGATGATCAGCACGGTGACGGCGATCATCAGCGCCTCCGGCCACGCCAGCCCCCATGCCAGCCAGCCGAGGAATGTCGTGGCCGCCAAAGTGTGGACCACCGGCGCATAGAGCCGCGCCGCCCGGTCCGACAGGCGGACATAGCGCGAGCGGCTGCCCACGGCCTGACTCATCAGCCGGTCGATCTCGTCGAGCAGCGTGCCCTGCCCGGCAGCCTCGACCCGCACCGTCAGCGCGCCGGTGAGGTTGAGCGTGCCGGCATGGACGCGCTCGCCATGGCCGATCGCAACAGGGGCTGTCTCGCCGGTGACGAGGCTCTGGTCGAGCGCGGAGCGGCCGGTCTCGACAACGCCATCGACCGAGACGCGCTCGCCTGGACGCACGAGAACGCGGTCGCCCGCCGCGATCGCCGCGATCGGCGTGATCGTCCAGCTGCGGTCATCGGCCAGCCGCGTCGCGGTCTCGGCCTTGAGGGCGGCAAGATTGCCGGCGAGGTCGCGGGTGCGCCGCCGCATCAGCTGGTCGAGATAGCGCCCGATCAGCAGGAAGAAGAGCAGCATCACCACGCCGTCGAAATAGGCGTGGCGGCCATGGGTCCAGGTTTCCGCTACCGACATGGCGAGCGCCAGCACGACGCCGATGGTGATCGGCACGTCCATGTTGACCGCGCCGGCCTTCAGCGCCCTGAGTGCGCTCTCGAAGAACGGCCGGCCGGCATAGGCCGCCGTCGGCAAGGCGATGAGCGCCGAAAGCCAATGGAAGAAGTCCCGCGTCGTCGGGTCGATGTCACCGCTGTTGCCGGACCAGACCGCGACCGAGAGCAGCATGATGTTCATCGAGGCGAAGCCGGCAACGCCCAGCCGGCGCAGCAGGCCGCGCTCCTCGGTGGCGGCGCCCTCCTCCTGCCGCTCGGGCACGAAGGGATAGGCCTTGAAGCCGAGCGCCGCGAGCTTGTCGACGACAGCTTCCGGCCGCAGCAGCGCTTCGCGCCATTCGACCGAGACGCGCTTCAGGGCGAGATTGACGCGGGCGCCGAGAATGGCGGGTTCGCGGCCGAGGCCGCTCTCGATCGCCTGCATGCAGCCGGCGCAGCGGATGCCGTCGACCGCGAGCTCCATGCTGGCGACGCCGCCATCGCGATGGCGCACGAAGACGGAAAGATCCTGCGCCGCCATCTCACTTCTCCGGCAGGGTGATGCGGCTGCGCGAGACGAAGACGACCTCCTCGCCGCGACGCGCCTTCAGCTCGAGGATCCAGGCACCGGCGTCGATACGGTCGAAGCGCGCCTCGTAGCGCCCCGGCTGGCGTTCGCTCAGCGCGACGCTGTGGTCGCGCGCGGAGGTAGCGGGGTGGCGCAGCCGCGCCGTCCCCGTGAAGCCGGAGAGCGGCTGGCCGAGCCGGTCGGCCAGCGTCACGTCGAGCGCCGCGCCCTCGCCCTGCCTTGCGAGCGTGGCCGCGGCATTCCAGCCGCGCGCGTCGCGCTCGTGCTGGCGCGCGATCTCCTGGTTGAAGTGCTGGCTGTCCTCATAGGCGCTGCGGGTCTCGACCCCCGGCATGGTCCGCAGCGCCACCGTCATGATCGTCGCATTGACCGAGATGATGACACCGAAGAACAGCACCAGCATCGCTGCAACCATGCGCCCGGTGAGCCGGAAAGGGCGGCGCGGGCGCGGGGCGGCGGGGGTGTCGCAGGACATCAGGAAAACTCCGCAGCAGCTCATGGTTTGCCTCCGGGCGCCATGAAGTGGTCGGTTGCGCGCACGGTTTCCCCGGCGAAGAGATCCGAGGCGGTGATGGTGATGGGCTGAGACGCATCGAGCGGCACGCCTGCCGGCACGGTGACGAGGACACGCACTTCTCGCGAGGTGTCCGGATCGACGTTCACGACCGGTCGGAGATCGGCGGTGGGTGCGACGCCGACCGCGTCGATGCGGATGCCCGGCAGGCCATCGACGGTGAGCGCGAAGGGGCGGACATCCGGGCGCTTGTTGAGCAGGCGCACCGCATAGGCGTTGCGGATCGAGCCGTCGCTCAGCGTCACGAAGAGTGGCGCGCGCTCGTGCAGCACCGAGATATCGGCGGTGCGACGCGTCGCAAGCTGCCAGATCATGGCTCCGCCGACGACGAGGATCAGCGCCGCATAGATCAACGTGCGCGTCCGCAGCGGGCTGTAGACGGCTGGCTTTCCGGCAATGCGCCGCTTGACGTTGATCTCGGTGTCATAGGCGATGAGCCGCTTGGGACGGTCGATCTTGGCCATCACCGTATCGCAGGCGTCGATGCACAGGCCGCACTGGATGCAGTCGAGCTGGGCGCCCTCGCGGATGTCGATGCCGACCGGGCAGACGGCGACGCATTGGTGGCAGTCGATGCAGTCGCCGGCCGGCGCGCCCTGCGCCTTGAGCTTCTGCGCCTGCTTGACCGAGACGCGCGGCTCGCCGCGGTCGTAGCGATAGGTGACGTTGAGCGCCTCGTCGTCGGTCAGGGCCGCCTGGATGCGCGGCCAGGGGCACATGAACTTGCAGACCTGCTCGCGCATGATGCCGGCGAGCGAATAGGTGGTGAAGGTTAGGATCGCGATCCAGACATAGGCCGAGATCGGCGCGGTGAAGGTCGCAAGCTCCCGCACCAGCGTCGGCGCATCGGCGAAGTAGAGCACCCAGGCGCCGCCGGTCCACCAGGCAATGACGAGCCAGACGGCGTGTTTGGCGCTCTTGCGCCAGAGCTTGTCGAAACTCCAGGGCGCCTCGTCGCCGCGCATGCGCTCGCGGCGGTCGCCCTCGAAGAAGCGCTCGACGGCGAGGAAAAGGTCGGTCCAGACCGTCTGCGGGCAGAGATAGCCGCACCAGACCCGGCCCGCGACGGCGTTCATCAGGAAGAGGACGAACGCCGCCATGATCAGCAGGCCGGTGAAGTAGTAGACCTCCTGCGGCCAGATTTCGATGAAGAAGAAGTAGAAGCGATTGTTGGCGATGTCGGCCAGCACCGCCTGATCAGGCAGATGCGGGCCGCGATCCCAGCGCAGGAACGGCAGCAGGTAGTAGATGCCGAGGCACAGGAACAGGATGAGCCATTTCGCGCGCCGGAACGGGCCGGAAACGCTCTGCGGATAGACCTTCCGCGACGCCGCAAAAAGCGGGGTGTCGTCGGGATCGGCCTCGGCGGTGCTCACGCTACTGCCCTCCCCCCAGCGAATGGACGTAGACGGTCAGCGCCTTCAGCGTGGGCTCATCAAGGCGGCCGCCCCAGGCCGGCATCACGCCGCCCCGGCTGTTGGTGATGGTCTCGGTGAGCGAGGCCATGTCCATGCCGTAAAGGCTTATCGCGTCGGTCAGGTTGGGCGCGCCCAGTTCCTGGTTGCCCTTGCCGGCGGGGCCGTGACAGGCGGCGCAGTTGTCGGCGAAGAGCTTGCGCCCAAGCGCCAGGTTGGCCTTCGGCTCGGTCGACAGGCCGGCGAGCTCGCGGACATGGTTGGCGACAGCGTTGATCTCGTCGCGCTTGAGCATGCCGTCGCGGCCGAAGGCCGGCATCTGGCTCACTCGCGTCTCGTCATTGCCGGCGACGCGGACGCCATGGCGCAGCGTCTGCATGATCGCGTCGAGCGAACCGCCCCAGAGCCAGTCGTCGTCGTTCAGATTGGGATAGCCCTTGCCCCCGGCGCCGCCGACGCCGTGGCAGGCGGCGCAGTTGTCGCCGAAGGCCGCCTTTCCCTGCGCCATCGCGATCTGGAACAGCGCCGCATCGGCCTTGATCTGCGCGGGCGTGGCGTCGGCCATGCCCGCGGCCTGGACAGCACGCTGAGCCTTCAGTTGCGCCATGTCCGCGCTGATATCGGCCCGGCTGGCGTAGCCGATCACGCCCTTGGTGGCGTCGGTCAGCAGCGGCCAGGCCGGGTAGACGATCCAGTAGCCGAAGGCCCAGACGATGGTGGCGTAGAAGATGCCAAGCCACCAGCGCGGCAGCGGGGTGTTGAGCTCGCGGATGCCGTCCCATTCATGACCGGTCGTGGCGATGCCGGTGTGAGGGTCGATATGCGGGGCGTCGTGCTTGTTCTGGTCCATGGTCAGTCCTCGCGCAGCGGATTGAGCGCGGCTTGCTCGAAGCGGGCGCGGTTCTTCGGCCAGAAGGCGTAGAGGCAGACGCCGAGGAAGACGGCGACGAAGTAGATCAGGCCGGCGGACTGGGCGAAGCCGGCGAGCCAGTGATAGGTCGTTTGCATGGCAGCCTCGCTCAGCGGATGTTGGCCTTGTCGTCGTAGAGCTTGAAGTCGACGAGCGTGCCGAGTGCCTGGAGATAGGCGATCAGGGCGTCGGCTTCGGTGATGCGCTGGGGGTTGCCGTCGAAATCACGCGACTGCACCCGCGGATAGCGCTTCTCCAGATCGGACTGGCCGGGATGGTCCGGTGTCGCCTGCGCCTTCAGGTCGCTCTGCGCCTGCGCGATCATCTCGTCAGTGTAGGGCACGCCGCCGGCGCGGTTGGCGCGCAGCTCGTCGGCGATGTCGTTGTAGTTCAGCTCGGTCTTCGCCAGGAAGGGATAGCCCGGCATGATCGACTGCGGGACGACCGCGCGCGGCTCGGCGAGATGCGCCCGCTGCCACTCGTCGGAGTACTTGCCGCCGACGCGGGCGAGGTCAGGCCCCGTCCGCTTCGAGCCCCACTGGAAGGGCTTGTCGTACATGCTCTCGGCCGCGAGCGAGTAATGCCCGTAGCGCTCGACCTCGTCGCGCAGCGGCCGGATCATCTGGCTGTGGCAGTTGTAGCAGCCCTCGCGGACATAGATGGATCGGCCGGCCAGTTCGAGCGGGGTGTAGGGGCGCATGCCCTGCACGGTCTCGATCGTGTTCTTCAGGTAGAAGAGCGGGGCGATCTCAACCAGGCCGCCGACCGAGATCACCAGCAGCACGCCGATGACCAGGATGATCGAGTTGGTCTCGAATATCTTGTGCTTGGCCCAGAGCGACCGGCGCGCGGGCTTGTGTTCGATGCTCGTCATTCCGGAAGCTCCTCAGACGGCCATGGCCAGCGGCGCCGGCGCCTCGTCGGAGAGCGGCATCTCGGCCGCGCTCTCGGAGCGCACGGTCATCCAGAGGTTGAAGGACATGATCAGCGCGCCGATCAGGAACAGGGCGCCGCCCATCGCGCGGATCACATAGAAGGGGTGCATCGCGGCGACGGTCTCGATGAAGGAGTATTCGAGGAAGCCGAGCGAAGTGTAGGCGCGCCACATCAGGCCCTGGAGGATGCCGGAAACCCACATCGCCGAGATGTAGAAGACGATGCCGAGCGTCGAGATCCAGAAGTGCCAGCTCACCAGCTTGAGCGAGTAGAGCCCCTTGCGGTTCCACAGCCAGGGCACGAGGCAGTAGATCGCGCCGAAGGAAATGTAGGCGACCCAGCCGAGCGCGCCGGAATGGACGTGGCCGATGGTCCAGTCGGTGTAGTGCGACAGGCCGTTCACCGCCTTGATCGACATCAGCGGGCCTTCGAAGGTCGACATGCCGTAGAAGGCGAGCGAGACCACCATCATCCGCAGCACGGGGTCGGTGCGCAGCCGATCCCAGGCGCCCGACAGGGTCATGATGCCGTTGATCATGCCGCCCCAGGAGGGCATCCACAGCATGATCGAGAAGGTCATGCCCAGGGTCTGCGCCCAGTCCGGCAGCGCGGTGTAGTGGAGGTGGTGCGGGCCGGCCCAGATGTAGATGAAGATCAGGGCCCAGAAGTGGATGATCGAGAGCCGGTAGCTGTAGATCGGCCGCTCCGCGCGCTTGGGCACGAAGTAGTACATGATCGCGAGGAAGCCGGCGGTGAGGAAGAAGCCGACTGCGTTATGGCCGTACCACCACTGGAACATCGCATCCTGCACGCCCGACCAGAGGCCGTAGGATTTCGGCGACAGGATCGAGACCGGCATGGCGACGTTGTTGCCGATATGCAGGACCGCGATGGTCAGGATGAAGCCGAGATAGAACCAGTTCGCCACATAGATATGCGGCTCCTTGCGCTTCATCACCGTGCCGAGGAAGACCAAGAGGTAGACGACCCAGACGATGGTCAACCAGAGGTCGGCATACCATTCGGGCTCGGCGTATTCCTTGCCCTGGGTGATCCCCAGCAGATAGCCCGTGCCGGCGATGACGATGAAGAGATTGTAGCCGAGGACGACGAACCAGGGCGAAAGCGTGCCGGCCAGCCGCGCGCGGCAGGTGCGCTGCACGACGTAGAACGAGGTGCCGATCAGCACGTTGCCGCCGAAGGCGAAGATCACGGCCGAGGTGTGCAGCGGCCGCATCCGGCCGAAATTGATCCAGGGCAGATCGAAATTGAGATCGGGGAAGGCCAGCTGCGAGGCGATGAGCAGCCCAACCGTGAAGCCGGCGATGCCCCAGACCATCGCGGCGATGGTCGCGAACTTGACCGGCTCCATGTTGTAGTTCGGCTTGCCGTCGAGTTCCTGCGGCTCGGCCGCAGGCGTGCCGTCGAAACAGCGGTTCGCGATCAGAATCACGCTGGCGGCAGCCGCTACGACGCCTAACATGGCATGGAAGGCGTAGCCGGAGTTTTCGGCCAGTGCCGAGATCACGATCAGCGGCAGCACGCAGGCCGTCGCGATCAGCATGCCGATCATTTCGCCGACAGTCGCCTGCCTGACTTGGCTTGCCGTTGCCGTCACATTCGACTCCCGCTTGGTCGCCGGCGCATGAGCGCGCCATGAACGGGAGGCTTAGCGGGCGGCCTGAGGCCGGGCGTTGATTCAGGTCAAGGGAAGCGGCTGGCAGGTTGCGACGAGAGACCGCAGTCTCAGGCCGCGACTGCGTTCATCCGCTCGGGATTCATCACGCGCACACCGCCCGGCACGATCAGGATCGTCTTGTCCTTGGCGAGGCGGGTGAAGGTACGGCTGACCGTCTCTATGGTGAGGCCGAGAAAATCGGCGATGTCCTGCCGCGTCATCGGCAGCGGCACCGTGACCGAAGGCTTGCCCAGGCGCGCCCAGCGCTGCTGCATGCCGAGCAGGAAACAGATCAGCTTCTCTTCGGCGGTGCGCCGCCCGAGGAGCATCATCTGCTCGTGGGCAAGCGTCAGCTCGTGCGTGGCGAATTCGTGGAGGCGCTTCAGCAGATGCGGCTTGGCGTCGACCAGCGCGGTATAAGCGCCGCGCGAGAAGGCGCAGGCCGCGACGTCGCCGATCGCATCGGCGGAGAAGCCATAGGCATCGCGCATGGCGAGCCCGAGGAAATCCCCCGGCAGGGCGAAGCCGACAACCTGGCGACGACCGTCCGACAGCAGCTTGTAGAGGCGCACCACGCCAGCGGTGACATTGTAGACGGAGTGAGCCTCGCGCCCCTGCGTAAACAGCGTCTCGCCAGAGGCGAAATGCGTGGGGTGCGCCAGGGATTCAAGCAGCGCCAGCTCGTCGTCGGAAAGTGACGCGCAGACGCTCACCAGGCGAACCATGCAGCTGCGGCAATTGCCCTCGCCACGGTTCGCAGTGCTACAGGCCGAAGGGTGACAGTTCACGATCGCATCTTCCCGCTTGTCGAAACGACCATAGCCGAGGCGAGCAGGGTCACAAAGCACGCTCGGCACCCTAGTCGGCGAAATTGATCCAGATCAATGCGACAACATCGCCCCCGCAACCACCGTGCGCTGCAGAAAATCGGGAGAGCCGCACGTGACCGGCGATGACATCTTCGAGGTCGCGCGCATCGCGCCGGCCGGAGCCGACGCCGTCTATGGCCTCGTCGCCATGCTGCATCCGGAGGTAACGCCCGACGACTGGGCCGCCTTCGTGCGCGAGCATTCGCAGGACGGCGCAAGGCCGCGGGGCGTCTTTGCCCTGCGCGATGGCCGCGGCATGCCGCATGCCCTGTTCACCTTCCGCGTCGCACAGACCATCAGTGGCGGAACCACGCTCGAAATCTTCGAGCTGGCGATGCTGCGCTTGCCGGGGACGCATCTGGTCGATGCGCTGCTGCGCTTTGCCAATCAGCTCGCTGTCGAGCTTGGCCTGCCCCGGATCTCGATCTCGCTGGAGCGCTCGGCCGCCTGGCCGCAGGACCACGACGCACTGCAGCGCTCGGGCTTCCAGGTCGATCGCGTGATGGTTCTGGGGCGGGCCCGGATGGAGCCCGCACCCTGGAATTGACCTGTCTCAATCCGGCCTGGCGCCGCTCCCGGGCGGCGCAAACCCGGCGGTCAGACCCGCTCCAGCGCGATGGCGATGCCCTGGCCGACGCCGATGCACATGGTGGCCAGCGCACGCTGCTTGCCGGTCAGCGACAATTCGAGCGCGGCGGTGCCGGCGATGCGGGCTCCGGACATGCCGAGCGGATGGCCGAGCGCGATCGCCCCGCCATTCGGGTTCACATGCGCGCCGTCCTCGGCGATGCCGAGATCGCGGAGAACCGCGATGCCCTGGGAGGCGAAGGCCTCGTTGAGCTCGACGATGTCGAAATCGGTCGGTTTCAGCCCCAGACGCTCGCAGAGCCTGCGGGTCGCCGGGATCGGCCCCAGCCCCATCACCCGCGGCGCGACGCCACCGGCAGCGCCACCGACGACGCGCGCCAGCGGGGTCAGGCCGTATTTCGCCGCGGCCTTCTCCGAGGCGATGATCAGCGCCGCGGCGCCGTCGTTGACGCCGGAAGCATTACCGGCGGTGACGGTGCCGCCTTCCTTGCGGAAGGGCGTCGGCAGCTTGGCGAGCTTCTCCAGCGTGGTGTCGCCGCGCGGATGCTCGTCGCTCTCGACGCGGATGGCATCGCCCTTCCGCTGCGGGATCACGACCGGCACGATCTCCTTGCCGAGGCGGCCATTCTGCTGGGCGGCGACAGCCTTGAGCTGCGAGCGCAGGGCGAAGGCATCCTGATCGGCGCGGCTGATATTGCAATCGGCGGCGACGTTCTCGCCGGTCTCAGGCATCGAATCGACGCCGTATTGCTGCTTCATCAGCGGATTGACGAAGCGCCAGCCGATCGTGGTATCGTGGATCTCGGCATGGCGCGAGAAGGCGCTGTCGGCCTTCGGCAGCACGAAGGGCGCGCGCGACATGCTCTCGACGCCGCCCGCGATCATCAGTTCGGCCTCGCCCGCCTTGATCGCGCGGGCCGCCGTGATGACGGCGTCCATCCCTGAACCGCAGAGCCGGTTCATCGTCGTGCCCGGCACCTCCTTGGGCAGGCCGGCGAGCAGCAGCGACATGCGCGCGACATTGCGGTTGTCCTCGCCCGCCTGATTGGCGCAGCCGAAGATCACATCGTCCACTGCAGCAAAATCGACGCCCGCGTAGCGCTCGACCAGGGCCTTCAGCGGCACGGCGCCGAGATCATCCGCCCGCACAGAGGACAGGGAACCGCCGAAACGGCCGATCGGCGTGCGGACATAGCCGCAGATGAAAGCGTCGCTCATCGTCGGGAACTTCCCCTCTGTCGCCGTGCTTCAGGCCCGGCCGTCAGTCGGGTGTTCTCGCTGCCCCTCCGCGCTTTGTAAAGACGAAGCGGCGCGCGGCTGCGCCCGCCGCGTCCCCCGGTCTCACTTGCCCCAGCGCAGCGCCAGAGGATCCAGCTCACGCGCGAGCTCGATCAGGCCCTCGCGGGTCTTCGGGTGCAGCGGCGTCAGCGGGTGGCGCACGGCCTCCGACTTGATCACGCCGCCTTCCTTCATCACCGCCTTGGCCGAGCGCAGGCCGCACTGGCGGTTCTCGTAGTTGATGATCGGCAGCACGCGGGCATAGAGCGCCGCCGCCTGCTTGCGGTCCCCGGCCGCATGGGCGGCGAGGATCGGCTTGATCAGGTCCGGGATCATGGCCGATGTCATGGTGCCGGTCGCGCCGGCGTCGAGATCGGCCATCAGCGTGATCGCCTCCTCGCCGTCGAAGGGGCCGACGACGGCATCGCCGCCCGCCTCGATCAGGGCGCGCAGCTTGTTCGCCGTGCCGGGCACCTCGATCTTGAAATAGCGGACGAGCGGAACCTCCTTCGCCAGCCTGACCATGAAGGGCACGGTCATGGTGACGCCGGAGAGCGGCGCGTCCTGCAGGATGACGGGCAAGCCGCAGGCGTCGGTGACAGCCTTGAAATGCTCGATCATGCCCTGCTCGTCGGCCTTGAGCAGCGCGCCGTGATAGGGCGGCATCATCATCAGCATTTTTGCGCCGGCATTGGCCGCGGCCTTGGCGCGGGCGGCGGCGATGCGCGTCGAGAAATGCGAGGTGGTGACGATGACCGGCACGCGGCCGGCGACCTGCTCGAGCGAGAGCCGCATGACCTGATCGCGCTCCTCGTCGGTCAGCAGGAACTGCTCCGAGAAGTTGGCGAGGATGCAGATGCCGTCGACGCCCTGATCGACCATCAGGTCCATGACGCGCCTGTTGCCCTCGCTATCGAGATCGCCATTGTCGTGGAAGATGGTCGGCGCGATCGGCAGGATGCCCTTGTAGGGTTCGGTCATGGCGTCATCTCGTATGGCGGACAGGGCGGCATTCGAAGGGGCGATACGGCCGTCAGACGGTTCTGGCGGCCTTGGTGCCACGCAAGCGGCGAGCGATGCTGCCGACAACGGGCAGCACCAGAAGCGCGAGCCCGACCGACATCAGCGTCGAGACCAGCGGGTTCGACCAGAAGATCGAGAGCGAGCCCTGGCTGAAGATCATCGACTGGCGGAACGCGTCCTCGGCCTTGTCTCCGATGACCATCGCCAGCACGAGCGGCGCGATCGGATAGTCGAGCTTCTTGAAGACGTAGCCGACGAGCCCGAAGATCAGCGCGAGCCAGATGTCGAACTCCTTGCTCGCGGCGGTATAGGCGCCGATGAAGCAGATCACCACGATGATCGGCCCGATGATCGAGAAGGGGATGCGCAGGATCGAGGCAAAGAGCGGCACCGTCGCCAGCACGATCACCACCGCGACGACGTTGCCGAGATACATCGAGGCGATCAGGCCCCAGACGAAATCCGGCCGGTCGGTGAAGAGCGTGGGGCCGGGGTTGAGCCCCCAGATCATCAGGCCGCCCATCATCACCGCCGCCGTCGCCGAGCCGGGAATGCCGAGCGCCAGCATCGGCAGCATGGCGGCGGAGCCGGCGGCGTGGTCTGCCGTCTCCGGCGCGATCACGCCCTCGGGCTCGCCCTTGCCGAATTTCGCCGGGTTGCGCGAGGAGCGCTTGGCCATGGCGTAGCTCATGAAGGAGGCCGCGGTCGGCCCGCCCGGCGTAATGCCCATCCAGATGCCGATCAGCGAGGACCGGAGCAAGGCGAGCCAGTAGCGCGGCAGCTTCGCGGCGGTGCGCAGCACGTCGCCGATGCGGACCTTGGCGGSGACGCCGTCGAATTTGAGCCCCTCCTCCATGGTCAGCAGCAATTCGCCGATGCCGAACAGGCCGATGACCGCGATCAGGAAGCTGACGCCCGCGAGCAGCACGTCGAACTCGAAGGTGAGACGGACATTGCCGGACACGGAGTCCATGCCGATGGTCGCCAGCGCGAAGCCGATCGCCATCGACACGACCGTCTTGAACGGCGAGGAACCGCCGAGCCCGATGAAGCTCGCGAAGGTCATGAAGTAGACGGCGAAATATTCGGGCGAGGAGAAGCGCAGCGCGAATTTCGCGACCCAGCCGGAGAGCAGCGTGATCAGGATGACGCCGGCCATGGCGCCGAAGCCGGCCGAGAGGAAGGCGAAGGAGAGCGCCTCGGTCGCCTTCCCCTGCTTGGCCATGGGGTGGCCGTCGAAGGTCGTCGCGACCGATGAGGGCTCACCGGGAATGTTGAACAGGATCGAGGTGGTCGAGCCGCCGAAGAGCGCGCCCCAATAGAGCGAGGTCAGCAGGATGATCGCCGAGACCGGSTCCATCGARAAGGTCAGCGGCAGCAGCAGCGAGACGCCGTTGGGGGCGCCGAGCCCCGGCAGGACGCCGACGAGCACGCCGAGCAGCACGCCGGCCATCATCAGCAGGATATGATGTGTGGTGAGCGCGACCGAGAAGCCGTGCATCAGGTTGGCGACGTTGTCCATGCTGATATCCCCGCCGCTTTCAGAGGCCGATGAGCGGCTCGATCGGGCCTTTGAGCAGGCCGATCTGGAAGAATTTTTCGAGCGAGAAATAGAAGAACGCCGCCGTCGCAAAGGCCGTGACCAGGGTCGGCAGCCAGCCATAACCACCCTGGAAGCGCATCGCGAAGACGAGGTAGAGGATCGTCGCGACATACATGCCGAGCGTCGCGCTGATGACGACGAAGGCAATCAGCGGCAGGAGGAATGAAAGCACGCGCTTGCCGCGCTCGGCATCGAGGAAGGACTCGGCGAGTACCGCCTTGCCGGCGACGCGCTGGCCGACCGTCATGGCGAGCGTGCCGAGGCTCGCGAGCGCGATCAGCGCACCCGCATAGAAGGGGAAAGCGCCGGGTTGCGGGCCGGACGTATCCCAGCCGATGCCGAATTCGAGCGAGCCCTTCACGATGACGAGCCCGAAGACGAGCGTCAGGATCGCGGTCCCGATCTCGGCCCAAAAGCGGGTGATCATGCGGTGGGTTCTCCCTTTCAGGGCTTGCACGTCATGGCCGGGCTTGACCCGGCCATCTCGGAAACCAGCCTTCGCGTCATGAGATTCCCGGGTCGACGCGTCGCGCCGCCCGGGAATGACGATCGCACCTTACTTCGCGACCCAGCCTTCGTTTTCGAAGACCTTCTTGTTCGCGGCCTCGTCCTTGGCGACGAAGTCGGTGAGCTCCTTGCCCTTCATGAAGCGGGCGGTCTGGGCGGTGCGCTGCACGAACTCCTGCCATTCCGGCGTCTTGGAGACCTTCTCCAGAAGGTCTGCATAGTAGGCCACCGCATCGGCAGGAACCTCGGCCGGCAGCCAGACGGTGCGCGGCATCTGGAAGGTCTCGAGCGGCAGGCCCGCCTCCTTGCAGGTCGGGATATCGCCCCAGCCCTTGCCCTCGAAGACCGGATCGCTCTTGGCGAGGCGGACCGGCGAGAAGACGCAGAGCGGCTTCACCTGCCCGGCCTTCCACTGGCCGATGTTCTCGTTGGGATTGTTGACGTTGGAATCGATATGGCCGCCGGCGAGCTGCACGGCCGCCGCGCTGCCGCCCTGGAACGGGACGTAGATCCACTTCACGCCGGACGCGTCCTGGATCATCGAAGTCAGCGTCTGGTCGGTGTCCTTGGACTGGCTGCCGCCCATCTTGAAGCCCATCGGCTTGGCCTTGACCGCCTCGATATAGGATTTGGCGTCGGCATAGGGGGCGTCGCCCTTCACCCAGAGCAGGAACTCGTCGAGCGCCAGCGAGGCGACGGGTGTCAGATCCGTGAACTTGTAGCCGAGCTTGGCGACATAGGGCAGCAGATAGGCGTTGTTGGTGCCGAAGATGACGCGGTTCGGATCGCCCTTGCCGCCCTTGCCATAGACATAGCCCTCGGCGCCGGAGCCGCCGCCCTTGTTCACCACAACGATCGGCTGCTCCGTGAACTTGTGCTTGGTGATGATCGACTGGATCACGCGGGCAAAATTGTCGGTGCCCCCGCCGGCGCCCGAGGTCACGACGAACTCGATCGGCTTGGTCGGCTCCCAGGCCTGCGCCGCGCTGGCGCCGCCGAGCGCGATCGCGCCAGCGAATACAGCCGAGATGGCAATGGTCTTCATGATGATTTTTCTCCCTAGGAACTGGATTTTTGCGACGCCGCTCTTGTTGGCGGCTTCACTGAAAGCAGCGGGAATTCAGGCCGCAGCGCGCGCCCCGGCCTTTCCGTCCTGAGCCATCTTGATCGCGAGCGACAGTGCCGCGCGCGTCGCGCCGAGATTGGCGATGCCCTTGCCCGCAATCTCATAGGCCGTGCCATGAGCCGGCGTGCAGATCGGGAAGGGGAAGCCGCCGATCAGCGTGACGCCGCGGTCGAAGCCGATCAGCTTCATCGCGATCTGGCCCTGGTCATGATACATGGTCAGCACGGCATCGAAATCGCCGTTCCTGGCGCGCAGGAAGACGGTGTCGGAGGGGAACGGCCCCTCGACGGTGAAGCCCTTGGCCTTCGCCGCAGCAACCGCCGGCTCGATCGTCTCGATTTCGTCGCGGCCGAAATTGCCGCCGTCGCCGGCATGCGGATTGATGCCCGCGACCGCGATGCGCGGCGGGTTGAAGCCGGCCGCGCGCAGATTGGCGTCCGCCAGGGTCAGCGCCCGCAGGATGCGCTCCTGCGTGATGTTCTGCGCCACCTCCGAAAGCGGGATGTGCGAGGTCACGCGGGCGTTCCAGAGCTTGTCGAGGATGTTGAACTCACTCGCCGCCCCTTCGAAGCCGATGGCGTCGCGCACGAAGCGGATCTCGTCGTCATAGCCGGGATAGGCGAAGCGCATCGCCGCCTTGTTGAACGGCGTGAAGAACACCGCATCGGCCTTGCCGGAGGCGGCGAACTGCAGCGCTCGGCGGAAATTCTCGGTCGCAGCCTTGCCGCCAGCGAGCGTCGCGGTGCCACGCTTGAGATCGGCGGGATCATGGTTGGCGAGGTCGACGAAGACAGGTTTGTCGCCGAGCGGCAACGCTTCGCCATCCCCGACGACCTGAACCTGCGGGTCGGCGCCGCCATCCTTGATACCGAGGTCGAGCAGCCGCTTGTCGCCGAAGACGACATAGCGCGCGGCAGCCCTGAGATCGGCCTCCGAGAGAATGCGGGCCGTCAGCTCCGGGCTGATGCCCGAGGGATCGCCCATCGCCACGGCGATCACCGGCAGGGCTTCGTTCATCCGCTCGCTCATGGCCGCACTCCGCTGCCTGGAATTGTTTGTCGGCCCTCTCGCTAACACAGGCACCGCGTCGCCTCAAGTATGCTGTATGCAGCATAACGAGATTGCTGTAGTCATCGCCAAAAGCGCGGACCACGCCGTCATCGGCCGCGCCGGGAGGAGCCTGATGAATTTCCACGCGCATTACGCCGGGATCACCGAGCCGGTCGAAACCTGCCTCGTCGGCAGCGGCAGCTTCGGTCGCAGCTATCTGGCGCAGTCGCRCCGCACGCGGCTGGTCAATGCGCGCATCGCCGTCGACATGTCGGCGGAAGCCGCCGGGCGCGCCTTCGCCGCCGCCGGTTTCGCACCGTCCGAAATCGCCCTGTGCGAGACGGCAACGCAAGCACGCGCGGCTTGGGACAGCGGCAAATGCGTCGCGGCCGCCAGCCTCGACATCGTCCTCGACTTGCCCTTCCAGCTGCTCGTCGAGGCGACCGGCAGCCCGGAAGGCGCGACGCAATACAGCCTCGCCGCGATCGAGGCCGGCCGCCATGTCGCACTGGTCTCGAAGGAGGCCGACAGCGTCGTCGGTCCGGGGCTGGCGCGGCTGGCGCAGCAGAAGGGTGTGGTGGTGACGCCGGTCGACGGCGATCAACCCAGCCTGCTGATCGCGCTGGCGAGCTGGGCCGAGGTGCTTGGTCTCGACATCATCGCCGCCGGCAAGTCGAGCGAATACGATTTCGTCCTCGACGCCGCCACCGGCGATGTCGCCTGCAACGGCGTGACCCGCCATCTCCCGGCGTTGCGCGAGCACTGGCTGCCGGGCTCCCGCTCCATCGTCGCCAATGCGGCTGAACGCGCCCGCGTTCTGGGCGAGGCCTTCCCGCTGCGGGCCGTGCCGGATCTCTGCGAGATGACGCTGGTCGCCAACGCGCTCGGCTTCTCCGCCGATACCGCCGGTTTCCATGCGCCGCCGGCGCGCATCCCGGAGCTTGCCGACCTCTTCGCGGAGCGCGACGAGGGCGGCCTCATGTCGGGCACGCGGCGCATCGACGTTTTCCATCATCTGCGGCTGGCGGAAGAAGCCAGCTTCGCCGGCGGCGTCTTCATCGTCGTGCGCTGCGACAATGCCGAGACCTGGGAGATGCTCGCCGGCAAGGGCCATGTCGTCAGCCGCAGCGGCCGGACTGCGGCGCTCTACCTGCCCCGCCATCTGCTGGGCGTCGAGGTCGCCACCTCCATCCTCGATGCCGCCGGCCTCGGCCGCTCCGGCTATGGCGGGGATTACAGGCCACGGCAGGATCTCGTCGCGGTGGCGCAGCGCGACCTTGCCGCCGGCACGGTGCTGAAGATGGGCGGGCATCATCACAGCATCGACGGCATCGGTGCCGAGGTGCGGCCCGCCGCCCCGCTCGCAGCCGACCGCCCTGCCCCGTTCTACCTCGTCGCCGACCGGCCGCTCGTCCGCCCCGTCAAGGCCGGCGAGGCGATCCGCCTCGGCGATGTCGAGATCGGCGGGGATTCCGGCCTGCTGGCGATGCGACACCGCCAGGACGCACTCTTCGCCGCGGTTTGACAGCACTGACGCCGCGTGCCGTAACGGAGCAGCCGAAGACAATGGAGCAGCGATGAGCGAGACGGCGGCCGACTTCCCCCGGATCACGCGGCGGACCTTGCATGACGAGGTCCTGGAGCGGGTGCGCGACATGATCATCGAGGGGCAGCTCGCCCCCGGTCAGCGCATCAACGAGGGTCTCGTCGGCGCGCAGCTCGGCGTCTCGCGGACGCCGCTGCGCGAAGCGATCAAGACGCTCGCCAGCGAGGGGCTCGTCGAGATCCTGCCGGCCAAGGGCGCCGTTGTCCGCAAGTTCTCGGCGCGCGACCTCGCCGACATCCTCGAAGTCATCAAGAGCCTGGAGCAACTCGGCGGCCGGATCGCCTGCGCCCAGGCCAGCGACGCCACGATCGAAGCGATCCACAAGATGCACCGGGACATGCTGGCGCTCTACGCGACGCGCGACCGGCTCGACTATTTCAAGCTGAACCAGGCCATTCACAGCGCCATCGTCGCCGCCTCCGGCAACGCGGTGCTGCTGGAGATGCACACCACCCTGCAGTCGCGCATCAAGCGGCTGCGCTTCGTCGGCAATGAAGGCCCCGAGAAATGGGCAGGCGCGGTCGCCGAGCACGAGGAGATGATGGCGGCCCTGCTCGAGCGCGACGCCGACGCCCTGTCGGAGGCGATCGGCCGTCATATGGATGTGACCTTGCTGCGCGTGCGCGAGGTGCTCTAGCGGCTCCAGGGGCCGGTCTCGGGCTTCTGCGAGGTGGCCTCCGGGGCGATGCGGAACGCGCCGCGCAATCGTTTACCCTCCCTTCCGCAGGCAGAAAAACGCCTGTGGAAACGACTATTCGCGCCCCCCGACTTTCAATAAGCTGTTGACAAGGCGGCTCGGGGAATTCCGCCCACGAAGCTTCCGATACAACGGGGCCATCGTCCGCACACGGCGGTGGAAGAGGCGTTCAAGGAGACATCCATGAAGAAAATTCTGTTGGCGACGCTGTCGGCCTCCGCGCTGATGGCGGCGCAGCCCCTGATGGCGAAGACGCTGGTCTATTGCTCCGAGGGCAGCCCTGAGAACTTCGCGCCGAGCGTGAACACGACCGGCACCTCCTTCGACGCGAACACCCAGATCTACGACACCATCGTCCAGTTCGAGCGCGGCGGCACCAGGGTCCAGCCGGCGCTCGCCGAGAAATGGGACATCTCGCCGGATGGACTGACCTACACCTTCCACCTGCGCAAGGGCGTGAAGTGGCATTCGAACAAGACCTTCAAGCCGACGCGCGACTTCAACGCCGACGACGTGATGTTCATGATCGAGCGGCAGTGGAAGGAGGACCACCCGTTCTTCAAGGTGACGAGCTCGAACCACTCCTACTTCAACGACATGGGCATGCCCAAGCTGCTGAAGTCGGTCGAAAAGGTCGATGACTACACGGTCAAGATCACGCTGAACCAACCGGAGGCGCCGTTCCTSTCMGACCTYGCSATGCAATATGCCAGCRTSCAGTCGAAGGAATATGCCGATGCGATGCTGAAGGCGGGGACGCCCGAGAAGCTCGATCAGGACCCGCTCGGCACCGGCCCGTTCTATCTGGTGCAGTACCAGAAGGACGCGATCATCCGCTACAAGGCCTTCCCGGAATACTGGGCGGGCAAGGCGAAGATCGACGACCTCATCTTCGCGATCACGCCGGACGCCTCGGTGCGCTGGGCCAAGCTCCAGAAGGGCGAATGCCATGTCATGCCCTATCCGAACCCGGCCGATCTCGATGCGATCAGGAAGGACGCCAATGTCCAGATCCTCGAGCAGCCCGGCCTGAACATCGGCTATCTCGCCTACAACACGACCAAGAAGCCCTTCGACGACGTCAAGGTGCGCCGCGCCGTCAACAAGGCGATCAACAAGAAGGCGATCATCGACGCGGTCTATCTCTCCAGCGGCATCGCGGCGATCAAC
Organism: Allobosea sp. 10L422; assembly: GCF_056395345.1. Classification (NCBI taxonomy): domain Bacteria; kingdom Pseudomonadati; phylum Pseudomonadota; class Alphaproteobacteria; order Hyphomicrobiales; family Alloboseaceae; genus Allobosea; species Allobosea sp. 10L422. Next base: position 59,996 of record NZ_JBFTJI010000021.1, read on the forward strand.
CCGATCCCGCCGTCGATGTGGTCCTACAACGAGACCATCAAGGACGACCCCTATGATCCGGAGGCGGCCAAGAAGGAGCTCGCCGAGGCCGGCTATCCGAACGGGATGGAGATCGACCTCTGGGCCATGCCGGTGCAGCGCCCCTACAACCCGAACGCCAAGCGCATCGCCGAGCTGATGCAGGCGGATCTCGCCAAGGTCGGCGTCAAGGCCGAGATCAAGAGCTTCGAATGGGGCGAGTACCGCAAGCGCATGCAGGCGGGCGAGCACCAGACGGGCATGCTGGGCTGGACCGGCGACAACGGTGACCCGGACAACTTCCTGCACACGCTGCTCGGCTGCGATTCGGCCAAGACCAACGGCTCGAACGTCGCCAAGTTCTGCTACAAGCCTTTCGAGGATCTGGTGGTGAAGGCGAAGACCGTGACCGACCAGGCGGAGCGCGAAAAGCTCTACCGGCAGGCGCAGGTGGTGTTCAAGGAGCAGTCGCCCTGGTTCACCATCGCCCATGCGGTGCAGCTGAAGCCCGTCCGCAAGGAAGTGAAGGACTTCAAGCTCTCGCCGTTCAGCCGCCACGTCTTCTACGGCGTCGACATCGCCAACTGAGTCGAGGAGCCAGCCGCGCCCCGACCCGGCGCGGCTGATGCATGCCAGATGACGCGGCCCCGGCGGGGCCGCGTTCCGGGAGGCGGAGACGATGGGGCACGACGCCCCGCGCCCGATCCCCCTCCCGCCTGTCCCGAGAGAAACGTCCATGTCCGTTCGTGCCCGCTCCTTCGCCCTGACGCTGGGGCTGAGCGCCCTTGCGCTACCCGCCGCCGCCAACGCCCAGGCGCTGGTCGTCTGCTCCGAAGCCAGTCCCGATTTCCTGAACCCGCAATTCAGCAGCCAGAACACGGCCTACGATGTGGCGGCGCAGATCTATGAGCGCCTGACGGCGACGGAACGCGGCGGCTCGCAGATCATCCCGAGCCTCGCCGAGTCCTGGACGATTTCCGAGGACGCGCTGACCTACACCTTCAAGCTGCGCAAGGGCGTGAAATGGCACGCCAACAAGGCCTTCACGCCGACGCGCGAGTTCAACGCCGACGACGTGGTCTTCTCCTTCGAGCGGATGTTCGATGCGAGCAACCCCTACAACAAGGTCGGCAGCGGCAATTACCAGTTCTTCAGCGAGATCGTGAAGCCGAGCCTGAAGTCGATCGAGAAGGTCGACGACTACACAGTCAAGCTCACGCTGACCAAACCGAACTCGCCGATGCTGTCTGCTCTCACGGTCGAGCCGATGTCGATCCTCTCGGCCGAATACGCAGCCGCAATGCTGAAGGCCGGCACGCCCGAGCAGGTCGATTTCGCGCCGATCGGCACCGGCCCCTTCTCGCTGCTCTCCTATCAGAAGGACGCGATCATCCGCTTCAAGGCGGTGCCGGATCACTGGACCAAGGCCGTCGGCAACCGCGACCGCATGGCGCTGGTCAACGACCTGATCTTCGTGATCACCCCCGATGCCGCGGTGCGCTTCGCCAAGGTGCGCTCGGGCGAATGCCAGATCGCGCGCTACCCCAATCCCGGTGACCTGCCGGCGATGAAGACCGAGCCGACGATCAACCTGTTGCAGGGCAGCATCGCCGATCAGAGCTTCCTTGCCTTCAACCAGCAGAAAAAGCCCTTCGGCGACAAGCGGGTGCGCGAGGCGCTGGCCTACGCCACCAACATCCCCGCGATCATCGACGCGGTCTATCAGGGCACCGGCAACCCGACGGCGGCGGCGGTTCCGCCTTCGCTCTGGTCGCACAACACCGAGCTCAAGCCGCGTCCCTATGATCCGGAGAAGGCCAAGGCATTGCTGGCCGAGGCCGGGTATCCGAACGGCTTCGAGACGACGCTCTGGGCCATCCCCGTCGTGCGCGCCTATATGCCGAACGGCCGGCGCGCGGCCGAACTGATCCAAGCCGACTGGGCAAAGATCGGCGTCAAGGCGACGATCCAGACCTTCGAATGGGGCGAATACCTCAAGCGCGGCCGGGCCGGCGACCACGAAGTGGGCATGTTCGGCTACACCTGGGATTATCCCGATCCGAGCCAGATCCTGCTCTCGGGCTGGACCTGCGAGGGCGTGAAGACCGGGGCCAATCGCGCGCGCTGGTGCAACCAGGAGGCCTCGGATGCGCTCGCCAAGGCGAACACGATCACCGACCAGGGCGAACGGACCAAGCTCTACAAGCGTTTCCAGGAGCTGTTCCACGAGGATGTGGCGGGCCTGCTCTTCGCCAATGCGCAGGCTTTCACGCCGGTGCGCAAGGAAGTGAAGGACTACAAGATCCACTTCTTCGGAGGACAGCCGTTCTACGGCGTATCGATCGCGAAATAAGACCCGAACGCCCGACGATCACCGGCGCCGGCAGAGCATTCATTGCTTTTCCGGCGCCGAAAAATTTCGTATTGTTGCGCCAGAATTCCCGAACGTTCTCAAGTATTTCGTGATCAAATACGCGAGAACCGCGATACCCCTCCACGGTTTTTGTCATCGCGTTCTTGATCTTTCGTGGATTCTGGTGTTTCCGCTGCGCCGGAATTCGAACTCGACTAAAGTGACAAGACAGGCCGCCGCGCAGGACGACATGCTCCGGCCGACAAGAATGGCAGAACCATGCTGCGCTTCATCTTCACCCGGCTGAGCCTGGTCATCCCGACCTTCATCGGCATCACGCTGCTGGCCTTCTTCCTGGTGCGGCTCGTGCCGGGCGACCCGATCGAGACCATGGCTGGCGAGCGCGGCATCGACGCCGCTCGCCATGCCCAGCTGCTCACGGAATACGGCCTCGACCGGCCGCTGCTCGTCCAATACGGCAAATATATCGAGCGTGTCGTCCAGGGCGATCTCGGCAAGTCGATCGTGACGCGCGAGAACGTCCTGACCGAGTTCGGGCAGCTCTTCCCGGCGACCATAGAGCTCGCGCTCTGCGCCATCCTGATCGCGCTGATCGTCGGGCTGCCGGCCGGCATCATCGCGGCGGTGAAGCGAAACTCGATCTTCGACCATGGCGTGATGGGCATCTCGCTGACCGGTTACTCCATGCCGATYTTCTGGTGGGGCCTGCTGYTGATCCTGCTGTTCTCSGTGCAGCTCGGCATCACGCCGGTCTCSGGCCGCATYGCGGTGCARTACTTCATCGAACCTGTCACCGGCTTCCTGACCATCGACAGCCTGCTAGCCGGCGACGTCGACGCCTTCTGGTCGGCGCTGTCGCATCTCGTGCTGCCGGCGATCGTGCTCGGCACCGTGCCGCTCGCGGTCATCGCGCGCATGACGCGCTCGGCGATGCTCGAGGTGCTCGGCGAGGACTATATCCGCACAGCGCGGGCCAAGGGCATGGCGCCGATCCGGGTCGTCGCGCTGCATGCGCTGCGAAACGCGCTGATCCCGGTCGTCACCGTCATCGGGCTGCAGGTCGGCACGCTCTTCACCGGCGCGATCCTCACCGAGACGATCTTCTCCTGGCCSGGCGTCGGCAAATGGCTGATCGAGGCGATCAGYCGGCGCGACTAYCCSGTSCTSCAGGGCGGCACGCTGCTGCTCGGCATGGTCGTGATGAGCGTCAACCTCTTCGTCGACCTGCTCTACGGCCTGATCAACCCGCGCATCAGGCACGCCAAATGAACCGCCCTTCGCATTTCAGCTCCCATTGGAGCCCTCGTCCATGAGCGCAGAAACCCTCGAAGCCCCAGCCGTCGCCGCACCGAGCGGCACGCCGCCCCATCCGGCGCGCGAGTTCTGGACCTATTTCAGCGCCAATCGCGGCGCAGTTGCCGGGCTCGTCGTCATCGTGCTGGTGCTGCTCTGCGCGCTGTTCGCGCCGATCATCGCACCGCATGATCCCAATCTGACCAATAATGCGGTCTTCCTGAAGCCGCCGTTCTGGCAGGAGGGCGGATCGCTCTCCTATCCGCTCGGCACCGACGCCATCGGCCGCGACATCCTCTCGCGCCTGCTCTACGGCGCGCGGCTCTCGCTGGTGATCGGCATCTTCGTCGTCGCGGTCGCCATCGTCGTCGGCATCGTGCTCGGGCTGATCGCCGGCTACTTCAAGGGCATCGCCGATATCGCGATCATGCGGCTGATGGACATCCTGATGACGATGCCGAGCCTGCTGCTCGCCATCGTCATCGTCGCAATCCTCGGCCCCGGCCTGATGAACGCGATGCTCGCCGTCGCCATCGTCGTGCTGCCGCACTATGTCCGCATCACACGCGCCGCGGTCATCACCGAAGCCAGCAAGGATTATGTCATCGCGGCCAAGGTCAGCGGCGCGCAGACGGTCCGGCTGCTGTTCTCCGAGATCCTGCCGAACTGCGCCGCGCCCCTGATCGTGCAGGCGACGCTCGGCGTCTCCACGGCGATCCTCGATGCCGCGGCACTGGGCTTCCTCGGCCTCGGCGCCCAGCCGCCAACCCCGGAATGGGGCACGATGCTCGCCGATGCGCGCGAGTTCGTGCTGCGCGCCTGGTGGGTCGTCACCTTCCCGGGCCTCGCCATCCTCATCACCGTGCTCGCCTTCAACCTCCTGGGTGACGGCCTGCGCGATGCGCTCGACCCCAAGCTGAAGCGCTGAACCATGCCCCTGCTCGAAATCGAAAACCTCAGCGTCGAATTCCCGACATCGCAGGGAACGCTGCGCGCCGTCGACCGCATCGACCTCACCCTCGACGAGGGCGAGGTTCTCGGCGTGGTCGGTGAATCCGGCTCCGGCAAATCAGTCACCATGCTCGCGCTGATGGGCCTCGTTGGCTATCCCGGCCGCGTCCGCGCCGACAAGCTGCGCTTCGACGGCCGCGATCTCCTGACCATGTCCGCCCGCGAGCGCCGCCAGCTCACCGGCAAGGACGTGGCGATGATCTTCCAGGAGCCGAGCACCAGCCTCAATCCCTGCTTCACCATCGGGTTCCAGCTCGCCGAGACGCTGCGTAAGCACGAGCGTATGGACGGCAAGGCCGCCAAGCGCCGGGCGATCGAGCTGCTGGAACAGGTCGGCATCCCCGCTCCGGAAAGCCGCCTCAAGGCTTATCCCCACCAGCTCTCGGGCGGCATGAACCAACGCGTGATGATCGCGATGGCGATCGCCTGCAATCCGCGCCTGCTGATCGCCGACGAGCCGACCACGGCGCTCGACGTTACCATCCAGGCCCAGATCCTCGAATTGCTGATGTCGCTGCAACGCGAGCGCGGCATGGCGCTCGTCCTCATCACCCACAATATGGGCGTCGTCGCCGAGACGGCGCAGCGCATCATGGTGATGTATGCCGGGCAGATCATGGAGGAGCGCAAGGTCGACGCTTTGTTCGCCGACCCGCAGCACCCCTATTCGGCCGCGCTGCTTGCCGCCCTGCCCGAGCGCAGCGAGAATGCAAGCCGCCTCGCCACCATCCCCGGCATGGTGCCCGGCCTCAACGACCGGCCGAAGGGCTGCCTGTTCAGCCCGCGCTGCGCCTATGCGACCGAGCATTCGCGCAATGTCCAGCCGGAGCTGCGCCCCTGGCAGGATGGGCGCGTGCGCTGCCACTACCCGCTCGGCGATCCGCAGCGCGACGCCGAACGCGCCCGCGACGAAGCCGGCCGGGCAAAGGAGGCCGTGCGATGAGCAACCCCGTCATCGAGGCGCGTGAACTCACGCAGATCTATCCGGTCAAGCAGGGGCTCTTCCGCCCGCCGGCGCAGCTTCAGGCTGTGAACAAGGTGTCCTTCTCGGTCGAGGCCGGCCGGACGCTCGCCGTCGTCGGCGAGTCCGGCTGCGGAAAGTCGACGCTCGCCCGCATGGCGACGCTGATCGAGACGCCCACCTCGGGCGCGCTGACGCTGGACGGACTCGACGCCGTCAACCCGCCCGCCGGCGAGCGCAAGCGCCTGCGCCGCACGGTGCAGTTCGTCTTCCAGAACCCCTATGGCTCGCTCAATCCGCGCAAGAAGATCGGCACGATCCTGGAGGAGCCGCTCAAGATCAACACCGACCTTTCCAAGGCCGAGCGCACCGAAAAGGCGCGCGCGATGATGGCCAAGGTCGGCCTGCGCCCCGAGCACTATGCCCGCTATCCGCACATGTTCTCGGGCGGCCAGCGCCAGCGCATCGCGATCGCCCGGGCGCTGATCCTCTCGCCCAAGGTCGTGGTGGCGGACGAGCCAGTCTCGGCGCTCGACATCTCCATTCAGGCGCAGGTGCTCAACCTGCTGGCGGATCTGCAGGAGGAGCTGAAGCTCGCCTATCTCTTCATCTCGCACGACCTCAGCGTCGTCCGTCACATCGCCCATGATGTGATGGTGATGTATCTGGGCAATGCCATCGAGCACGGACCGAAGGAGCGCATCTACGCCCGGCCGCTGCACCCGTATACGCAGGCGCTGCTGGCTTCGACGCCGCGCGTCGATGCCGGCAAGCGCGAGCGCATCGTGCTGCGCGGCGAATTGCCCTCCCCGCTCAACCCGCCGAAGGGCTGCGTGTTCTCGACCCGCTGCCCCTATGTCACCGACCGCTGCCGGGCCGAGCGCCCCGAGAAACGCGAGATCGACGGCCGGCAGGTCGCCTGTCACTACGCCGAGGACTTCCTCGCCAAGGCGGCGTGACCGCTAGATCGCCGTGCGTCCTATCGGACGCAAAGTGGCGATCCATCTCGTTGTTTGAGCACCGGATTTCTCCGAAAAGTGGATCTCACTTTTCGGCCCGATGCTTTGGGCTCCGGCAGGTCTTGCCGAAGCGCCGGCCGACGCGATAGCTCTCGCTGCGCGCGCCATCTGGTATGGCGCTGCCTGACGAGTGGGGTCGAGATGTCCATTGCGGCGAAACTGACGGAGCGCTTCCTGCGCTATGTCGCGGTCGAGAGCCAGAGCGACGCGCAGGCGACGAACCTGCCCACGACGCCCGGACAGCAGCGCCTCGCCGCCCTTCTCGCCGAGGAACTCAAAGCCCTCGGTCTCGCCGATATCGTCATCGACGAGCACGCCACCGTCACCGCGCGCAAGACCGGCACGCGCCCGGGCGCGCCGCGCATCGGCTTCATCGCCCATCTCGATACGGTCGATGTCGGGCTCTCGCCGGTGATCCGCCCGCAGATCCTGCGCTTCGAAGGGCAGGATCTCTGCCTCAACCGCGAGCGGGACATCTGGCTGCGCGTCGCGGAGCACCCGCAGCTCGAACCATGGGCCGGCGCGGACGTCATCGTCGGCGACGGCACCAGCGTGCTCGGCGCCGACAACAAGGCGGCCATCGCCGCAGTCGTGACACTGCTCGCCGAGCTCGGGCCCGAGGACGCCCATGGCGACATCCTCGTCGCCTTCGTGCCGGACGAGGAGATCGGGTTGCGCGGGGCCAAGGCGCTCGATCTCACGCGCTTTGCCTGCGACTTCGCCTATACGATCGATGCCTGCGAGTTGGGCGAGGTCGTCATCGAGAACTTCAACGCGGCCCAGGGTGAGATCAGCTTCACCGGCGTCAGCGCCCATCCGATGTCGGCCAAGGGCGTGCTGGTCAATCCGCTGCTGATGGCGATGGATTTCATCGCTGAGTTCGACCGGAGCGAGACGCCTGAGAACACCGAGGGGCGCGAAGGCTATTTCTGGTTCACCGAGATCGTCGCCGGCCAGAGCGAAGCCAGGCTGAAAGTGATGATCCGCGAGTTCGACAAGGCGCGGTTCGAACAGCGCAAGCGCCGCATCGGCGCGGTCACGGAACTGATCGCGCGGCGCTATCCGACGGGACGGGTCTCGTCTGACGTCAGCGACACCTACGGCAACATCCATGACAGCCTGGGTGACGACCGCCGCTCGGTCGATCTGCTCCTCGCGGCGCTGGACGAGCTGAAGATCGCGCCGAAACTGATCCCGATGCGCGGCGGCACGGACGGGGCGGCGCTTTCGGCACGCGGGCTGCCGACGCCGAATTTCTTCACCGGCGGCTGCAATTTTCACTCGCGCTTCGAGTTCCTGCCCGTGCCGGCTTTCGTGAAATCCTACGAAACCGCACGCATGATCTGCCGGCTGGCGGCGGAGCGTGGCTGAGGACAGCGCCTCGCCTTCAGATAGCATCGCCCGCAACCGCGCTTAACCATAAGGCGCGAGGTTTCCTGCAGTGTGCCGAATATTTAATAGCCTTGTGGCCTAAGGAGGCCACTCCCCAGCGCAGGTGCTAGACGGCATGACCGAGTTCATTGGCAAGATCCTCGACAAGATTTCGGCGACGAGCCTCTTGACGACGGGATTGCTGCTGCTGACGGCGCTGGTCAGCGCGCTGGTCGCCTATTGGCGGACGGCCGAGCAGAAGAACTTCCGGGAGTTCTTCGATTTCATCTTCCCCAACGAGATCATCACTCATCCTTCGGCGAAGGCGGATCTGCTGTTCTGGGTGACGCGCAAGGCGATCATGCCGTTCCTGATGCTGCCGGCGGGCGTCGCCTTCGTCGCGGCCGTCGGCTACGCGACCAACAAAATCCTCGCCACGATCTTCCAGATCGATCCGCCCCTCATTCCGGGGCCGGCCGGGCCGGTGACGACCGTGATCTTCACGGTCACAATGCTGCTGGCTTACGACATCTCCTATTACCTCTACCACGTTGCGCAGCACCGCTTTCCCATCCTCTGGGAGCTGCACAAGGTTCATCATTCGGCCGAGGTGATGGTGGGCATCACCAAGGACCGCGTCCATCCGCTGGACGAATTGATGAACCGGGCCTGGGACGGGGTGATCCCGGGCATCTGCTTCGGGATCTGGTCGCTGGTCTCGCTCAACCTCATCGAACTCACCGTCTTCGGCGTGAACGTCTACGTCATGCGCAACATCCTGATGATGGACTTCGTCAGGCATACGCATTTCAAGATATCGTTCGGGCCGCTGAACAACGTCGTCCTGTGCCCGCACTGGCACCAGCTGCATCACAGCGTCGATCCGCGCCATTACGACAAGAATTTCGGGCTGCTGTTCTCGTTCTGGGACCGGTTGTTCGGAACGCTGTGCGTGCCGAAGCCGGATGAGGACTTCAAGTTCGGGCTGATGGAACGTGGCGTCCGCGATTACCAGTCACTTTCGGGGCTCTACCTGCTGCCATTGAAGCGGATGTGGCACCAGATCCGACGCCGGCTCGGCCCGCGCCCCGCTCGCCGCACCGAAGCCGAGGCCGAGGGAGCACAGCAGTGAGCGCATCTGCCGAGTTCACCGCCGTCGATGGCCGAAAGCTGGAGATCGTGACCTCGGAGGAGCGGCTTGCGGCGCTGGCTCCGGCCTGGGATGCGCTATGGCGGCAGGCCGAAGGCCTCGTCTTCCAGAGCCATGGCTGGATCAGCGCCTGGTGGCGGACCACGCCGGGCCGCGACCAGCGCGGGCTGCTGATCGGCCTGGTCTGGAATGGCGAAAACCTGGAGGCCGTGCTGCCTTTCGCCACGATCAGGCGCCGCGGCATCCGCATCCTTGAATGGGCGGCGAAGGAACACAGCGACTATGGCGATATCCTCGTGGCTCCCGGCTGGAGCCGCGAGGCCGCAGCCGCCTTGTGGCGGGCGATCGCCAAAGCCGGCCGCTTCGACATGGCCTATCTCAACCGGCTTGCGCCCGAGGCCCTCGCCCGCCAGATCCTGACGGGTGACAACGCAGCTCTCCGTCTGAGCCCGAACCACCGCACCGAGATCAACTATCGTGTGAGCGGCTCCTGGAATCGTGGCGCGCTCTGGTTCGACCAGCAGTCGAAGAAGACGCGGCAGAACTACCGGCGCGGGCGCAAATTCATGGAGGAATCCGGGGAAGTCCGCTTCCGGCTGATGTCTCCGGAAGAGCCACTTGAGCCCGTGCTGCTGCGCGTCGCCGCCCTCAAGCGCAAATGGCTCGAGCGCCATGGCCATGCCTCGGATCTGTTCGACGAAGGCTCTCCGGCCCTCACCGCGCTCGTCGGCGTGATGGCGAAGCTCGGCATCCTGCGTGTCTTCCTGCTCGAATGCGGCGATAGCGTCGTCGCCGTCTCGATCAATCTGGTGCAGCGCGACAGGATGATGGCCTTCGTCACCACCTATGACCTAGACCATGAGCGGGCGTCGCCGGGCATGGTGCTGATGATGGACTACATCCAGTGGTCGATCGACCAGGGCCTGCCGATGGTCGATTTCCTCTGCGGCGGCGAGGATTTCAAGCGGCGCTTCGCCACCCAGGCGGTGACATTGGACTCGGTTTCGGGAGGGCGCACGTTGGTCGGGCGGCTCGCCGTCCTCGCCGACGGCGCCCGGCACGCCATCAGGAGCCGGCGAGCGCCGGCACCGGCCGCAGACCAGCCAGAAGCGGCCGGCGAGCCATTGCCGAGCCGTCGATGAATTCATAGCCGCCGGCCCGGTTGAGGCTGTGGATGCGGCGGCCAGGCCAGAGAGCACCTGCCTGGATGATGGTCTCGATCTCCTGATCGAAGCCCTCGGGGTCGAGCCGTGTGACGCGGGCAATGCCGAGAGCCTTGCCATAGCCGAACCGGCAGTCCTGCACCGGGCGCAGTAAAACACCATCGCGGATGGTCATCTGCCCGGCCGGCCGGGCCGAGGCGATATCGATCAGCACGGGATTGCGGGGATGCGGTTTCCAGGGACCGCGGAAATCCGGCGCCGACCAGAGATGCAGCGTGTCCGAATGGGAGCCGCCGCCGTCCCGCACCGTGGCAAACAGCCACCATAGACCGCCATGCTCGATCAGCGTCGCGTCGCTGGCGACGACGCCGTCGATCAGCGTCGCCTCCCTGACCCAGCCGCCGGGGAATGCCGTCGCGCGAAACAGATCCACCCGCGCGGCGCCGGAGCTTTCCGGGATCATCCAGACCTGCCCGTCCCGTTCGAAGACGAAGGGATAGGAGAGATGGCCGGGCTGTTCGAGAACTGGCTCGGGGCGGCCTATCGGACCATCCGGCCCGAACTCCACCGCCGAAATGATGCCCTTGCCGGTGGCGTGGGGGAAATCCTCGACGAAGAGCGTGAGACGCCCCCGATGCAGGATCGGAAACGGATCGGCATAGAAGCGGGTGCCGTCATCGGGCAGGTCGCGCCAGCCCGCGTCGGGATGGCGCTTCAGATCGAAAAGATCCGGGCCGTCGAGCTTGCGCCAGCCCACCCGCCAGTGAGGGGCGTGAAAGCAGCGGCGGTAAATGCGATCGACCGCATTCGAAGTCACCGCGCGGACCATGGTCCGCGCGAGGCCGGTATGGGGCGTGGGCGAAGGCTCGGCTTCGGCAGGCAGCTGCGGCACACGCATGCGGCTGCCTTCGACCGCCGCCACGATGAAGGTGATCACGCGGCTGAGGATATCGTCGAGCTTCGCCAGCAGAATGCGGCCGTGATCGCTGCCCGGCCGCGCTGCGGCGATCAGCGCCCCATTCTCCGTCAGCTCGACCAAGGGAACGCCGCCGGCAAGAAGAGCGGAAACGAGTGCGGCTTCTCCCGCCTGCCCTTCGAAGCGAAGGACCCAGCGGCGCGTTGGTCCGGCCGGTTCATCGCTGCCGAGATCGAGAAGCAAGTCGGCTTCGTCGTGCCCTGGCGCGGCGGCCACCGCAGCCGCCTCAGCCGGCCGGGCCAGCGTGAAAAGGCCATCGGGCTGAAGGCCGTGCAGATAGCCCTCGACGCGGAAGAGACCACCGAGCCGATGTGGGTCGGCTGCGTTCACTGCCGGCGGAACGACCAAAAGCGTCAGGCCGGGGATCGCCCGGAGACGCTCGATGAGGACCAGATGCCACCGCCGCAAGGGCGAAGCACCCATGTACAATCTCAATCTCATATCCAAGCCCAGCCGCATTTCTTGCGGCAACTACGCCAAAGCAGCCAGCATTCTCCAACATCCGCATTTCGATTTGGTTATCCCCGCCCGACCCGCGCGCAAGCCCGCTCAAGCGTTCAGCCTCGACCGATCGGAGCAGTTGTTAAGGAGTTCGTGGCAGGGTCGCGCCTGGAAGCCGCGGTCGGACGACACCGCGGCATCGCGTTGCGTTGTCCGAGTAGAGGAATGACAAGTCTGGCTGCGACCGCTCATCGGCAGGAGGAAACGGTGCAGCCGCCTCCTCAGGAGACCTTTCGTCGCCGCCCGGATGGCGCCGTCGAAGTCTCCGAGCTCTGGCGCATCCTCTGGCATCGGCGCCTGATGATCCTGGCCGTCGCCGGCCTGCTGGCGGGGCTGGCCCTCGCCTACGGGCTGTTGACGCCTTCGCTCTATACCGCCTCGGCGCAGCTCCTGATCGATCCGCGCGACCGGAACGTCGTCAGCAACGACGTCAACCCCAATACGGTCTCGCCGGATGGCGGCTTGGCGCAGGTCGAGAGCCAGGCCAGCGTCGTCCAGTCCACGAACGTGCTGGCTCGGGCGATCAGGACGACGAAACTCACCGAGGACACGGAATTCAACGGCGCGGGGCTTCTCAGCCGCCTTCTCGGCCGGATTGCGACAGATGCCCCTGCCCCGGACGGCACCCTCACGCCCACCGAGGCGCGGACGCTCGCCAACCTCCGACGGAAGATTTCCGTCAGGCGCGCGGACAAGGTCCTGGTGCTGGACGTGGTCGTGACGACGCGCGACGCCGACAAGTCGGCCAAGCTCGCCAACGCGATCGCCGAAGCCTATCTCGCCGACCAGGCCGATGCCAGAAGCCGCGCTGCGACAGAGGCGTCCGAGGGGCTGACAGCCCGGCTGGCGGAACAGCGCAAGCGGGTCGAGGCGGCCGAGAACGCCGTCGAGCGCTATCGCGCCGAAAACAATCTTGTCGCGGCGTCCGGACGCCTGATCAGCGAGCAGCAGCTCAGCGAGATCAGCAATCAGCTCTCGGCAGCCCAGGCGCGCACTTCCACCCTCCGTTCGCAGGTGGAGCTGATCGCCCAGCAACGCCGGCGCGGCGCCCTGGCCGGCAGCTCGATGGAGGCACTACAGTCGCCCGTCATCGGAAGACTGCGGGAGCAGGAGGCCGCCCTGGTTCAGCGCGAAGCCGATCTGCAGAGCCAGTTCGGCCCGCGCCACCCGTCGATCGGGGCGGTACAAAACCAGCTCGTCCACGTTCGCCGCCTCATCGCGACCGAGATCGAGCGGGTCGAGCAGTCCGTGCGCACCGAATATGAGCGCGCGCTCGGCAATGAGAAGCTGCTCGCCAGCAAGCTCGAGACCCTGACGCGGCAGACGCAAGGGGCGGACCAGGCGTCGGTCCGGCTGCGCGAGCTCCAGCGCGATCTCGAAGCGGTCCGCGCGGTTTATGCGACGTTCCTGCTGCGCGCGCAGGAAACACGCGAGCAGGCAAATCTGGACACCACCAACGCCCGCATCATCAGCCGGGCTCAGCCGCCATTACAGGCGAGCTGGCCGCCGACATTTCCGCTTGCAGCGGCGGCGGCCGTCCTCGGGCTGGGCCTCGGTGCCGGCCTCGCATTGCTTCGCGAGTATGCCGCGCCTCATCTGCTCTCCCGCTCGCAGGCCGAGGCTTTGATCGGCGCTCCCGTGGTCGGCGTCCTGCGCCCCCGGACGGCGCCCCCGCGCGGCTTCGGCCGATGGTTCCGGCGATCGACAGGCCGGCAAGCGGAGACGGACGGCGCGGCGCAACTCGCGCTGCTCCTGCTGTTCAAGCCCACGGATGTGCCGATCCCGGCCGCCCGCAGCGCCCTGCTGATTTCGGCCGAGGCCGATGGCGATGAGCGGGAGCATGCGGCCGACCTGCTCGCCAGCGCTGGAGTCCAGCACGGAGAGCGCGTCCTGCTGGTCGATACGACAACCGAACCGGTCCAGGGCGGCCCGGCCGGGCTGATGGATATTCTGCGCGGCGAATGCAGCTTCGAGGACGCCATTCACTTCAGCGACGCCAAGGATGTCGCGCTGATGTCCGCCGGTCGTCCGAAAGCCGCAACGCAGAAGGCATTGGCACGCAGCTATGCGATGCGAATGCTGGGGGATGCCAGCCGTCACTTCGACATCGTGGTCATCGACGGCGGCCCGCTGGAGCGCAATGTGAAGATCGCCCCGCTGGTCGGCATGGTCGAGGAGATCGTGCTCGTCGCCCGTCTCTACACCACGCGCCAGCAGGAGATCATGCGGGCGGTCGAATCCGCACGCGTCATGGGCCGCTCGGTGACGGCAACGATCCTGATCGACGCCGACGGGCGAGGCTGATGCCTGCCGCCGGCCTCACGGCCGAGGCCTCGGCTCGTGGGGTACCGGGCTGGGCTCACCTGGATGGGCTGACGCGCTACGGTCTTTTCGCCACCGTCCTGGTGCTGTTCTGCGTGTCGGGCGGCATGCTCTGGCTCGTCGGCTACAATTATGACGGCCTCACCGGCGCCGCCGCCACGAAGATCCATCCGTCGACCTATATGATCGTGCTCCTGTTCGGCTGGAGCCTGATCGCCTGCGGGGATCCGGTCAGCCGCATCATTCATCTCGTCAGTGCTCGGCCGGCGACGCTGTTCATGCTGCTGGTGACGATGGCGACGATCGTCGTCACGGTGATGCGCGACGGGCCGGGCCTTGGCGGCATGGTCGACACCTATGTCGCCGTCTGCCTGCTGGTCCTGTTGCTCGTCGATGCCGACGACGAGACCATGACGACGCTCACGACGATGCTGCATGTCGTCATGACCCTCAACGCCCTGCTCGCGCTCTTCGAGTTCGTCACGCAATTCCGGCTCTTTCCCTACCGCTTCGACGGCGCCGTCTTCGAAACCGACACGCGCTCCAGCGCGTTTCACGGCCATCCGCTGGCGAACGCCATGATCACCGCCTGCTATCTGATGGCTCTGATCAGCGGGTCACGCTCCCTGCCGCCGGCGGTCCGTGGCGTCCTCATCGCGCTGCAGAGCGCCGCCCTGGTGGTCTTCGGCGGCCGGACCGCGCTTCTGACGTCGCTGGCGTTCGGCCTCTGCTACGGCACGGTACAGCTGTTCGCCTTGCTGCGGAGCGGGCGGATATCGCTGATCGCGGCCGCCATCGGCTGCGTGCTCGTAGCCCTCCTGCCCGTCGCCATCGGCGGGCTGGCGGCGCTTGGTTTCTTCGACGACGTGGCCACGCGCTTCGTCTCCGACGGTGGCAGTGCCAATGCTCGCAAGGAGATGTTCGAGCTGCTGCAGATGTTTTCGATCGGCGACCTCGTCATCGGGCCCGATGTGCAGCTCGTCGACACCCTGCGCCGCGTCAACGGACTCGAGTGGGGCATCGAGAACCCGTTCGTGCGTATGATCCTCTATCAAGGGGCGATCATCACCGCGCTCGTGACGCTGGCCTTCGGCCTCTTCATGTACGAATTGGGGCGCGGACGCCCCGGCGTCTGGCTCCCGATGATCGTCTGGATCATCCTGCTGAACGGCTCGGAGAGCATCGCGACGAAGACGACGATGCCGGCGAAATTCGTCATCGTCATTCTGTGCCTTTATCGACCGGAAAGGCGCGGTTGCGACCGGCTCAATCCGGCATTCGCAGACCGAGGGCCGCGATCATGGCCGGGTCGAGCCGGCGGCTGACATCGTCCATCATCCCCATGCTGTCGAACAGGTTCCAGAATGCCCAGGGAAACCCGAGCGCCTCGGCGCCGAGCCTGACGTCACGCACATAGCGGGCGCGATCGTCCGGAGCGGAGGCGACGGTGCCGCCCCCGGACCGCAGCGCTCCGAACTCGCCCATCAGGATCCGGCCGGGCTGCACGCCCTCGCGCTCCGCCCAGGCACGGACCCGGCGCAGATAGCCGTCGATGAAGGGGCGATCCGGCTGGGCATCGAAATATTCCTTGAGGACGCGCTCGGTCTCGCGATAGGCGGCCGCTCCACTGCCCTGTGCCGGCGCACCCAGCGCGGCCATCCTGGCGCGCACCGCAGCGAGGGTGGCGTCGAGGCTTCCCCGCGCCGCTGGCCAGGGCACGGCGTTGAGCGCCCGATAGACCGGTTCGCTCATCCAGCGCGCGCCCTGATGCGAGAAGAGATAGGGCTCGTAGAAGTGGAAGGTGAAGAGCAGCGGCTCATAGAGCGAGAGCTCGCGGACCCGGAGGGGTTCGAGACCTGCGATCATGCTGCCGCAAGCGCCGGTCGCCAGCAATGTCAGCCCCGGCGCGGCCAGTCGGGCGGCGGCCAGAAGCCGCTTCTGCGTCTCCCCCCATTCAGCGGAGCCGCAGGCCTGGAGCGGCTCGTTGACGGGCTCGAATCCCGTCCGCTCCGGATCGCTCCGCCCCAGTCGCGACGCCAGCTCCACCACGAGATCGCGATAGGCCGGAAACGCCGGAGCATCCAAGGTTCCGAACAATCGCGAAGGCGTCCAGTAATGCGTCGCGCCGTTGGCGTGAAGATTGACGATCACGGCAAGCCCCTCGCCCTGCGCCAGCGCGACCGCGGCCATCACCTGATCGAGCAATGACGCCCTGACGGCGGGAGCTGCGGCAAGGAACGGGCCGGGGTCCACGGGCAACCGGACGAAGTCGAGGCCCGCACGACGTAAGAGAGCGAGATCCGCCCGCGTCGGAAGCGGCCGGTCGAGCTGGAACGGGGGCCAATCATAATCGGTTCGCGGCGCGGGGTGCTCCCGCGTCAGGGAGAACCATGGCCAGAGATTGACGCCGCGCCGGATGCCGAGGGGCCGCGCCGCATGAGCGCGACCGCCGCCGATCGCCGCCGTCCCGATCGCCCCCGCCAGCAGAGAACGGCGGCTGACCGTCATCCCCTGCGGCCGCCGGCCACTTCGGCCGGAGCGACGGCAGCTTCCGGCTCGAGACCGAGCAGGGCCAGCGCCTCGCGTTCGTAGTGTTCGAGGACCGCCTGCCATTCGAAGCTGGAGCGGGCGCGCCCGAGCGCAGCCTGTTTCAGGCGAGCCGCCAGTTCATCATCGGCCAGCAGCCGCCCTATCGCATTGGAGCAGCTCGCCTCGTCAGCAAAGAACAAGCCCGCCTCACCCGCGGTCCAGCGGTTATAGGGATTGTCATGGGCGATGACCGGGTTCCCTGCCCAGAGCGCCTCGACCAGCGAAGGGTTGGTCCCGCCGACGGTATGTCCGTGCAGATAGCCGCGCGCGTGGAAACGCAGGGCCCTCACGGTCTCGGCGTCGTAGATCGCGCCGGGCATGATCACTTCCGGCCCAGCGGCCGCCTTGACCTGGCGATGATAGGCGTTTTCGTCCGAGAAATTGCCGAGAACGACGAGGCGCATGCCGCGCGGCCTGGACGAGAAGGCCTCGACCAGCGTGAGGATCGAATTGTCGGGCTCGATCCGCGCGATCGAGATCAGGTAGCGGCCGCTCTCCAACCCGAATTTGGCGAGCGGCTTTGCCGGCGCCATCCTGATCGGCATGCCGCCATAGGGAATCATGACCGTGGCGCTGCGCGGACGCCGCGTCGCTAGATGGTCGGCGATGATCGGATGATCAGCCACGAGACGGTGCGAGGACCAGGCCGCGATCCACTCGTTCATCCAGAACCAACTGCGGACGGGCCATGACCATTTCGGCCGGCGCCACTCGATCCCGTCCATATTCGTCATGATCTTCCGCCCGGCGAGGCGCAGATAAGGCAGGAAGATCGCGCCGTTATATCCCAACACGAGGCTGAGCGCCGGACGCCGCGCCGCATGCCGCACGCAATGCCAGTCGAAGTCGATGGTCGCGCGCGGCCCCGATGACGACACCTGCGTGCGAATGAGCTCGATGCCCCGCCAGGATTCGCTGTGGAACCGGCGCGTGACGGCCGGAACCTCGTCCTGGCAGTACACGCCGACCTGCCAGCCCCGCTCGACCAAAAACAAGGCGAGCTTCTCGGCGAAGGTCTCGAAGCCACCATGCGCTGCCGGAATACCCCGTGTTCCGAGGATCAGCAACGAAGGAGCGGTATTTGCCATGATTTCATCCGGAGGGGCGCAAAGCTGCGCGAAGATAGCGCGTAGCTTCAAGAATACCTTGAATTTCTGCGACTTATCCCGCTTTTATCGAAGATGGTTAGGACGCGCTTTCCGGCCATGCGGATCGGTGGAAGCGCGATGGCGGCGTCCTCGAATGGAAACGGATTGTGACGCTGCGTATCGCCTGCATTCATCAGGGCTATGAACTCTACGGGTCGGATCGCGCTTTCGCCGAGAGCGTAGCCGCCTTGCGCCAAGCCTACCCGGCCGCCGATATCGAGGTCGTGCTCCCGCGCGAAGGTCCGATCCTCAGCCTGCTCCAGCCGATCGCCAGCCGGATCGTCATCGAACCGCTATGGGTGCTGCGCCGCAGGAATCTGCCGAGATTGATGGCCATGGCGCCGATCGAACTGCCGCGCGCCATGCTGCGCGCGGCCCGGCGAATGCGCCGTTGCGACCTCGTCTATATCAATACCTCGGTCATCGTTGACCATGTGCTTGCCGCACGATTCTTTGCCGGCAAGGCAATCCAGCATATCCACGAAATCCCGGAAGGGATGACGCGCACGCTCCTGCGCCAGTTGATCCTCTGGGGCCGGGCGCGGCTGATCTTCAACTCTCAGGCGACGCGCTCTGCCTTCCCGCTCCCGGACGGCCATGAAGCGGATGTCATTTACAATGGCGTGGCCGGGCCGGCCGACTGGGCGCCCACAGATTATGATGGCAGGCGGCGGCTGCGTGTCCTCATGCTCGGCCGCATCAACCGCATCAAGGGCCAGGAAATCCTGCTCGCGGCGGTGAGTGCCCTGCCCCGGGATCTGCGAGACCGGCTCGAGGTCCGCATCGTCGGCAGCGCATTCGAGGATCCCGCCCTCGAACAGGCGTTGCACGAGGCGGTGACGAGCGCGGGTCTCGACCCGCAGGTGAAGGTCGAGCCTTTCCGCGACGATCCCACACCGCTTTATCAGTGGGCCGACATCGTCGTGGTGCCGTCGCGCCGGCCGGAGTCGCTCGGCCGCGTCGCGATCGAAGCCATGGCGTTCGGCCGGCCGCCGCTGGCTTCGGCGATCGGAGGCCTGCAGGAGGTGGTCGTGGACGGTGTGACCGGCCGGCTGTTGCCGCCCGGCGACCCCGATGCCCTCGCAGAAGCGCTGAAGCAGGTGGTCCTCGCGCCGGAGATGCTCGCCCCCATGGCGCGTGCGGGCCGCGAACGCTTCTCGGCGCTGTTCAGCGATCACGCCGTCGCCCGCGCCATCGGCGCGGTTGTCGAGGACATGCTCTCCCGCGGCCGGCTGGCTCAGCAATGAACTTCGAATCCCTGCGCCGTCTGATCCTGAAGCTCGTCGTCATGGTCGGCGGCGAGGCGATGCAGAGCGCGTTTCACCTGGGCCTCAACCTCGTCCTGCTGCACTCCGTATCCGCGTGGGATTACGGCGTCTTCGCGCTGGTCATGGTGGTCGGCGGCATCGGCCTCACCTATATCCGCGCACTGACGGCTCTCCCGGCGAGCATCTTCATCGCCCGCAGCCATAGCGTCGGCGCGGCCGGGGCCTATGAGATCACCTTCGGCTCGGCAGCCGCGCTGCTGTCGGCACTGCTCGGCGTCTGCGTCGCCTTCGCCCTGAGCGGCTGGCTTCCGGAAGGCGCCTTCAGCGGCGGCGCCTTCGTCGCTCTGTGGACCGCACGCGCGCATATCCGCACGGTCTTCTTCGCCCGCAATCGGCAGATGCTGGTCAGCGCCAGCGATCTGACGTTCACGATCAGCGGCTCGCTCGGCGCAGCATGGGTCGTGTGGAACGACACCCATATCCTGCAGCATACATTCCTCGTCATGATGACGGCCAACGCGCTTGGCATCGCCGTGATGCTCGCGCTCGGCCGGCGGCCGGTGCGGTTGAGCTTCGGCACACATGTCTGGCGGCGTTATCGCAAGCTCTGGCGGGATTTGAAATGGTCGCTGCTGAGCGTGACGATCACCAACCTCCAGGGCCAGGGGATGGCGCTGCTGGTAGCCACGATAGCGGGGCCGGCAGCCTATGCGCCGATCGCGGCTGCGCTGGTCAATTTCGTGCCGCTGCGCATCGTCTCCACCGCCTTCGCCAATATGATGCATCCGGAGATGACGGCGCTCATGGCCCATCGCGACTCCGGGAAGGTCGGGCGGTTGCTGCGCTACTGGCCGATACCGCTGGCGGCGCTGGGCGTCGTCTACGGGATCGTCATTCTGCTCGCGCTCCCGCTCATCCTGCCGGAAAGCCTCGAGGACACCCGCTTCTTCAAGATATCGGTGCTGGCATGGGTCATGAGCGGCATGCCCTTGCTCTATGTCATGCCCCGCATCTGGCTCGAGATCGCCCAGGATTTCCGCTCGATCGCGATCCTCTCGGCGATAGCCGCCGCCATCGGCATGATGGTGGTGCTGGTCCTGCTGCTGACGGCCGCTCCCTCCTGGGTGCTTCTCGGCGGAGCGCTGTCGGAGGTCATCGTCCTCATCGGCAGCTGGGCCGTGGTCTGGCCCAGGCAGCGCGCGGCCGAGAAGGCGATGCCGTCGATCGCCAGATCCGGCTGACCGGCGGCCGCCCTTACGACCAGGAGGCTTCCGCCGTCATGCAGAGCGTGCCGTTCTGCTTCGCCGTCCAGAGCTTCAAGCCGGCCCCCTCCTCCGTCGCGTGCAATGCGAAGGCGTCATCGTCGAACAGCGGCGACAGGCCACGGAAGCTGAAGCGCCGAGGCGGGGCGCCGCGCAGCTCGGCGGCGTAGTTGCAGAGCAGGGCGGCCTGCATCGGACCGTGGACGATGAGACCAGGATAGCCTTCGACCTCCGTGACATAGCGGCGATCGTAATGGATGCGATGGCCGTTGAACGTCAGCGCGGAATAGCGAAACAGCAGCGGCGCCTCGGCGCGCATCGGCCGCTGATGAGCGCCCTGCTCGGCAGGGGGCGGCTGCTTTGTCGCGCCCGCGGCGCTCTTGAGGCCGCGATAGACGATGTCCTGCCGTTCCTGCAGCACGAGCACTCCATTCGCTTCGACGCGGTGCTCTACGGTGACGAAGCAGAGCGGCCCGGTGCGCCCTTTCTTCAGCATGACATCGGCAATCCGGGAGGTGCGCCTGACGACATCACCCACTCTGAGATCGCCGGAGAAGGCGAATGCGCCGCCCGCCCACATCCGGCGAGGCAATGGCACGGGCGGCAGAAAGCCGCCCCGAGCGGGGTGCCCGTCCGGGCCGAGCGTGCCGGTCGGAGCCGCCGGCTGGGCCAGGCAGAAATGGATCAGCCTCGGAACGATTTCGCCGTGCTGCGGCGCCTCGCCGGGATAATCGAAGGTCGCGTGATACTTCCGCGCCAGATCCTCGCTGACAATGTCGACGCCGATATCCTCGCGGCCGATCCAGCCGCGCAAGTGATCGATGTCGAGTTCGGAGATGCCGGACGCAGCCATCAATAGGACCTCGGCATGCCCAGCACGTGCTCGGCGAGATAGGAGAGGATCAGGTTCGTGGAGATCGGCGCCACCTGATAGAGCCGTGTCTCGCGGAACTTGCGCTCGACATCGTATTCCTCGGCGAAGCCGAAACCGCCATGCGTCTGGATGCAGGCATTGGCTGCCTCGAAGGAGGCATCCGCCGCAAGCATCTTCGCCATATTGGCCTCGGCACCGGGATTGGCGCCGGCCTCGTAGAGCCGGATCGCCTCGCGCACCATCAGTTCGGCGGCGCGCATATTGGCGTAGGCCTTGGCGATCGGGAACTGGATGCCCTGGTTCTGGCCGATGGGCCGGCCGAAGACATGCCGCTCCCTGGCGTAGTTCGAGGCCTTGTCGATGAACCACTTGGCGTCGCCGACGCACTCGGCCGCGATCAGGATGCGCTCGGCATTCATGCCGGAGAGGATGTAGCGGAAGCCCTTGCCCTCCTCGCCGACAAGGTTTTCGGCCGGAACCTTCACATTGTCGAAGAAGACCTCGGTGGTGGCGTGGTTCATCATCGTGCGGATCGGCCGGATGGTCAGGCCGTCCTTCAGCGCCGCGCGCATGTCGAGGATGAAGACCGAGAGCCCGTCGGTGCGTTTTTGCACCTGATCGCGCGGCGTGGTGCGGGCGAGCAGCACCATCAGGTCCGACTGTGCGGCGCGGCTCGTCCAGATCTTCTGGCCGTTGACGATGTAATGGTCGCCCTCGCGGTGCGCGGTGGTGCGCAGGGCGGTGGTGTCGGTGCCGCTGGTCGGCTCAGTAACGCCGAAAGCCTGCAGGCGCAGTTCGCCGGAAGCGATCTTCGGCAGGTAGCGCTGCTTCTGATCCTCGCTGCCGTGGCGCAGCACCGTGCCCATCACATACATCTGGGCATGGCAGGCGGCACCGTTGCAGCCCTGGCGCTGGATCTCCTCCATGATCACGGCCGCAGCCGAGAGCGGCAGACCGGCGCCGCCATACTCCTCCGGGATCAGCGCCGAGAGGAAGCCGCTTTCAGTCAGCGCCGTGACGAACGCCGCGGGATAGGCCATCTCGCGGTCGAGCTTGCGCCAGTACTCGCCCGGGAAGTCCGCGCAGAGCTTCGCAACCGCATCGCGAATGTCGTTGTGGTCGGAAGCATGCTGCATGGCGGCCTCGAAGCTGTCGGACGCTTGGGACCGCGTCCCGATACCCTTCGTGGTTAGCCCTCCGCCGGCCGACGAGGAAGAGCCTCCGTGAAGGGGAAGCCCCGCGTCAGCGCCAACCGATGCCGATGCGCGCGGGCTTCATTCTCAACGGCCCGACTGCCCAGTCCCCTCGAACGGGGCGGCGACCGCATCCCCGGTCGCTTGACCGGCATCGGATACGGAGCGACCGACCTGCTGGATCGTGTCGTTGAAATTCCGGCGCGTGTGGGGATCGACGACGGCGATCGGCGCCGAGATCGCGAGGCCCGCTGCCGTGCCGACAGCCGCCGCGGTGCCGGCGGTCACCTCCATCAGACGCTCGCCCAGGCCGACCCGCGAATCCGTGATCGGCTGCCCCTCGACCAGACGCGAGCCGATCAACTGCACGACTTCCGGGCTCTCGGCGAACTTGCCATGGTTCAGGCTGTCGCCGGAGCGCAGCTTGGTGAGGTTGAGGACCGTGATGCCGTATTCGGCGATCTCGCTCCGATAAGGCTCGACATCGGGATCGATGGCGCCGAGCCGTGCGGCGCTGCCCCAGACGCGCCGCGACACGGCCAATGCCCGGTCGTCCTGCGAGACGAACACGGTGAACCGAGGCCGCTTGCCATGGATATCGGCGATCTGGCTGCGGAAGACGTCGACATCGACATCCGGCGCAGCGAGCATGACATTGGCGATCTTCGGCGGGATGCTGCCGTTGCGGATCGCCATCTGGCGCAGCGCCTCCATCGTCACCCAGTTGCCCATCGAATGGGCGAGGATCGAGACTTCGCCAACCGCCGGATCGCGGGCCAGGCTTTGCAGGAGGTTCTCGAGCGCGGTGCGGGAGTAGTTGCCGCTTTCGCGGTCGTAGCCATAAGCGAAGATCGAGCCGCGCGACGGCCAGGTGAAGAGCACCGGCACGACCTTCGCATTCGAGTCGTGCACGATCTGCGCGAAGCGATAGACCGCATCCTCGAAGCGATTGTTGAAGCCGTGGATGAACACCATCACCCGGCGCTTCGGCACCTTGGTCACGGCCTTATGAAATAGCGAGATGGCCTGCGCCTGATCGAGCTTCTCGACGTTGAGCGTGACGAAGTCCGTCTCGGGATTGCCGGGCAGGCGGTTCGGCCATTGCACCTCACCGATTTTGCGATGGGATGCCGGCGGCAGCGAAACGGTAATTTCAGCGAAAGACGGCTTGCCGCGCTCGCCGGAGAACAGGATGCCGGCGTCCTCGTCGGGCGCGCGCGTCGTCGCCACCAGCATGGTGACCTTGCTCGTATCCGTAGCCGCCGAGCTCACGGGCAGGAGCACCCCCTTCACATCCCCGGCGCAGCCCGCGAGCAGCAGGGCTGCGGCTCCCGCCGAGAAAGACCGGAGCCCGGCCTTGTGAAGTAACGCAACACGCATGCCCGCCCCCGATCACCACGCCACTCTGTCCCGACATCGCGTTATCGTGCGGGAATGATGCTGAGCTGTGACAGCCAGTTCCAGACTAGGCAGCGTTCCTGCCGAACGGTCAAGCCGTTGGCCGGCCCCCTGATGTGGTCGGCGATCAAGTGTGGCTTTGAAGTGCTGGTGCGTGGGGTGTTCCGCTTTGGCGGATTGTAGGGGTTCTTTTCTCTTGTTTTTTTCTGGATTTTAGACGCAAAAACCCGCCGCTGCTTGCGACGGGTTTTTGTGTTTGGTTGCGGGGGCCAGATTTGAACTGACGACCTTCAGGTTATGAGCCTGACGAGCTACCGGGCTGCTCCACCCCGCGGTAAGGATATGGG
>NZ_JBFTJI010000022.1:0-43719 GCF_056395345.1 Allobosea sp. 10L422
AGAACCAGAACCGTCGATACTTTCTCAATCAGACTCATCATGACCTCGGCCCATCATGCTCAACTTACCTACCGGGTCTCGTTAATCCGACAAAGTGGCTACTACCCGCGCAAATCATTCTCGGAGTGGCAGAGGCCAGAGGCTACGGTGCGCCAGTTGCGGACATTGGCGGACTGCCTGAAACCAGACGTCCATAATCGCCGACTTCTGTCGAATGGGGACACACTAGCTGGTGGCTCGCCCGAAACCGGACAACCAACTATTCCGGCAGTCCCGCTAGACGCAGCGCGTCACCGAGAGCGTCTGCAAGCTCTGGAGCGCAGTTCACACCGGCGAACTGACGGCTGAAGCGGAATGTCGGATGGAGTTCGAGCACCCGTGCGGCTGCGCGCCCCGCTTCCTCCAGTCGCCCCTGCTTGGCCAGCGCAACCGCCAACGGGCTGATGGCGAGCGCGGCTTCCAAAGCGGTGAAGGCCGCTCCGCGGTCGTGCCCGTCCATCCCAACCGAAAATCCCGCGAGGGTCAGCGCGGTGGCATCGTCCTGGCCATGGATGAGCGCAGAGCGGGCGTGGCGGATCGAGGCTTCGCGGTTGGCCTCCTGCAGCCCTTGATGCCATTTGCTAGTGCATAGAACGCCCTCAAGAGGGACGGCGGAGCGCCTCCTCTTCGCTGCTGAGCGAAAGTCGATCTACTTCCGGCTCGGGCCAACGGTGGTCATTCCATCCCACCAACAAACTCCTCCAACACCCGCCTGATCGCCTGTTCCGCCGGCACGTCGCGTGTGAAGGCCCACCACGTATGCGCGCCCTGCCAGAGGCTCGCCATCTGCCAACCGAGGCGTTCGCCTCGCGTACGGTCCTTCGAGAGGCGGCGGCCGAGAGCTTCGGCCAAGCGATGGCCCCAGGCAGCGCCGCGGGTGCGGAGGGCGGGATTGCGGATGTCCTCCCTCAACAGCAGCAGGCCGCTGGTGGCATCGCGTTCCGCGGTTTCAGACGGCATCAGACGAATCAGAAGGTTTATCGCGCCTTCGGACGTCGGTGGTTCCTCCGCGTCCGCTGCCTCTGTCTCCGCGTCCAGCCGGTCCCAGGCCCGCAGGAGAATCGCCTGAACCATGGCCTCACGGTTGCCATAGCGCTGTACCAGCGTCGCCGGCGAGAGCCCACAGGCCTTCGCGGCGCGGGTGAAGGTGAGGCTATCGGGCCCGCTCTCCATAAGTGTCCCAAGGAGGTTGTCGAGGATTTGCTCGTCAGGGATCGTCTTGTGTCTTGCCATGGATATATATAAACGTATATTCATTTATAAATCAATAAGGGACCACCATGGCTCGAATTCTGGGATATATCGCCACCAGCCTCGACGGGCTGATCACGGCCGAGGACGACAGCCTCGACTGGCTGTTCAAGTACGACGACATGAACCTCGGCGAGCACGACTACCGCACCTTCCTCAAACGAATCCGCACCGTAGTGATGGGGCGCGGTACGTATGAGTTCATAGCGGGGGATTCCTCTCCCTGGTCATACGGGGACAAGCGCGTGATCGTCCTCACGTCGCGGCCGATCGACAATCCGAAGGCGCCGCTGGAGGTTCGCAGCGACGTCGATGCGGTGATCCGCGAGCTGCGCGGACTGGACGATGGCGATGTCTGGATGCTGGGCGGCGGGCAGTTGCAGATGGCCTTCCTTGAGCGCGGGGCACTGGACGAGATCGAAATCTACGTCATCCCGGAAATGCTAGGCGGCGGTCGGCCGCTCTTTCCACTCAGCGGGTTTCGCGCGAGCCCGACACTGATCAGCGCTCAGGCGATCGATAAGGGCTGCGTGCGGCTGCACTACCGATTTTAGCGTAATCCGGCCGGCGCGACACGCACGTCCCACGGTCCGCACAATCAATCAGTCATAAGTTCAGCTCCTCGCGGATCGTTGGTGGTCTTTGCTGCCCAATGCCGCTTCTTTGAATGGCGAGCCGCTCCGGGCAACGTATGCTTCCTTGGCGTCGGACTGCCGCCTGAGACCAGACGCCCTGTGGCCGGATTCATGTTCGTGGGTAAGGCGAACCTGGGAAGCTGTTCGAGTCGACAGTTTGGCATTGCCTCGCGGAAGCGCTTGCCAACAGAGAATGCTTCGCCGTCGATGGCGGTTGATCAGGGCCGACGCGAACAAGCAGCACTCGGTGAAAGCTTCGATCCGGTCGACTTGGACGCTCTCGACCGGATCCGTCGCTCGGCGCGTGAGTACCTCGAAACGCTCGACGAGGCCGGCTGGGCGACACAACCTGTCCTATATTAACCGGCTACCTCGTGAGGGACGCGCACGAGGCTGACGACCGCGGCAAGGCCGGCGAAGGCAGCGGCCAGCACCAGCGCAACCTCCGGCGCCGAGGAGAGCGGGACGACGTCGAAGACGATAGCCATCACGATGGCGCCGAAGGTCTGGCCGGTCAGCCTCGCAGTGCCCTGCATGGCACCGGCGGCACCGCTGCGCGCCTTGGGCGCCGATAGGAGTAGGACGCGGTTGTTAGGGGTCTGGAAAAGGCCGAAGCCGAGGCCAGCGATCACCGTGCCAATGATGAAGCTCGCTCCGTACGGACCGGCCGGCAACAGGCCGACACTCGCGAGTCCGACGGCCAGCAGGACGCCGCCAGCGGTGCAGAGCCAGGCCGTCTTCACGCGATTGGCGAGCCATCCGGAAACCGGCGCGATCAGGGCCACCGCCGCCGGCCACGGCATCATGTACAGCCCCGCCTGGGTCGTCGCCATGCCGAGCCTGTGCTGGAGATAGAAGGGCAGAGCGAGCAGGCCCAGCATCTGCCCGGTGAAGCAGCAGACCGACGCGATGACGGAGAACCGGAAAGCCGGCGAGCCGAAAAGATCGGTGGGCACGAGTGGTGTCGCAACCCGGCGCTCGATCCGCAGTAACGTGAAGAGGCAGACCACCGACGCGACTATCAGCAGTCCGCCTGTCACCGGAGCCTGGACGACCCGGTCAGCACCGAGGAAGAACAGGACGAACATCAAGGCATTCGCGATCATGGCTCTGCCGTCGAGCCTCCGCGCCACGCCCTCAGTCGACGCCAAAACTGTGCCGGATGCCAATACGACGATGCCGAGCGGTATGTTGACGGCGAAGAGCCAGGGCCAGGGCGCCACCGCCAGGATGGCGCCTGCAAGACCGGGCCCTGCGGCCGAGGAGATGGCGATCGTCATCGCGTTGATGCCGATGATCGTGCCGAGAAGCCGCTGCGGCACCGACAGTCGAAGGTTCGTTACGCCGAGAGCCATCACCGCACCCGCGCCCAAGCCCTGGACGAACCGCGCAGCGACAAGTATCGGCAGCGTCCCTGCGCAGGCGCAGGCGGCGGAAGCAAAGGTGAAGAGCGCGACGCCCGCTAGAAAGACCCGCCGCGCCCCGACCATCTCGCCGATGGCGCCGCAGGGCAGCAGCGCGACCAGCACCGCGAGCTGATAGCTCGAAACGACCCAAACCGTATCGCTCGGGCTGGCATGCAACGAGATGGCGATCGAAGGCAGAGCGATGTTGGCGATGGCGCCGTCGAGCACCACCAGCACCAACGTCAGGAGGAGGACGGCGATTGCGAGATAGCGTCGCGGCGCCGGCAGGCCATCGATATGGAAATCGGTAACAGTCTGCGACATGAGAGCTTTCCTTGGTGGCTCCATCCTGATATGCCGCGGCCACAGATTGCACCATACGCAACGGATTCAACTGACATTTGCGTATAACGCCATGCGTGACATCGATCTGAACCTGTTGACGGCGCTCGATGTCCTGCTTGAGGAACGCAGCGTGACACGCGCTGCGCTCAGGCTACGGCTCAGCACCTCCGCGATGAGCCGCACCTTGTCCAGGCTCAGAGAGGCTCTCGGCGATCCGGTATTGGTACCGGCCGGCCGCGCGATGGTTGCGACACCTCGCGCCGAGGCCATTGCCGCTGAGGTGCACATGCTGCTGACGGGCGCGCAAGCGATGCTGCGGCCGCCGCCGCCGATCGATCCGCGGAGAATGGAGCGCGAATTCACCATCCGCGCCAATGAGGCATTCACGCAGCTCTATGCAGCAAAGCTCAGCGCCGCGGTGTCGGCCACGGCGCCCAGTGTTCGGCTGCGCTTCGTGCCGAAGCCCGACAAGGAGATAGGTCCTCTGCGGCACGGGACGGTCGATCTCGAGATTGGGGTGATCTCTGGCGAAGGAGATGAACTTCGCGCACAGACCCTCTATCGCGACAGCTATATCGGTGTGGCTCGGGCCGGCCATCCCCTCCTGGATGCGGCAGTTACGCCGGAGGGCCTTTGCGCGTGGGGCCATGTGGTGTTTGCGCGGCGTCGGGATCGATCCAGCCCGGCCGATGAAGCGCTGGCCGCCCTAGGGCTCTCGCGCCGAGTGGCCGTCATCGTCCCCGGCTTTCCAGCTGTGATTGCCGTTGCTGCCGCGTCCGACCTCCTGGGTCTCGTCCCGCGCTCGGCTTGCCTGGCACTGCCGGGATACAAGACAGTTCTCTTCGATTTGCCAATCCAGATGCCCGAGCTCGTCGTGTCGCAGATCTGGCACCCGCGGATGGATGCCGATGCCGGCCATCGCTGGCTCCGTGCACTGGTATCCGAAGCGTTCCGCAAGGGTCCTTAACCCCACGCGAAGTCCGCGGCCGCCGCCAGGTGAACGTGGGGCCGATGGTCAGCGCCGCGCTTTGCAATGCTTTCTGCACGACCAGGGCCAAGGTCAACCATCCGGTCGCGCCACTTCCCGACATTAATGCGCTGCCCGGAAGCGGACGTCCCCGTTTCACAGACAGCGGAGTCTTGCGATGAGTTGCAGCCAAGCGACACGACCGCATTGATGTTGCGGCGCCACGGGGATATGACGGCAGCACGTAAACCGCAGTCTGTCTATTTGGCCGCCGGGATTGAAAACATCTCCGGTATTCTGCCTCCGGCCCGGATGTCTCGGATCCAGCCCTCCTCTTTAAGGAGGTGAGCCTGGGCAGCCGCCAACACTTCTTCGGATCTTTCAAGCGGCACGACGACGACACCATCATCGTTACCGAGAACGATATCTCCAGAGCGCACGGGTACACCGGCGATGGACGCGAGCCCGTCGATCGTGCCGCCGAACCCATGATGTGGGCCGCGAGGTACGATTGCCCGGCAGAACATCGCGAATCCTGCTTTTCTCATGTCTGACACGTCGCGGATGGCACCATCCACAACCGCGCCTCCGAGTCGATGCTGAATCGCCTCTTCGGTCATCACGCCGCCCCAAACCGCAATATCCTCCACGCCACCGGCATCGACCACGATGACCTCCCCAGGCTTGGCGCTGCTGATCAGCGCGCATATGGGACCGCAATCCCCGACCATCGTCGTCACAGTGCGGGCTTGGCCGCACAGGATGGTGTCGGGAGAAATCGGCTTTATCGCCGCCTTCATGACCTGCGTGCGGTTCATGCAATCCGATGCGACGGCCGGCGGGATGGCCCGCCAGGCGTCGAGTTGCTCTGCGCTGAGCGCCCTGAAGGCGATATCGCTCTGCTGAAATGCCATGTGCCGTATCCGTGCTTGAGAAGACTAATCCCGCTTACGCCGCCTTGGCGTCCCAGCCGGGATTGACGTTGTTCCGCAGCCGTCCCTCGAACAGGAATTCGAGCAGGATCTCGGCGGAGAAGGTACGCATGTCGAGATAACCGGCCTCCGAATAGAAGGCGGCATGCGGCGTCACGACGAGGCGGCCGGAGAGCCAGGGCGCGTTGCTGCGCCAGGCCTCGATCAACACCGGCGCCGGCAGGGGCGGTTCCTTCGGCAGGACGTCCAGTCCGGCTGCGGCGATGTGACCGCTCTTCAGCGCGTCGTGCAGCGCATCGATATCGACGAGACCGCCTCGGGCGATGTTGATGAAGATGCTGCCGGGCTTCATCGCGGCGAACTGCGCCGCGCCCATCAGATTGCGCGTGGCCTCGGAGAGCGGGACATGCAGGCTGATGATGTCGGCTCGGCGCAACAGCTCATCCTGGGTGCGGACACGCTCGATCCCCAGCCCCAGATCATGCCCCTCCGGCTGGTAGGGGTCGACATAGATGACCTTCATGTCGAAGGCAGCCGCACGCCGGGCGATCGCAGTGCCGATGCGCCCCATGCCGATCGCACCGAAGGTCGCTCCACGGATGCGGCGCACGGCCGGCACGTTTTCGGCGACGAAGCCGGCTACGGGATCGGCCTTCAGCCGTGCCTCGTAGCTGCCGAGGCCACGGACGAGGTGCAGCAGCATCGCGAGCGCATGGTCGGCAACTTCCGTGGTGCCATAATTCGGCACGTTGGAGAGCGGGATGCCGCGCGCGCGGCAGGCAGCGCCGTCGACATTGTCGAAGCCGACGCCCACCCGGACGATCAATCGGCAACGATCGAGCTTGGCGACGACATCGGCCGTGATCTTCATGCGATGCCAGACCAGAATGGCGTCACAACTCCGCCAGATCTCGTCGGGAATCGTACCCGGATCGGTCTCGTCGAAGACGATGTAGTCGAGCCTGTCGCCCGAGACGCC
Source organism: Allobosea sp. 10L422 (assembly GCF_056395345.1). Lineage (NCBI taxonomy): Bacteria > Pseudomonadati > Pseudomonadota > Alphaproteobacteria > Hyphomicrobiales > Alloboseaceae > Allobosea > Allobosea sp. 10L422. The sequence continues at coordinate 6,555 of NZ_JBFTJI010000022.1, forward strand.
GCGCTCGACGTCGAGATCACGCAGATGCGCGTCGGGAACCAATATCTTGAGGGTAGTCATTGCAATCAGTCCTGGTGGCTGGGTTCAGAGAACCTTGTCGAGAAAGTCCTTCAGGCGCGGATCGGAAGGAGCCTTGAAGAGGGTTACCGGGGCTGCATGCTCGACGATGACGCCGCGGTCGGTGAAGAACACCTCGTCGGCGACCTCCTGCGCGAAGCGCATCTCATGGGTCACCAGCACGCAGGTCATGCCCTCACGCGCGAGATCGCGAATGACGCTCAGCACCTCGCTGACCATCTCCGGATCGAGCGCGGCGGTGACCTCGTCGAAGAGAATGACGCGCGGCTGCATGGCAAGCGCCCGCGCAATCGCAACACGCTGCTGCTGGCCGCCGGAGAGCTCGCCGGGATAGGCGCTCTCCTTGCCGGTCAACCTGACCTTGTCGAGCAGGACCCTCGCGCGCTCCGTTACTTCAGCCGGTTTCTCGCCGAGCACCTGGACGGGCGCCATGGTGAGGTTCTGCAGCACCGTCCGATGCGGGAACAGGTTGTACTGTTGGAATACCATCGCGACCTGGTGGCGCAGCGGAATGAATTCGCGATCGGTCCGGAGCTTCTCCACCTGAAAGTCGCCCACGCGGATGCTGCCGCCATTGATCGGCGTCAGCCCATTGATGCAGCGCAGGATCGTCGACTTGCCGGAGCCCGACGGGCCGATGATGCAGACCACGCCCCCGTCCCTGATGGAGAGCGAGACGCCCTTGAGCACCGGGAACGTTCCGAACGACTTGCGAACGTCGCGCAGCTCGATGAATGGTTTGTTGGCGGCGGTTGTCATGGTCACCTCGCCCGCACGCGCCGTTCGAACCAGCGTGTCAGGATCGCGATTGGGAAGCTGAACAGGAAGAACAGCAGCAGCACGAAGATGTAGACGGCCGTTGCCATGTGATCGCCGTCGCTGCCGATGACCGTGCGCGCGACGGACAGAACGTCGGACGTTCCCGTGACCACGACGAGGCTCGTGCCGATGAACAGCATCGCGTAGATTGTCATGAGATTGGGCGTCATCAGCGGCAGCGCCTGTGGAACCACGATGTGGCGCAGGATCTGCAGCCGGCGATAGCCGAGCGAGCGGGCCGATTCCCACTGGCCGCTCGCGATCGCCTCGACACCGCCGCGAAACACCTCGGCGATATTGGCCGTCACCGGCAGGGCGAGCCCGACGACCGACTTCACCATCGGCGACAGGAAGACGGTGGCACCGAAGACGGTGATCTCGAAAGGCAGCAGGTAGAGCATCGCATAGAGCACGACGAGCCAGGGCGAATTACGCAGCACGTTCATCACGAATTCGGACGGAATGCGGACAAGCGCGCTACGGGCGATCAAACCGATACCGAGCACGATTCCGATCGCAAGGGCGATCGCCATCGCCCAGAGGCTGATGATGATGTTTGCCGCGAAACCGCCGGTGTAGTTGCTGAAGTCCGCGGAGCCGGACAGGAGCAGCGGTGTGCGCAGCCAGATCTTTCCAAGGATGATCTGCGTCTCGGCCCCATAGACCGCCACGAGCAAACCCGCGAGCATGGCGGGAACGCCGACGATGCCGAGCAGGAAGGCGCGCCACTCGCTACTCATGATGCCTGCACTCCATAGCCGGGAATGCGGAAGACTTCGCTGAGGCGGCGCAGGACGACGACGGCCAAGCTCGCGAGGGCGACATAGAGGATCCAGATCAGCAGCATCACCTCGAGGTTCCGGAAAGTCTCGAGTGAGATTTGGGTCGCGCCGTACATGATGTCGGGAACCGCGACGAGCGCAGCCTGCGACGAGGTCTTGATCAGGCTGACGACGTTGTTCGTCATCGCCGGCATCGACAGCCTGAAGCCGATTGGCAACTCGACGTAGCGGAAGGCCTGGAGGCGGGTGTAACCGAGCGAGCGAGCGCCCTCTACGGTCTGGGACGGCACTGCGAGCAACCCCGAACGGATGATCTCGACCGCAATCGCGCCGTTGTAGAGCCCTAGCGACAGCACCACGCAGGTGAAGCCGGAGAACAGGGGCACGCTGCGGCCCGTTGTCGGGTCGGTGAGCTTCAGGCCGACCTCCGACAGCATGAAATAGAGGAAGAAGAGCTGCACCAGCGGCGGCGTGTTGCGGAAGAGCTCGACCAGTACGGTCGTTAGCGTCTCCAGCGCTGGCAGGCGGAAATGCAGACACAAGGCTCCCGCAACGCCGATAACCAGCATCAGCACGATGCCCAGGAGGCTCATCATAACCGTCGTTCCCAGGCCGCGCAGCAGCCAGGTCTGGTAGAGGCCGTCACTGAGCCAGCTATAGTCGAGGCTCATGCCGAAACTTTCCTATCCCGAAGCAGTTCGATCCCGGCGAGACCGGCAAGGCCATCGATGCGGAGCGGGGCCATGGCCATGTTGATCTCCTGTGCGAGCAAAGCGATGGCGCCGGCGACGCAGCGCCGGCCGCGATGATGCCCTTGAAGACCAGCTTGCGCTTCCACCGACGCTTGCATGATGGAAGATGCCCGCCCGCGCTGCGGCCGGATCCGTGTGGGCGCTACTGCGTCTTCTTCGCGTCGGCCGCACGCTTCTGGACGTACTCGCTCTCGCCGAGATTGTATTTCTTCTCGCCCTCGACCATGAGCCCACTCGCCTCCGCTTTGACGATCGCAGCGTCGAGCGCTTTGAGAAAGCCGGGCTCGTTCTTGCGGACGCCGCCGGCGATGGGGATATAATCGAAGGTCTGCAGCGCGATCTTGTACTTATCCTTCCAGCCGTCCTCTGTAACTTTCATGTTCAGGATCGGGCCGTCGAACCCGATCGCGTCGCAACGCCCCCCTTGGAAAGCACTGAAAATCTCGGCGCTATTGCTGAAAAGAACGAGCTCGGCGCCCATTTTCTCGCTGAGAGTGCGATTGTAGAGATTGCCTTGGCTGCCGCAGAGCTTCTTACCGCGAATATCATCCCAGCTCTTGTAGGAAGCATCTTTGGGTGCCAGCAACACGATGCCAGCCATCAAATAGTAGTTCTCCGTAAAGTCGATGACTTTACCCCGATCCGCGTTCACGCCGAGCGTCGCCAGGATGAGGTCGATCCGGCCGGCGTTGAGGAACTCGATCCGGTTGGAGGCACTGACAGGAACGAACTCGATCGCCGATTCCGAACCGAGCAGATTCTTGGCTACAGACCGTGCCAGATCAATTTCGAACCCGACGTTCTGGCCTTTGGCGTCGAGATAACCGAACGGTACGTAGTCGTTTTTGATCCCGACGATGAGCTTGCCGCGCTGCTTGACGCGGTCGAGCTGGTCCGCATGGGCGATGCCGACCGAAGTTGCAAGGCCCAGTCCAAGCAACGAGGTGCCGGTCAGGAAACGAGCGCCACGGACCATGCTGGCTGCGGCGGATACCATGGAGCGGACACGCCGCTGAGCAATTTCGATGAACATGACGATCCCCATTGTCCGGACGCTTGACTGGAAGCTCGCAGACATCCTTGCGTCCTTGAGATGATCATCCTCTTGCGGAATATAATTATCCAATAGAAAATTGTCGTCACAGAATAACTCAAACTTATGTTGATTCCATGAATGTCCGCCAGATCGAGGCTTTCCGTGCGGTTATGACGACCGGCAGCGTGACGCGCGCCGGGGAGAGATTGAGCATCTCACAGCCGGCGGTGAGCCAGCTGATCGCCCAGTTCGAGCGCCATTGCGGCTTCCGCCTGTTCGAGCGGCAAGGCAGCAAGCTCGCGCCGACACGGGAAGCGCAGGCGCTGTTCTCCGAGGTCGAACGGATGTTCGTTGGCGTTGGCCAGATCGCCCGGGTTGCGACAGCGCTGCGCGACCAGACCTGGGGTGCACTTAGCATCGCGGCCTTTCCAGCCATCGCACGCCGCGTTCTGCCAGAGATCATCTGGTCCTTTTGCCAAAGCCGGCCCGACACCCGCTTCCGGTTTGAAAGCATGCGGTCACGCAGCTTGATCGATGCTGTCGCCGCTCAGCATGTCGATGTTGGCTTCAGCATTCTCCCGGGCGACCGTCCCGAGGTTGAGAGCACCCATCTCCATCGGCTGCGCGGCCTTTGCATCATGCCGAGCGGACATCGGCTTGCAAAAGCCGCCAGCGTCCAGGCCGAAGACCTTGCCGAGGCAGACTTCATCTCGCTTGGCCCGCAAGACCATTCCCGCTTCATGATCGATCGGCTCTTCGAGGAACGAAGAATCTCACGCAGGTTGCGGCTCGAAGTAGGCCAGTCGGAGACGGCTTTCTCATTCGTCGCCGCCGGGGCTGGTATCGCCATCGTCGACCCCATCAGCGCTTACAACAATACCGATGCCCGCATCACGGCCAGGCCGTTCGAGCCGGCAGTGGAATTCGACATCTGGCTCATTCGGCCGAAGGCGGCGCGTTCATTCAACTTGATCGAGCGGTTCGTCGAGCATGCACTGACACAACTGCAGGATTTCACCGACGAGCTCGGCAGGAAAAATTAAAGGCGGGCGATCAGATTCGCCCGCCTCCGGCCCTGCTCCTGAAGGTTGTCGCAGCCCTGGCGGTTACTTCTTGGCGACCACCGTCTTGTTGAATGCCTCGATGATGGCGGCTCGATTTGCGTTGATCTTGTTCCAGTCGGGCAGTGCCAGGCTCTTGATCGAGCCGTTGGGTCCCCATGGCATGCGTTGCTTCGCATTATCCGTCAGCTCGACACCCGAGGTTGCCGGCCCGACATAGATTTTCTCTGCCATGCATTTCGCCGGCCCTTTGCCGACCGCGTAGTTCATGAACTTCTCCGCCAGTGCCTGCTTCTTGCTGTTGGCGACAAGATGCAGACGAATATCGCCGCCGATCGCTCCTTCTTTCGGCACAACGAATTCGATCGGGAGCTTCTGGTCGCGCATCGCATAGGCCGAACTGGCATAGTGAGCGCCGATGATGACCTCGCTGCTCTGGAACAGGTTGGTTCCAGCCCCCGCGGTATCGAAATAGGCGGAAACCTTGAGCTGCTTGAGTTTCTCGAAAGCAGGGGCGACGTTATCGGCATTGCCCCCGAGCAGCCCCGCAAGGTGCACGATAAATGGCACCCCCATCGCGTTCGATGGGCTGGGGAAGGTGACTGCTCCGGCGAATTCAGGCTTCCACAAGTCGAGCCAGGAGGCCGGCGCCTCCTTGATGTCGCGGGTGTTGTAGGCGAGTCCGAGCGAGTAGAAGCCCGTGCTGAGCGCGAAGATCTTGCCGTCGGCGCCCTTGTAGACACCTTCGGGAATCATACCGGCTACGGCGGGGACCTTCGCCGGATCGACCGCTGCGACTACGCCATCGGCAGCCGCGATTTCGGAAACGCCGCCGTCGATCCAGACGGCATCCAGCGAAGGAGCTTCCTTCTGCTGGCGCAGCTTGCTGAGCGTCACACCCGAGACCCCAGGCTCCGGTGTCACGCGCACGCCGGTTTCACGGGTGAAAGGATCGATGATGCAGGCCTGCATCGCAGCGCCCCATTCCCCGCCATAAGTCGCGACAGTGATGGAGTCCTCAGCTGCGGCAATGGTCGCGAAGCCACCAAGCACCGCGAACGAAATCGTGCCCGCAAGCAGCTTTGCCTTGAAATGCGTCATGGCTTCTCCTTCGCCGTTTGGCTTATTTCCCCTGAGAGAGGTATGAGGACTCGGCTTGAGTTCGGCATCAAATTGAAATCGAAGGCTCTGAGATAACTTTTCGCTATGAACATTCGACAGCTCGAAGCCTTCAAAACCATCATGGAATTGGGCAGCTTCACCAGAGCCGCGGAGAAGCTCGGCCTGTCGCAACCTGCCGTCAGCAAACTGATCTTTCTCCTCGAGCGAAAATGCGGCTTCTCGCTGTTTCATCGCCAGAAGAACGGGGTTGTCCCCACATCGGAAGGGCAGATGCTCTATTCCGAGGTCGAACGGGTTTTTCTGAGCGTGGAATCGGTTTCCGCACGGGCGCGGGCGATCAAGCAGTTCGACTATGGCGAGATCAATCTCGTTTCCTATCCCTCGCTGGCGGCAAGGGTCCTGCCCCCCATCCTGGGCGGTTTTCTGGCTACCAGGCCCGGTCTGCGGATCGAGATGTCCAGCCGGAATTCCTGGCTCCTTGTAGAGGCCGTCGCCACGCAGGGGTTCGATCTGGGCTTCGGGATGTTTGCACCGGACCGCGCTGGTGTGAATTTCGAGATACTGTGCTCGATGAAGGCTGTCTGTGCCATGGCGCCTGATCATCCCCTGGCGTCGCGCGAAGTGATTCATGCCCGCGACCTGCATGGTGAGCGCTTTATCGGCATGGTCGACGAAGACCGGGCGCAGCTCGAAATCGACCGGGTGTTTGCCGAATGCGGCTCCGAGCGAAACATCGTCATCAAGGTCCAACTCACTGAGGCGTGTTGTTCGTTTGTCGCGGCTGGCGTGGGCGTGTCGATCGTGGATCCGCTCAGCACCGAAGGGTTCACGCCAGATCAGCTGGTCGTCAGGCCGTTTCTCCCCGTGGTGAACTTCAACGTCTGGGTTGTCATGCCGAGTTTCCGCGAACCTTCCCTCGCGACGAAGGCGCTCACCGAGCATGTCCGGTCAAATCTGACGGCGAAAATTGCCGCGATGTCCGCCGCGATTGGCGACGAACTCTGACGTCGCCCGGCACGATAACCGGAGCATCCACCGCTAAGGCATATCTAGAGGTTATGGCTGACCTGCCAGAAGCAATTTGACCACTGCGGAGGTCGATCGCTCAATAGAAGCCGATGATTTCGCCCGAAACTGGCGAATTCAATAGTTTTCCGGCCGAGCGAAAGATCGAGGTCAAAGATGGCTGCCATTACCGTGCTGACCCCCACGGGAACTCTAGGCTATGGCTTCGGCGATGAAGCCTTGGCGCGCGGCATGTCGCTCAATCCCGCGGTGATTGCGGTTGATGCCGGCTCGACCGATCCCGGCCCTCACTATCTTGGCTCGGGCAAACCGCTGGTCTCGGATGTCAGCATCAAGCGAGAGCTGACGGCCTTGATCCGCGCGGGGCAGAAGGCTGGCATTCCCGTCATCGTCGGCAGTGTCGGCGGAGCAGGTTCCGGGGTTCAGATCGATCGGACTGCCGCTCTGGTTCGCGAAATCGCCAAAGAGAATGGGCTGAAGCTCAAGCTTGCAACCATTCGTTCGGATATTCCGATCGAGCGCGCCAAGCGCGCGGTCGCATCGGGCGAGGTGCTCGACTTCGAGGCTGGTCATCCACTCACGCAAGACGCTCTCGACGAGACCGTGACGCTTGTCGCGCAAATGGGGCACGAGCCGATCTGCAAAGCCCTTGACGCCGGCGCAGACGTCATCATCGCCGGCCGCGCCTGCGATGACTCGGTGATCGCCGCCTATCCGATATGGAAGGGCGCCGATCCCGCGCTCGCCATTCACATGGGCAAGATCCTCGAATGCGGCGCGTTCTCGGCTGAGCCCTTTGCCATGGACGTTATGCTCGGAACTATCCATGAGGACAGCTTCGTGCTGGAGCCCGGCAGCATCGGTCGGCGAGCCTCGGTCAAATCGGTCTCGGCGCACTCGCTTTATGAGCGAGAGAATCCCTTCAAGCAGGGTGGGCCTGGCCACGAGATCGACCTGACCGCCTGCTCATTCGAGCAGCTCGGCGACAGGCAGGTCCGTGTCAAAGGCGCGAAGCTGACCGAAACGGACGATTATTACGTCAAGTTGGAAGGTGCACGGCTGGCGGGCTACCGCTCGATCTCGATCGCCGGCATTCGTTGTCCGACGACGATTGCGGCACTCGACGGCATTCTGGATCAGCTCAAGCTCAAGGCGATCGATTATTTTGCGCCGTCTGCAATCTCGATCCAGTTTCATGTGTATGGCCGCGACGGCGTGATGAAGGAGCTGGAGCGAGACAAAGCTTTGCAACGCGAAGTCGGGCTTGTGATCGAGGTGACCGCAGCCAGCCAGGAGCTAGCACATGCGGCCTGCCATCAGATCAGCGGAGCGATGCTGCACCATCACTACGAGGGCATCATCAATCCATCGGGCAATCTAGCCTTCCCCTATTCGCCCTCCGACCTCGATGTCGGCCCCGTCTACGAGTTCAGCGCCTATCACCTGATGAAGGTGGATTCACCGACCGAGCTTTTCCCCGTCAGCATCGAGGAGTTGTGAGATGAGCGTCCGCCCCCTCCGCGAGATCGCGGACATCGTCCGCAGCAAGAACGCCGGCCCCTATCGCATCACCTTCGACATCCTGTGCAAGGAGAAGGCGAATTACGAGGCGATCCGCTCCTCCGGCGCTATCACACCCGAAACCGTTGCCGAGGCCTATGGCCTTTCGGTCTCGGATATTTCGTCGTTCTTCGAGATCGACATGGCCAACGCCATCAAGATCACGATCARRCGCCCSCGYGCGCAGGGATCMGCSGGCGARGGCGACATGTATGGCTGYCAGCAGCACGTCCCGCTGATGAATATGCCGATCCCCGTAGCCTGAGATGATGCGCGAACGGCCGGGAACATCAATGAGCAACAGCTACATCCGAGTCGAGCACCTGACGAAGCGCTACGGCGATCTCGTGGTGCTGAACGACATCTCGCTGGATGTGGCCGAAGGCGAATTCCTGGCCTTGCTGGGTCCAAGCGGCTGCGGAAAGACGACCCTTTTGCGCGCCATCGCCGGCTTCGTCGAGTTCAACGATGGCGACATCATGATCGAAGGCCGGTCGATGAAGCGCCTGCCGCCCAACCGTCGGCCGGTGAACACCGTCTTCCAGAACTACGCGCTGTTCCCACACTTGACCGTCGCCCAGAATGTCGGCTTCGGTCCCCGCCGAGCCCGCAAAGCCGCGGGCGACGTTTCGTCGATCGTCGACGAATGCCTCTCGACCGTGGGCATGGCAGCCTATGCCGGGCGCTTTCCGTCGCAGCTCTCCGGCGGGCAGCAGCAGCGTGTCGCCCTGGCTCGCGCCATCGCGAACCGGCCGAAGGTCCTGCTGCTCGACGAGCCGCTCGGCGCGCTCGATCTCAAGCTCCGCAAGCAGATGCAGATCGAGCTGAAGGCCCTTCAGCAGAAGCTTGGCATCACCTTCGTCTTCGTCACGCATGACCAGGAAGAAGCTTTGGTGATGGCCGATCGCATCGCCGTGATGGACGCGGGCCGCATCGCCCAGATCGGCTCTGGCCGCGACATCTATCACGCACCCGCCGAGCGCTATGTCGCCGACTTCATCGGCGACGCCAACCTGTTGGCCGGAACCGTCGCGACGGATGGGTCGCTGTCCGTGGGATCGCTGTCGATTGCAGGGCATCACAACGCCGAGCCCGGCATCATGGCGACGTATCTTCTGCGCCCGGAAGCCGTCAGCGTCCAACGCTCCCCCGACCCGTCCAGCGATTGCGTCTCCACGCCCGCACGCATCAGGGAGATCGTCTTCGCTGGTGCAATCGTTCGGATCTACGCCGTCACGGCCGCGGGGCAGGAAATCGTCGCCCAGCAAACGGCCTTCGCCGGTGACGCGCCAGTCGCGGTGGGCGACGACGTGGTGCTGTCCTGGAAGCGCGACAGCGGTCGGGTGCTGACGAAATGAGCGCGCTCGCCGTCCACGATCGATCAAGGGAGGCCGTGCGATGAGAATCCGCAATGGCTGGGCCGCCTTTTTGGTCGGTGTGCCGCTGGCCTTCATGGCAGCCTTCTTCCTCGTGCCCTTCTTTGTCGTCGTTATCGCGAGCTTCCAGACAAGGGATGGCGTCTGGAGCTTGGCAAACTATGCCCGCATTCTCGGCGACAGCTACTATCCCGGCGTCCTCTATGCGACGTTCAAGCTCTCGCTGATTGCGACGCTGGTCTCCTTCGCGATCGGCTACCCCATCGCCTACTACATCGTGAACGTTCTGCGCAGCCGCGCGGCCAGACGCATCTGCTACATCCTGGTCATCATGCCGCTGTTCACGAGCAACATCGTGCGCTCCTTCGGTTGGATGATCCTTCTCGGACGGCAGGGGCTGGTGAACACGACGCTGATGGCGCTCGGCATGACCGACAGGCCGATCCCGATCCTGTTCACGGAACTGAGCATCGTCATCGGCCTGACCTACATCCTCGTGCCCTTCATGGTGCTGACGGTAGCAGGTGTGCTCCAGACCATCGACAAATCGCTGGTCGAAGCCGGGCTGGACCTGGGAGCGAGCCGGTTCGTTACCTTCGCGAAAGTGACCTTCCCGCTCAGCCTGCCGGGGGTAGTCGCGGGATCGCTGATCGTCTTTACTCTCGCGGTCAGCGCCTATGTGGTGCCGAGCATCATGAGCGGCGGCCGCACCGTCGTGATGGCGATGTCGATTTTTGAGCAATACGGCTCGCTCTTCGACTTCAACTTCGGTGCCGCGCTCGCGGTCGCGCTGCTCGTCGTCACGCTCGTGTTGATCGCGCTTTATCTGTTCTTCATCGAACGGCATCCGACGGGCTGCCAGGCGGTGCGCGCATGATGACGCTCTCGGAACGAATCGGCCGTGTTTTCCTGGTGATTTTCGTCTGGGCGGGTCTGGCTTTCCTGACGATCCCGCTCGCGATCATCGTGGCGGTCTCCTTCACGGAAACGGAATTCCTGACCTTCCCGCCGGTAGGCTTCACCGTGCGCTGGTATGAGCGCTTTCTCGCCGACACGTCCTATCTGGACGCGATCGGGCTCAGCGTTTCGCTCGCGGTCGCCTCCACAGCGATTGCAGTCCTGCTCGGGGTACCGGCGGCTCTGGCGATCACGCGAAGCAACCTGCCCGGCATGAAGATCATCAATACGATCTTCCTCGCGCCCTTGATCCTGCCGACCATCGTGATCGGCGCTGCGCTTCTGCAATATGCCAGCATGCTCGGCTTCGCGCGCAGCTACACCGCGCTGCTCGTCGGCCATGTCGTGATCGTCGTACCCTATATCCTGCGCACGGTACTGGCCTCGCTCGCCCGTTTCGACCAGACGTTGGAGGAAGCGAGCCTCGATCTTGGTGCCTCCGCCGTCTCGACCTTTTTCCTGGTGACGCTGCCGATCATCAAGCCCGGGCTCGTCGCCGGCGCGCTGTTTGCGCTTATCATTTCCTGGATCAACGTCGAGCTGAGCATTTTCAACGCGACCGCGACGCTGATGCCCATCCCGGTCAAGCTCTTCAACTACGTCCAGTATGCGATCGACCCCATGGTCGCGGCGATCTCCGCCGGAACGATCTATGTCGCGATCGTAGCGGTAATTTTGCTCGATATCTTCGTCGGCATCGACCGAGTCGCGGCACCCACAAAATAGGCGGCCAGTGCCGCCTTTCATCCCTCCAGAAAGCGAGCCATCATGGAAGCGCACGCCCGAACTATGCCTGAAGGTGCCCTCTCTGACCTCAAGGTGCTCGAACTCGGCTCCATGCTGGCCGGACCATTCGTCGGCTCGATGCTGGGTGATTTCGGCGCACGCGTCGTCAAGGTGGAGAAGCCGGGCAAGCCGGATGCCTTGCGCGAATGGCCGCCGCACAAGGATGGCGCAGCCCTGTGGTGGAAGACGATGGCTCGCAACAAGCACGTCGTCACGCTCGATATCTCGAGGCCGGAAGCGCGCGAACTCGCGCTCCGGCTGATCGGTGAAAGCGACATCGTCATCGAGAACTTCCGTCCCGGCACGCTTGAGCGCTGGGGTCTTGATCCGGCGGAGTTGTCGAAACGCTTTCCCCGCATCGTCTGGGTCCGCGTCAGCGGCTGGGGGCAGACCGGACCCAACCGCGAGCAGGGCGGTTATGCGACCATCGCCGAGGCTTTCTCGGGCTTGGCATCCTTCACCGGCCATGCCGACAAGGGGCCGACCGTCTCGGCATTCCCGATGGGCGATTACCTCGCCGGCGTCTTCGGGGCTTTCGGCGCCCTGGCGGCGATCCATCGGCGCGAGAGCAGCGGGCGCGGTCAGGTGGTCGACGTTGCGCTCTACGAGCCGCTGCTGCGCATCATCGAGTCCGTCATCGTGAGGTACGACCAGACCGGCCAGAAGAAACCACTGCTCGGCAACCAGATGGAGGAGGACGTTCCGCGCAACGTCTACGCCACGGCCGATGGCGGCGCGATCGCCATTAGTTGCGGCTCCCAGCGGATTTACGAAGGCCTTGTCGATGCGATGGGGCGTCCGGATCTCAAGCACGATTCCCGCTTCGCGACCATGGCCGACCGCGTCACGCATCGCGTTGCGATCGATGACGAAGTCGCGGCGTGGCTGAAGACGCAGCCCACCGCGCTCGCACTGGAGAAACTCGTGGCCAACAAGGTGGTTGCCGGCAAGATCAACGATATCGCCGATGTGCTGGGCGACGCCCATGTTGCCGCCCGGGAGGCCGTCCGCACGCTTGTCGACGACACCCTTGGGCCGATGCGCATGCCCGCCCCCGTGCCGAAGCTGAGCGAAACCCCCGGCGACATCCGCTGGCCAGGCCGCGATCCCGGCGCATCCAACGACGAGGTTTTCGGCGGCTGGCTCGGGCTTTCTGCCGCCGAGATCGAAGACCTACGGCGCAACCACATCATCTGAGGCGGTCATGACAAGCTCTATCGGAATCGCGGGCTACAGCCGCACCGCCTATGAGAAGCGCACCACGCGCACGCTCTTCTCCTTTCTGGCTGAAGCCGGCCGCAACGCGCTGGATTCGGCCGGCCTGACCTTCAAGGACGTCGACGGGCTGGCCATCTGCTCCTTTGAACTGCCGCCGGACAATACAGTGACGGCCGCGGAGCAGCTCGGCATCTCCGTCTCCTGGGCCTATCTCGGCACCGCCGGCAGCGCCGGCCCGGTCGCCAGCATCATCAACGCCAAGCACGCGATCGAGAGTGGTCAGGCCACGACGGTACTCTGTATCGCCGGCGACAATTACGATGTCGGCGGCCACTTCAAGCTCATGGACAATTTCAGCCGGGGCTTGCGCAATTACGGCACGCCGCTCGGATTTGGCGGCGCCAACGGCCTGTTCGGCATCATCCAGCGCAAGCACATGGAAACCTACGGCACGCGCCGCGAGGATCTCGGCCGCATCTCAGTCGACCAGCGCCGCAGCGCGCAGCGCAACGAGCACGCGCTCCTGCGCGGCCCGATGACGATCGACGACTACATGAACGCCCGCGTCATCGCGGACCCGATCTGCCTGTATGATTGCGTGCTGCCCTGTGCCGGCGCCGAGGCCGTGGTCGTCACCACGCTCGACCGCGCACCGGCCGGAAAGGCCGTCCGCATCCTCTCGGGCTTCGAGCGCCACAATCATCCGCCGATGGAGATCGCTCCGCTGCGCGGCGGCTGGGAGACCTTCGCCGGGAAGCTGTACGACAAGGCCGGTTTCGGCCCCGGGGACATGGATTTCGTCCAGCTCTACGACGACTACCCGATCATGGTCGCGATCCAGCTCGAGGATCTCGGCTTCTGCAGGAAGGGCGAGGTCAGCGACTTCCTGGCGGCGAACAGCTTCTCCTGGGACGGCAGCCTGCCGCTCAATACCGGCGGCGGCCAACTCTCCTGCGGGCAGGCGGGCATCGCAGGCGGGCTGCTCAGCGTCACCGAGGCGGTCTGCCAACTGCGCGCCGAGGCCGGCGACCGGCAGGTCGCCAATGCCAGGCGCGGCCTTGTCGCGGGCTACGGCATGGTTGGCTACGGCCATGGACTTTCCGCCAGCAGCATCATCCTGGAGGCCGTGCAATGAGCGTCGAGATCGCCTATCCCCAACCGTACGAAGATGAGGACAACGCCCCCTTCCTGGCCGGCTGGCGCGAAGGCAGGCTCATGCTCCAGCAGAGCCGCGACGGTGGGCCCCTGTTCTTCTATCCCCGGCCGATCTGTCCCTATACCGGCGCGACGGATCTGATCTGGACGGAGGTGTCAGGCCGCGGGCGGATCGTGTCCTTCTCCCTGATCACGCGCCCCAACCATCCCTCGTTCAACGAGGAGGTACCGATCATTCTCGCCGAGATCGCGCTAGATGAAGGCGCGAGCCTGCTGGGCCGGATCATCGGCGCGGACGCGAAGTCGATCGCGAGCGGAGCCAGGCTGGAACTGCTGCCGCCCGACGAGGCGCGACGCTACCCGCTGCCTGCCTTCCGACTCGCTGCGTGAGGCCTGGCAGTGCTCCATTCTCGATGATGAGGCGGTCGCCGCGGCGCTGGATTGGCCGTCAATCGTCAACGCGTTGCGGGCCGGATTTTGGAAGGGGGCTGAAAGCCCTCCTCGCCCGCATTACGGCGTGACGGTGGCGGGCGTGCGGGATTGCGACCCTGGTGCTTATGCCCGCTTGGATGACCGGAGGCCATATCGGCCTCAGGACCGTTACGGTCTTGCCGGACAACGGGCGGCGCGCCCCACCGGCCGTCAGCGCAGGAAATGCGGGCGCGGGCGATCGTGGACTCGCACCGGCGGTAGCGCTTGAGCTGTCATGTTGATGAACACACCGCCGAGATATTGGCGCGGGCCCTGAAACCGCTCCGCGCTGGGGTGTCGTTGTAAATCGAATCCTGACAATTGATGAAAACGCTGCAAGCCACGCTTGCTTCAATCTCGCCGATGTGAGGAACTGAGCAAAGGCTGACCGTTTAGGTTAGTCCTTCGCCAGTGCGCCAGCGGACATTGCCTTGGCGCCTAAAAGCCGACGCTCCACTCGAACCAGAGCGATCCGCAAGACGCAACCTCAACGCCGCCGAACGGTTAAGCTGCTGCAACACCCCCACCAGGTCGTCTAGTAGCTTCTCGCGGATCTTTGCTCGATGACGCTATACCCAGCGAAATCAATTAATGCGTTGGGCTCAGCTATAGCATGTTCTTCAATTATCCATCACGAGTGACTTGCCAAATAAACGAATTTTCCGAGATACACCCGAACGTCCGCTCGCCCCATGTCGGTCATTCGGCCGGATAAGGTGCCCTGGGGGCCGGGATGCGCCATAAACGGACCTTGGCGCGTTGCCCGAAAGCGGACCCAGCAGATCGCTGACGTTCCAGCTTCGTCGAGAAGCGGACATCACTCGTTCGAGCCAGGTCTCGACAAGTCTGCCTGACAGCATCGGTTCATGAAATCTCGCCGCCGGCTCCCTCACAACGAGCGCAGGTTCGTGTGGTTGATGCATTTGCATCGGGCTCATGAAAATGGCGAGGCCGCGGCGCGAGATCGCGCAGTGTGACCATACCACCATTCCGATTGGAACCTCTGTGCCCGACGTTCCGTTGCCGTTCGAGCAAGCACAGCAAGGAGAGCAACCCATGATGTTCGTAGAGGAAATCAAGGAAGGCCAGCGCGTCATCGGCTCCGATGGAGGGCATGTCGGAACCGTCGATTCTCTGAGTGGCCAGCTCATCAAACTCAAGAAGAATGATCCCGAATCGGGCGGAGCCCATCATTACCTCGACCTGACGCTCGTCGTTGCCCTCGAGGACAATACGATCAAGCTGATCGTCCCGGCGGCTGAAGCCAAGGAAAGATGGTCGGAGGCGACCGAGTAATGGACCGACGCCATTTTGTTGCCGGAGTCGGCGCGACCATCGTCGCTGGGTCGGCCCAGGCGAGCGTCGCAGTCGACCGCTTTGGTCTCACCATTTCAGGTCCCAGTGTCATCCTTCTCTACGGCTCGGACGGTTTGACGAACAACGGTCGATATGAGTTCGCCGCAAACATGATTGCGGGGGCTGGTTATAACGTCCTGCTACCACGCTACTTCGAGGCCACCAGCGACCGCCGCGCCCACTACGGCGAAATCAAAAGCAAGTTCCCGGTCTGGCTGGAAGCGATCAAGACGATCAGGCGATCAGCAGGCCCCTTTCGCCGTTGTCGGCTTTTCCCTTGGCGGCGCCTTGGCCTTGGCTCTGGCGGCCCGCGATCGCAGGGTTAGAGCTGTCGTCGACTTCTTCGGATTCCTGCCGCCGGGCATGGAACGAGCTTCGCTGCCCCCTACGCTCATCCTGCATGGGGATGCGGACCGAGTGGTGCCTGTGTCCAACGCCGGTGCCATCGAGAGATTGGTCAAAAGCAAAGGAAGAACTGTCCAAAGCCATATCTATCCCGGCGAAGGACATGGTCTTTCTCTGGCGAGTTGGCCCGATGCGATAGCCAGGACACAGGCATTCCTGCGCGAGCACCTCTAACGATCGTGTTTGATGAAGATCGCAACCTACAATGTGAACGGCATCAATGGCCGGTTGCCCGTTCTTCTCCGGTGGCTGAAGGAGGACCATCCTGATGTCGTGTGCCTGCAAGAGCTGAAATGCTCAGACGACCGCTTTCCCGAGCGCGAATTGCAGGAAGCCGGCTACGCGGCGGTCTGGCACGGCCAGAAGAGCTGGAATGGTGTCGCGATCCTCGCAAGGGGCGGGCCGCCGATCCTCACGCGTCGAGGTTTGCCTGGAGATCCGGACGACAGCCATAGCCGTTACATCGAGGCCGCGGTCAACGGCGTACTGATTGGGTGTCTTTATCTGCCCAACGGGAATCCCGCTCCCGGCGACAAGTTTGAATACAAGCTCCGCTGGTTTGCGCGACTTCATAGCTACGCGCAGGAACTACTCTCCCTTGAGGTGCCGATCGCACTCGTAGGCGATTTTAACGTCATGCCGACGGAGCTCGATGTTTACGCCCCCGAACGGTGGCGAGATGACGCCCTCTTTCGTCCCGAGGTCAGAAAAGCTTACGCCGACCTGGTCAATCAGGGTTGGACGGACGCCATCAGGCACCTTCATCCGAGAGAGCGCATCTACACGTTCTGGAAATACTGGCGGAACTCGTTCGAACGCGACGCCGGCCTTCGGCTCGACCATCTCCTGCTCGGCCCTATCTTGGCGGCCCGGTTGAAATCCGCGGAGGTCCGACGCGCTCCGCGAGGCTGGGAGCACACTAGCGACCACGCGCCGGTGATGATCGAGCTTCTGGCGGCATAGGCTTGGGTGCGCCAGAGCTTTCAACGCTTCACCCGCTCTCAACACAACGGGTGGCCGTTAAGGCGCGAAAGCCCGGCCCCACTGGAAAGGGCCCGGCTTCCTTACGCGGCGAGCACACGCTGGGCAGCGAGGGGCTCAGTCGTCGGTGATCACCATGTCTGGCGATTGTACCAGGTGTCGACGTCGGTCTTCTCCTTGTCCTTCTCGATGCCGTAGCGCTCCTGGATCTTGCCTTCGAGCTGATCGCGCTTGCCGGCGATGACGTCGAGATCGTCATCGGTCAGCTTGCCCCATTTATTGAGCACACCCCGCTACCGCATGAAGAACCACAGCAGGATAATGATGGGAATCGGCACGCCGACGAGCCAAAGAACGATGGAACGCATTTTCAGCCCCCGTTTGATAAACGGTGCTGTGGCAACGCTCAGAATTTCACGAAGGTTCCTGGCGTCATAATCATTAGCGAGCTTCGACCTCGCCGAGCGCCCGTCAGGTATCTCAACTCGGCCAAGATTTTCGCGCCCCGGTCGAGATAACAATCATTGCGTAGCAAGTCCCGCGCCCGCTTTGCCCGATGAGTTTCTGCTGACACTGTTCGATTGCTCGATGGCCGTGAGTAGCGGTAGCGCTCTCGCCATTTGGCCGGCGAGCTCTGCGGCACTTTCGCCCGAGATAACTGCGAAGCTCGACGCAACTGACGGCGAGTTCGCCGAGTATCATTATCACGACAGGCCCGTGCGCCGCGGCCCGCCGCCGCACTCTCGCGATCGAGGTCCGAGATCATACTGGCGCCACAGGCGCGATCCGCCACATGATTACTACCGCCCGCCGACACCGCCGCTACCGTCGCCACCATCGCTGGCCAGCATTCGCTCCGTCGCCGGACCGGCTGGCGGAGCTTACTGTTTTGTCTCGCAGCGGAACTGATTGCTCTCAGGCGGTGTTGCTCCGGCATATTCCAATCAGCGGAGGTCGCAATGAACGGCGTTATCTATATCGTGGGACTTATTGTCGTGGTCCTGGCAATCCTGTCGTTCCTCGGTCTGCGGTAGGAATTTGGCAAGTCCCTATCCGGCACGGATGTCGTGTCTCTCCGGTGCGTCAGCAAGGATAATCGCTCCTATGTACAATGGGGTCCGATCATCGGCGGTGCGGTGATCGCAACCGCGATTTCGACCATCATGACGGTATTCGGTTCGGCGATCGGCCTGTCGATGGTCTCCGCCGATTTCGAGAGGAGTTCGAGCGCGACGGCCCTGGCGATTGCCGGTGCTCTCTGGGCGCTGTGGGTCATGGCTTCGGCAACGATGGCCGGCGGCTACCTGGCCGGGCGGATGCGTCACTCGAGCTTCGATGCGAATGCCGAGGAGCGCAAGGTGCGCGACGCGGACGCCGGTCTGCTTGTCTGGGTGACCGGAGCTCTTCTGATCACCGTCGTCGCGACCTCGTCGCTGGTCGGTGCCGCCAAGACGGCAGCCAGCGGCGTCGCCAATGCAAGTTCGGGCATGGCATCGCTGGTCTCCCAGAACGTCGACCCGCTCGCGATGTCGCTCGACAACATCATGCGCGCGAACGGCCAGCAGCCGCCGACGGCCCAGGAGCGAGACGAGGCCTCTCGGATCTTCGTCAATGCGTTCAAGAACGGCAAGATCGAGCAGGGCGACCGCGACTATCTGGCATCGCGGCTGGCGGCGCGCTTGGGCATCAGCGAACAGGATGCGCAGAAGGGTATCGACGACGCTTATGCGAAGCTCTCGCAGGCCAAGGAAACGGCCAAGCAAGCTGTGGAGCGTGCGCGAAAGATGGCCGTGCTGACCGCCTTCCTCACGGCTGCGGCTCTGCTCGTCGGCGCGGCCGCCGCTTCCTGGGCCGCCACGCTCGGCGGCGAGCATCGCGACGAGAACCTTCGCGTTCAGACAGCGGTTTAGCGATTGGCCCACGCTTCGTTGAAAGGCCCGCCGGCGATGACGGTGGGCCTTTTCGCGCGATGAAGCAGCTTAGCGCCGTGCAGCATGACGAAAAGCGGGGTCGCATCGATCGTCCCGTAATAGCGGGCGAAGGGCCGATTGCCTTCCACGCGTAGTTCGAGGCGGGACAGGAAACGCGTGTCGCGGAAATACAGGCCCTCGGCGGTGTCGCTTAAAGTCCCGATATTGCCATGCGCCTGGAGCACGGCAAAGGCATCGCCGTGTTTGAGATTGCGCAGGGCATGGTCCGTCAACGACGTCGTCGCCTCGATCTCATACTCGGACCATAGATTCTGCCGGGCCCAGGCATCGCCTGTCCGATCTTACGAATGCTCTCGGACATGGCGCCTGCCTCGGTTCATGGGGACTGCAGCTGCGACAGTCCCACGCTGCCCTCGAAGCCAGGGAGGTCACCGCCCGGCGACAGAATAGCGGTCAAGGCGGACGCTGGCTTCGCCACAGGGCGGCAGCACAGCGCGTCAAAGGTATCGATGTAGTCGGCTGCCATGCGCGCTGCCGTAAAGCGCATCTCGAAGCACTCCCGCACGGCCCGGCGATCCAGCCTGTCGATCCGGGTTGCTGCCTCGACCGCTTCGTCGATCGAGGTCACAATGACGCCGGAAACGCCTTGATCGATCACTTCGGGGACGGAACCCTCCGCCCAGGCGATTACCGGCGTTCCGATCGCCATCGCCTCGATCATGACCAGTCCGAAAGGCTCGGGCCAGTCGATCGGAAACAGCAGCGCCGATGCTCCCCCGAGAAATTCATCCTTCCGCATGTCGTCAATCTCGCCGATGAATTCGACCAAGGGATGGTCGAGCAGCGGCCGGATCGTGCAATCGAAATAATCGCGATCGTTCGCATCGACCTTGGCTGCGATCTTCAAAGGCATGCCGCTCAGCTTGGCGACCTCGATCGCCCGGTCTGGTCGCTTCTCCGGCGAAATGCGCCCCAGAAAAGCAAGGTATGCGCCGCGCTCGCATCTGAAGCGATGAAGCTGTTCGGGCAAGCCATGGTGGATGGTGGATACCCAATTCACCGGCGGCATGTGCCGCCTCTGAGCGTCCGAAATCGAAACCAGCGGCATATCGGGGAAGGCCCGGTAAATTGGATGAAAGTCCGGGAGGTCGAGGCGCCCGTGCAAGGTCGTGACGCATTTCGGAAAAAGGTTCTTGAAGAGTGGGAATTGAAGCAGGTCGACATGGAAATGTATGACGTCGAATTCATCGGCCCGCCGCAGAACCTCCTCCAGCATCACCAACGTGCTAGCCGTGTGGTCCCGAATTCCCGCGAGGCGCAGTGCTTCGGGCACAGCCCGGACGAGCCTGGCGCGGCTGCGGGAATCGCCGCTCGCGAAAAGGGTCACATCCTGCCCCTGCCGGACGAGCTCCTCCGTCAGCCAAGATACAACCCGTTCCGTTCCGCCATAGAGCCGCGGCGGCACGGCCTCCGCCAAGGGAGCCACCTGAGCAATCCGCATCGCCTGTCGTCCTTTGAATGCCCCGAACCAGGGGAAATCGCCTCGGGGATGGCAACGCGCCCGGAGCCGCTTCGGTTCAATGATCCAGAGGGGCATCGTCTCGCCCTTCGGTCAGAACCGTTCGCGTTCCCGCAACCCAGCTGTTAAAGGCAACGCAGCGGCGCAGAGCTCAGCCATCGCGAAAAACGCGTGAGCGCCGAAATGCGCAAAAAGGGAGCCGGACGCCAACGTCGTAAGGCCGGTCGCCGACGCCGCGGCGAATGCATAGATCGCCTGGCCGGTAGCCGCCAGACGGGCGGGTACGACCCGGACCAGAAGTCGCATGCAGGCGAGATGGAGCAGCGCGAAGGTCAAACCGTGCAACGGCTGCACGACCGAGAGCGCCAATCGGTCGGCGCTGATCGCCATGACGATCCAGCGAAGAACGCCCGCGGCCGCGGCGATGGCTGCAGCGCCGGCTGGCCCCGCACGGGCCAGCAGCCGCGGCCCGATGAGCCAGAAGACGACCACCTCCGACGCGACCGAGAGGGACCAAAGAACGCTTGCCAGGCCGGGGCCGATGCCGGCCGCGTTCCAGCGGATGACGGCGAAGGCGTCGTGCATCGCATGGCTACCGAGCACCAGCGCCGCGACCAAAAGCAGGCGGCGAAACAACGGCAGGTGCAGTAGCACGCGATAACCCGCGGCGGCTGCCGTCGCCGGCTCGGCACCCTCCTCAGGCTCCGGTCCGTCCTTGATAGAAAGCGAGGTTACCAGGGCAGCGGCAAGGAGCAACCCGGAATGAAGCAGCACGGCGGATGCAAGCCCCGTGACGCTGACCACTTGTCCGGCGATCAAGGTTCCGACGACGAACGCCGCCGAGACGGCGCCGCGCACCCAGCCATACTCGAAACCCCCATTCCCCGGCCCGGCCGCTTTTGCTCCGTGGCGAGATGCCAGCGCGTCGGCCAGAGTCGTGACGGGCGCTAGCACCGCTGCCTGCGCAAGACTCACCCCCAGCAGCAGTAGAAACCCATCTGCCCGTAACAAGCCCAACACGAACAGCGCCGACAGCCCGATGCAGATCGCGAGCGTCCTCACCCGCGCATCGAACCTGTCGGCTATGCCGCCGGTGATGGGACCGGAAACCAAACGGGCGGCCGTGCCCATCGCCAGCAGCAGACCCAGTTCAGTCGGGGTCACGCCACGCTCCTCGAAAAAACGTGGCCAGAACGGCGACGCCACGCCAAACCCGGCGTACATCAGCCCATTAAGCAGAACGAAGCTCTTGAGCTTATGCCGACCTGCCCCAGGCGGAATCACCTCCGTAACTCCTGGGGCGCCTTCAATTGGGGACCCCCTCCCGATCTGGATCGACCTTCTAGCTTTCTGTGCCACTGGCGCGACGTGCTTATCGAGATCACGACGGCTTCGCGCCTATGCCGAAAAAGCCTCCGACATCAACGGCCCGATCATCGATGTTCGTTGAACCGACGGAGGTCCAAATGGCGTCGACGACAACCAGCTTGCAGTGGAAAAAGTCGGTTGGTACTCGCTGATCTTCACGCTTGCCTGGAGCAAATCCCCCACAGGTGCCGCGACGCCTTCCCAACGCCGCGCGCATCGGTGTGCGCTCCGGGACGAGAATCTGAATATCTACGCCGCGCGCGCGGGCTTCCAGAAGCTGCTGTCGTGTCATTTCGTCGGGCACGAAATAGGGCGTCGCGATCCGGATGTTCTTCTGCGCAGCGGCAAGCACCGCCATGAGCATAAGGTGCATGACGTTGCGCTGATGGGTCGAACTGGCGACCACCTGTGCGCCGCGCTCGCCGGCCGGATTTATTTTGGGAAAGTGGCGGTCGCCTAACAGCAGCTCGCGGGTCTCCTCGATCCAGTGCTCGGCAAAAGCCGCCTGGAATTCCGCAGCTGCAGGCCCCTCCACGCGATAGTGATTGTCGCGCCATTCCTACGAGTATCGCCGTTCCATTCATCAGCAATGCCGGCGCCGCCCGTAAAGCCTATGCGACCATCGACGACCAGCAGCTCCGATGGGTGCGGTTGTTCACCCGGTCGATCGTGTACCAGATGACCGGTCGGAACCGCACGACCTCGACGCCGGCATCCTGCATTCGATTGATCAACTGCTCGTCCATTGGAAGGCTGCCGACCCAGTCGAGCAGGACTTTCACGCTTAGTCCTTCCCGAGCATCGACCGAAAGCGCATCGGCGAATTCCTCCGCGACGGCGCCACGCCAATAAATGTAAGTCTCGAAGCTGATCGTATGTTGTGCCCCACGGATGGCGCGTAGCATCGCAGGAAAAATTTGGACACCGTTGACCAACGTATCGACCTTGTTCCCGGGAATATAATTCGACGCGAAAAGTGCGCCCATCGATGTCTTGAGCTGGTCATCCGACGAAGCCAGATGATGCGGAAGCGGTTGTCTTAGCTCCTGCGGCTCCGGCAGCAGGCTGAAGGCAACGAGGCATCCCCCGGTTCCAAGCGCAGCCGATAAAGGCGCGACCCATAGAGGGTGGCAGTTTCACCAATTATCTCGCGCGGCTCGAGCGGTCTCTGGATCTGTCCTTGCACGCACGATTCAATCAGATCGAAATCAGATCTAGCTGCGTATGCGAATCAGGCACGTGCGTGGGTTTCGAGCACAGAGACAGAAGCCTCCCCGGTCCGATCCCGAATTTTTGCGGATAGACCTTTTTTCTAAAGCGTCTTTTTACATATCCGCGTGCCTAGTTTTCTGCTTTTCTAAGTCGCTACGCCCATGCCGGCCCAAATCGAAACAGTGTGTACCTCATGGGGCCATTATGCGTTCAGATATCAATCACGAAAGTCTCTCTTCGAGCTACGAACAGTGTATGGTTTTCTTGAGAAGCGCATTCCTTTGCGCAATTGGCGAAAGGCAAGAAGACCTTCGCCTTCGAGATTCTATTCGGAGCGCATTCGACAATCTAGATGCGGCACGAAGCGCTGCGAATTCTTCGAATATCGTCCCATTTCGCCGGAATGCACCGAAGGCGCTCTAGGCCGG
This sequence comes from Allobosea sp. 10L422, assembly GCF_056395345.1. Taxonomy (NCBI): domain Bacteria; kingdom Pseudomonadati; phylum Pseudomonadota; class Alphaproteobacteria; order Hyphomicrobiales; family Alloboseaceae; genus Allobosea; species Allobosea sp. 10L422. The sequence goes on from NZ_JBFTJI010000022.1 coordinate 29,954, forward strand.
AAGAATGGGACGATGGCACTGGCGTTTGCCGCCTCGGACCATCTCTGACGTCGATCTATTCGAGATCACACTGCCAGCCTACCCACGCAGCGCGGACCTACGCGCGACGATGGACGTGAGCTCTGCAGTCCGGCGCCAGCGTCAGAATTGTGAAGCAACGCACCTGCTGTGAGGCATCCGATTATCGACGAGGTTGTTTCAATTGCCCGTGGTGCCCGCATCAACTGTGCTGGCGGGCCGCTCGCCATCCATCGTAACGTGTTCGGCGACCACGAGCTTGCAATCGGCCAGCGGGTCGAGTTCCGGCCTTTCAGGACGGGTGGCGGCGCTACAATCGCCGCCAATGCTAACCCGATCACCGCTGAGCGTGCCGAGGTGTTGCGATGCTTTGCATAACCTCGCGGGTGTGGTTGAAAAAAAGTCGGAGAGCGCTGAATCGCCCCCACCCGAACACGACGCCGCGCGACAATTGAAATGTTGGTCTGCAACTACTCGCCGACGCCGCGGCCGGCGTGTTACCCGGCCGCTCCTGCGTCTTCTCCGTCTCCGGCTTCCGATCAACGTCCGGTTTGACGGAGACCTTCGTCGTCGCGTCTCAATCCGGCTCGCCTTGGATCGACGGGACTTTCTTCAAAAGGTGGATGCAGTTCTCGCCGAGGGGCCCGTTGACCAGGCCGTGGGAGCCATCGCTCGCCTCCTTCAAACAGAGCCGATCAATCGCGGGGCCGATGCTTCTCGGCAGCTAAGCCGTCGCGATCAGCCTGCTCGAAAGGAGCATGCGACCCCGTTGCATTCCTCGACCGCGGATTGGGCCCGGGCCGCCGCTGATCCTCATCTCCCGGCTGGCCAGGTCGCCGCGGCGTATGAAAGTTCCCCCGCGCTGAAGCATCGCCCTGCGCGAGCGGTGAAGCCGCCGCTTCCCACTCCTGGACGGCGGCGACCAAGCGGCGCCAGAACGCAGATAGTGGAACTCCCTCGGCGCAACTGCATTCTGCAAATATGCCAAGATACTTCTTCCACACTCGCGATGGCGAGAAGTTCGATCTGGATGACGAGGGCACGGAACTGCCCGATGAGCAAAGCGCTTACAACGCTGCCAAGGAGCTGCTCACCGCAATGAACATCGAGAAGCTGCCGAACGGGGATCACATTTCAATGGCGGTGACTGTCCAGGACGCTGTTGGCGGAGAGATCTGCGTAGCGACGCTCGAACTGCACACAAATCGGCCCTGAACCAATAACCTCTACGACCTCAGTTCGCATGCTTTGACCAGCTCCTCATGGGTCGCACGCCACCACGAAGCCCAGACCAGATCGTCGGGCAGTCCGGAGCTCCACGGGTGATGCCGGGCGGCGGTCTCCATAGGCACGAGCTCGCCGGTTACCTCAACGACGACGAGCGGCCCTTCATGGGACATCAGCACTCTGTCAAGCGGCAGCTCGCTTGCAGGCACGGGATAGCGTCGGCGGCGGCGCTCGGTCTCCGCTGCTTTCGCGTCTTCATCTTCGGCGGTGGATTTCGCCGCTTCGCGCCTTTGCCTTCGAGCTTCCGGCTCGCTGCGTTCCGCGGCTGCTTCAATCGCCGGCCATCTCCTGCGAAGTTCATAGAACGATCGAAACGGAACGTGCCAGGCCTTGTCCTCGCCGTTCCACCACGCCCATGGCACCGCGCGTAACTCCTCGACGACGGTTCGCGAATAGGGGTGCGCAACACGATCTCATCGGCGCCCTCCAGATAAGGACTTACGATCGGCTCGAACGAGAAGGAATCGCGACCACGCTCATCAGGACTAATGCTCCTCGGAGCTCGCGGTCGAGCCATCGTATCGCGCGAAGCAGATCTGCGGTTCCCGTTCGGGAACGATGCGGCCATCGAGCTTCGCCAGCTTAAGGCAGCCTTAAGCTGACGGGAGGAATCCGGCGTCGAGGGAATGACATGCGCGTTCTGATCGTCGAAGACGACCCCATCCTTGCCGACGGGCTTGCCGTGGGCTTGAAGATCCATGGCATCAGCGCAGAGGTCGTCGGCTCCTGTGGCGTTGGCGAGCCGGAGAGAGCAGCATCCTTGTGGAAGACGAGGGGCCGGGTATTCCCGTCGATGAACTCGCGCTGGTCATGCAGCGCTTCTATCGGGGCCGAGAGCAACACCACAACGGAAGCGGGTTGGGTTTGGCGATTGCGGAAGCTGCGCTTGCGCACCTTCGCGAAAGCAAAGTCGAGCTAAGGAATATGGAAGGTGGCGGACTCCGGGCAACCGTTTCGCTCCTGAATACCGCGAGGCAGCAAAGCTCGCATCAGTAAGGCTAGCCGCGCTCCGCCAAAGTTGTGCCCAGAATCGACCGAATGGCCGGGGCAAAGGATTATCGGCTGATCGCCTATCGCGACGACAACGCGACGGGTTATCCATTGGTCACCGGCGATATTTTTACTCCGCGCATCGCGACGCCGGCGCAGTACCAGACGCAGATACTCGATCCCCTCTATGACAGCCTTGCGAATGTCGATCGGGAAGGCATTCTGCGTCATCCCTGGCTCAATTCCCGCGGAGAGATTCCTCGCTTCGACAGCAATGCAATCGAGATTCGTTTAACCGATACGCAGGAGAGCGTAGCGGCCGACCTGGCGGTGGCGGGAGGACGGCCGGCCCGTTCCAAACACTGTCGTTTGCAGCGATGCCGGGGGAGTAGGCCGTGGAGAAGCGCTACAGATCCGACAACGAGGATAAGGGTACAACGGGGACAATGATGCGTGATGGGCGCTTTGCGTCGCACAGGATGGTGTTACGAGCGACCCGCCGCCTGCGGCCTCGCCCTTCCGGATCGAAGGTATTGGGATTGACGTCGAATTTCGGGAAATTCGAGGAGGAGATGTCGAGCCTGATCCGGTGACCGGCCTTGAACAAGGTCGCCGTGGCGAAGGGCTCGATGGTGATCCGGAACGGGACCTCCGGCTCGATCGGCTCCGGCTCCTCCCAGGAGTTGCGATAGCGGCAGCGGAAGATGCCGTCGGTCAGATTGAGCGCGAAACCGGTGGGATAATCCGCGGAGGGCGGATGCATATCGACAAGCTTGGCGGTGAAATCGGTGTCGGGCGCGTCGGACGCCACCCAGAGCTCGACCGTGATCGGCCCGACCACCGCCATGTCCTCTTCCAGCGGCATGCTTTCGAAGGCGAGCACGTCACGCCGCGCGATCAGCGGCATGCCGGCAGCGCGCGAGCCGAAGAAGCGCGGCCCCTCGCGCTGATCGAAGCCGCCACCCTCGAAGATTGGCTGGCCGCTCGTCAGCGCGCCGCCGATGGTCGGGACTGGGTCGGCCGGGTCGAAATCATAGGTCAGGGGCGCGGCGTCGGCGGCCGGCTCGTCGCGCGAGAGCTGCCCGTTGCCATGGATGTACCAATCCTGCCGTTCCGTGCCCGGCAGCGGCCAGTTCGAGGCCTCGATCCAGCGCCCGCCCTGGACGAGCCGCCCGTCGGCATTCTTCTCGCCCGAGCCGCCGCCCATCAGGAAGAGGCGCAGCGTCGGGTCGGCCTCCAGCCCGTTGGGCTCGTCCCGGAGCCAGCGATCGAACCACCGCCGGCGGAAATCGAGCCAGTTCGTCCCGACATTGCCGTCGAAGGGCGCGGCCTCGCCGAAGGAAACATCTCCCGCGAAGGTGGACTGGCGGTTCCCGTGCAGGCTGGGTCCCATGATGACGTTGAGATGGCGGCGTCCCGATGCGCCCAGGCCCGCGAAATTGTCGAAGGTCGTCTTCACATAGACGTCGTACCAGCTCGACATCAGCAGGATGGGGATGTCCGGCACCGCGTCGTAAAAGCCCTCCAGCCAGAGGCCCGGCCGTTTCCACTCGGGGCCGAAGGAGCCGGCGCGCCACTGATCGAGCAGATAGGTCTCGTATTCCGGCACCCAGCGCACCGGCGAGCGCCCCTCGCTCCACGGCATCACGCGGAACCAGGCGTGCAAATCCTCCGCGGCTAGGCCGGCGGCGACCACGGGGTCGGCGAGGGCATCCGGGCTTTCCTGCGCCCGGTTATAGGCCCAGGTCGCCTGCTTGAGCTCGAAGGCGCCGCCTTGCCGGATGCCGCATTGGAAGGCGTTCGAGAAGCCACCGGAATCGAGGATCATGCAGGCGAGGCCGGGCGGAGTCAGCGAAGCCAGTGCCGCCTGGGTGTGGGCGGCGTAGGACAGGCCCATCGTGCCGATTCTGCCATTGCACCAGGGCTGCGTGACGATCCAGGCGCAGGTGTCGTAGCCGTCCTCCGCGTCGGAAACGTATTTGACGAACTCGCCTTCCGAGCCGTAGCGGCCGCGGCAATCCTGATAGACCACCGCATAGCCGGCCCGGACGAAATGAGCGGCCACATCGGAGCGCGCCAGGGGCTTGGCCTCACCACGGCCGATCTCGGCGCGCGAGCGCTCGGCCTTGCCATAGGGCGTGCGCTCCATCACGACCGGGAACGGGCCAGGAAAGGGCTGCCCGTCCCGCGCCGGCAGATAGATATCGGTGGCAAGCCGGATGCCGTCCCGCATCGTCACCATCACGTCTTTCAGCGTGACGACATCGCCATCGGTCGCGACGGATGCGGGATGCTCAGAGCCGGCCTTCATCGACAGGGTGCTCATTTCGCCAGCCCCGCCCGCGCCGCCGTGGTGTCCTCGGCCATGTTCGCCTCATAAGTGATGTTGCCTTTCGAGGCCCAGGCGATCTTCTGCCAATAGAGCGGAATCACTGGCAGATCGGCGAAGACCATCTTCGTCGCGGCCTGGATCGCGGCAATGCGCTTGCCCTCGTCGAACTGCGTCAACGCTTCCGACAGCGCCTTGTCGAAGGCGGGGTTGGAATAGCGCGCGCGGTTGAAGCCGCCGGTTCCGGCCTTGGGATCGGCGGTCATGAACAGGTTGCGCAGGCCGGGGCCGGCGGTCGGCGTCGTCGTGCCGAAAGAGAAGATGAAGGCAGAGAAGCTTTGCCGGCTCGCGGCGCCTGCGTAGACGTTATAGGGTTGCGTGACGACGCCGTTCACCTTGATGCCGCCACGCGCGAACATCTGGCCGATCGCCTGCGCGATGTCCTTGTCCCCGGCGAAGCGGTCGTTCGAGGAATGGATGGTGATGCCGAAACCGTCCTTCAGCCCGGCCTGCTGCAATAGGGCCTTGGCCCCGGCGAGGTCATAGGCGAGGGGCTGGAGTGAGGGGTCGAAGCCGGCGACACCGTCCGGCACGAGCTGGCCGGCCGGCACGCCCGCCCCGTTGAGCAAACGCTCGACGATCGCTGGCACGTTGATCGATTTGGCGAGGGCCTGGCGGACGCGCGAATCCCGGAGCGGGTTCGGCTTCAGCGGCTTGTCATCCTTGTCGGTAACGAAGGGGCTCTCCTCCCGCGCCGTGTCGAGTGCGAGATAGATCAGCCGGGCCGAGGGGATCGTATGCACCTTCAAGCCCGCCGTCTTCTCCAGCACGGGCAGATCGGCGGGCGGGACGCCGTCGATCAGGTCGACCGCACCCGAGCGCAGCGCCGCGACGCGCGCCGCGTCATTGGCGATGAAGCGGATCGTCACCGTCTCGAAAAAGGGCTTCGCGCCCCAATAGCCATCATTGCGCGTGAGGACGACGCGGTCTCCCGGCACCCATTCCTTGAACCTGTAAGGGCCGGAGCCGACGAGTCCGTCGCCCTTGTTGTAGTCCTGCAAGGTCTTGCCCTCGGCGGCGGCCCTTTCGAGGATGTAGACGAAGCCGATCCGCTCCATCAGGTCCGGCGTCGGGGCGTCGGTCTTCACCTCCAGCGTCGTCGCGTCGAGCTCCTTGACGGAGATCACGCCCGAGACGTTGTTGGAAAACGGGGCCGGGCTGTTCGGGACATTGCGCGCCCGCTCCAGCGAGAATGCGACATCGTCGGCCGTGACCGGCTTGCCGTTCTGGAAGCGAGCGTCTTTGCGTAGGGTGACACGCCAGGTCGTCGGGTCGAGCGTCGTCCAGCTCTCGGCGAGGCTCGGATGCATGCCCAGATGGGCATCCGTCTCCACGAGCCGGTCGAAGATCTGCATGGCGATGTTCTGGTTCGGGCCGGTGCGCGAGAACAGCGGGTCCATCGCGGAGGGTTCGCTCGCCGTGCCGATGACGAGGTCGGCAGCCTGCGCCCCTCCCGGCGAGCCGAGGCAGGCGACGCTCGCGAGCAATGGGAGGAATGCGGCGAGGCGGGGCTTGAAGCTCATGAGATTCTCCTCCTCAGGCGCAGCCGCCGGCCGATAACGGCACGGCCGGGGCGTCGTTGAGATGGCAGGCGCTGAGATGCCGCTCGGCGACCGGCTTCAGGAGCGGCCGGGCCTGGGCGCAAGGCGAGAAGACGCGCGGGCAGCGAGGATGGAAGGTGCAGCCTGCCGGGGGATGCAGCGGCGAGGGGATTTCGCCGCGGATCGGCGTGAAGGCGCGCCGGCGCTCCTTGACCGAAGGCAATTCGCCCAGCAGGGCGGTGGTATAGGGGTGGTTCGGCGCGGCGAAGAACGACTCGGCCGGCGCGGTTTCCACCACGCGCCCGAGATACATGATCGCGACCCGGTCGCTGATATGCTTCACCACGCCGAGATCATGGCTGATGAAGAGATAGGTCAGGCCGAGCTCCTCGCGCAGGTCCATGAACAGGTTGATCACCTGCGCCTGGATCGAGACGTCCAGCGCGGAGACCGACTCGTCGCAGATGATCATGCGCGGCTTGACCGCGAGCGCCCGGGCGATGCCGATGCGTTGGCGCTGCCCGCCGGAGAACTGATGCGGGTAGCGCTTGCGGTAGGAGGGGTCGAGGCCGACCTTCTCGAGCAGTTCGGCAACATAGTCGTCGACCTCCCCACGCCGGATGAGGCCGTGCACCCGCGGCGCCTCGCCGACAAGGTCGACGACGCGCTTTCGCGGGTTGAGCGAGGACATCGGGTCCTGGAAGATCACCTGGACGGCAAGGCGCATCTCCAGCGCTTCGCTGCGCGAAAGCGAGGCGACGTCCTTGCCTTGCCAGAGCAAGCTGCCCTCGGTCAGCGGCAGGAGCCCGGCGAGCAAACGGCCGAGCGTGGACTTGCCGCAGCCGGACTCACCAACGAGGCCAACCACCTCGCCTTGCTGGATGGCGATGTCGACGCCTTCCACGGCATGGACGGTCTCCTCGGAGATGTTGGCGCCCAGCGCCCTGGCGAGCTTCTCCGCCGCGTCGAGGCCGCGGGAGAAACGCCGGACGAGGCCGCGACCTTCGATCATTGCTCCGGTCATGCCGCCACTCCGGTCGCAAGCGGATGGTGGCAGCGGAAGCTGTGACTGGTTCCCTGCAATGCAGGCTCCTGCTGGCAGATATCGGTCGCGGCGAAGCAGCGAGTCCGGAAAGCGCAGCCGCCGGGCCGTGCCAGCGGGGAAGGCGAAAGACCGGGGATGGGGTGCAGCCTCTCGCCCCGGGCCGCATTGGCGGGCAAGGCATCCATCAGACCGCGCGTATAGGGATGGGCCGGCCGGTCGAGCACGTCGTCGGTATAGCCGGTCTCGACGATGCGGCCGGCATACATCACCGCAATGCGGTCGGCGAGGCTGGCGACGACACCGAGATCATGGCTGATCCAGATCAGCGCCATGCCGAACTCCGTGGAAAGCCGGCGCACCTCGAACAGGATCTGGCTCTGGATGGTGACGTCGAGCGCCGTCGTCGGCTCGTCGGCGATGATCAGGTCGGGTTTGTGCAGCAAGGCGATGGCGATGGCGACGCGCTGGCGCATGCCGCCCGAGAACTGGTGCGGATAGGCCTTCAGCCGCTCCTCGGGAGAGGGGATGCCGACGAGGCCGAGCGTGTCGCGGGCCCGCTCGCGCGCCTCCTTCCACGAGACCGCGTCATGGGCGAGCACGGCCTCGACCATCTGCGTCTCGATCGAGAGCACAGGATTGAGCGTCATCATCGGGTCCTGGAAGATCATCGCGATCTTCTTGCCGCGCAGGCGCCGCAAGCTCTCGGTCGGGAGGCCGACCAGATTCTCGCCCTGGAACAGGATGCGCCCGCCCGCGACCCGTCCGGGTGGCTCGATCAGGCCGAGGATCGAGAAGCCGGTGATCGACTTGCCCGAGCCGGATTCGCCGACGAGGCCGAGGATTTCGCCGCGGTCGATGCTGAAGGAGACGCCGTCCACGGCGCGAACGAGGCCCGCCGCGCTGGCGAACTGGGTTTCGAGGTTTTCGACGACGAGCACCGGCGTCATGGCTCAGCGCTCCGCCAGGCGGGGGTTCAGCACTTCGCGCAGGCGGTCGCCGACGATGTTGATGCTGAAGACGAGGATGAGCAGCAAAAGCCCCGGATAGACGCTGATCCAGTACTGGCCGGAGAGCAGCACCTGATAGCCGTTGGCGATGAGCAGGCCGAGCGAGGGCTGCGTGATCGGCAGGCCGATGCCGAGGAAGGACAAAGTCGCCTCGGCCGAGATCGCATTCGCGACCTGGAGCGTGCCGATGACGATGAGGGGCGAGAGACAATTCGGCAGGAGATGTCCGAACAGCATGCGCGGTCGCGAGAGGCCCAGCATGCGCGCCGCCTCGATGTAATCCTTGCCCTTCTCGACCAGCGCCGCGGCGCGGACAGCGCGGGCGAACATTGCCCATTGCACCAGCACGAGGGCGAAGATGACCTTGCCCACCCCCTGGCCGAGGATCGCGAGCAGCATCAGCGCGACGAGCAGCGTCGGAAAGCCCAGCATCAAATCGACCAGCCGCATGATCAGGCTGTCGACGCGCCCGCCGAAATAGGCGGCGGAAAGGCCGAGCACGGTGCCGACCAGCAAGGCGACGAGACCGGCGAGCGCGCCGACGAGGAGCGAGGTCCGCAGGCCGTAGATCATGGCCGAGAGCATGTCGCGCCCCTGCACATCCGTGCCGAACCAGTAGACCGAACCGTTCATGCTCTCGGAGCCCGGCGGCAGCTTCGAATCCATGATGTCCAACGTCGACAGGTCGTAAGGATCCTGCGGTGCCAGCGCCGGGCCAAAGACGGCGGCCAGGATGAGCAGGATGCAGACGAAGGCGGCGATCGTCGCCTTCGGGCTCTTCAGGATACCGGCCAGCGAGCGGGCTAGGAGACTGTCGGAATCGGGGCGCAGCGCCGCGAACAAAGCGGGTTTCGCGAAGGCCATCAGTTGCGCCCCAGCCGGATGCGCGGATCGAGGATGGAATACAGCACATCGACCGCGAAGTTCAGCAGGATGAACAGGCTGACGACGACGAGCAGGTAGGCGACCACCACCGGGCGGTCGAGCCGCATGATCGAGTCGATCAGGAGCTTGCCGATGCCGGGCCAGGCGAAGATCGTCTCGGTGACGACGCCGAAGGCGATCAACGAGCCGATCTCCATGCCGATCACCGTGACGAGCGGGATCATGATCGTCTTCAGCACATGGACCAGCACGACCCGGCGCTCGCTCAGGCCCTTGGCGCGGGCGAACTTGACGAAATCGAGCGGCATGGTCTCGCGCACGCCGGTTCGCGTCAGCCGGATGACGAGCGCCAGCTTGAACAGTGCGAGATTGATCGCCGGCAGGATGAGATGGCGGATGCCTTCCCAGGAGGCGAAGCTGGTCTCGATGCCGAACATATGCCCGGTCGGACCGCGCCCGCTGGAGGGCAGCCATCCCAGCCAGACCGAGAAGATCATCACCAGCATCATGCCCTGCCAGAAATTCGGCAGGCTGAAGCCGAGGATCGAACCGGTCATGATCGTCTCGTCTGCGACCGAGCGCGGCTTCAGGCCGGCGATCAGGCCCAGTGGAATGCCGAAGACGAGCGCGATCAGAATCGCGACGAAGGCGAGTTCCAGCGTGGCCGGCAGGCGCTCCAGGATCAGCGAGATCGAGGGCTGGTTGAACACGAAGGAGCGGCCGAGATCGCCGTGCAACGCATTGCCGAGAAAGGCGAGGAACTGGATCGGCAGCGGCTTGTCGAGGCCGAGCGACGCTTCGACCTGCGCGCGTTCGGCCGCCGTCGCATCGGGCGCGATCAGCATCTCCGCGGGATCGCCGATGGCGTAGACGCCGACGAAGACGATGACAGCGGTCGCCGCCAGCACCAATATGCTCTGCATCAGTCGTCGAATGACGAAGACTGTCATCGAAGGCTCCCGGCGTCCGATACGGCGGCGTGATCGCCGTTCACGTATCGTGGCGACCATGGGCGGCACCGGAAGCCCGCGCAACCTTATGCGCAAAGCGCATCGGGCTATGCTTTGCCTTGCGCCTCGAGCCGGTTCTTCAGGATCTCGATGAAGGCTTCAGCGGAGCGCGAGAGCGGCGCGCCCTTGAGCGTGACGATGCCGTAGGCGCCGTGGATGCAGGGGCTGAAGGGGCGCTGCTCGATCGGCAGGTGCCGATAGAGCCCGGCGATCAGCTCCGGTACCACGGCGACGCCGAGCCCGCGCGCGACCAGGCCGCAGGTGGCCTCGACGGAATGGACCTCGATGCGCACAATCGGGAAGACGCCGGCCCGCCGCAACAGCCGCTCGAAGCGCAGGCGCGCCGGGCGTTGGCGGCCCAGCATGATAATGCCGTGCCCCGACAGGTCGCGCGGCGTCAGGGTCGCCTTGGCCGCGAGCGGATGGCCTGATGGCATGATGCAGACGGATTCGGAGCGCACGATCTCGCGGGCATCGAAGCCCTTGTCGCGCGGCGGCAGGCCAACGAAACCGATGTCCGCGACGCGCGCCAGCACCATCTGTTCGATCGCGTCGTAATGGCCGCCGATCAATTCGACCGATGCGTCGCGTCGCTCAGACAGATAGGTCTCGATCACCTCCGGCATCAGCGTCGCGATGAAGGAATGCGGCACCGCCACCTTGAGGAAGCGCTGGCCGACGGTTCCGGCTCGCAGATCCTCGGTGTAGCGCTTCAGCCGCGCGACAAGCGAGGTCAGTTCGCCGACCTCGTCCATCAGGGCGAAAGCTTCAGGCCGCGGCAGCAGACGCCCCTTTCTGCGCTCGAAGAGCTCGAAGCCCAGCTCCTCCTCGAGTTGGGTGAGCTGGCGGCTGACGGCCGATTGCGAAAGCCCTAGCGCGGTGGCCGCCGCGATGGTGGAGCCGCCCGCCATCACGGAACGGAAGATCTCGATCTGCCGGATCTTCACGGGCTGAAGTTCACGTGGTGCAGCGGCAGCATGAGATCGTGCAAGATCGTTGTCATCTGAGTGCGGTGTTGGAGGGCCCAGAAACCAGACAACCATGGATCATGTCAAAGGTACTGTCGATGCGAAGGCAGGGTGCAGTAGGTAAGCGCCGCGCCCGTTGGCCTGCCCCCTGAAAAGTGGTCCTCCGTGAAGTAGGCTTTTGGAGCCTTGGAGGTTGCCGCTATGGCGCAGAGGAAGCATAAGCCTGAAGAGATCGTCGCGAAGCTGCGGCAGGTCGACGTGTTGTTGTCGCAAGGTCGGCCCACCGGCATCGAGGGCGCCAAAGCTGACGCCAAGCCGAATCCATCCCTCTTCATCAACAATTCGGAGCCGACCATCATGGACGACGTCATCGTAATCGGAGGCAGCTTTGCCGATCTCGCCGGCGCCCTCCAACTCGGCCGCGCCCGCCGCAAGGTCTCCGTTCTCGATACCGTCCTGCCGCGGAATCGCTTCGCCGGTCATTCGCATGGCATGCTCGGCCACGATCACAAGCCACCGCTCGACATCCTGGCCGAGGCGCGGCGGCAGCTGGCGCGCTATCCCACGATCAAACTGGTCAAAGCCCGGGCGGATAGCGTCTCCGGCGGCATAGACGATTTTTACGTCCGCACCAGCGGATAAAGGATGCCCAGGCGCTCGGGTTGGACAGCGGATTTCGGCGCGCTTCAAAAAGCTCTTGGTGGACGAGGCGGGAAGCGTACCAGTCATCGCTGCGCGGAATCTTGCGGCTCAACAGCGCCCCGCACGGCTCGACGCGTTCAGGCACGATCTTCCGCCGGCGGCTGAGCGGCGGCCCCTTGACGGTGTCGCAGCCCAGCCCGGCTCTGAGAACCCGACGCGCACACATCGAACGCAACTCCACAACCCAACGAGTCGCGAACGGGCGCCGATGTGAATCGTTCCGGTGGAACTGGATGGCATCCCGCATGTTCGCACTTCCAGACAAAGGAGCAGCGAAATGCCGTTCGAGCACATCACTACCCCCACGCCTTCCACGACAGCCGGCGATTGAGCTTCACGCGCGTAGGTTTTGAGACTTGCCATGCCTCTGTATCGCTTCATCACCAACAACGACCGCTCGCACTCCGTCGATCTTGATTTGCCAAGCGACATCGCAGCCCGACGGGAAGCGCGAAAGGCCTTTGCCGAGGCCGCGTACGATGCGCTAGCCGACAGCGACGGTTGCGAGATGACAATGCAGGTGGAGCTGAATCGGCGAGTGATCTAACGAGGGCGCATCGCGTTCGATTGTGGCGACGTGAACGCTGAAAATGATTGAGGGAGGAAGTGCGGCGCGTGGAGCCGGGTTCCGACTGCGCGAAAAAGCCCGCACGATCGCACGCGCGTTACCGCGATCTTGGCCTACCGATGGGCCGAGTCCTGGACCGCAAGTGGGCTTCAGTTCGCGCAGGCTATGCCGCCTTCTTCGACGCGCGCCGCTCGGTCGCGAATGGCCCGCGCTCCGCGGTGCTCGCACCCGTATAGAGCGCCACCGGACAACTGATCTCGCCGAATTTCAGATTGCCCTTCCAGTTCGCACGCACCGCTACCATGGCACTCTACTCCAGACGCAACACCACCGGTGTCAATGCGGAGCGGGGCGCTGGGTTCCAGAGGTGCGAAAGAGTCCGCCAGGGCAGATGCTGAATGATTGGAACAGCGATCCAATCACACCAGTTGAATCGCTCGTCACTGATGTTCGTTACAAGGGGCTGCATCATGGACAACTCGAAACAGGATGGCGTCGCCTTCGTCTTCTTCCGCGTAACCAATCCATTTGAATACCGGGCCGCATTGGCAAGGTTGCGGGCCTTAGAGTCCGCCCCGCCGAATAGCGCGTTGGCTCAGGAGCGGACCCGCTTGGAATTGGCGGTGTCGCGATACCTGGCTACAGGGGGCGATCGGAAAGCCGAGCGATAGCGGGCGCGGGCCGCATCGATGGGACTTGGAGAGCTAGTGCGCAAATCGGTACTCGCGATCACCGAAACGGCAAACCCCGCCACGGCGGTGGCGGGGTTCGCTGGGCCTCCAGCCCCTTGTCCGACCTTGGCCAGATCGGGCACCTCTCGGAAATCCGGATGGTGAACGCGGTCGAGAGTCGAAGGAAGCCGCACCGAAGGTGCGACTCTGACGCGCCTCCCTACCGCCTTCCGAGGATGCCCCTAAGCACGTCGATGAAGGATTTCACCGGCGCTCGAAAGCGGCAGGATAAAAACCGGAGAAAATCAGAACGGTTCCCGCGCGCTAAGGCGATCTTGGCCTACCGATAGGCCGAGTCTTAAACGTCGACCGGAATCTGGCCAATTGAAGCGTGGCAGGGCGAAAATTGCTAGATTGAGCTTTCCGATGCCGATCTCAGGGCCATCCTCCGCGGTCGACCTCGGACAGGGGTTTCGAAGGACCGGCAGTGCGCGCCGATGCGCATGATGCCGCCGCTGCGGTGTCCAATTGAAGGGTAATTATGAACCGCGCCGGGTTTGTCGGAGGCTCCAACTCCTGAGAAGGTGGAGCGATGACGAGCAAGACGACGAACAAGTTCTCGCCTGAGGTGCGTGGGCGCGCGGTGCGGATGGTGCTGGATCATGAGGCCGAGCATCCGTCGCGC
>NZ_JBFTJI010000023.1:0-39759 GCF_056395345.1 Allobosea sp. 10L422
CCGGTGGCGTCGAAGGAGAAATCGGCGCCGCCGCCGGTGAGGTCGACGATCGCCTGCACCACCTTGTCGTTGCCGATCTCGGCCGGGTTGATGAAGTCGGTCATGCCGAACTTCTCGGCCATCGCGCGCTTGGCCGGATTGATGTCGACGCCGATGATCTTGTCGGCGCCGACCATGCGGGCGCCCTGGATGACGTTGAGGCCGATGCCGCCGAGGCCGAAGACCACGACGTTCGCCCCTGGCCAGACCTTGGCGGTGTAGATCACAGCGCCGATGCCGGTGGTCACGCCGCAGCCGATATAGCAGATCTTGTCGAAGGGAGCGTCCTCGCGGACCTTGGCAAGCGCGATCTCAGGCAGGACGGTGAAGTTCGCGAAGGTCGAGCAGCCCATATAGTGGAAGACCTCGCCGCCGTCGCAGGAGAAGCGGCTGGTCCCATCGGGCATCAGGCCTTGCCCCTGGGTGGAGCGGATCGCGGTGCAGAGATTGGTCCGGCGCGACAGGCAGGACTTACAGCTGCGGCATTCCGGCGTGTAGAGCGGAATGACATGATCGCCGGGCTTCAGCGTGGTCACGCCGGCGCCGACCTCGCGCACGATGCCCGCGCCCTCATGGCCGAGGATCGCCGGAAACTTGCCCTCCGAATCCAGGCCCGACAGCGTGTAGGCGTCGGTGTGGCAGATGCCGGTGGCCATGACCTCGACCAGCACCTCGCCGGCCTTGGGGCTGCCGATCTCGATGGTTTCGATGGTGAGGGGCTTGCCGGCTTCCCAGGCGACGGCGGCACGGGTTTTCATCGGGGGGGTCCTTCCTTGCGAACGGCTATTTCAAATAGGGGCGGATGACCCGCATGATCGCGGCGATTTCGTCGGCATCGTCGGGGGGCGCCTTCGCCGCGTCGGCAGTGCCATGCATGGTCTCGCGCAAGTGACTTTCCAGCACCTCCGCCATCAGCCCGGTCGCTGCGCCGCGCAGCGCCGCGAGCTGCTGGAGCAACGCGCCGCATTCCTCGCCGCGCTCCACGGCGGCGATCAGGGCGTCGGCCTGCCCCTTGATCCGGCGCAGCCGCGTCACGGCGCGCTTCTTCTCTTCAGGCGTGTGAGGCATTGGGGGCGCGTCGAGCTTCGATCTGCCGGTCAAGCTATGGTACTCGGGGGGAGTATGTCAATGCGGACGACCTGCCGACATGAAAAAGGGCGGCAGCGTTGCCGCTGCCGCCCTTGCGCAGGCGCGATGTTCGGAAGGCTCAGAAGCTGTAGCCGAGCTTCACCTTGACGAGGTGCTGGCTGAAATTGGTCAGATCGAGATTGCCGGGCTCGCCCTTGGCCTTGCCGGCGATCTGGATGTTGTAGGCGGCGGAGAGGGCGAGCTGCTTCGTCGCCTGCCAGAAGATGCCGGGGCCGGCGAAGGTGGCGTAGCCGGCTTCGTTGCCGAAGCCGAGCTCGTTATGGGCGCGCATATGGCGGACCTCGCCGCTGAGATAGAGCCCATCCGACACCTGCCAGGAGAGCGAACCGCCGACCGTGAAGGTGGATGAGCGCTGATAGGGCGACGGCCCGGTCCAGGTCAGATCCTGCGAGAGGTTGAGCGCGGCGTACAGTGTATTCGGGATCAGCGTCTTGTCGGCGAAGAGGCGGATGCCGGTGTTGTAGGTGGTGAAGCGGCCGGCGCCGTCCGGATCGGCGCGGTTGAAGCTGGGGTCGATGACGAGCGTCAGGCCGAGGCCGTGCATGTCGCGGCCGAGCAGCTTGTACTTCATCTCGACGCCGGCGCCCAAGGCGCCCGAGTCGGCGCTCACGCCGCCTGCCGAGGCATTCGTGAAGTTGCCCAGCACATAAGGGCCGACTTCGAAGCAGGGGAAGAGCCCGTAGGAGCCCTGCAAGGTAAGGGCGTGCCCGTTCGAGGAGCCGACGCGCGTGCCGAAGCCACCGTTATAGGTCAGGCTCGGGCCGAAGGAGCCCTTCTCCGCAACATCCGAGCCGGTGGTGAAGCCGAAGGCGTCGGTCGGGATGCCTTCGCTCTCGATACAGGCCGAGACGACTGGCGCCGGTGCGGGAGCGGTCTTGCGGGATGGCAGGTCGGCGGCGGAGGCGATGGAGGCGGCGCAGGTGCCGACGAGGGCGAGACCGAGGCGGGCGGAGAGGAGGGCGGAGGCCAGCTTCATAGCAGAAATTCCAGTTGAGTGGGAACCGGGCGCGTGCAAACCGCGCTCAGTCATCCGGGGTCGGTGCAAGGATGCATTCGTGGCCCGCCTGCCGCGATAAAGGAGCCATAAGTATTGCGACAATCCATCCGGCTGTTGTGCCGCAGCAACAGAGACGGGTTTGTCAGCATGACGACTCCAGCGGGTGAGCGACGGTCATACGTATTGCAAGTGATTTGCAATAGAGGGGCGCCTCCCGACGAACTATGGCGTGGCCGCGACGGCGACGCGAGAGTTGGGGTGCCTCTTGTTGCGTTATAACGTAACATGTTGCGTCGCAGCAACAATCAGGCGGGCAGGGACAGCATCGCGATGCGGGCCAGGGCGCGCGGCGCGATCGCCGCCAGTTCCTCGACGGGTTTCCAGGCCGCGGCATGTACCTCCTCCGCCTGGGCAACCAATGGCCAGGCAGGATCGGCCAGGAAGAGGTATTGCAGATCGTGATGGATATGGTCCGGCTCGCCGCGCGCGGGCTTGCCGGGCACGTCGTGGCTGTCGATGGTGAAGGGCACGTCGCCGCCCGCGTGCCAGGGATGCAGGGACAGCCCCTGGACGCCGGTCTCCTCCTCAGCCTCGCGCGCCGCCGAGAGGTGGAAGTGCTCAGCCTCCTCCCAATGGCCTCCGGGCTGGAGCCAGCGACCGATCACGACATGGTCGATCAGCAGGATCTGCGCATGGTCGGGGGAGAGCACGAAAGCGCTGGTCGTGAGATGGCCGGGAAAGGTATCGCGGCGGTCGAGCGCATGGCCCTCCGCCATCTGCCAGCGCAGCAGCGAGAGATGCTCGCGCGGGCCGGCGACCTCGCTCCGGTAGCGCGCGACGGCGCGGGAGAGGCGGGCGTGGAAGTCCATGGCGTTCAGCGGGTCTCTGCCGGCAGGGGCAATCGGTAGGATTCGAAATGGCCGTTCTTGCGGCCGTCATAGCCGATCAGGACGCTGAGCGCGCCGCGGCCCTCCGCCAGAACGGTCAGGGATTCCGCCTTGCCGCTGCCGCGGGCGGGCAGCTCGCCGAGGGTCTCAGCTGCCTCGGGCCGGGCCGTGTCGACCAACATCAGGGAATATGGGAGCGATTGCTCCTGTGCCGGGCCAAGCAGCGCGAGCAATCGCCCACCGGGCAGGGGGGCGAGGTCACGAATGCCGCGATCGCGCCCGGCCGGCAGCGCCACCACCGTCGGAGCCGCTGTCGCGGCCGCATGCCCGGGTGCGAAGAGCGCTGTGAGCGAAGCGCCGACGAGGAAGCTGCGGTCGCCGAGCGAAGGTGCGCGCAGGCCGGCCCAGAGCGTATCGCCGATGACGGCGATGCCTTCCACATTCAGCCCGTTGTCGTCCATCAGGCTCCGGCCGAAGAAGGCTCCCGCCTCGCCGGCCTGGCGCAGCATGTCGCTCAGGCGATAGGTCAGCTCGACGCGGCCGGTCGGGGCGCCTTCCACGTCGACCTTGATCCGCGCCAGATGGAAGGCGGAGAGTCGGAATTCGCCCTTGTTGCGCGAGCAACCATGCGAACCCGCCAGATAGAAGGCGCCATCCGCATAGGCGACGGCCTCGCCGTCGAGTTCGGCAAAGCGGCCGGGGGCCCGGCAGATGCCCTGCGGCGGCTGGCCGAGGGTGTCGGGCGAAGCGTCCGTGCCGACGATCGGGAGCGTGGCGCCGGGCGTGATGCGGTTCTCCGCAATCCGGGCGAACTGGGCGAATGAGCCCTCGTCATTGATCAGCAAGCAGCGCTGGGCGCCGTTCGCGACTGGCATGCAGGCGAGGCCGCTGACATCGCGGGCCGGCTTGCCGGGCTTTTTGCCCGAGAAGTCGCCCAGCGTCCTGAAGCGCTGTTCGGGGGCGAGCGTCGCGGCCTGGGCGAAGGAGGCGCACAGCAGGGCGGCGAGGAGGGGGAGAAGGCGGGGGCGCATGCGGCGAATCCAGACGAGAGGGCCGGATTGAGCGCGAGCGGCCCGCGGAAGTCAAAAGCGGTTTCGCGTTCTCCTTATGCATCGTTGATGTTGTCGCCCCTTGCCCTGTCTCGAATGGCTATGGCGGCGAAAATACCTTGTCCGTGCGGTCCCGGAGACCGTTCGGGAAACAGGATGATGCTCAGTATCCCTCGCAAACCCTTTGGCGGCCCGCTCGCGTTTCTGGTCGGGCGAGACGTTGAAGGTCACTGGCTGGCCGTCGAGACCCATGGCCGCGGCGGCGGAATCTTCGCCGATCAGGGCGCCGCGTTGCGCTATGCCGTGTTCGAAGCCGGCCGCAGGCCGCGCGCGGTCCGTATGACCGCGAAAACGCTCCGGCTGCTTTGAGACGCGCCATGAACCACTGGCTTCACGGCATGTTCACCGCGCTGGTCACGCCCTTCGACGAGGATGCGATCGACTACGGTGCCCTGGAACGCCTCATTCACTGGCAGATCGCTCAGGGCGCCGACGGTATCGTGATCGGCACTGCCACAGGCGAGAACTCGACGCTGAACGAGGCGGAGCGCAGCGAACTTTGTGCTGCCGCCCGCCTCATCGCGGGCAGGCATTTCCCGGTGATCGCGGCCGTCGGCAGCTATGCCACGGCCGAGACGATTGCCGAGATCGTCGCCGCCGAGAAGGCCGGCGCCTCGGCGCTGCTGCTGCGCATGCCCTATTACAACAGGCCGACGCAGGCGGGGCTCGCGGCCCATGCGCTCGCGGCGGCGCAGGCCACGGGTCTCGAGATCATCCTCGACAATGATCCGGACCGCTGCGGCGTCGAGATCGCGTCGGAGACGCTCGAGATGCTCGCAGGCGCGGCGAACATTGTCGGCATCCTCGAACGGCGCGGCGATCTCGCGCGCTGCGACCGGATCGCGCGGCTGCGCGACCGCCGGTTCATGCGGCTCACCGGTGCGGCCGAAACTATCCCGGCCTATCTGCTCGCGGGTGGATGCGGGGCGGTCACCAGCGTCGGCAATCTCGCGCCGCATTGGCTGGCGCGGCTGGAGAGCGCGGCGCGCTCCGAGCTCTACGGGCAGGCGCAGATCCTGCAGCGGCGCCTCGTCCCGCTGCTCGACCTGCTGGCGCGGGAGCCCGATCCGGTGCTGGTCAAGCTCGCCTTGTCGATACTGCATCCCGGCATCGGCGCGGCCTGCCGCGCGCCGCTCGTCTCGGTGCGCCCCGAGCTCGCAACCCTCGTGCGTGATGTGATCGAGGATCTACCGCGCCCGCTCGCAGGAACGGTACCGGCCCCCGCGAGCCGGGGCGCGACGGGGCCTGCCCACCGCGCCTGACCGGCGTGGGGGAAGCGCCCGCAATGTTTCGGATGGAGACTTCAATGAGCACGATCGGCAGCTATCGTCGCCGCCGGGAAGCGATCTACCGGCATGTGCGCTCCTCGCCGGCCGGCGGCTGGAAAGCCGATCTCCTGCACCTCTTCGGGGCGGTGATCCTGCTTGCCGTGATTATCGGCGGGCGCGTCTAGTGGCACCTGAACTGACCACGAAAGCGAAAGGGCGCCACCATCTGGCGGCGCCCTTCCTGGACTGATCGGAGCTGTGTTCAGCCCAGCTTGGCGTAGGCGGGCACGGTGAGGAAGTCCTCGAAGTTCGGCGCCAGCGACAGCGTCTCGAAGAGCGCGATCGCTTCGGGGAACCGACCCTTGGCATAGGCCTCCGCCCCGAGTTCGCCCTTCACCCTGTCCATCTCCTCGGGCAGGCAGCGCTTGAACAGCGCGGCATCGGCCTTGACCCCGCCTTCGAGTTCGACGCCGTACTGGACGAACTGCCAGATCTGGGCGCGGCTGATCTCGGCGGTCGCGGCATCCTCCATCATGTTGTAGATCGGGACCGCGCCGCGGCCGCGCAGCCAGGCCTCGATATACTGCACGCCGATGCGGATATTCTCGCGGAAGCCTTCCTCCGTGCGTGTGCCCTGGTGGACCTCCAGCAGATCCCTGGTGCCGATGTTCACGTCGTCGCGCTTCTTGCCGAGCTGGTTGGCCTGCGGCATCAGCCGGTCAAAGACCTCCATGGCGACCGGGACGAGGTCGGGATGGGCGACCCAGGTGCCGTCATGGCCATCGCCGGCCTCGCGCTCCTTGTCGGCCTTGACCTTGGCGAAGGCGGCGGCATTGGCCTCGGGGTTGTTCTTGACCGGGATCTGCGCCGCCATGCCGCCCATCGCGAAGGCGCCGCGCTTGTGGCAGGTCTTGATCAGCAGCAGCGAATAGGCGCGCAGGAAGGCCTTGGACATCACGACCTGCGACCGGTCGGGCAGGATATAGGCCTTGTTGCGGGCGAGCTTYTTGATGAAGGAGAAGATGTAGTCCCAGCGACCGCAGTTGAGGCCTGCCATGTGCTCGCGCAATTCGTAGAGGATCTCGTCCATCTCGAAGGCGGCGGGCAAGGTCTCGATCAGGACGGTCGCCTTGATCGTGCCGTTCTTCAGGCCGAGCGCCGATTGCGCGGCGACGAAGACGTCGTTCCAGAGCCGGGCCTCGAGATGGCTCTCCAGCTTCGGGAGGTAGAAATAGGGGCCGGAGCCGGCGGCCAGCGCCGCCTTGGCGTTATGGAAGACGTAGAGGCCGAAATCGACCAGGGAGCCCGAGGCCTCCTCGCCGTCGATCTCGATATGGCGCTCCGGCAGATGCCATCCGCGCGGGCGAATGATCAGGACCGCGGGCTTGTCCTTGAGCTTGTAGTCCTTGCCGTTCGTAGGATCGGTGAAGTCGATCTTGTTCGCCCAGCGGTCGCGGAGGTTGATCTGGCCTTCGATCATGTTGGCCCAGACCGGCGAGGAGGCGTCCTCGAAATCGGCCATGAAAACCTTGGCCCCGGAGTTCAGCGCGTTGACGATCATCTTGCGGTCGACAGGGCCGGTGATCTCGACGCGGCGGTCCTGCAGATCGGCCGGGATGGGCGCGACGCTCCAGTCGCCTTCGCGGATATGCCGGGTCTCGGCCAGGAAGTCGGGCGTCTCGCCGGCGTCGAAGCGTTTCTGCCGCTCGGCGCGAACGGCGAGCAGCCGCTTGCGCGTTTCGTTGAAGCGGCGATGCAGGTCGGCGACGAAGGCGAGCGCTTCCGTGGTGAGGATCTCGTCGAAGCGCGGCTGCACGGCGCCCTTGATGACGACGCCGGAGGGCAGGGAGAGAGCGGGGGTGTCCGACATGGCTGCTCCTTTGGTGATCTGATCGCATTGTCCCGTGAAATCATTATTTTCAAAACGACAAAAAATGATCATCACTTGTTCTGAAATGGAAATAATATTCCATGCGTCGAAGGCGATATGACGTTGCGGTACCTGTTTTGCCGCAAAATGTGCAGATAGGGCCGAGTTCCACGAATCGATTTTAGCAATTCGTAAGCTCCGACCCCCAACCCTCATCCGGCTCAATGCGGCAATCCGGCCCAGGATGAGATGTGATGGTCAAGCTCGCTTTCGTTTCGGAATTGATGCGGCGGTTGCGCCGCGATCAGCGCGGCAACGTGCTCGTCATGACCGGCTTCCTGACCCTTCCGCTGATCGGAATCGTCGGGGTCACCGTCGACTATGCGCGTGCCAGCAACGCCCGCCAAGCGCTGAGTTCGGCGATCGACTCCGCCTCGCTGATGGCCGCGCGCGATGCCCAGAAGCTGACCGACGCTCAGCTCCGGGACCGTATCGATTCCTGGATCCGCGACAACCTGCCAGCGAGCGTGAAGAGCGAGTTCGGTGGCGCAACTGTCTCGATCGACCGTACGGCGCGAACGATCAAAATCTCGGCGAATGCCAGTGTGGAGACGACGATCGGGCGCGTGCTCGGCCCTCAGTCCATCGCAGTTGCGAGCGATAGCCAATCGACCTGGGGCACCAACACGATCGAGCTTGCGCTGGTTCTCGATAATACGGGCTCGATGTCGTCCTCGGGAAAGATGACGGCGCTGAAACAGGCGTCGAAGGATCTGATTCAGATCATGAAAGACGCGACGATCGACACAGATCAGATTCGGATCTCGATCGTGCCGTTCAACACACAGGTTCGTATCGACCGAGCCCTGAAGGACGAGCAGTGGATCCGCTACGGCATGACCCGTTCGGTGACGATGACCTGCGATAAGAATGGCAATAACTGCAAGGCGCCGAGCGGTGCAGCTTCGTCGGATCCAACGATCTCAGGCTGCAAGACGAACAAGGGCGTGATGACCTGCACCGAGACCCTGACCAAGGCCAATTGGGCTAAGACCGAGGGCTGCATAGCTGACCGGGACCAGAGCTATGACGTCACCGATGGCGGGTCGTATTCCGCCAGCGCCCAGCAGTATCCGGCGACATGGTGTGGCCAGACTTCGCTCGCGCAGACGATGGGGCTGAGTTCCGACTGGACAGCACTGTCAGCCAAAATCGATACGATGACGCCGGTCGGCGCCACCAACGTCACCATCGGCGCAGTCTGGGGCTGGGCGACGCTTTCGCCCGGCGCGCCCTACACTGAGGCAAAGCCAAATACGGAGCCGCGGCTGAAGAAGTATATGATCCTGCTGACCGATGGCGACAACACACAAAACCGTTTCGAAGGCGACGGCAGCACCTCGAATCCAAATATCGATGCACGGACGAAACTTGCTTGCGCGAACGTCAAGGCGGCGGGCGTCAATGTCTATACGATCCGGGTCATGGATGGAAACGCAGCGATGCTGCGTAACTGCGCTAGCGATGCGAGCATGTATTATGAGGTGACGAGCGCCTCCCAGTTGAGTCCTATCTTCAAGTCGATTGCGAACGAGATCAGCGCGGTGCGTTTGACTCATTGAGCTCGCCGCCGAGCTCGCCGAAGCGCGCCAGGAAGCGGTGTTGTGCGGTCTCGGTATCGAGCGGATCGAGCCAGGCGATGACCTCGGCCGGCAGCGCCTGCGGTCGGCCGAAGAATTTCAGTGCCTCCGCGCGGGCGAAGCCGGCGAGCTGCGTCGCCTCGAAGAAGGCGGCGATGGTGTCGGCCTCCTTGGTTCTGCGCTTGAGCATCGCCGGCGTCGTCGCAGGCAAGCCGAAGCGCAGATGGATGGCCGTGAGCAGGCGCAGTTCCACGCTCTTATAGGCATCGCCCATAACCACCTTGAACGGCGAGATCATGTCGCCGATGACATATTCCGGCGCATCGTGCAGCAGCGCCATCAGGCGCCAGGTATCGCTCCAATCCGGGTTGAGATGACCCGCGATCGCCTCGACCAGCAGGCAATGCTGCGCCACCGAGAAGGAATGCGCGCCGCGCGTCTGGCCGTTCCAGCGGGCGACACGCGCAAGGCCATGGGCGATGTCCTCGATCTCGATGTCGAGCGGCGAGGGGTCGAGCAGGTCGAGCCGGCGGCCGGAGAGCATGCGCTGCCAGGCGCGCGGCGGTTCAAGCTTGCGGGCCATCAGGCGGCGGGGCGGAAGTCGCGCGCCAGCGCAGCGCATTCCGCATAGCGGAAGCAGCCGGTCAGGTGGTCGTTGACCAGCCCGCAGGCTTCCATGAAGGCGTAGACGATGGTCGGGCCGCAGAAGGTGAAGCCGGCTTTCTTCAGCTCCTTGGCGATCGTCTCGGATAGCCTGGTCTGCGTCGGCACCTCGCCCTGCGTGCGATAGCTGTTCTGCAGCACGCGGCCGTCGAGATGCTTCCAGAGGAAATCGGCGAAGGGCTCGCGTTCACTCAGCCTGAGATAGGCCTGTGCGCTCTTGATCGTGCCCTCGATCTTGCCGCGATGGCGGATGATGCCGGGATCGGCGAGCAGGCGCTGGACATCGGCCTCGCCGAAGCGGGCGACCGCTTCCGGCTCGAAATCGGCGAAACCGGCGCGGAAGGCATCGCGCTTCCTGAGGATGGTGATCCAGGACAGGCCCGCCTGGAAACCATCGAGGATCAGCTTCTCCCAGAGCGCGCGGGAATCATATTCCGGCACGCCCCATTCAGTGTCGTGATAGGCGAGGTAGAGCGGGTCCGTGCCCGGCCAACGGCAGCGGAACTTGCCGTCCGGCCCTTCGATCGCGACGCGCTCTTCGCTCGAGACAATTGCCTCGCTCATAGGGCGACCTCTGCGGCTGCTCCGAAGCCCGGCTCGCCGGGGAAGGGGAAGCGGATGAAATCGGGCTTCTCCGCCAGATGGAAAGCGAGGCCGCCGCCGAGCGGCGTTTCGCCGGCCGCGAGCGCGTCGGCCAGCCGGTCGAGGCGGAGCATGGCGAGCGCCTTGCCGTTCGCGCCCGAGCCGATGCTGCCGATCATCTTGCCGCCGGCCACCGCCTCCGTGCCGGTCTCGGCGACGATGCCGTCGTCGAAGTCAACGGGCACGACGCGGGTGCGGGCGGTGCCGCGATGCTGCATGCGGGAGACGACCTCCTGGCCGATATAGCAGCCCTTCTTAAAGGAGACGCCGCCGAGCTGGTCGAGCAGCGCTTCGTGCGGGAAGGTGTCGCCATAGGGGAAGTCGCGCCCGCCGGCGGGTATGCCCAGCGCGATGCGGCGGGCGTGGTAGGCATCAGCCGTTGCCGTGACGAGATCGTCGATGCCCTCGGCATCGGCTATGGCCCGCTGGCCGAGTGCGGGCAGACGCGGGTCGTCATAGACGAAGCCGGCGTCTTCCGGCAGCGGCGCGCCATCAGCGGAGGCGAGCACCGTGCTCTTCTCGGTGAGGTCCTCCAGCACGACCTTGGAGCGCAGCTTGTAGAGCTTCAGGCGTTTCATCAAATCGGGGGTCTGGAGCAGCGGAGTGTCGAGCAGGAAGCCGCAGCCGTCTTCCGGCGACAGCGCGACGATGAAGAAGTCGCAGATGATCTTGCCCTGCGGTGTCAGCAGCGCACCGTAGCCGGCGTGGCCCGGCGTGACCGGGTCGAGATCGTTGGTGACGAGGTTCTGCAGGAAGTCGCGGGCATCCTGGCCACTGACGCGGATGACACCGCGATCGATCAATCGGGTAGCGGACATGGGCAGCCGGTCCAGTTCTGATTCCGTGGCGGGCTCGTGCGGCCGAAAGGGAGCACTGCGCCACCCGAAAGCTGTTTCCACTTCCGAGACGGCGACTCTGCCGATAGGTAGGCCGCATCGCCCCTTTGCTCAACCGCCCGGAGAACCGCCATGCCGCAGACCTATGACGTCATCCTCAAGGGCGGCACGGTGGTGAACCAGGATGGCCGCGTTGCGCGCGACATCGGCATCACCGGCGGCAAGATCATGGCGCTGGGCGATCTCTCGCAGGCCTCGGCCGGTGAGGTGGTCGATTGCACCGGCCTGCATATCCTGCCGGGCGTGATCGACAGCCAGGTGCATTTCCGCGAGCCGGGGCTCGACCATAAGGAGGATCTGGAGACGGGCTCGCGCTCGGCCGCGCTCGGCGGCGTGACCTGCGTCTTCGAGATGCCGAACACGATCCCGCAGACGACGACGCCGGAGGCTCTGGCCGACAAGATCAGGCGCGGCCGGCACCGCATGCATTGCGACTTCGCCTTCTGGGTCGGCGGCACGCATGAGAACGCTGCCGATGTGCCGGAGCTGGAGCGGCTGCCCGGCGCGGCCGGGATCAAGGTCTTCATGGGTTCCTCCACCGGCGACCTCCTGGTCGAGGATGACCGGGGCGTCGCGGAGATCCTGAAGCGCACGCGCCGSCGCGCSGCCTTCCATTCCGAAGACGAGATGATGCTGCGCGAGCGCATGCCGCTGCGCGTCGAGGGGGATCCGTCGAGCCATCCGATCTGGCGTTCGCCGGAGGTAGCACTGACCTGCACCAAGCGGCTGGTGCGGATCGCGCGCGAGACCGGCGCGCGCGTCCATATTCTGCATATCTCGACCGGCGAGGAGATGGTCTTCCTCARGGAYCAYAAGGAYGTCGCGACGGTCGAGGTGCTGCCGAACCATCTGACGCTGGTCGCGCCGGATTGCTACGAGCGGCTCGGCACCTACGCCCAGATGAACCCGCCGATCCGGGACGAGAGTCATCGCCAGCGCATTTGGTGGGGCGTCGAGCAGGGCATCGTCGACGTGCTCGGCTCCGACCATGCGCCGCATACCCATGAGGAGAAGCACCACCCCTATCCGGCGAGCCATTCCGGCATGCCGGGCGTGCAGACGCTGGTGCCGATCATGCTCGACCATGTGAATGCCGGCCGGCTCACGCTGGAGCGCTTCGTCGACCTCAGCAGCGCCGGGCCGCAGCGCATCTTCGGGCTGGAAGGCAAGGGCCGGATCGCAGTCGGCTACGATGCCGATTTCACCGTCGTCGATCTCAAGCGCCGGGAGACGATCACCAAGGAGTGGAGCGCCTCGAAATGCGGCTGGACGCCCTATGACGGCGTCACCGTCACCGGCTGGCCGGTCGGCACCTTCGTGCGCGGCCTCAAGGTGATGTGGGAGGGAGAGCTAACGATGCCGTCGCAGGGCGAGCCGGCCCGCTTCCTGGAGGCGCTGCCGCGCGGCGCCTGAAACGGATCGGCGCCGCCCGCGTTCGGCTCTGGATGAGCGCGCGGTCGGCTCCGCAAAAAAATCGAAAAAAGATTTCCGGCGCTGTCGATTCCAGCCGCGCCCGTTCGACGTGCAGTCAGAGAACGGGTTTCGGCGGTCCGCGCCGGAGCCGCCCGGTTCTCCCAAACCCAAGGAGAAGACCGATGCGTGTGATGGTTCTGGTCAAGGCCAGCAAGGACAGCGAAGCCGGCGTGATGCCGGACCCGGACGTCTTCGCGAAGATGGGTGTCTACAACGAGGAGCTGATCAAGGCTGGCATCCTGCTCGCCGCAGAAGGCTTGCACCCGACTTCCAAGGGGCTGCGCATGCGCTTTTCCGGTAGCGAGCGGACGATCACGGACGGCCCCTTCGCCGAGACCAAGGAGCTGCTCGCCGGCTTCTGGCTCTGGCAGGTGAAGTCCTTCGACGAAGCCGTCGAATGGCTGAAGCGCGCGCCCTTCGACGGCGGCACCGAGATCGAGCTGCGTTCCGTCTTCGAGATGGAGGAGTTCGGCGAGATGGTGACGCCGGAGCGGCGCGAGCGGAAAGAGCAGCTGCGCGCCGAAGCCGACAAGCGCATCAGCTGACCCGACCTGACATCCCAAATCCAAGGAGAAAACCGATGCGTTTCATGGTGATGGTCCAGGCGACCCCGGACAGCGAGGCCGGCGCGCCGCCGACCCAGGAACTGCTCGAGGCGATGATGGCCTATAACGAAGAGCTGGTGAAAGCCGGCATCATGAAGGGCGGCGACGGTCTGCAGCCCAGCTCGAAGGGTGCGCGTGTCCAGTTCGACGGCACGAAACGCGCCGTCGTCGACGGGCCCTTCGCCGAGACCAAGGAACTTGTGGCCGGCTACTGGCTCTGGGAATGCGCTTCGCTCGACGAAGCCATCGCCTGGGTCAAGCGTTGCCCGAACCCGATGCCCGGCCCGTCCGAAATCGAGATCCGGCCGCTGTTCGAATTGGCCGATTTCGGTGAGATCGTCACGCCGGAAACTGCGGCGCAGTGGGATCGCCTGAAGGCCGAGTCCGAGCGGCAGGGCTGACCGACCGACGCCTTGCCTGCGCCCCTTGCCAGCCGATGGGCTGATGGTGTGTATCGCTTCCCATGTCGGGCAGCGATACACACCGCACCATCGAGACGGTCTGGCGTATGGAGTCGCCCCGGCTGATCGCCGGCCTTACGCGGCTGACGCGCGATATCGGTCGGGCCGAGGAGCTGGCGCAGGACGCGCTGGTCGCGGCGTTGAAGCAATGGCCCGAGGAGGGCGTGCCACGCAATCCGGCTGCCTGGCTGATGCAGGTCGCCAAGCACCGCGCCGCCGATGCCGCCCGCCACGAGATCATGGCCCGGCGCAAGCAGGAGGAGATCGGCCGCGATATCGACGGCGAAAGGCCGGCGATGCCCGATCTCGACGAAGCGCTCGATGACGCGGTTGGCGACGACCTGTTGCGCCTGATCTTCACCGCCTGCCATCCGGTGCTACCCAAGGAGGCGCGGCTCGCGCTGACGCTCCGGCTGCTCGGGGGCCTTACGACCGAGGAGATCGCTCGCGCTTTCCTGGTGCCGGAGCCGACCATGGCGCAGCGCATCGTGCGGGCGAAGAAGACGCTGAGCGAGGCGAAGGTCCCCTATGAGGTGCCTGCCGGCGCCGAGCTCGGCGAGCGCCTGGCCTCGGTGCTGGAGGTCGTCTACCTGATCTTCAACGAGGGCTATGCCGCGACGGCAGGGCAGGATTGGGTGCGGCCGGCGCTGTGCGAGGAAGCGCTCAGGCTCGGGCGCGTTCTCGCGGCGCGGGCGCCTGACGAGCCGGAGGTGCATGGGCTTGTCGCGCTGATGGAGCTGCAGGCCTCGCGGCTCAGGGCGCGCATCGGCCCCGGCGGCGAGCCGATCCTCCTGCTAGACCAGAATCGTGCGCGCTGGGACCGGCTGCTGATCGGGCGGGGGCTCGCGGCGCTGGAACGGGCGCAGCGGCTCGCCGGCGCCGCGCCGGGGCCCTATCTGCTGCAGGCAGCGCTGGCAGCCTGCCATGCTCGCGCGCGAACGGCGGAGGAGACAGACTGGCAGCGAATCACGGCGCTCTACGCGGTGCTCGGCCGGGTGATGCCGTCGCCGATCGTCGAGCTCAACCGGGCCGTAGCGGTCGGCATGGCTGAAGGGCCGGCAGCGGGCTTGGAACTGGTCGAGGCGCTGGGTAGCGAGCCGTCGCTCAAGCGCTACCACCTGCTGCCGAGCGTGCGCGGCGACCTGTTGTCCAAGCTCGGCCGGCACCGGGAAGCGGCGGAGGCCTTCGAGCAGGCGGTGGCGCTGACGGGTAACGTCAAGGAACGGGCGTTGATGGAAGCGCGGGCGGCGAGGGCCCGCACCGCGGCAGATTAGTGCCGCGTGCCGATGGTGAAGGCGCCGCAACGCACCTTCTCGGGGAGGGTCTCGGTGAAGACGGCCGTGGCTTCCTCGCCATAGGTCTCGACCAGTGTGCGCAACGCCGCAAAGAGCGCGGCATGCGCGAGCGCATCCGAATCGAGCCCGTCCTGCTGGGCCTCGGTGAAGGCGTCCTCGACATAGCCATAGGCGACGCGGCGCGCATCGCCGTGGTCTTCGGCGAGATTCGGGTCGAGCATCGTGTCTTCGGGCTGGATCGGCATCGAAACGGGACTCTGCGCCTTCAATCTGATGCGAATCGCGCCGGTTGTGACCCGGATCGCGACGGTTGGGCGATGCTCAAGTCATAAGCCGTGCCAGAGCGGCACGCTACCGCGGTGTTTAAGAAAGGTTAACGCGACCGGAAGAATTCCACCGAAGATCGCATTCGGGCAACAGCTGTTGCCTATCCGCCATAACGGCTGGCCAGCGCCCGCGACAGGGCCTCGCCTTCGGCCGCGAGGCGCGCGGATGCCTCCTGGCTGGCATCGGTGCAGGAACGGTGGGTCAGCGAATAGGCCTTGAAGCCGCGGTTGAAGGCGGCGGTCAGGCGGTCGCGCCGTTGCGGGGTGCGCCCTTCGGCATCGAGCAGGGCAGCCATGCGGGCGCGCCAGTCCTGCGCCTCCTTGCCTCCGCAGAGCGTGCGTAGATAGGCAAGCGACCCCATGATCTCCGCGAGCTGGAGAAGCTGCGGCTCATAGGGCGGTCCGTCCGGCTCCTGGACGGGCGGCTCGGCAGGTTTGGCCGCGGGCGGCTTCGCCGGCTGCGGCGTGCGTTGCTGCGCCTGGGAAACCATCGGAGCGAGGAGGGCAAGGGCCAGAATGGCCCAAGCGCGCGCACCGCGCATCATGCCGCACCGCCGGCCGTGAACAGGCTGTGAGCCCGGCGCAGCACGTCTGCGAGTTCGCGCGTGGTTGCGAGCCCGCCGAGCTTCAGCGGATCGGCCCACATCACGGCCCCGACCTCCGGCCCCGGTTGCGGTTCGCCGGAGAGCCACTCGCCGACGAAGGAGGCGACGACGAAGTGATGCGTCACGCCGCCTTTGGCGTCGCGGCCGAAGATCTCGACATGGCGGTTGAAGCCGAGGATGCGGGCGGTGACGCCGACTTCCTCCTCCAGTTCGCGCAGGGCCGCCTGCTCGAGCGTCTCGCCAGCCTCGACCTTGCCCCCGGGCAGCGACCAGAGCTGGTCGGCCGGCGGCTTGGTGCGGGTCGCCAGCAGCACCTTGCCGTCGCGGAAGACAGCGACCGAGGCCGCGAGCACAGGCCGGGCCGCCGCGCGGCCCGCGGCCGGGAAGCGGATGACCTGGCCGCTGTCGGCCGTCATGCTGCCACGTCCCGTATCAAACGTGCTGTCCGCCGTTGATGTGCAATTCCGAGCCGGTGACATAGCTCGAAGCGTCCGTGCAGAGGAAATAGATCGCCTTGGCGACCTCGTCGGTCTTGCCCAGCCGCTTCATCGGCAGGGTGGCGACGATCTTCTCGGTGCCCGGCGACAGGATCGCCGTGTCGATCTCGCCGGGCGAGATGGCGTTGACCCGGATGCCGAGCGGGCCGAAATCGGCGGCCATCTCGCGGGTGAGACTGGCGAGCGCGGCCTTCGAGGTCGCGTAGGCCGCGCCGGCGAAGGGGTGGACGCGGGAACCCGCGATCGATGTGACGTTGACGATGGCACCCTGGGCTGCGGTCAACTCGTCGAGCAGGCCGCGCGCCAGCATGATCGGCGCGAAGAAATTGACCTGGAAGACCTTGTGCCAGTCGTTGAAGGAGGTGGTCGCGGCGCCCAGCCGCTCGCCATTGCGCCCCTTCGGCGAGATGCCGGCGTTGTTAACGAGGGCGTTGAGCTTGCCGCCCTCGGCCACGAGGCGCTTCTTGATCTCCGCGATGCCGCGCATCGTGTCTTCGGGGTCGCCCAAGTCGATCTGGACATGGTCGTCGGCGCCCGAGGGCCAGGGGCATTTCTCGGAGAAGCCCTGGCGCGAGCAGGACAGGATGCGCCAGCCGGCCATGGCGAACTGCATCACCGTGGCGTGGCCGATGCCGCGGCTCGCCCCGGTCAGCAGCATGACCGGGCGCTTGCCCGCTTCGGTCTTTGGAAAATCGAACTTCGGCATCGCCATGGGCGGGATGTCCTTCAAGGGTAGAAGCGCGTCTTGGTCCAGGGCTCGCCGGCCGCGCCGCGTCGGAAGACGCTGCGGTCATGCAGGCGGAAGGCGCCGTCGCGCCAGAATTCGATATAGAGCGGGGTAATGCGAAAGCCACGCCAATAGGGCGGGCGCGGGATCTCGCCGAGGCCGAATTTGAGCGTATAGGCGGCGACAGCCTTCTCCAGCGCGAAACGGCTCTCCAGCGGGCGCGATTGCTGCGAGGCCCAGGCGCCGATCCGGCTGTCGCGCGGGCGGGACTGGAAATAGGCGTCCGATTCGGCGTCGGTGACGAGGGCGACAGTGCCGCGGATACGGATCTGTCGCCGCAGGCTCTTCCAGTGGAACAGGGCGGCGGCCTTGGGCTGGCCGAGCAGTTCCTCRCCCTTCTGGCTTTSGGTGTTGGTATAGAAGACGAAACCGTCCGGCCCGTGGCCCTTCAGCAGCACCATGCGGCTGTTGGGCAGGCCATCGGCGTCGACAGTTGAAAGCGCCATGCCGGTCGGGTCGTTCGGCTCGGACTTCGTCGCTTCGTCCAACCACTTCTGGAACAAGGCGAAAGGCTCGTTTTCCTCGGTGAAGTCACCGCTCGTTAACGGTTGCACGTTCTAATCCTCGGTCAGTGGAAGTTGGGCGTCGGGCGAGCGCAAGTGATCCGGTTTCGGGCGGTTGGTTTATATAGGCCAGGGGCCGGAGCGTTCCAAAGCCTTCCTGATCGCGCAGCCCCCATGCGTCCGCTGATGGCTGTGGCCATGCTGGCGCTGTTTTCAGCCGGCTGCTCGGTCTCGTTTCCGATTCTCGGCCTGTCGAGCAAGAGCGAGGATGAGGTTGCGACCACCTCGGCGGTCCTGCCCGCGCGCGGCGGCGACCGGCCGGCGGCGCTCGCGAGCCTTTCGGCCGAGCTCGGTCCCGAAGACATGCGCCGCGCCGATGGGGCGATGGGCGTTGCGCTCGACCCGCAGGGCAATGGCGCCGCCGTGTCCTGGGACAACCCCCAGAGCGGCATCAAGGGGTCCTTCGTTCCGGTCGGTGGTCCATTCCTGCGCTCGGACGAGATCTGCCGCGCCTTCATCGCCAGCGTCCAGACTCAGGTTCGGCCGGTGAAGCTGCAGGGCACCGCCTGCCGCCCGTCCGGCGGCGAATGGGCGGTCAAGGATGTCTCTCCCTGGAAGGGCGTGAGCTGACGCAGGCCATGCGCTTGCCTCGACGTTGCTACGGGTGCAGAACGGCGCCGCGAAGGTGTTGCGCTCGCGCCACACCATCCCCAGATTAGGCGAAGCGGACGGCTGGCGG
Source organism: Allobosea sp. 10L422 (assembly GCF_056395345.1). NCBI lineage: Bacteria > Pseudomonadati > Pseudomonadota > Alphaproteobacteria > Hyphomicrobiales > Alloboseaceae > Allobosea > Allobosea sp. 10L422. Next base: position 18,452 of record NZ_JBFTJI010000023.1, read on the forward strand.
CTTGGGCGCCGGGAGTTCGACTTTGCGTGAAAACGAGGTTTTGGATGCGCGATCCCTATCAGGTTCTGGGCGTCGCCCGCGGCGCGAGCGATGCGGAGATCAAGAAGGCCTTCCGCCGCCGCGCCAAGGAGCTGCACCCGGACCGCAACCAGGAAGATCCGAAGGCGCAGGACCGCTTCTCCGAGCTGAATACCGCCTATGAGATTTTGGGCGACGAGACCAAGCGCAAGCAGTTCGACCGCGGCGAGATCGATGCCGCGGGCAAGCCGAAGTTCCAGGGCTTCGAGGGCATGGGCGCCGGCCGCGGCGGACGCAATGGCGGCTTCGAATTCAATTTCGGCCAGGGCGGCAACCCCTTCGGTGGGCGCGGCGGCGCGCAACCCGGCGGCGGCCAGCCGGGTGGCGATGCCGGCTTCGACGCCTCGGAAATCTTCTCCTCGCTCTTTGGCGAGGCGAGCCGGCGCTCGCGCGGCCGGCCCGAGCCGCAGAAGCCGCCGGAGCAGAGCTTCACGCTGGAGGTCAGACTGGCGCAGGCCGTGACCGGCGGCGCGCGCCGGGTCAAGCTGCCAACCGGGCGCGAGGTCGAGATCACGATCCCCGAGGGCGTCACCGATGGCAAGGTGATGCGCCTGCGTGGACTGGGTCAGACCGATCCGTTCTCCGGTGAGACCGGCGACGTCATGATGACGATCAAGATCAAGCCGGACCCGCGCTTCACGGTCGACGGCAAGGATCTGCGCACCCGCGTCGCGGTGCCGCTCACCAAGGCGGTGCTCGGCGGGCCGCTGCACGTCCCGACACTGACCGGCGCCGTCGAGATGACGATTCCGCCGCTGACCGGCACGACCAAGCAGTTCCGCCTGCGCGGCAAAGGACTCAAGGGCGAAAAGGGCGCGGTTGGCGACCTCTTCGTTGCGATCGACATCGAGATGCCGGCAAGCGACGCCGAGCTGACCGCCCTGATGAAGACGCGCAGCGACACGGACTGACCTTTCAGCCTGCTGCGAGGAGCTTTTGCCGGCCTTGATCGGAGGAAAATGCCCCCGATTGGGGCCGGATGCATGATTCAGCCGTGGAGGCCGTCGTCAAAAGCGGTTCCCACTTCCCTGCGACTGTTCTAAGAGACCTGCTCATCGTTCATCTGCGGGTCCCCCATGCCTGATTCCAACGCCGTTTCGCCGACCGCCAATCTCCTCAAGGGCAAGCGCGGACTCGTGATGGGCGTCGCGAACAACCGCTCCATCGCCTGGGGCATCGCCAAGGCGGCGGCCGACGCGGGCGCGGAACTCGCCTTCACCTATCAGGGCGATGCGCTGAAGAAGCGGGTGGAGCCGCTCGCCAAGGAACTGGGCGGCCATGTCGTCGGCCATTGCGACGTCACCGACGGCGCGACGATCGACGCGGTCTTCGCCGAGGTCGAGAAGCTCTGGGGCAAGCTCGACTTCGTCGTCCACTGCATCGCCTTCTCCGACAAGGACGAGCTGACCGGCCGCTATGTCGAGACGAGCGAGGCGAACTTCTCCAAGTCGCTGCTGATCTCCTGCTACTCCTTCACGGCGATCACCCAGCGCGCCGAGAAGCTGATGCCAGATGGCGGCTCACTGCTGACGCTGACCTATTACGGCGCCGAGAAGTGGATGCCGCATTACAACGTGATGGGCATCGCGAAGGCGGCGCTGGAATCGAGCGTGCAGTATCTCGCCGCCGATCTCGGCCCCTCGAAGATCCGCGTCAATGCCATTTCGGCCGGGCCGATCAAGACGCTCGCGGCCTCCGGCATCGGCGATTTCCGCTACATCCTGCGCTGGAACGAGTACAACTCCCCGCTGCGCCGCACCGTCACGATCGAGGAGGTCGGCGAGACCGCGGTGTTCCTCGTCTCCGACATGTCGCGCGGCATCACCGGCGAGATCATGCATGTCGATGCCGGCTACCATGTCGTCGGCATGAAGGTGCCGACCGCGCCGGACATTTCGCTCGACAAGGGCGAGTAAGATCCTGGCTTCGTTATAACATTGTTGTAACGGGGCCTGATTGCGCTTATCCTACCATCGTCGATGGAGGGAGCCATGCGCAGCGCCGTCAAGAAGATCGGCAATTCGGCCGGAATCGTCATCCCGAAGCCTCTTCTCGCCGAGATCGGGGCAAAGGCGGGCGATGGCGTCGAGCTCACCGTCGAGCAGGGCCGCATTGTCATCCAGCCGCTGCAGGGGCAGGCACGCGAAGGGTGGGCCGAAGATGCCAAACGCCTCGCGGCTACGGAAGATGATGCGCTGGCTTGGCCGGAATTCGGCAATGCCGAAGACACCGAACTGACATGGTGAAGCGCGGGGACATCTGGCTCGCGGCTCTCGATCCGACGTTGGGCAGCGAAATCCAGAAGACGCGGCCTTGCCTGATCATCTCGCCTGCCGAGATTCATGATCATCTACGCACGGTCATCGTCGCGCCCATGACGTCAAAAAGCCGCCCGGCGGGCTTCAGGGTGCCGATCTCATTTCAAGGCATTGATGGGCTGATCCTGCTCGAGCAAAGCAGGGCTCTCGACAAGAAGAGACTGATCCGTCGGCTAGGCGCGGCCCCACCGGCAACGCTCAGCAATGCCCTGGCCATTCTGCGTGAACTTTACGAGGATTGACGCATGGCCTTCGGCTAGCCCGCCAGCAGCGCCTTCAAGCGATCCGTCGCGTCGTCGTCGCGGCGGATCGTTTCGTCTGCGGTGGCGGCCAGCAGATCGGCCACCGTCCGCCCGCCGATCAGGCGCTGCGGCAGGATCTCCGCCAGCGGCGTCAGCACGAAGGCGCGCTCGGGAATGCGTGGGTGCGGAATCTGCAGCCTCGCCTGGTCGATGACCGCGTCGCCATAGGTCAGGATGTCGATGTCGAGCGTGCGCGGTCCCCAGCGCTCGCGCCGTTCGCGGCCGCCGGCACGCTCCAGCTCAAGGCAGAAGGCGAGCAGGTCTTGCGGGGCGAGCGAGGTTTCGACCAGGGCCGCCATGTTGAGGAATTCCGGCTGGTCGGTCTTGCCCCAGGGCGGTGTGCGATAGATCGAGGACAGCCGGCCGAGCGCTATGGCGGGGTGGTCGCGCAGCCCCTGCAAGGCTGCGGCGAAGGCGGCGACGGGGTCGCCGAGATTGCCGCCGAAGGCGAGCGCGGCCTCAACCTTCACGCTGGAATCTCAACTGGATGCCAACCGAGCCGAGTGTCGCGGGAATCGGAGGAGCCGGCTTGCGCAGCGTGACCTCGACTCCCTCTACCGAGGGGAAGGCGTCGAAGATCGCCAGGGCGACGGCGCGCGCCGCGCCTTCCAGCAGGTGATAGCGGCGGCCCGTGAAAGCGTCGTTCACGATGGCGACGGCGCGCCCGTAATCGACCGTATCGGCCAGGCGGTCGCTGGCGGCGGCGGCGCGCAGGTCGACGTCGAGCGCGAGGTCGAGGACGAAGCGCTGGCCGAGCCGCTCCTCCTCCGAGAAGAAGCCGTGATAGGCGTAGATATCGAGCTTCTCGATCAGGATGCGGCCGGTTTCGCTCACAGGTCTGCCTTCGTGCTGTCTTCGATCGCGGCCCAGGTCTTCAGCGCATCGATATGGGGCGCGACGTCATGGGCGCGGATAATAGCGGCGCCGCGGCTGGCGCCGTAGAGATGGGCGGCAATGCTGGCGGCGAGGCGCTCGGCCGGGATCGCGCGGCCGGTGATATGCCCGAGCGTCGATTTGCGCGAGGCGCCGAGCAGGATCGGGCAGCCGAGCTCGCCCAGCCGATCGAGATGGTGGATGAGGTCGAGATTCTGGCTGATGGTCTTGCCGAAGCCGATGCCGGGATCGACGACGATCTGGCCACGCGGCACGCCGGCCTGCGTCGCGATCGCGATCGAGCGCTCGAGGAAGCGCAGCACCTCGTCGAAGATGTCGAGGGCAGCGTCGATCCTCTCGCGGTTGTGCATCAGGATGATCGGAGCGCCGGCCCGCGCGGCGACGGCGGCGATGCGCGGGTCGCGCTGGGCGCCCCAGACGTCGTTGACGATCGATGCGCCGGCGGCGAGCGCCGCTTCCGCGACCTCTGCCTTGTAGCTGTCGATCGAGATCGGCGCCTCGATCCGGGCCTTCAGCCCGGCGATCACCGGCAGCACGCGCGCCTTCTCGGTCTCGGTATCGACAGTGGCATGGCCTGGCCGGGTCGACTCGCCACCGACATCGACGATGCCCGCCCCCTCGGCCACCAGGCGCTCGCCATGCGACACCGCGGCCTCGATGCCCAGGTGCAGGCCGCCATCCGAGAAGGAATCGGGCGTGACGTTGACGATGCCCATGACCAGCGGCTGCGCATCGAGCGCGAGGCAGCGGCCATCAGGCAAGGCGAGGGAGAAGGGCATGCGGTTCCGCCGATGATTGGGCAAGGGCGCTATACACACCCCTTGTGCGATGGGCCACAGAAAGCGGCCGATTGTCGCTATGGGGCCGATGCATGGGCTCCGGACGTCATTGGCTTTTGACGCGGGCGGCATCAGCGTGCAGAAGCCCCGCATGCTACCGCTATCGCTTTCGCATCGGCTCATCCTCGTTCGTCATGGCGAAACCGACTGGAATCGTGAGGGGCGGCTGCAAGGCGGCCAGGATATCCCGCTCAACGAGCTCGGTCGTGAGCAGGCGGCTGAGGCCGCCGACCGCCTCAAGACGCTGGAACCGGCCTATGCGGAGCTCGACTACATCGCCTCGCCGATGCAGCGGGCGCGCGAAACGATGGACATCCTGCGCCGCGAACTCGCTCTGCCGGACGGCGGCTACGCCGTCGATGACCGGCTGCGGGAGCTGACCTTCGGCGAATGGGAAGGCTTCACCTGGCGCGATGTCCGCAAGGCCGAGCGCGAGCAGGCGCATCTGCGCGAGCGCGACAAATGGGGCTTCGTGCCGCCGGGCGGCGAGAGCTATCGCATGCTGGCAGAGCGGGTGCGCCCGGTGCTCGAAGGCTTGCGGCGCGAGACGGTGATCGTCAGCCACGGGGGGGTAGCGCGGGCGGTGCTGGCGCTGGTCGGCGCGGTTGCGCCACGCGACGCTGCGAGGGTCGAGATCTGGCAGGGCAAGCTGCTCGTGATCTCGGGAAACCAGGCCGACTGGCTCTGAGCCGCCCGGGCCGCTCCGGGCGCAGCTTCACATTCATCGCCGGTTCACGCGTGATTCGGCAGGAAGAATATGCTAGCAGAGCGTCGTGATGCGGCGGCCTGCCCGGCCGGGGGGCTCACGCGGATGTCGCGGCGCAACGGCGACGGATTCCGGGTTTCTTCATAAGGTGCGTGGCAAGGTGCCGCCGGGCCGAAGGCATGAGTCGCCTCGGTGACAGCGGCGGGCTTTGAGCGCAGCGGGGCGCGATGAACGATATGACGAAGCTGCCGGCGGCGTCTGATCAGGCCGGCGCAAACCTCCTCGCCATGCTGGCCGGCGAGAAGCGCCCTGATCTGATCCACGATGAGGTGCTGGCCGAGATCTTCGCGGCCACGGTTGCCGCACGCCCCGATCATCCTGCGCTTGTCGATCGCGAACGCCGCCTCGGCTATGCCGAGGTCTGGGCCCGGGCCGGACGGCAGGCGCGGGGCTTGCAGCTTGCCGGCGTCGGGCCGGGCGACATGGTCGGCCTGTGGATGCCGCGCGGCATCGACCTCCTCGTCGCACAGATCGCGATCACGCGCGCGGGAGCGGCCTGGGTGCCCTTCGATGCGGATGCGCCGGTCGAGCGCATCGCGACCTGCCTCAACGACGCCGAAGCCAAGGGCATCGTCACCTGCGCCGGCTGGGCTGCCCGGGCCGAGGAGACGGACCGCAAGGTCTGGTCGCCTGAAATCCTCGCAGCCGCGGCGGACGATCATGAGCCGCCGGCGCGCCCGGCCGGGCTGACCAAGGATCATCCGGCCTATCTGATCTACACCTCCGGCTCGACGGGCACGCCGAAGGCGATCGTCATCAGCCATCGCAACATCTGCCATTTCCTGCGCTCCGGGAACGCGCTCTACGGCATCGGACCCGACGATGTCGTCTTCCAGGGTGCCTCGGTCGCCTTCGACCTGTCGATGGAGGAGATCTGGACGCCATATCTCGTCGGCGCGACGCTCTTCGTCGCCTCGCCCGAGATGATGGGCGATGCCGAGAAGCTGCCTGCCATCCTCAACGAGGCCGGCGTCACCGTCATCGACACCGTGCCGACCCTGCTCGGCATCCTGCCGACCGATGTGCCGTCGCTGAAGCTGATCCTGCTCGGCGGCGAGGCGCTTCCCCCCGCAATCGTCCAGAAATGGTCGAAGCCGGGCCGGCGCATCCTCAACACCTACGGCCCTACCGAGGCGACGGTCGTGGCGACCGCTGCCGAGGTCGTCCCCGGCGAGGCCGTCACCATCGGCAAGCCGATTGCGAACTACACCGCCTATGTCGTCGGCGAGGATCTGCGCCTCGTTCACCCGGGGGAACAGGGCGAGCTCCTGATCGGCGGGCCGGGCGTCGCCAAGGGCTATCACGGACGGCCCGAGCTGACGGCCGAGAAGTTCATCGCCAACCCGTTTTCAGGCCTGGCCGGCGCGGACGATCCGGTGCTCTACCGTTCGGGCGATGCGGTCAGCCTCGATGCCAACGGCAACATCGTCTTCCACGGCCGCATCGACGACCAGATCAAGATCCGCGGCTTCCGCGTCGAGCTCGGCGAGATCGAATCGAAGCTCGCCGACGAGCCCGGCGTGGCGCAGGCGGCGGTCGTGCTGCGCACGGATGACGGCATCGAGCGGCTCGTTGCCTTCGTCGTGGCCGAGCCGGGCGTGGCGGTAGACGGGGCTGCTCTGAGGGCGGCGCTGCGCGAGAAGCTGCCGCCCTATATGGTTCCCGCGCATTTCGAGGCGGTCGGTTCGCTGCCGCGCATGGTTTCCGGCAAGGTCGACCGCAAGATGCTCAAGGCCGCGCCGCTGACGGCGCCGAGCGCCGAGGGCGAACAGGAGCCGCCGCGCAACGAGACGGAAGCCGCGTTGCTCGACGCCGCCAGGCGCGTGCTCGGCGCAGCCAGCCTGCCGCTGGAATCCGATTTCTTCGTCGATCTCGGCGGGCATTCGCTGCTGGCGGCGCGCTTCATCTCGATCGTGCGCGAGACGCCGGCCTATGCCGGCATCACGTTGCAGGATGTCTATGGCGCCCGGACGCTGCGCGCGATGGCCGCGTTGCTCGACGAGCGTGGCGCGGCGACGGCGGAGGACCTCTCCTTCACGCCTCCGCCCTTCCTGCGCCGCTTCCTCTGCGGCTTGGCGCAGGCTGCGGTGCTGCCGGTGATCATCGGCCTGTCGACGGCGCAGTGGCTCGGCGTCTTCGTTACCTACATGATCCTCTCGGGTGAGGACCTGCCGCTGCTCGGCCAGATTGTCGCGCTGCTCGGCGTCTACATCATGATCATCGTCGCGACCGGCCTCGTTGCCGTCGCGTTGAAATGGATCGTGCTCGGCCGGACCAAGCCCGGAGTCTACCCGCTCTGGGGCGTCTATTATTTCCGCTGGTGGTTCGCGGCGCGTGTCGCCGGCCTCGTCCATATCAAATGGCTCCAGGGCACACCGGTGATGCGCTTCTACTGGCGCCTGCTCGGCGCCAAGGTGGGGCGCGACGTCATCATCTCCGACTACGAGGCGGGCGCCATCGACCTGATCGAGATCGGCGACGGCACCAGCTTCGGCTCCAAGACCACCTTCGCCAATGGCGAGGCGATGGGCGACAAGCTGATCATCGGCCGCATCAAGATCGGCAAGGACGTCTCGGCCGGGGCTTCGGTCGTGCTGGGCCATGGCTCGGTCATCGGCAATCATGCCGAGATCGGCGATCTCACCGCCATTCCACCCGGCATCCATGTGGGAGAGGCCGAGATCTGGGACGGCACGCCCGCACGCAAGGTCGGCACGGTCGATCTCGCCGCGCTGCCGCCGCAGGCGGAAGCCTCGATGGGGCGGCGTGCGCTGCTGACGGCCTTCTACATCCTAATGCTGGTGGTGCTGCCGCCGGTCAGCCTGTTGCCGATCTTTCCGGCCTTCTGGCTCTTCGACAAGATCGACTACTTCATCGCCGGCTGGACCGACATCAGCTATCTCTGGTTCCTGCCTATCCTGACCTGGCCGACCGCGATCGGCCTCATCGCCTTCACCGTGCTGCTGATGGCGGGGCTGCGCTGGGCGATCCTGCCGCGCGTGACCTCCGGCTCGTATTCAATCCATTCAGGCTTCTATGCGCGCAAATGGACGGTGGCGCTGGCAACCGAGGTGACGCTGGAGACGCTCTCCTCGCTCTTCGCCACCATCTATATGCGGGCCTGGTACCGGTTGATGGGCGCACGCATCGGCAAGGGCGCGGAGATTTCGACCAACCTCTCCGGCCGCTACGATCTCACCGGCATCGGCTCGGGCAATTTCATCGCCGATGAGGTCGTCTTCGGCGACGAGGATATGCGCCGCGGCTATATGCGCCTCGACGCGACACGCACGGGCGAGCAGGTCTTCGTCGGCAACGACGCGGTCGTGCCGCCCGGTGCCGTCATTCCCGACCGCGTGCTGATCGGCATCAAGTCGAAGCCGCCGGCCAACGACCGGATGCAGCCCGGCGACACCTGGTTCGGCTCGCCGCCGATCAAGCTGCCGACCCGGCAGAAGGTCGATCTCGGTGCCGACTGGACCTACAAGCCCTCCTTCGCCAAGCAGTTCGGGCGCGGCGTCTTCGAGGCGCTGCACACCTCCTTCCCCTCGATGCTGTTCATTACCTTCGGCACGATCGCGGTCGACATGGTGCTGCAGCAGAAGATCAACGAGGGCGATTGGCTGGGCCTTGTCGTCTCCTTCATGGGGGTGGCGGTTCTGATCGCCGTGGCGCAGGCGCTGATCTGCGCCGCCGTCAAATGGCTGATGATGGGGACCTACAAGCCGGTGATGAAGCCGATGTGGTCGTGGTGGGCGATGCGCACCGAGGCCGTCGCGGTGATGTATTGGGGCCTCGGCGGCAAGGTACTGTTCGACTATCTGCGCGGCACGCCGTTCCTGCCCTGGTTTCTGAGGCTGTTCGGCGCGAAATACGGCAAGGGGGTCTGGCTGGACTCGACGGATATCACCGAGTTCGACTGCATCAAGGTCGGCGATTTCTGCACGGTGAACGCCCATTCGGCGCTTCAGACGCATCTCTATGAGGACCGCGTGATGAAGGTCGGCCGCGTCAGGCTGGGCAAGGGCGTCTGCGTCGGGGCAGGCGCGACCGTGCTCTACGACACCCATGTCGGCGACTACGCCCAGGTCGGGCTTTTGACCGTGATCATGAAGGGCGAGAACCTGCCGGCGCATACGCGCTGGGAGGGCGCGCCGGCCGTGCCGGCGAAGGCCGCGGCGCACTAAGCCAGCGGACGCTCAGCGCGCCGAACCCCAGGTCTTTTCTTTGAGGGCGGCGCGGCCGGCCAGCGGCTGTGCCCTTTCCATGCTGCCGAGCTCGCTGACAGCGCCCTTGGGCAGGTCTCCGAGCTCGAGTTCGCCGATTCTGACCCGGACGAGGCGCAGGACTTCGGCCCCGGCCGCTTCCACGATCCGCCTGATCTGTCGGTTGCGGCCCTCGTCGATCACCATCTCGACCCAGGCATTGCGCTGACCATGGCGCAGCAGCGTGGCGGCGCGGGTCGTCAGGATCTCGCCATCATCTGTGGCTCCCCCTCGCAAGCGGGCCATGAAGGTCTCGTCCGGCACGCGGTCGATCTGGACGTGATAGGTCTTCTCGACGCCGGAAGCGGGATCGAGGATGTGCTGCGCCCAGCGGGTGTCGTTGCTCATGAGCAGCAGCCCCTCGCTCGCCATGTCCAGGCGCCCGACCGGGGCCAGGAAGGGCAGGTCGAGGCCTTCCAGGCAGGCATAGACGGTCTGGCGCCCCTCCGGATCGCTGGTCGTCGTCACCACGCCGCGCGGCTTGTTGAGCATCAGATAGACGCGGCTCGCGGCGGAAACGGCCTGGCCATCGACCCGCAGACGCGCCCGCCGCGGATCGATGCGCAGCTCCGGATGGCGGGCGCGGCGGCCGTCGACGTCGACGCGTCCCTCGAGGATCAGCTTCTCGGCCTGGCTGCGCGAGCAATAGCCGAGCTTGGACAAGGCGCGGGCAAGGCTGACGCCTGCCGCTGTTCCCGGCACGGGACGCCGGCGGAAAGGTTTCATGATGAGCCTGAGCGTCGATGGCACGGCATGCCCGACAGATCGGAAAAGCCCGCAGACAGCGGTGCGGCCGGCGCGGCCGGCATGCGGCGGAGCCCGCCCTGAAGAGCGAGCGCTGGCGACAGGGAGTGATTTGACGATCTGTGGCTCGCTGCCGCGATTGCGCTGGCAGGCGCGAGCCTACTCAACCCCGAAACCGCCGACGGGCGGCTCGGGGCTAAAGTCCCGCGATGATGGGGCTCCCGGGGCGCCAGGAGCGCGAGGGGCAGGGCGCCTGGCAACTCATGCGGTCAGCTTGAAGCCGGCGAGGCCCGGCCTTGTCAATGGGCGCCACCATCCGGGCGGGGTTTCGCCGCGCCCCAATCCGGCTTAAGAGCCGGTGCATAACCCAACGGGCTCCCATGTCGCACAACAGCTTCGGCCATCTCTTCCGCGTCACCACTTTCGGCGAGAGCCACGGCCCTGCCATCGGCTGCGTCGTCGACGGCTGCCCGCCGCTGATCCCGCTGACGGAAGCCGATATCCAGGGCGACCTCGACCGGCGCCGCCCCGGCCAGTCGCGCTTCACCACGCAGCGTCAGGAGCCGGACCAGGTCCGCATCGTCTCCGGGGTCTTCGCGCGCGAGAGCGACGGCGTGCAGGTGACGACGGGAACCTCGATCGGGCTGCTGATCGACAATGTCGACCAGCGCTCGAAGGACTATTCCGACATCAAGGACAAGTACCGGCCGGGCCATGCCGATTTCACCTATGATGTGAAATACGGCATCCGCGACTATCGCGGCGGTGGGCGCTCCTCGGCGCGCGAGACGGCGATGCGGGTCGCCGCCGGCGCCATCGCCCGCAAGGTTGTGCCGGGCATGGTGGTGCGCGGTGCGCTCGTGCAGATGGGGCCGCACAAGATCGACCGCGCCAACTGGGATTGGGAGGAGGTCGGCCGCAACCCGTTCTTCTGTCCGGATGCGAAGGCCGCAGCCTTCTTCGCCGATTATCTCGATGGCATTCGCAAGGCCGGCTCCTCGATCGGCGCGGTGCTTGAGATCGTCGCCGAGGGCGTGCCGGCGGGGCTGGGCGCGCCGATCTATGGCAAGCTCGATGCCGAGATCGCTGCGGCGCTGATGAGCATCAATGCGGTCAAGGGCGTCGAGATCGGCGAAGGCTTCGGCGCGGCCGAGCTTTCAGGCGAGGAGAATGCCGACGAGATGCGCGCCGGCAATGACGGGCGCCCGCTCTTCCTCTCCAACCATGCCGGCGGCATTCTCGGCGGCATCTCGACGGGGCAGCCGATCGTGGCCCGTTTCGCGGTGAAGCCGACCTCTTCCATCCTGGCGACGCGCGCGACCGTGACGCGGACGGGCGGCGAAGCCGAGATGTTCACCAAGGGCCGGCATGACCCCTGCGTCGGCATCCGCGCCGTGCCGGTCGGCGAGGCGATGGTCGCCTGCGTGCTGGCGGATCAATATCTGCGCCATCGCGGGCAGGTCGGCGTGGTCGAGCCGCGCTGGCCGTTTCAGGAGTGAGTTTCGCGCCGTCATTCTCGGATGAAGCGTAGCGGAGGCCCGGGAATCTCTGGCCGGGAGAGGCGCCCTTAAGTGCGTCTCCCGCGTCGTGCTCGGGTCAAGCCCGAGCACGACGCGTAGCGGCTTGCATTTCAGCAATACTGAAAATGCATCGATTGTTCATTGCCGATGAAGCCTCGTCGTATTAGCTTGCGGGCATGAAGCTCGACGTCTGGCTCCGGCAGAACAAGATTGCGCGCAGCGCCTTCGCCAAGCGGGTTGGCCTGTCGCCGGCCAGCGTGACGGCGCTTTGCAACGACCCCGCCGCCTGGATTTCCCGCGAAAGCGCCGAGCGCATCGCCGCCGCTACGGGCGGCGCCGTCACCCCCAACGATTTTCTCGGCCTGTCAGGGCCGCGCGAGGCCGCCATGTCGAATAAAGTCGCCGAGACCATCGAAGCCTTCGCACGCGGCGAGATCGTCATCGTCACCGATGACGATGATCGTGAGAACGAGGGCGATCTCATCGTCGCCGCCTCGCTCTGCACGCCGGAGAAGATGGCCTTCATCATCCGCAATACCTGCGGCATCGTCTGTGCGCCGCTGACGACGGCCGAGGCGCGGCGCCTGCGCCTCGATCCGATGGTCTCGTCCAACGACGCCCCGCTCGGCACGGCCTTCACCATCACGGTCGACGTCAAGCACGGGCTGACGACCGGCATCTCGGCCGAGCAGCGCACCAACACGGTCCGCGCGCTCGCCAACGGCAATATGGGCGCGGCCGATTTCGTCCGGCCCGGCCATGTCTTCCCGCTGATCGCCAAGGATGGCGGCGTGCTGATGCGCTCAGGCCATACGGAAGCCGCCGTCGATCTGTGCAAGCTCGCCGACCTGCCGCCGGTCGGCGTGATCTGCGAACTCGCCAATGACGACGGCACGGTGATGAAGGGCGCCCAGATCACCGCCTTTGCCGAGAAGCACGGGCTGAAGCAGATCACGGTCGCCGACCTCATCGCCTATCGCCAATTGCGCGAGAAGCTGGTCGAGCGGGTGCATTCCTTCCCGGTCAAGACCGAGTTCGGCGAGATGACCGGCCATGTCTACATCACGCCGTTCGACAACACCCAGCATTTCGCTTTCGTGATGGGCAAGCTCGGGGACGGCGAGAAGGTGCCGGCCAGGCTGCACCGGGCCGATGTCGTCGCCGACGTGCTCCGCGGCGCCGGCTCCATCCAGGGCGCGCTGCGGCGCTTCCAGCAGGAAGGCCGGGGCGTTCTCATCTATCTGCGCGACGGCAGCGCCGGCGTTCCGATCAAAAGCGTCGAGGAAGAGGGCTCGGACGCGCTGCGCAGCCAGCAATGGCGCGAGGTCGGACTCGGCGCGCAGATCCTGCGGGATCTCGGCGTCAGTTCGATCGTGAACCTCGCCTCCTCGCCGCGCTCTTTCGTGGGGCTCGGCGGCTTCGGCATCGAGATCGTGGAGACGGCGCCGCTGGAGTGAGGCGCGGTCAGGCGCCCATCAGCGCGCCGACATGGGCGGCCGCCGATCGCGCCAAGGCGTCGAGATCGTAGCCGCCCTCGAGAACGGAGACGATGCGGCCGCCGGCATGCCTGTCGGCCAATTCCATCAACTTCTGTGTCGCCCAGGCGAAATCGGCTTCGCGCAGGTTGAGACCGGCGAGCGGGTCGCGCCAATGCGCGTCGAAGCCGGCCGAGATCACCACGAGGTCGGGGCGGAACGCGTCGAGGCGGGGCAGGATCGCGATCTCGAAGGCCTCACGAAATTCGTCCGACCCTTCCCCAGGATGCAAGGGCACATTCACGATCGTGCCATGGGCGCCGCGCTCCGACGCCGCACCTGTGCCGGGATAGAGCGGCATCTCGTGGGTGGAGGCGTAGAGGACGCTCGCATCCTGCCAGAAGATGTCCTGCGTGCCGTTGCCGTGATGGACGTCCCAATCGACGATGGCGACACGCGCGGCGCCGTGGGCCTTCTGCGCGTGGCGAGCGGCGATCGCCGCGTGGTTGAAGAAGCAGAAGCCCATGGCGCGATCGCGCTCGGCATGGTGCCCCGGCGGGCGCATGGCGACGAAGGCATTGCGGGCCTTGCCGCTCATGACCTCATCCACGGCAGCGGTTGCGCCGCCGACGGCGCGCAGGACGGCCTCGATCGTGCCGGGGGACATGAAGGTATCGCCGTCGACCTGAACGAAGCCGGCGGCCGGGCTCGATGCGACCAGCGCCTCGGCATAGGAGGCCGCGTGGCAAAGCGTCACCTGTTCGAGCGTGCCGAGCGGCGCCTCCACCCGAATCAGTGTCGCGAAACGCTCCGCTTCCAGAGCCTGGTCGACGGCCCTCAGCCGCTCGGCGCATTCGGGGTGGCCGGGCGGCATGGCGTGGCCGAAGCCGGCCGGATGGGTGATCAGAAGCGTGGTCAAGCGGATCAATCCAAACGATTGCGGTCAACGGGGCCGAAAGCGTGGCCTGTTTGCCACGGCTGCGCGCGTTCAGGGCACGCTAAAGGGAACCTGATTGCGCCTTGCCGGTTTGGCGCCTAGTGCTTCGCCCGACCGTCGCCCTCTTGGGTATGTCTTGGGCGATACGAAGCGTTAACTCTTGATTCATCATAAAGGCTGCCTTCGGGTCGCGCTGGTGGGGGCTATGAAGAAAACCGTTTTCGTTGCCTTGGCACTGTCGGCCCTTCTCGGCGCCTGCCAGTATAAGAGCGTGGCCGCTCCGGAGCTGTCAGCCCGCGATGCGGAATATATCGCGCTCGTCCCCAAGTTCGATACTTACCTGCCTTATCTTCCGTATGAGATTGCAGATCCGACCGGCCAGCCGCCGGGCACGGTCTATGTCGATACGAAGGAGAAGTTCCTCTATCTCGTCCTGCCGAACAAGAAGGCCATCCGCTACGGCGTCGCCACCGGTGACGAGGCCTATGGCTGGACCGGCGAAGCGGTGGTGCAGCGCAAGGCCGAATGGCCGCGTTGGACGCCGCCGGCCGAGATGGTCAAGCGCTGGCCGCATCTGAAGCCCGTGGCGGGCGGAATGAATGGCGGGCCGGAGAACCCACTCGGCGCACGCGCGCTCTATCTCTACCAGAACGGCCACGACACGCTCTATCGCATCCACGGCACCAACGAGCCCGAGACGATTGGCCGTTCGGCCTCGTCCGGCTGCATCCGGATGCGCAATATCGATGCGATCGATCTGTTCAATCGCGTGCCGGTCGGCGCCAAGGTCATCGTCGTCTGACGTCTTAGGCCGGTTTTCGGAGTTTCGGCGGGCGGCCTCAGGGCCGCCCGTTTTCGTTTCGGGGCGTCTTCCGCCCTGATGACCGGCGCACGAAAAAGGCCGGTGGGAGCAAGCTCCGCACCGGCCAGTTTAGGGTCTCGAAGGGAGGTTTCAGTCGTCGAAACCGTGGCGGAGCACGCCGGGGAGTTCGGTCCTGCGTGCCTCGCCGTGCTTCTTCAACGCGCCTGACAGCTGCCGGGTTCCCGCAGCGACCGCCTGAATCGCGATCGGGCGGAACTGCGACGTGTAGTTTTCGCGTGCCGTGGCATCGTGGAAACTCTTGCGCGGCTGCATCTGGGGACGGGCGTCGTGTTGAAACATGGCTCCTGACTCTCTGATGACCTGACGTCGTGGGCTCACGCCCGCCGACCCCTCGACACTGCCCGTGGATCAGGACGGGGCCGGGGCGCGTCTGTGATTTGTTCGTGGCGATCTCGGGCTGGGAGCGGTTTTGGCCACATTGATGAACGGAAAGAAAAAAAGGCCGGGCGATCGCCGCCCGGCCTCAAGATGTTCCCTATGCCCAATCGCTCAGGCCAGCAGGCCTTCCGCCTTGGCCCAGTTCAGCGTCTTGTCGAGCGCGCGCTCGCAGCGATCGAACATCTCGTTGATCTCGGCTTCCGAGATGACGAGCGGCGGGCAGAAGGCGAGACGGTCGCCCATGGCGCGGGTGATGAAGCCCTCTTCCAGTGCGTAGGCGACGGCCTTGGCGCCGACGCCCTTCTTGGTCTCGAACGAGGCCTTGGTCTGCTTGTCCTTGACCAGCTCGGCGCCGCCGATGAGGCCGACGCCGCGCGCTTCGCCGACGAGCGGATGCTCGGCGAGCTTATCGAGGCGGCGGACGAAGGTCGGGGAGACCTTGTTGACGTGATCGACGATCTTGTCGCGCTGGTAGATCTCCAGCGTCTTCACCGCGACGGCGCAGCCGACGGGGTGGCCGGCATAGGTGTTGCCGTGGCCGAAGGTGCCGATCTTGCGGCTCTGGTCGACCAGAACTTCATAGACCTTCTCGTTCATCATCACGGCGCTGAGCGGGAAATAGGCCGAGGTGATCTGCTTGGCGAGCGAGATCGTGTCGGCGTTCATGCCGTAGGTCTCGGTGCCGAACATCTTGCCGGTGCGGCCGAAGCCGGTGATGACCTCGTCCGAGATGAACAGGATGTCGTATTTGGCGAGGACGGCGTTGATCTTCTCGAAATAACCCTCCGGCGGGATGATCGCGCCGCCGGCGCCCATCACCGGCTCGGCGATGAAGGCAGCGACCGTGTCCGGCCCCTCGCGCAGGATCATCTCCTCGAGCTCGGCAGCAAGGCGCGTCGAATAGTCCTGCTCGCTCTCGCCAGGCTCGGCGAAGCGGTAATGATGCGGGCAGGAGGTGTGCAGGATGCCCGGCAGCGGCAGGTCGAAGTCGATATGGTTGTTCGGCAGGCCGGTCAGCGAGGCCGAGGCGACGGTGACGCCGTGATAGCCCTTCAGCCGCGAGATGATCTTCTTCTTCTGCGGCCGGCCGAGCGCATTGTTCATGTACCAGACGATCTTGACCTGGGTGTCGTTGGCGTCCGAGCCGGACGCGCCGTAGAACACCTTCGAGATCGGAACCGGGGCGATCTCCTTGAGCTTCTCGGCGAGCTCGATCGCCGGGTCGTGGCTGCGCCCACCGAAGATGTGGGTGAAGGGCAGCTTCTTCATCTGCTCATAGGCGGTCTCGATCAGCTCCTGGTTGGAGTAGCCGAGCGAGGTGCACCAGAGGCCCGCCATGCCCTCGATATATTCCTTGCCGGCGGAATCGTAGACGTAGATGCCCTTGCCGCTTTCCAGCACCAGCGGCCCGTTCTGCCGGTGGGTGGCGAGGTTGGTGTAAGGATGGACGAGGGTCTCGATATCCCTGACTGCGACATTCGACAGCATGATCGGTTTCCGCTCCCTGTTAAAGATTCTTGCCACCTTAAGCTGAACTGACCGCAAATGTTGAGCGAATTCGACGCAGGGGGTGGCAGACTCTGGCGCAATGCGCGCGAACGCGGAACAGCATGGAGGCTCAACGAATGATCGGCGGCGGGGCGAAGCGGCAGCCGACCTCCTCCAGCATCGCGCCGACGGCGATCGCCATGCGGTCTTCTCCGAAAGGCGCGATGATCTGGACGCCGAGGGGCAGCCCGCCGCGGGAGCGCATCACCGGCGCGCAGAGCGCAGGCAGGTCGGCGCCGGTGGCCGGCGCGGCCCAGAGCAGGAAATCGAGATAGGGGCGTGGGTCGCCATTCACGATCAGGCGGCGGGCGTGGATGTCCGGGCCGTGGTCATGGGCGATCGCCGCGACTGGGGCCGGCGGGCAAAGCACGACATCGTAGCGCTGGAAAAAGCGCGCCCATTGCCGCTTCTGGGCGAGGCGGCGATGGGCGAGCTGCTGATAGAGACCGGGCGTCATCCGCGCGCCGCGCGCCTGCAGCGCCTGATGCGACAGGTCGTTCGGGCTGAAGCGCGAAGCCTGCGCCTGGATGCGAGCACGCACCTTCGGCGGCAGGCTATAGGCCACGACAGCGTGGTTCAGCAGCGCATAGACCTCGAAGGCGTCGGCAAAGCTCACAGAGGGGCGGGCAGTCTCGTCGACGATGGCGCCGGCTTCGCCAAGGCGGCGAGCTGCTTCGCGCACGGCGTCCGCCACCTCCCGGTCGACCGGAGCGAAGGGATCGTCGGCCCAGAGCGCCACGCGCAGCCCTTTCGCCGTTCGGGCGCGCGCCTCCGCCAAGGAAGCAGCGGTGAGCGTGGCATCGCGCGGGCCGGCGATGACCGGGAGGATCAGGTCGAGATCCTCAGCGGTGCGGGTGATCGGGCCGGCAACCATCAGATCGACGTTGCGCGCGGTTCGCCGCTCGGGCGGGGGCGGGATCGCGCCCCAGGTCGAGACCAGCCCCCAGCTCGTCTTAAGGCCGAAGACGCCGCAGGCATGCGCTGGCCAGCGGATCGAGCTGCCGAGATCGGAGCCAAGCTCGAAGGCGCTCATCCCCGTCGCGACGGCGACCGCCGCGCCGCCAGAGGAGCCGCCCGGAGAGCGCGTTTCATCCCAGGGGTTGTTGGTCACGCCATGGGCGGGGTTGTAGCTCTGGAAATCGCCGGAAAAGACCGGAACGTTGGTCTTGCCGACGATGACCGCGCCCGCAGCGCGCAGCCTCGCGACTGCCGCTGCATCCTCGGCCGGGACACGCTCGCGATAGGCCGGCAGGCCGCCGGAGGAGGGCAGGCCGGCGACGTCGAAGGCGTCCTTGATCGTGATCGGCAGGCCTTCGAGCGGGCGCGCGGTGCCGTTGGCGATCCGCGCGTCGCTGGCGCTGGCCATGGCGCGGGCGGCCTCGCGATCCTCGGCCACGATGGCGTTGAGCCGCGGGTTCAGCGCGTCGATACGGGCGAAGCTTGCTTCGAGCAGCTCGGCAGCGCTGAAGCGGCGCCCGAGCAAGCCCGTGCGCAGAGCCGTGGCGGAGGCGGTCAGGTCGATATCGGCAGCCATCGCGGGATCATTCCACGTCGATGGCGCGGGCATGATCGCGCCAGAGCAGGACGAGGCGGTCGAGCTCGGCGAGATCGTCGGTCTTGAGCTTGCCCAGCGTGCTGGCCACGAAGTCGCGCTGGGCGGCGATGCCAGCCTCGGCGAGCCGGCGGCCTTCCGGCGTCAGATGCATCGCATATGAGCGTCGGTCGCCGGCGATGGCGCGGCGTTCGACGAGGCCAGCCTGCACGAGGCGATCGACGAGCCCTGAGACATTCCCCTTGGTGACGTAGAGCCGCTCGGCGAGCTCGCTCTGGCTGATGCCTTCCTGCTCGGTCAAGGTGGAAAGCAGGTCGAATTGCGGGATCGAAAGGCCGAGCTTGCGGATGCGACCGGTCATCTGCATCAGCATGCGTTGGTGCAACCGCATGAAGCGGAACCAGACCCGGTCAGGCTCCGTCGCCGCGTGCGGCACGCTTTTCGGTGCGGTCATCGCGTTTTCCCCCTCTGGAACGATCAGACCTAAACTATCTGGAGCCGGCAGGCGAGCCCTCGATAGTGCGACTTTCCTTTCGCGGAAGCACGTCGTTATCCTCTCGAAAAAGCAGGTCTTCGGGAGGAACGCGCATGCTCGGCCTGATGCAGGATTGGCCCCTTCTGCTCCATCGGATCATCGATCATGCCGCGACCCAGCACGGCACGCGCGAGGTCGTCAGCCGCGCCGTCGAGGACGGCACCTTGCGGCGACGAAGTTATGCCGAGATCAGGAGCAGGGCGCTCCGCGTGGCCAAGCGGCTGCAGCGCGACGGGATCGGGCTCGGCGACCGGGTGGCGACGCTCGCCTGGAACAGCGACCGACATCTCGAGCTCTGGTACGGGATCAGCGGCATCGGCGCGATCACGCATACGGTCAATCCGCGGCTCTTCCCGGAGCAGATCGCCTGGATCGTCGATCACGCCGAGGACCGGCTGCTGTTCCTCGACCTGACCTTTGTGCCGATGATCGAGCAGTTGCAGGAGAAGCTGCCGAGCATCGAGCGCTACATCGTCCTCACCGATGCCGCGCACATGCAGCAATGCAGCCTCAAGGGTGCTGTCGCCTATGAGGACTGGCTCGTGGAGGCGGACGATGATTTCGCCTGGGGTGCATTCGACGAGAACACCGCAGCCGGGCTTTGTTACACCTCCGGCACGACCGGCGGGCCGAAGGGCGTGCTCTACTCGCATCGCTCCAACGTGCTGCATGCGCTCGCCTGCGCGGCGCCGGACTATATGGGGCTGTCCTCGCGCGATACGGTGATGCCCGTGGTGCCGCTGTTCCATGCCAACAGCTGGTCGCTCGCCTATTCCGCGCCGATGACCGGGGCGAAGCTGGTGATGCCGGGGGCGAAGCTCGACGGCACATCGCTGTACGAATTGCTTGAAGGCGAAGGCGTCACCATGACGGCGGCGGTGCCGACGGTCTGGCTCGGGTTGCTACAGCATCTGGAAGCGACCGGCGGCAAGCTCTCGACGCTGAAGCGCGTCGTCATCGGCGGTTCGGCCTGCCCGCGCGCTATGACCGAGGCCTTCGAGCGCAAATACGGCGTTACCGTCGCCCATGCCTGGGGCATGACCGAGATGAGCCCGCTCGGCTCCTTCTGCTCGATGAAGCCGGTCTACGGAAACCTTTCGGGCGAGGCGCTCTACGATCTCAAGGTCAAGCAGGGCCATCCGCCCTTCACGGTGGAGTTCCGGCTCACCGACGATGCCGGCCACGACCTGCCCTGGGACGGCAAGACCTTTGGCCGCCTCAAGGTGCGCGGGCCGGCGGTGGCTGGCGCCTATTACCGGCGTGACGACGAGGACATCCTCGATGATCAGGGCTTCTTCGATACCGGCGACGTCGCGACGATCGATCCCGCCGGCTACATGCAGATCACCGACCGCTCCAAGGACGTCATCAAGTCGGGCGGGGAATGGATCTCCTCGATCGATCTTGAAAACCTCGCCGTCGGCCATCCCGATGTGGCGGAGGCAGCTGTGATCGGCATTACCCACCCGAAATGGGACGAGCGGCCGCTGCTGGTGATCGTGCCGAAGACCGGCCGCACGCCGAGCAAGGAAGAGATGCTGGCCTTCATGGCGGGCAAGATCGCGAAATGGTGGCTGCCGGACGATGTCGTGCTGGTCGAGGCGATCCCGCACACCGCAACCGGCAAGATCCAGAAGACGGTGCTGCGCGAGATGTTCAAGGATTATCGGTTGCCGGGCTGAGCTGTTGTGTCCTTCAAGCGGAAACGGCGCCCTTTTGGGGCGCCGTTTCGTTTGCGGGCGGGAGGGCTGTGGGCGTTGAGGGCTCAGTCCTCCGCGCTCAGAACTCTTCCCAGCCTGCATCCTGGGCGCGGCCATTGGCGACCTTGCGCGGGGCGGGGGTGGCTTTGGACTGGGCGAAGGCGGCTTCGGCGAGCTTGCGCAGCCGCTCCGGCTCGGCCGCCGGGGCCTTGGCGGAGGGGGCCTGCGCCATGTTCGAGACCGCGACGGGCCGCGCCGCAGCGCGAGGCACGGCTTTCACCGGGCGCGCCGCGGCAGCGGCGGAAGCGACGGGCTGCGGATAGGCCGACTGCCCGACCGCCTCGCGGCCGGTGCGGAAGGTCGCGACGAGCTCGTTGAGCTGGCCGATCCGGCCGGAGAGGGCGTTGGCGGAAGCCGCGCTCTGTTCGGCCAGCGCCGCGTTCTGCTGGGTCATCTCGTCGAGATGCGCCACCGCCTGGCTCATCTCGTCGATGCCGTTGGCCTGCTCGCCCGACGCCGCCGAGATGTCGGCGATGGTCGCCGCCACCTTCTGCGAGGCTTCCAGGATGCGCGC
>NZ_JBFTJI010000024.1:0-29905 GCF_056395345.1 Allobosea sp. 10L422
ACAAGATCGGCCGGCTTCAGGACCACGCAATTGCCCCAGGCGAGCGCCGGCGCGATCTTCCAGGCGGGGATCGCGATCGGGAAGTTCCACGGCGTGATCATGCCGATGATGCCGAGCGGCTCGCGCGTCACCTCCACGCCGACGCCGGGACGCACCGACGGAACCATCTCGCCACCGAGGCGCAAGCACTCACCGGCGAAAAACGCGAAGACCTGGCCGGCGCAGGTCGCCTCGCCGATGCCTTCGGCCAGCGTCTTGCCCTCCTCGCGCGAAAGCAGGCGGCCGAGCTCGTCCTTGCGGGCGAGAATCTCGTCGGAGGCCTTCTTCAGGATGTCGTAGCGCTCCTGCGGGGTGGAGCGGCTCCAGGCCGGGAAAGCGGCCTTGGCGGCGGCGACCGCGTTGTTCAGGTCCTCGACCGAGCCTTGCGTGTACTCGCCGACCACATCGTTCGTGTTCGAGGGGTTGATGTTGCGCGAGGCGTTGGCTCCGCCAGCCCATTCTCCGGCGATGAGGTTTTTGAACGGTCCAGACATATGTCACACCTTCTTGCTCGACCGTTTGGTCGAGAGTCGTTGGTTGGGGAAGTCTCAAGCAGGCGCAGCCTGGAAAGCGGGATCGAGTTGTCCCAGGTCAACGGCGTGAAGGCGCGCGGCACGTCGGCGTGCAATGGGGAGACCAGCGACCGGCGACGCTATTCGAACCGCACCGATACCTGACCAATCTCGGAAACACGCGCCTCCAGCAGGTCAGCAACGGCGATGGGCAGGACTCCGCAAAGGCTACCGGTGGTCACGACTTGCCCCTCCTTCAGTCCCCCGAGATTATCGCTTTGCGCGTTTGCATAGGCGAGCAACGGCAGCAGCGGGTCCTTGGCAGGATGGGACGCAGCGGCTTTGAAAATTGACCGCCCGGCCAATGTCACTTCACAGTCGAGGCCATTGATCTCGCTGAGGGCAGCCGGCGAAACGGTATCGCCGACGACGTAAGCTCGGTTCCCCAGGTTGTCCGCCAGGAACGACAGGAATGGGACGTCCGCGGGGTTCGCGAACCGTCCTCCGATCACTTCGATCCCCAGCACAACCTTGTCGATCGCGTCGAGGATATCTGAGCGCTCATAGGACCCAGCCACCCGGCGGGGGAGATCGCTACGGAGGAAAACCGCGAGCTCGACTTCGACGGTGAATTTGCTTGAATGCGCGATCATTGAGGCGTTGGGATAAACAGACAGGAGGGGAGCCGCCACCGGCAGCCGCTCCGGCCCAATCGCCACTTTCCAACCCGCGATGGGACGAGCCAGCCGCTCGTGCACCTCGGCTTGTACTTGCATCGCGATCGATGGATTTGACGGCTCTGGGAGAGAACCCGCGTCAAGTTCCGCGCCCGTCAGATGGGCGCGGATCAACTCCTCTGCGAGTACGTTTCCTTCGATGCTGGGAGAGTTCTGAAGAGCCATCCTGACCTCGTTACCTAAGGGCCTTCTAGGCCGGTTCTGACACGAAGAAGCGAACCCGATCGCGGAGGCCCAAATGGTGGGCGGCAGTGATTCCACCACGCCCGCAGTGGTCCACCGCCCACCGGGAAAGGCGCTATCACGCTGCGTCGGCGACGACAGTTTGCCTCTGTTCGCCGAGCCCTTCGATGCCAAGCGTCACGACCTGGCCGGGCTGCAGATAGGCGGGCGGCTTCATGCCCTGAGCGACGCCAGCCGGCGTTCCCGTGATGATCACGTCGCCCGGATTGAGCGTCATGAGACCGCTGAGATAGCTGACGATCTCAGCGATGCTGAAAATCATGTTCTCGGTCGTGCCGTCCTGACGTCGCACGCCGTCGACATCGAGCCAAAGCCGGAGAGCTTGAGGGTTGGGCACCTCATCTGCGGTCACGAGCCAAGGCCCGATCGGTCCGAAGGTGTCGCAGCTCTTGCCCTTGGTCCACTGGCCTGTCCCCTCGGTCTGGAAAGCCCGCTCGGAGACATCGTTTGCGAGGAAGTAGCCCGCAACGTGATCCAACGCGCGCTCCTTGGAGACGTATTTGGCCTTCGTCCCGATGACGACACCCAGCTCGACCTCCCAATCGAGTTTGCTGGAGCCGCGCGGCTGAACGATATCATCGTTGGGGCCGACGATCGCGCTTGTCGCCTTCATGAACACGACGGGCTCCGCGGGCGCCTGGTTGCCGGTCTCACGAGCGTGGTCGATGTAATTGAGCCCGATACAGATGAACTTGCTGACGCCGCCGATGCAGGAGCCGATCCGCCCTACGTCGCTAACGATTGGCAGAGTTATCGGGCCAACGGCCGCAATCTGCCGGAGGACATCGGGGGTTACAGACGCACCGTTCACGTCTTGAATGATCCCGCTGAGATCCCGAATTGTGCCGTCGCCTGCAAGAAGAGCAGGCCGCTCCTCGCCCGCCGGTCCATAGCGCAACAACTTCATCTCAAATTCTCCATGAAAGGCGAATGGGTTGGAGAACGCTCCCATCCCACCCGCTTGGCCTTGTGGTGATTACTGCGCCTTGGTCAGCGCTTCGTCGTAGCGCTTGACGACTTCCGCATAGGCGTTCTCTGGCGTTTCATCGCGCAGCACCATTCTCTGGAAGGCTTCGCCGAGGATGGTGTGGAAGGTCGACAGAATTGGGGAGTATGCGACGGCCTGCCCGCGCTGGCTCACCAGTTCGGCCCATTGCTTCTGATTGTTGGCTGCCTCGCTCTGGAGATAAGGCGAGTTGTAGGCCGATTTCCTCGAGACCACCTCGCCGCCTTCGGCCGCAATCGCCTGCGCCTCGGGGGAGATGACGAACTTCATGAAGGTCCAGGCGGCGTCCTGCTTCTTCGAGTTCTTGTTGAGGGCGATGGTGTAGCTGTAAACGGTCTGCTTGTCGGTACCCGAGAAGGAAGGCGCCGGCGCCCAGCCCAGATCGTCGCCCGCCCCTTGGGTCTGAAGGGTCTTAAAGCGATACAGACCGAAGTTGGTCATCGCGATCGTGCCGGATCGCAGGCCGTCATGGACCTCGTTGATCCCCATCTGCGCGCTGCGCAGGGATGTGACTTTACACTTCGTGAAAAGATCTTTGATCGTTGTGCCAGCGCGGATGAAATTCTCTTTCGAGAACGCGATCTTCCCATCAGGAGCGAAGTACCGGCCGTCGGAGCCGACCAGCATCGTGCTTAGAAAGAACTCCGCCAGGCTCTGGGCGCCACCGATGCCGCCGGTTGCGCCGAGCGGAACGGCGAAGCCGTTCACGTTCGGCTGCTTGAATTTTGAGCCCGCAGCGCAAACCTCGTCCCAAGTCTTCGGCGGCGTCACCCCCGCTTCCTGGATGGCGCCCTTGCGATACGTCAGGATCGGGATGCGGAAATCCTGGGGAAGAGCGAAAAGCTTTCCGTCGATCTGGGACGTCGATAGCGGAAGCAGCCAGTCCTCGTCGGGAATCCCATCCTTTTTGACGAGGTCATTCAACGGGACGAGATTGCCCGTGGCTGCGTACTCCGGGAGACCGAAGCTTACAACGCGAATGACGTCTGGCGTGTCGCTACGGGACTTGACCGCCCTGGTGACGGTCGCGCCCGTCGGATCGACCAAGAGCTTGATTTTGATGTCCGGGTACTTGCTCTCGAAAGCCTGGATCATCTTCGTCTGGGCTGCCGACCGAGGATCGTTGGCATTATTCGGATCAAGAAACGTCGAGTAGACGATTTCCGTTGCCTGAGCGATGGCGTGCTCCGTGAATGAAGCGGATACGCTGGCACAGACGGTCAATACCGCTGCTGCCTTGATCATTGCGCGTCGTGACGTAGCAGTCATAGGTGTTTCCCCTCTCTGATTTGTTGTGCTGCCGTGCAGTTATCGATCTTCTGCCGGTCAGCCCTTCACCGCTCCTGCCGTGAGGCCGGAGATGAACCACTTTTGAACAAGGCCGAACATGAGAATGACCGGCATCGATGCGATGACGACGAAGGCCATCATGTACGACCACGAGATGCCAACCGCGTCGAAAACCTGATTGACCAGCGCGACCTGAAGCGTCCGTTTGGCGACCTCGGGCGCAAAGACTGCCACCGTAATGTAGTCGTTCCAGGTCGTGACGATGCCGATCGTAGCGACCGCGGCGATGCCTGGACGTATCAGCGGGAGGATGAGGTTCCAGATGATCTCGAAGCGGTTCGCACCATCCATGAAAGCGGAATCTTCGATCTCGACAGGAACCGCTTCGACGAAATTCGCGATGAACCACACGGTTTGGGGGATAATCCTTGCCGACAGAATGATCGTCACGACGATTCCGCTGTTCAGCAAGCCGACCGAATCGAGCAGGTAATAGGTGGGCACCAGCAGCGCGACGCCAGGCACCATCGACGTCGCCAGGATGACGAGCATCAGCGCGCGCTTGCCTTTGAACGAGAAGCGAGCGGCTGCATAGCCAGCGGGAATGCCGACCAGTAGCGCGAGAACTACGGCACCAACGGCATAGAGAACGGAGTTGAAGAAATCCCGAGCGAAGGACTGGTCTCGAAAGACCTTGAAGTAGTTTTCCAGCGTTGCTTTACTAGGCCAGAGCGTCGGCGGTACGGCTACCGCTTCCACTTCGGTCTTGAACGACGTCGCCAGAGCCCAAGCCACAGGCCCGAGCACAATGACCGCGAAAAACAGGGACATAAGGATCGCGGGGGCGCGCCCGGTTGGGCGACCAGAAGATACAGCTGCGCTCATGTGCCTAATCCTATCCGGTAACGCGACCAGTAAGCCGGGTGTAGAGCACACCGAGGGCAACGTTGATCAACAGGACAACAATCGAGACGACCGCGGTGGGCCCGATGTTGACGGCTTGCACGGTTCCGCGGAACGCTTCGAAGCTTAGAGTCGTGGTCGAGCCGAGCGGTCCGCCGCCTGTCATGACGATAATCAGCGTCATCAAGGTCAGGTACATGATCGACAGGGTCAGTGCTGTGCTGCCGAGCGTCGGGAGGATCTGCGTCAGCGTAACATAGCGAAACTTGATCAGCGGCCCTCCGCCATCAATTTCTACGGCTTCGTAAAGCTCTTTCGGGATGGATTGCATGGCAGCAGTGGCCATGACCATCACGTAGGGAAACGACCACCAGGCAGTGACGATGATGATCAGGGGCAGTGCAAGGCCCGGGTCCCCCAGCATAAGGCCAGGTTCAATCCCAATGGCCTGCATCAAGTAGGGAATAGGCCCGAAAGACGGATTGAGAAGCCAGAGCCAGATACTGCCCACGACCGACATCGACAGCGTCCAGGGGAACAGAATAAAAACCCGCAGAACTGTTCCGGTCGGGCCGGCATTGTTGAGCACGAGGGCCGCGGCCATGCCGAGGACCACCGCGCCCGCAAGCGATCCAACGACGTAAGCCAAAGACACATACACCGTGCTCCAGAATGCCGCCGATCCTAAGACCTCCGTGTAATTCGCGAGCCCGACAAACCCGATGAGATCGTAGTACCTCGTCTTTTGAAAGCTCAACCAACCGACGAAAAAGGTCGGGTAAAGCGTGACCAGAAACAGTACCAATATCGCTGGTGCAAACCAGAGATAGGGTGCCCAAGAGATGCGAGCTTCGCTGTGCGTCTCTGGCATGTCGCCTGTGAGGCCAACTCCTGGGGAGCTGGTCACGGCCTGTGAGCGGCTTGCTGACATTTTTGGGTTCCGTAAAAATTCCCTGGGCAACGGCCGCAGGCCATTGCAGCCAGCGAGCGCATTCACTGTTGCTCAGGAGAGTCGACTGCCGTTGCTTTCGCTGAACACGTGAATGCGCGAGACATCCGGCCTGACGCGAATAGTTTCGCCGGGCTGCGGCAGGTCAGCATCCCGAAAAATGCACACGATGCTTTGCGAGCCATGGCGAGCGATTACCTGCGTCTCGGCCCCCGTCGGCTCAACGACCGCGACGGTAAGTGCCAACCCGTCATCGCTCCTGACGAGATGCTCGGGCCGGACACCATATATGGCGTCGGTGGATAGATGCTGCAGGCTGGCAGGCAGAGGCAGGGCCGACCCGTCCTCAAGGAGGAACCGCCCTTGCTCGCAACGCCCCTTCAGGAAGTTCATTGCCGGAGATCCAATGAATCCGGCGACAAACATATTGGCGGGATTGTTGTAGAGTTCGAGCGGAGCGCCGATCTGCTCGACTAGGCCGTCATGCATCACGACGATCTTGTCGGCCATCGTCATGGCCTCGACCTGGTCGTGCGTGACATAAACGGTCGTGGTCTTGAGGCGTTGATGCAGCTCCTTGATCTCGGTGCGCATCTGCACGCGTAGTTTGGCATCGAGGTTCGACAAAGGCTCGTCGAAGAGGAAGACCTGCGGGTTTCGAACGATCGCACGGCCCATCGCCACGCGCTGACGCTGGCCACCAGACAGCTCGCGGGGATAGCGATCCAGGAGCTTGGTGAGGCTGAGAATTTCCGCCGCGCGCCTCACGCCCGCTTCCCGCTCCTCGCGAGGGGCCTTCTTAAGCTTCAGGGAGAAACCCATATTCTCCGCGACCGTCATGTGGGGATACAGCGCGTAGTTTTGGAAGACCATGGCGATGTCGCGCTCCTTTGGTGGAACGCCGTTCACTGTTCGACCACCGATCTGGACCTCGCCGCCCGAAATATCCTCCAGACCGGCGATCATACGAAGCAGGGTCGACTTTCCACACCCGGAAGGCCCGACCAATGTGACGAACTCTCCGTCACGAATGTCGACAGTCACCCCGTGAATGACAGGCGCGTTCCCATAAGATTTACGGACCGCCTTCAGCTCGACATTCGCCATCAATTCCTCCCTTGGCTCTCGGAGGAGCCGTTTTCTCATTGGCCGTAAGCTGGCTGTTAATGGAATGATATTCCGTTAGCAAGTCTGGTGTCAATGAGAACCTCTTGCGCTCAAGCGGCCCTGCCAAGTCGAGCGCTAATTATTATTATTTTTCATATACTTAATATTATTAAGCTGTCGTCGCCTGCCTCACGGCGGAGGCGATCCGATACGGCCAAAGAGCCGAAAGCTCCTGCGCAGTCGCCTTTACCAGCTCCCCCACTCGTGGAACGACGATAGGCGAGAAGCGATGGATCGGACCGGCAACGCTTACCGTGCCTACGACCTGCTCACCGACACGGATTGCAGCCGCCACGGCGGCAACACCCGGCTCAGCCTCTTCGATCGCAGTGGCCCAGCCTCGCTCCTGCGTCTCATCCAGGGCAGCTGAGAATGTCTGTTTGGTCGTGATGACCCGAGGCCCCCCAACGTCTGATGTTCCCAGTCCACTGGCGACTGCTCGGGCCAAGGCATCATCACGATCAAGGGTCGCTAGCCAAGCTTTTCCGTTGGCCGTCATATGAAGAGGAACTTTTGCTACAAGTTCAGGCTGATAAATCAGGCCGGTACGGGCGCCTTGTGAATGAGCAATCCAGGTTAGTCCGTCTGGGTCTACGATAGCGATTCTGCCGAGTCCTTCCGTCGTGCTCGCCAAGCGATCAAGAATTGGCTGGCAGATGTCAGGAATACGCGTTCCTACCAGAAGACGTTGACCAACGACGGCCAACCGCAACGACAAGCGATAGAAGCCACTGTCAGCGTCCTGCTCGGCCCATCCGAGGTCGCACAGCGTGGTCACAAGCCGATGCGCCGCGCTCTTCGGCACGTCCAGACGGCGGCTGATCTCACCGAGCGGCATCGCGCCAGCGTTCTCGCTCAGCAGGGTGATGAGGTCGAAGCAGCGTTCGACGAGGGATTTGACAAGCCGCATGGCACCACTGTAGCAAGAGGTTGCTGGAACGATATTCCATTAGCATAATTCGCCGGTTTTCGCAAACCGAGGCGGCTCGATAACCAGCCGAGTAATACCGGGAGTGAGCATGACTTCTATTCAGCACGACCTGTCGGGAAAGATTGCCGTGGTCACGGGAGCTGGCCGCGGATTGGGGAAAGCCATTGCCGAGGTTCTCGCCGGCCGCGGCGCTCATGTGGTCATTACCGATCGCTTGCTCGAGCCTGCCGAACTGGCTGCAGCGTCCATCCGAGCCACAGGCGGCAAAGCCAGCCCGATCGCCTTCGACGTGGCTGAGTCCGACCAGGTCGAGGAAGCTTTCGGAAAAATCCGGGCAGAATTCGGCCGAGTGGACATCCTGATCAACAACGCCGGCATCGGCGATTTCGTGAGCTTTCCAGAGATCACCGCGGAAAAGTGGGATCGGATGCTCAACATCCATCTGAAAGGCTCGTTCAATTGCTGCCAGGCAGTGCTCGCCGGCATGAAACAGCAGAAGTACGGCAAGATCGTCAACATCAGTTCCGTGGCCGGAAAGCGCGGCGATTTCATCGGCAATGCGCATTATACCGCTGCCAAGGCCGGAATTATCGGCCTGACGAAATCTCTCGCACTCTACGCCGCCCCATTCGGCGTCAACGTCAATGCCGTCGCGCCCGGACTCTTCGCAACAGAACTCACCGATGGGATGAGCGGCGACATGAAGGCGACGACCATTTCGCGCATTCCCGCCGGCCGCCTCGGTCGCCCTGAAGAGATCGGGCGGGCAACGGCCTTCCTCGCTTCCGACGACGCCAGCTACATCTTCGGCGAGACCCTAAGCGTCAACGGCGGCTCCTACATGGATTGAGTGCTTCGACACTCGCGTTTTCACGGAACTTCCTATGAAGATCGCAATATTCGACGTCAGCCATTGGCATTTCCCGCTCTACATCCCGGCGCTCGGCGATCCGGGTGTCGAGATAGTCGGCATCTCCGATAGCGAAGCGTTTTCGGGGGCGCGTTTCGCGCACCAGCTGAACTGCAAGCTTTTCGGTTCGAACGAAGAGCTGCTCAAAGAAGATTTCGACTTCGCCCTCGTGTTTAGCCGCCATTCCAGGATGGCAGCCTTGGCCGAGCGCCTGACTGACCGCGGAATCCCATTTCTGATCGAGAAGCCTTGCGGCCTCAATCTGAAAGAGGTTCGACGCATCCGGCAGCTGGCCGAGCGGCGGCGCGTTCACGTCACCGTTCCGTTTATCAACCGGGTAAGCGACTGGGCTTCACGTTTGTCGCCGGCCGAAGGTTTTACGCCGGAAGGCTTTCAGCATCTGTCATTCAGATTCATCGTAGGCCTGGCTGATCGCTATGAGCGAAACGGGAACAGCTGGATGCTGGACAACCGACAGGCAGGCGGCGGTTCGCTCCTGAATGTCGGTATTCATTTTATCGATCTGATCTCGTCCTTCACGGGCGCCCCGATCACTCATGTTTCGGCTCAGGCTCGGACGTTCCGCCCCGAGGTCACCGTCGACGAGCAGGCCATCCTGTCCTGCCAGAATGCGGCGGGCCAAATTGGCGTGATCGAAACCGGTTACCTGTATCCGTCAACGGCAGAAGACCAGCGCGACTTTGCGTTTTCGATCTCGCATACCTCCTCCTACGTGCGAGCGTATGCTGACCAGCTCTATGTGAAAGGCCGCGACCAACAGCCGGGGCGCTCCACCACTGTCGAGTTCAATACCGACGAATATTACCCGGTGTTTCTCCGACGCAGTTGGGCGGATCTGGCCGAAGGCCGAGCGCCCGTCGCAGGTCTACGCGAGGCGGAACACGCGATCGCCGTCCTCGAGGCAGCATACCGTTCCGCGGCCAACGGCGGCACGCCCCAAACGGTCGAACACGCACCTTAGACCCACACCCGGCCAGTAGCTCGATCCAGCTGCGACGCTATCGCGTTCGCCGGCCTCCTGGATCGGACGAACGCAACGGGAAAACCAACGAGCGAGGAGCTTCCCATGTCTTTGTCAGGATCAGGCGTTATCGCCATATGGAACGATATCACCGATGAAGGTCGGGCCAATTTTTATGAATGGCACGACCGCGAGCATATCCCGGAGCGGGTTGGAATTCCGGGCTTTCTGCGCGGTCGCCGTTACATCGCTTTGTCGGGCACGCCGGAATATTTCACGCTCTACGAGGTTCAGCACAAGTCGGTGCTCACCGGTGCGGATTATCTGGCGCGGCTGAACAGTCCGACCGAATGGACCACGCGCTCCGTCCAGCACTTCAGGAACACCTCTCGATCGCTGTGCGACGTCGAGGTCTCGCTAGGCGCGGGATCGGGTGGCTTCATCGGGACCATCCGCTTCGATTGCGAGCCAGGCCAGGATCCGGAAATTCTCAAGACACTCTCCGAATCCATGCTGCCTAAGGTGGCGCAAACAGCTGCGATCTCAGCAGTGCATATCTGCCGGGCTGATGAGAGCGCGAGCAACGTCAAGACAGCCGAGCAGCGTGGGCGAGCCGCAAACATGGTTCCTCGTTGGGTACTCATGGTGGAGGGAGCCACGCAGGAAGCGGTCGAGCATGTCGTGGCCACTCATCTGAGCCCCGCAGTGCTCAGTGACTTAGGCGCGCCGGAAGCCCTGCACGGAATCTACCGTTTGCAGTTCGACCTCGTCGGCACCCGTTGAGATCAACTTGGCGCCTCGAGGCGCCAAGGCCAGCTCTCACGGGCACGGCCGACTAGCAAGAACAGCGCGCCTACCTTGGTCGACGCGCAGTTTCGCGAACAGGAAACCGGGACAATGCACCCAGTAATACGCCTTCACACGGACGATAATGTCGTCATTGCGCGCGCGGCGTTGCTGGCTGGCACGCCCGTTGCCGACGGGGTCGTGACCTCCGCTCGCATTCCTGCAGGCCACAAGGTCGCTGCACGGGCGATCGTTCAAGGCGAGCCTGTTCGCCGCTACAATCAGGTCATCGGGTTTGCGACCACCGATATCGCCCCTGGAGAGC
The DNA here is from genome assembly GCF_056395345.1 of Allobosea sp. 10L422. Taxonomy (NCBI): domain Bacteria; kingdom Pseudomonadati; phylum Pseudomonadota; class Alphaproteobacteria; order Hyphomicrobiales; family Alloboseaceae; genus Allobosea; species Allobosea sp. 10L422. Next base: position 10,781 of record NZ_JBFTJI010000024.1, read on the forward strand.
ACGTCCACGTTCACAACATGGGAATGGGCGATTTTGCGAAGGACTATGCTTACGGCCAAGACGTAAGGCCTACTGATTATGTCGAAGTCCCAGCCACATTCGAAGGCATTCGCCGCCCGGATGGCCGCGTCGCAACGCGCAACTACATCGGCATTCTCACCTCGGTGAATTGCAGTGCTCATGTGGCAGGCCTCGTTGCCGACGCTTTCAAGCGACATCCACTTCTCGGAATCGAGCCGCTAGCGGGCTATCCGAATGTCGATGGCGTTGTTGCGCTGACGCATAAGACCGGCTGCGGCATGGCCGAGGGAGAACCATTGCAGCTCTTGCGGCGGACGCTCGCCGGCTATGCGCGCCACCCCAATTTCTCTCACATCGTCGTGCTCGGGCTCGGTTGCGAGGTGAATCAGATTGGCGCGATGCTCAAGGAGCACAACCTGACCGATCGCATCCGCAACATGGATATCCAGGCGATGGGCGGCACCCGCAAGACGGTGGAAGCCGGCATGGATTTTGTGCGGGAGGTTCTCACTGATGCCAACCGCGTGCATCGGGAGACCGTTCCCGCGAGCGAGCTCAAGATCGCCCTGCAGTGCGGCGGATCGGACGGTTACTCCGGCGTCTCGGCCAATCCCGCCCTCGGCGTCGCAAGCGATCTCGTCGTGCGCAATGGCGGCACAGTAATTCTGTCGGAAACGACGGAAACTTACGGCGCCGAGCACCTCTTCACCCGGCGTGCCGTCAGCCGGGAAGTCGGCGAGAAGCTGGTGAGCCTCATGACCTGGTGGGAGGAATATACCCGCAAGCACGGGGCGGAGATCAACGCAAACCCCTCTCCTGGCAACAAGGCTGGAGGACTGACGACGATTCTCGAAAAGTCGCTCGGCGCCATGGCCAAGGCTGGCAGCACCAACCTTGTGGACGTGATCAAGTATGCGGAGGCGGTAACCGCGAAGGGGTTCGTGTTCATGGATACGCCGGGTTTCGATCCGGTCTCGGCGACTGGTCAGGTCGCAGGCGGCGCAAACGTGGTGTGCTTCACCACCGGGCGAGGCAGCGTGTTTGGCTGCAAGCCTGCCCCATCGATCAAGATCGCGACCAACACGCCTCTCTACACGCGCATGGAGGAGGACATGGACGTAAACTGCGGCACGATCCTCGATGGCGAGGAGACCGTGTCGGAAGCCGGACAGCGGATCTTCGACCTCATTCTTCGGGTCGCCTCCGGCGAGCGCACCAAGAGCGAACTCTTCGATTTTGGATCGGCCGAGTTCGCTCCCTGGCCGCTCGGCGTCACGGTTTGAGGCGCGACAGCAGCCCCTGAAACGCATCTGAAGGACCCGTCGCGCAGGCGGGTCTCCCAATACACAAGTCTCGTTCTGAGGAGGAGCGATCAATGAGAGCCTTAGTGAGCGGCGCAAGCCGCGGGATCGGAGCGGCGGTCTGCCTACGGATCACCGAAGCAGCGCTCGCCCGAGGCGAGCGTCCGAAGATCGCGGTCTGTGGCCGGGAATCTTCCGACACGCAGGAGGAGGTTGCGCGCCAAGTGCGCGAACTCGGCGGTGAGGCCATCGCACTCAGCGGCGACCTCGGCGACGTCGATGCCCCCGCGCGGCTCGTCGATGCGGCGGCGGCGGCGTTTGGAGGGCTGGACGCGCTGGTCGCTAACGCGGGTGTGGCGAAACCCGGGAAGATCAGCGATCTGTCGCTCGACGAGTGGGAGCGAATGTTCGCAATCAACCTGCGCGGGGCGTGGCTCCTGGCAAAGCACAGCTATCCGCATTTGAAGGCAAGCCGCGGCGCAGCCTGCTTCACCTCTTCGATGTCAGGGCAGGTGCCGCACGCAGGCTCGGGCGCCTACAGCCCCACCAAGGCCGCTCTGGCCATGCTCGCCCAGACGCTGGCGCTGGAATGGGCGCCGGACGGCATCCGCGTCAACGTCGTCTCGCCCGGCATGACGCAAACGCCGATGTCCGCGAAGATGTATGCCGACCCGGCCATCAAGGCGGCGCGCGAGAAGCTCATTCCGCTCGGGCGGATCGGGCAGCCAAGAGACATCGCCAATGCGATCGAGTTCCTGGTCAGCCCGCTGGCGGGCTATGTGACCGGGCAGGATCTCTGCGTCGACGGTGGGTTCAGCAAGTCGATCCTGAGCCACATACCCGGGCGACCCAGCTCGGCGCCCCAAAGTGCGTGACGCAGACAGCGCCGGCACGCGGCTGTCGCGCTGTTGGCGCGTTGTCGCGGCCGGACGATGTCCTCGGAGGACCATTCGCATGATCATCAATACCTTCTCATACCTCTGGTCGGCGACCGCAATCGACGCGATCGTCGAGCTCAGCGATCACGGTTTCAGTGTCTTCGAGGTGCCTATCAGCGCGCCACATTGCTGGCCGGACGAGATGGCGCCAGCCGCGCGCGCAACGGCGCGGCGGCGATTGCAGGACTGCGGAGCCAGCGTGAGGTCGCTTAACGCAGGTGGATACGACATCAACCTGGCGAGTCCGGCTGCGAACATGAGACGCAAGAGCACCGATCACATCAAGGACGTGATCGACCTCGCCTATGCCTGGGGTGCGGTCGACGTGGTGATCTCGCCGGGCACGCGCCGCCCGATGATCTCGCCTTCGCTGGAGCAGACGTTCGGCTGGCTGTACGAGAGCCTGGACGTTCTCCTGCCGCGGGCTGAACAGGCCGGAGTCCGGCTGCTGCTGGAAAACACGCCGTATTGCTTCCGGCCGACTTTCGCCGAGATGCTCGGTGTGGTCCAGGAGGTAGGCAGCGACCGCCTGAAAATCGTCTACGACGTCGCGAACGCGGCCTACATTGAGGAAGATCCCGTCGCCTGCCTTCTGTCGGGACATTCGGCGATCGGACTTGTGCATATCTCCGATACCGGGCTCGACATCTGGGGCCATGATCCGATCGGGACCGGGGTCATCGATTTCGAGGCGCTGGGAAAAGCAGTCGAAGCGACCTGCAAGATCGAGAACGTCGTTCTCGAAATCATTCGCGAGAAAGAGCCCTTGCAATCAATCAACACGGGCATCGCCGAGCTGCAGAAGAGGGGTTGGAATCTCAAGTCCTCGGGCCGGTGATAGGCTGTAGAGATCACCCGGGTGGAGCTGCCATAAGCAAAGATGAACATTTCGCTTTGAGGCGGGTCAGCTGTCCCACTCCGCATACTGCGAAGCCCCAAGACAGCGGAGATCTGAACGATCTTCTGGCGCCCTTTAACGACAGTCCAGAGTTCTTACGCTTCCAGGCGCGCCCGTGCCGCCTCTGCTTGAAAATGCGAACGGAAGACAGGCAATGAATTCACCGGCATGGCCCTTCGGCAACCCCCGTCAAACTCTGCCTGTCGATGGCTACGACGGTGCGCTTGCTGGGAGGGTTTGGCGACCAGGCATCGGACCTTCGGTGGTGGCGATCCGTCAGGATGGCATCTTCGACATATCTTCTGCCGTCCCCACCATGAGCCAGCTCGCGGACATGGGCGACCCAGCCGGCTTTCTGAGGGCCGCTGCGGGCGAATTGGTGGGCTCTCTCGATGAGATCATTGCGAACACGATGCCGGATAGCAGAGATCCGTCGCGTCCCTGGCTGCTTGCGCCCATCGACCTGCAGGTGGTCAAGGCTGCCGGCGTGACCTTTGCAGTTTCCATGCTGGAGCGCGTGATCGAGGAGCGGGCAAGAGGCGATGCCAGCGCGGCGGCAGCCATTCGAGCCGAGGTCTTGCGCCTGGTGGGTGATGATTTGAGCCGATTGAAGCCCGGTTCAACGGAAGCTGCGAGGCTCAAGGACGTGCTGGTCGCTCAAGGGGCCTGGAGCCAGTATCTTGAAGTCGGGATCGGCCCGGATGCCGAGGTGTTCACCAAGGCGCCCACCCTTTCCGCTGTCGGCGCTTTCATGGATGCAGGGCTTCATCCGGGGTCGACCTGGAACAACCCAGAACCCGAGGTCGTCGTCGTGGTCAAGGCCGACGGCAGAATCGTGGGTGCGACCCTGGGAAACGACGTGAATCTGCGCGATTTCGAAGGCCGCTCCGCGTTGCTCCTCTCCAAGGCGAAAGACAACAACGCCTCGTGTGCCGTCGGGCCCTTCATCCGGTTTTTCGACGAGACGTTTTCTCTCGACGACGTACGCAAGACGACTGTGACGCTGACGGTCGAGGGAGAGGACGGATTCCGGATGGAGGGGTCGTCTTCCATCTCCGAGATCAGTCGCGATCCCGAGGATCTGGTGGCTCAGACCCTCGGTCCGCATCACCAATATCCGGATGGCTTCGTCCTGTTCCTCGGCACGATGTTCGCACCGACGCAGGATCGCGATCAGCCGGGCATGGGCTTCACCCATAAGACCGGTGATATCGTCACCATCGCCGCGCCCGGATTGGGGGCACTGGTCAACCGCATGAAGCCGAGCTCGGCCTGCGAGCCCTGGACTTTTGGCCTCGGCGCATTCATGGCCAATCTTGCTGGCCGAGGTCTGCTCCGCGAAAGCGTGCGTCGCTCCTAGCTCAAGATTGTGCCCGATGCGCTTGGCGGATCAGGATGAGACGCATGCCGTCGGGCTTGAGCGTCCTTCCGGACGTTGGCGACGAGCTGCTACACCCTCATGCTCGATCAGGAGATCATCAGCATCAAGCGAGTGCAGGCCCCCAGGACTGCCACGAAGCGCCGAACCGAAAGCCTTGCCTTAAGCCGCCAAGAATCCTGAAAATGATGTTCAGATATCAATATCAAGATATTGCGGCTTTACCGGCCATATGCTGCCGATTTGACTGGCGGCGGCTTTGAGATCTGGAACGAATTCGGCGATCTTTTGATTGCTGAGCCTAAAGATGGGGCCGGCAAAACTGACGCACCCAACCGCTGGTCCGCCAGAACGGCGCTCGATCGCGGCCGCTACGGTCACAAGGCCTTCGATCGTTTCTTCAAAGGAGGTCGCAAATCCATTATCTCGCACCGCTGCGAGAGCGATCCGCAAGCTCGAAGTGTCTGTCACGCTGGTCTTCAAGGGCAATTGCGGGACGGTGAAGCCACGTTCGGTCACGACGTCCTCCGCCTCTTGTGGATCAAGCGTCGCGAGCCAGGCGCGGCCGTTTGCGGTCCCATTGAGGCTAGCCGGCTTTCGGCCCATGTCGGGATCGAACCGAATGCCACCCAAGGCGCCTTGAGCATTGGCGATGAAGTAGAGTTCACCGTGTTCGACAATAGCCAGTCGGACGAGCTCGCCGGTGCGCGCCGCCAACCGGTCGAGGATCGGCTGGCAGACTTCAATTAAGCCGGAACTCCCGAAAAACCGCAGAGCGAGCGCCGCAGTCCTTACGCTCAATCGGTAACGCTGCGTCTCGCGATCCTGGCTGACAAAGTCCCGCTTCATCATAACGGTCAGCACCCGGAAGGTTTCGCTCTTTGAGGCATTCAGACGGCGCGCGATCTCGGAAACCGGCAATCCGGTTGGGTAATCGGCCAGCAGGTCGAGCATGTCGAGGACGCGGTCGATCATCGAGCCGGCGGGCATGGATGCACTCCGTGGAGGAAACGCGAGGTGATAGCCGGCAGTGGGCCGAGGTCAAGTACCCCCAATTGCATTTACGAACGCTGTTCGGTTATGAATTGTTCAAGCGTACCGCAGTGCACGCATTTCAGGGAGCGGCGTCCGATATGAGCGACGCATATCAAGTCTCGGTTGCCGACGATCAGCGAGCTTCCACCGTGCGCGATTGGCCGTGGCTCGCGCCGGTATCGCGGCTATCGAGAGTGCTCACGCTCTATCGGACCGCGGCGGTCCATGCGGCCGTGCGTATTCAGTTTCAGTGATGGTTCAGGGCTTAGGCCAACCGCCAGCACCGTGAAGATCTGTCGAGACCGGGCCTGCTGCCGCCGACGAGGAACCCAGTCCGAGAAAAGGGGAGGACTATGAAGACATCGATCCAGACGAGGAATTCAAGCGCCAGCCGCCGCCAGTTCGCGCTGCTTGCCGCTACAACAGTGCTGGCGCTCGGCGCTGTTGCGATGGCGCCCGCCCATGCCCAACAGGTCGAGATTGCTTACGCAACCTTCCTTGATCCCAACAACAAGGCGGATCCGCGTGCCGCGGCACAGACAAGGATGATCGAGGCCTTCGAGAAGGCCAATCCGAACATCAAGGTCAAGGTCGTGATCGACCCCACTCAGGCCGCCTCTTCGCGAGCGTTCCGGAGCAAGTCGGACTCCCCCGACATCGCGCGCTTCGCCAACTGGTCGATCTCGGAAATCGTCGCCACGGGCTCGGTATTGCCCCTCGACGACCTGCTGAAACGCGACAATGTCAGCGAGGCTGACTGGCTGCTCCCGCTGTCTCAGACCAAGGTCGGCGGCAAGATCTACGGGATGCAGCAGGATTACCGTATCCCGGTTTTGCTCTATCGCAAGAGCTTGCTCGACAAAGCCGGGGTCACTCCGCCAAAGACTTGGGACGAGGCTTGCGTCGCAGGTGGCAAGCTGAATAAGGACGGTGTCACAGGTTACGCCATTCCGCTCGGGTCAAGCGGCGGTGTCGGTGGCGCTCAGGCGCTGGCCGAGAATCTGTTCAGCTCGATGGTGACGGAAACCGGAGGTCGCTATTTCGCGGATGACGGCCGTTCCTTCCAAGCGTCGCGAGAGGCTGTGATCCGGACGCTCCAGACGATCCGGGACATGTACGGCAAGTGCAAGGCGACGCCGACGACCAACGCGCAGTTTGGATACAGCGAAACCCATGACGGCCTGCGCGCCGGTACGATCGCGCAAGCGACCTTTGGACTGTTCCGCTTCCGCGCCATCCAGTCCGGCGGCGCCGGCAACGATCTCGCATGGGCGCCGCCGCCCGCCTTCGCGCCCGACGGCAAGATGGTGACCTATGGCTTTCAGATCGTCGTCAACGCCAATTCTCCTCGGCGCGAGGCGGCGTGGGCCTTCACCAAGTTCATGACCGGCCCCGACGCGCAGGCGATCGCAGCCGAAGGCGGCGAGGTGGTATCGCGCACCTCTGCTTATAGCGCCCCTTATTTCAAGCAGCCGGACGCGGCCAATCAACTTGCCTGGGCGGAGTTGATCAAGTCCCGCGGCAAGATGGTCAACTATTCCGTCGTCAGTTCGACCTTCAACCAGATCCTCGGCGACGCCACGGTGCGGATGATCCTGCGCAACAGCACAGCCGATGAAGCCTATGCCGAGATCGTGGCCAAATACGACGAGGCCCTGAAGAAGGCGCAATAGCGACCGCAGGCGGGATCCGGCGCGCGAGTGCACCGGATTCCGCGACTGGTCAGCTTGGCCAAGCCAATGGGAGATTGATGGTCATGACATCCGAATTCGCCGGCCAGACGGCGATCGTCACCGGCGGCGCCCGCGGCATCGGCCTCGCCATCGTCAAGGAATTGCTGAGCCGTGGCTGCCGCGTCTCGGTCTGGGATCGCTCGTTCGAAGGCCTAGATAACACCGCGGTCGACTGTTGCGTCGTCGATGTGGCCGATACGGGGGCGGTCGCGGTGGCCTTCGGCAAGACGCTCCTCGCCTTCGGCCGCGTCGATGTTCTGATCAACAATGCCGGGATCAACGGGCCCATCCACAGGGTCGAGGACTATCCGCCGGAGCATTGGCACGATGTGATCCGCGTTGATCTCACCAGCGTCTTCAACTGCTGCCGAGCCGCCATACCCGCCATGCGAGCCGCCAACTACGGACGGATCGTGAACATCGCCTCAATCGCGGGGAAGGAGGGTTCGGCCGGCGCCGCCGCCTACTCCGCTGCCAAGGCTGGCGTCATCGGTTTCAGCAAGGCCGTCGCGAAAGAACTCGCCGAGACCGGCGTGACGATCAACTGCGTCGCGCCGGCCATCGCCGAGACCGACCTCTTCAAGCAAATGACCGCTACGCACATCGCCACCGCGCGCAGCAAGATTCCGATGAACCGCTTCGCGAAGGTCGAGGAAATTGCTGCCGTCGCTGTCTTTGCGGCGAGCCCCGCGTGCAGTTTCACCTCCGGCTTCACCTTCGATGCCAGCGGCGGCCGGGCCACCTACTGAGATGGCTCGGAACCCAATCTCGGTCGCAGTCATCGGCGCAGGCGCGATGGGCCAGCGCCATGCAAGGCTGTGCGCCAGTCACCCTGACTTCGCGCTCACCGCGATCGTCGATCCCGCGCCCTACGCCATGGCTCTCGCAGCCGAACTCGGCGTCGCCGTCTTCGCCGATATTGAGAGCCTGATCGCTGTAAATCCACCCGAGGCCGTGATCGTCGCGACCCCGACCCCACTGCACGAACCGATTTGCCTGGTTGCAGCCCAAGCAGGGCTGCATCTCCTTGTCGAAAAGCCGATCTCCGCAGATGTTTCATCAGCACGCAAGATCATCGACGCTGCGGCGGTGAACGGAATCTCGCTCCTTGTCGGCCACCACCGGCGGCATAACCCGATTGTGGCGGCGGCCCGCAAGATCATCGCCGGCGGTGAGTTGGGCCGCCTGCTCGCGGTGAATATGCTCTGGGCCGTGCGGAAGCCAGACGCTTATTTCGCGGTGCCATGGCGTACGCAGCCCGGCGCGGGCCCAATCCTGACCAACCTCATCCACGACATTGATCTGTTGCGCCATCTCTGCGGCGAGATTTCTTCCGTTACTGCCCATGTTGGGAACATCGGTCGCGGTTTGGCGATCGAGGACACCACTGCTGTCCTGATCCGCTTAGAGACCGGAGCGCTGGCGACCGTCACGGCCAGCGACGCAGCGCCTTCGCCCTGGTCATGGGACGCAAACTCAGGCGAGAATCCGGCGATCCGCATGAGCCGGGCCAACTCGACGCGGTTCCTCGGCACCCAAGCGGCGCTTGAATTTCCCGACCTCAGGGTCTGGCGACATGCCACGGGCGAGGAACCGAGTTGGAACGCCACATCGATCTCCGAGGAACGCCTCGTTACACCGGCGGATGCCTACTATTCACAACTGACGCATTTCTGCTCGGTGATCCGCGACGGCGCCGCACCCGTCTGCTCGGGCGAGGATGGGCTCCGCACGCTTGCGGCCACCTCGGCCATCGTCCAATCGGCGGCCGAAGAGCGCACCATCGTACTCGGGCAGAGCTGAGCCATGCGTGTCGCCCTGATCGAATCGAACTACTGGCATGTTCCGCTCCATCTGGACGCGATCGAGCGCTCGGGTGTCCAATTAACTTCACCGATCGATGGGCGCGCATCCATGTCGAGGCAGCTCCATGGGATCAGTTTTCCGGTTTGAGGCTGAGATGCCGTAGTGCTGCGTCGGTCCTTAGAGACAGAACACCGGCGGCACGCAGGATCGAAGCCGCAAGCCCGGTGCAGGGGTCATAGCCTGAGCTTGCGGAGGCTGGCCCATCGCTTACTCTGCCGCTTCCGCAAAGGCGGGCGGTGAAGTTGCGGCATTCGATCGGGCGTCGACCTTGTCGGCGGATGCCGATGTCGGCTTGATTCTGAACCAGGCGGCGTAGAGCGCCGGCAGGAACAGCAGGATGAGCACCGTGCCGACCGCCGTGCCGCCGATGAGCGTATAGGCCATCGATCCCCAGAAGACCGAATGGGTCAGCGGGATGAAGGCCAGGACCGCTGCGAGCGCGGTCAGGATCACCGGTCGCGTGCGCTGCACTGTCGCCTCGATGACGGCATGGTAGTCGTCCAGACCTGCGATCTGGTTCTCCTTGATCTGGTCGGTCAGGATCAGCGTGTTGCGCATCAGAATGCCGGCGAGCCCGATGAGGCCAAGAATCGCGTTGAAGCCGAAGGGCTGATTGAAGGCCAGGAGCGTCGGGACCACGCCGATCAGGCCGAGCGGCGCGGTGAACAGCACCATCGTCATCATCGAGAAGGACCGCACCTGGAACATAACGACGATCAGCGTCACGGCGATCATCAGCGGGAAGATCTTGCCGAGGGCATCGTTCGCCTTGGCCGCCTCCTCGATCGAACCACCCATGTCGATGCGATAGCCAGCCGGCAGCGCGGCGATCAGCGGCTGGAGCGCGGTCAGCACCTGCTTGGAGACCTCCGGGGGCTGCGTGGCCTCGTTGATCTCGGAGCGGACCGTGATCGTCGGCATCCGATCGCGTCGCTTCAGCATCGGCTCCTCGTAACGGATCTCGGAGTGCCCGATTTGATCCAGGGGGATCTGCCGGCCGTCCTTGCTCATGAGAGAAAAGTCGGCGAGGCGCGTCGGATCGAGACGTTCAGCGCCTGCGCTTCGGGCGATGACCGGTACGTTGCGGATGTCCTCGCGGACCTGCGTGACAGGCACCCCGCTCAGCAGGAACTGGAGCTGCTGGCCGACCTGTGCCGGCGACAGGCCAATCAGGTTGAGACGATCCTGGTCCGGCACAAAGCGCAGCACCGGCGTGCGATTGCCCCAGTCGCGATTCGCTTCCCTGACATCGGGGATGCCGCGCATCACCTGCAGGGCCTGTTCGGAAATCTTGTAGAGCTCAGCCGGGTCGGGACCGACGATGCGAAACTCGACCGGAAACACCGAAGGCGGCCCGAAGACGAACTGCGTGGCGCGGACATAGGCCTCGGGCGCGAGCCCGTTCGAGGTCGCCTCTCGTAGCCGAAGCTTGAGCTCCTCGCGGTCATGAGCGTCGGGCGTCAGCACGACGATCTTGGCGAAGGCCGGATCGGGCAGCTCTGGCGACAGCGCCAGGAAGAAGCGCGGCGCGCCCTGGCCGACATAGCTGGTGACGATCGTGGCTTCCGACTGCTGGTTGAGCCAGCGCTCGACCTTCTGGACCGCGGCGGTGGTGGTCTCGATGCTGCTGCCTTCCGGCATACGGATTTCGACGAGCACCTCGGGCCGATCCGAGGTGGGGAAGAACTGCTGCTTCAGCCCGCCCATGCCGACGCCGGAGAGAGCAAAGGCGATGCCGACGATCGCGCAGGTCAGGAACTTGTGGTCGACGGCGAAGGTGATCAGCCGCCGCAGGCGCCGGTAGTTCGGCGTGTCGTAGATAGCGTGATGGCCGCCGGGGACAGGCGTGATCTCAGGCAGCATCTTGACGCCGAGATAAGGCGTAAAGACCACCGCCACGATCCAGGACACGATCAACGCGAAACCGACCACCCAGAAGATGTTGCCGGCGTATTCACCGGCAGTGGAGGAGGCGAAGCCGACGGGCAGGAAGCCCGCGATCGTCACCAGGGTCCCCGAGAGCATCGGCGCCGCGGTATGGCTCCAGGCATAGGCCGCCGCCTTGATGCGGTCCATGCCCTCTTCCATCTTCACGACCATGACCTCGATCGCGATGATGGCGTCGTCGACGAGGAGGCCGAGCGCCAGGATCAGCGCGCCCAGCGTGATCCGGTCGAAGAAGCGGCCCGTTTCCAGCATGATGAAGAAGACGGCGGCCAGGGTGATGGGGATCGCCGCGGCAACGACGATGCCGACGCGCCAGCCTAGGCTGAGCAGGCTGACGAGCAGCACTACGCCCAGCGCCATCGCGAACTTGATCATGAACTCGTCGACCGACTCAGCGATGTTGACGGCCTGGTCCGTCACCTTTTCAAGCGACATGCCGAGCGGCAATGTCCGGCCGATTGCAGCGGTCTTATTTTCAAGATCCTTGCCGAGCGTCAGCCCGTTCCAGCCGTCCTGCATCACCGCGGCGAGCATGAGGCTGGGCTCGCCCTGATGCCGGATGATGAAGCTTGCCGGATCTTCGTAGCCGCGGCGGACATCCGCGATGTCCGTGAGCTTCAGCGTTCGGCCTCCCGCGACGATCGGCGTGTCAGCGATGGCCTGCACGCCATCATAGGCGCCGTCGACCCGGATGAAGACGCGCGGCCCCTTGGTATCGACCGAGCCTGCGGGCGTGACCGTGTTCTGCCGCTGCAGGGCGGTAACGATGTCCTGGGCGGAAACGCCGAGCGTCGCAAGCTTCGCATAGGAGAACTCCACGAAGATCTGCTGGGGGCGCTCGCCGAGGATGTTGACCTTCTTCACACCGGGCACATGCAGGAGATCCTGCCTGATTGCTTCCGCCTGCCGCGCCAGTTCGCGCTTCGGCATGCCCTTCGCCTTCAGTGCGTAGAGCGCGAAGCTCACATCGGAGTATTCGTCGTTGACGAAGGGGCCGAGCACGCCGGGCGGCAGGTTGCGCGCCTCGTCGGCGAGTTTCTTGCGCGCCTGGTAGAACTCCTCCTGGACGCGGGACGGCGGGGTGGAGTCCTTCAGGTTGACCGTGAGATAGGCATAGCCCGGCCGCGTCGTGGTCTCGACACGGTCGTACCAGGCGAGCTCCTGCAGCCGCTTCTCCAACGGCTCGGCGACGAGGTCCTGCATCTCGCGGGCCGTCGCGCCGGGCCAGACAGAGGTGACGGTCAGCGTCTTGATGGTGAAGCTCGGATCCTCGGCGCGCCCGAGCTTGACGAAGGCGTAGGCGCCGGCCGCGACGAGCAGGAGGATCGTGAAGAGGGTGACGGCGCGTTCGCGGACGGCGATCGCCGAGAGATTGAAGCTCATCGCGCGGCCGCCTTGATGTTCGAGGAAGCCCGGACCTGCTGGCCTTCGCGCAGGAGATGCGCCCCGAGGGAGACGATCTGGCGCCCGGCCTGCAGCCCCGAAACGACCGCCGTCTCGCTTGTGACGCGAACGAGACGCACGGGTTGGAACGTCACGACGGAGGCCGCATCGTCGAGAAGCCAGACGCCGGTCTTCTGTCCGTCGTCCAGAACCGCTCCGAGCGGAATCTCCGTCTCAGCCTCGGTCGCCGTATCGGACAAGCGGATCGTCACGGTCGCGCCCAGCGGCGCCAGCGCGGCCTCGCTTTCGAGGACGTAGCGTGCCTCGTAGGTCCGGGTCTGTGGATCGGCAGAACCGGACAACTGGCGCAAAGTGGCGCGGAAGCTGCGCCCCGCGACGCCGTAGAGCGTCGCCTGCGCGGTGGACCCGAGCGGAGGCCGCATCGTTTCGGGCAAGGCCACCAACGCTTCCCGCGGGCCCGTTTGTGCGAGACGAACGACCACCTGTCCCGCCGCGACGACCTGCCCGGGCTCCGCCAGGGTCTCGACGATGATCCCGTCCGCATCAGCGACGAGCACGGCATAGGTCCGCTCGTTTTCCGCGACATCCGCTGCAGCCTTAGCGGCTGCGGCCTGGGCCTTGGCGGTATCGAGCGCGGCCTTCGCCTGCTCGTAGCGCTGCGGGCTGGCGGCGAACCCGTTCTTGACGAGGACCGCGTAGCGCGCTTCGTCGGCCGTTGCCTGCGTCAGCACGGCCCGAGCGGCGATGGCGGCGTTGCGCTTGGCCGTCAGCGCCAGCTCTAGGTCCGTCTCGTCGACCCGCAGGAGCGGCTGCCCCGCCTTCACCGACTGGCCGACATTGACCAGCCGCTCGACGACCTTGCCCGGGACCCGAAAGCCGAGATTGCTTTGGACGCGTGCCGCGATGACGCCCGTGAAGCGCCGGTCGGCACCGAAAACCGGGCTCGCCGTCGACACGCGGACGACCGGCGGCTCCTGTCGGGGGTCGACGGCTGCCGAAGGGGCGGACTTCTGCCCGATCAGCAGGACGGCGCCCCCGATTCCGGCGGCGATCACGATGCCACCGACTGCGAGCAGGGCGAGCCGGAATTTCCTTGTCATGGCGCTTACCAAATAGATTGCGTACGACATCTATGACTGTTATAGAGTTCGTACGCAATCTAATTTTCGGAGCAGGGCATGCGGGTCTCTCGGGAGCAGGCGGCGCAGAACAGGGAGCGGGTGATCGAGACGGCGAGCCGGCTTTTTCGCGAGCACGGCTTCGACGGCATCGGTCTCAAGGACCTGATGGCGAGCGCCGGTCTGACGCAGGGCGGCTTCTACAAGCAGTTCGCGTCGAAGGACGAACTGGCCGCATTGGCGTCGCGGCGAGCGATCGCTAGTGCGGCCGAGCGCTGGTCGTCGGCCGTCGCTTCTCGGCCGGATGACCCGTTCTCGGCCGTGGCGGAATTCTACCTCAGCCCGGAGCATGTCGCGGAACGCGCCGAAGGATGCCCGTTCGTCGCGCTCGCATCCGACGCGGCGCGGCAGGGCCCGGAGGTGAAGGCCGAGTTCGAGGCCGGCATCCGCGCGAACCTCGACATGATCGCAAGCCTGACCGCGGAGGAAGACCGTGACGCTCTTCTGGCGAAGGTGTCGATGATGGTCGGAGCCGTCCTGCTGTCGCGGACGGTCAACGACGAGACGCTGGCGCGCCAGATCCTGAACGCGGCTGGCTCCCAGATCGCCGCCCATGCGAAGCCGCCCGGTGGCAAGCCGGAGCGCGTGCAGTGAGTGCCGCGGAAGCGGCGCTCGACGGACCGTCGCAGGTGTCCCAAACGGGCCTCGACCCGCTTCGATCCGAGGCCCGCGAAGTCAGCGGTCCCATCGTCCTGCTGCTTGCGGGTCTGGCCGCCATCGGCACGCTTGCGACGAACATTATCCTCCCGGCTTTTCCACGCATGGCGGCCGAGCTTGGCCTGACGGACACCCAGCTCGGAATTCTCCTCAGCAGCTTCTTTCTCACCTTTGCGCTGGGCCAACTGATCGTCGGCCCGCTCTCGGATCGTTTCGGAAGAAGGGCGCTGGTTCTCGGCGGCCTCGCCACCTTCTTGGCGGGAAGCATGATCGCCGCACAAGCTGACAACCTGTTCTGGCTCGTGCTCGGGCGGGTCGTCCAGGCCATGGGGGCCTGCGCCGCATCCGTACTCGCCCGCGCGATCGCCCGAGATTTATTCCAGGGGGAGGCCCTGGGCAGAGTACTGTCCCTCACTATGATCGCTGGTGCCGTCGCGCCCGGCTTCTCGCCGCTTCTGGGAAGCGTCCTCGTCGATCTGTCGGGCTGGCGAGCGAGCTTCATGTTCGTCGCCCTCTGTGCGGCAGCGCTGGCACTGCTCTACCTACGGCGGGTCGGCGAGACCCATCCTATTGACGCCAGGAGCACGCTCGGGCTCGGCGGTGTGGCGGCCTCCTATCGGTCCCTCCTGGTCGACGGTCGCTTCCTGCTGCCGGCGCTCTCGGTCAGCATGGTGCTGGGCGGCTTGTTCAGCTTCTTTGCCGCGGCGCCCGGCGTCCTGATGGGGCAGCTCGGACTGACGCCGCTTCAAATGGGTCTGTCCTTCGCGGCGACGGTGCTGATCGTCTTTGCAGCCGGGTTCCTGGCGCCTCTGCTTGCGCAGCGCCATGGCGACCGGACCACCGGCCTCGCGGGGCTGATCATCTTCGCCGCCGGCGCGCTGGCGATGATCGCGGTCGCGTCGCAGCCATCCTACCTGACCTTCACCGCGGCACTTTCGATCGTCCTCTTCGGCATGGGACTGATCAATCCACTCGGCACGGCGATCGCGCTGCAGCCTTTTGGCCGCCAGGCCGGCTCGGCCTCTGCCCTGCTGGGCTTCCTGCAGATGGGCAGCGCGGCCATCGGTTCGACGCTGGCGAGCGCGATACCCCTGTCGCCATCGGTCTCGCTCGCCATCGTCATGACGGCAGCCTCGGTCGGCGCGCTCGCGGCCTTCGCTCCCGTCTACCGCGACCGTCCGCGACGCGAAATTCAGCCTTCCGTCATCATCGAAGCGCGGGCCTCGAACGAGGCATAGGGGCATTTACTCGAAAGGTCACCACATGCAGAACGTGAGCGGTTCCCCCGCTGGACGCACCTTGGACGCGCCCTCGGGAAAATGGGCCCTCGTGACGGGCGCATCGAGCGGCCTCGGCGTAGAATTCGCCGAGCTTCTGGCAGCGCGAAAGATCAATCTCGTGCTCGCGGCGCGGCGACGCGAGCCGATGGAAAGACTCGCCTTCGAGCTTCGCCGGAAGCACGGCGTCGAGATCCATGTCGAGCCGGTCGACCTCTCCGTTCCCGGCGCTGCCGGCGGCTTGAAAGAGAAGCTGGATACGGAAGCGCTGCGGATCGATCTCCTGGTCAACAATGCCGGCTTCGGCCTGCATGGAGACTTTCTCGATACGCCGTTCGCGCGCACCGCCGAGATGATCCAGCTTAACGTGACGGCGCTGACCGAGCTGAGCTACGTCTTCGGGCGGGACATGGCCAGCCGAGGCTCCGGCGAGATGCTTCTCGTCGCCAGTCTGCTGGCCTTCCAGCCTGTTCCCATTTATGCGGCCTATGCCGCGACGAAGTCCTATGTGCTCTCCTTCGGCGAAGCGCTCCACGATGAGTTGCGTTCATGTGGCGTCGTCGTAACTACGCTCTGCCCCGGCCATACCGAAACCGGGTTCGATGCGGCTGCCGACGCCAGCGTCTCGCCGATGCTGCGTAGGCTGACCATGAAGCCTCGCCCGGTCGCCGAGGCTGGACTGAACGCTTTGGCTCGGGCCAAGCCATCCGTCATTGCGGGTGTGCTCAACAAGATCGTCGCATTCTCGAACCGCTTCACCACGCGATCGATGCAGCGGGCTTCGATGCGAAAGGTGATGGCGCCATGAGACGATGTTCCCAGCTACTCAAGGAGGCAGATTGCGTCGAGCGGGCGAGTTCCCATAGTGCTGGAATGACGGCCTGAGAGCTCCTGTCGATGACGTCACAGAGAGCCATTCGTTGATGCGCCAGGAGCGGACATCCGACCCCCGCCGAAAGCAGACGCTCGCGGCGCGCGACGAGACCACGGCTGCCACTAGGTATCGCAACAGTGCCTGAAGATCGAAGCGGAGACCGAGGCCGATCCGTTCAGCGCGCAACTTGGTGATCAGGAAGTCGCCGCCAGAAATCCAGGAACGCCCTTAGCTTCGGCAATTCGCGTGCCTGGCCGGGGAAGTAAATAAAAAAGCCCGGCATGGTCGGCATGAACCGTTCTAAGCAGGGCACCAGCAGCCCTTGGGCGAGCTGCGGCGCCACGTTGGCGGCGACGTTGTAGACAAGACCGATGCCCGAAACCGCAGCCGACACGCTAAGGCCGGCCTCGTTGACGATCAGCGATCCGGGAACCGCAACATCGTACTCCCGCACCTCGCCACTGTCCTGCACTTCCGCGAACTGCCAGCGATAGAGTTGACCTTGGGACTGCCGGAAGTTGATGCAGTTGTGTTCGGCCAACTGCTCGGGGTGCAGGGGAATGCCATAGGCGGCGAAATAGGCGGGGGAGCCGGCGACGATCATCCTCGACGGCTCCGTGAGCCGGACCGCCACCATGTCCTGCGCGATCGTCTCGCCGATGCGGATACCGGCGTCGTACCCCTCGGCCACGATGTCGATGAAGCTATCCTCTATTGCCAGTTCGAGCTCGATATCCGGATGCGCAGCCGCGAACCCGGTCAGCATCGGTTCGACAGCCGGGCGCGCCACCGAAGGAAGGTTCAACCGCAGCAGGCCCCGAGGCCTCTCTCCTAGAGTCCTTGCCGCCTCGAACGCCGCTGCCACGTGCGAGACTGACGCCTTGGCATGCTCCAGGAACAGTGCCCCGGCCTCGGTCAGGTTCACGGAGCGCGTGGTTCGTGCCAACAGCGGCGCACCGACACGCTCCTCTAGCCGCTTGACGGTCCAACTCACTGCGGCGGGTGTGACCCCGAGCTCCAGCGCGGCCGCCGTGAAGCTTCGCTTCTCGGCCACCTTGGTGAAGGCGACGATGCCGTCGAGCAGGTCAGCGACCATTATCAAATCCTGTTTGAAGGCCCTTCAAGATATGCGCAGATTGCCAAATATGTCGACGGCGACCAGCTTTGGCTTTCATCAAGGGCAGCTGGCATGGCACACACGTCGATCAGCAGACGCACTTTCGGTCTGGCGGCCGGTGCGGCGGCATCGGCCCTTCCGACAGGAGCGATCATGGCACAGCCTCTCACCGCCCAGGGTGGCCCCAAGCCGGTCACCGTCAGCTTTCCCAGCGGGGACAGCTACGTCGTGGCCCACCTCTACCTGCCCGAGGGACACGATACCGCTCGGCAGTATCCGGCCGTTGCCGTAGGTGGCTCGTTCACCTCTGTGAAGGAGCAGATGGGCGGCATTCACGCAGGCGAGCTGGCCCGCCGTGGCGTGATGGCGTTAGCCATCGACTATCGGAATTACGGACAGAGTGGCGGCGCTACGCGTCAGGTCGAGGACCAGGCGATGAAGGTCGAGGACCTGTCCGCGGCGCTTCGCTTCCTATCCGCTCGCCCGGACGTCTCGCGTACCGGCCTCCTGGGCGTCTGCACCTCGGGCGGCACAGCCCTCTATGCCGCCGCGGTCGATAAGCAGGTCGGCGCCGTCGCGACGGTGGCTGGGTTCTTCTCCGACGCCGGCACGAACGAGATGATCTTCAAGGGCCCCGAGGGAATCGTACGGCGCCGCGCCGAGGGGCGCGCGGCTCTCAAGCGCTTTGAGGCGACCGGTATCATCGACTTCATCCCCGCCTACGATCCGAACGATCAGACCGCGGTCAGCATCAGCCCGAGCCAGTATTACATGGACCAGTCACGCGGCGGTGGTGCCAGGCCGTGGCGCAACGCCTTCGCGGTCATGGGCTGGGAGAAATGGCTCGATTTCGATCCCGTGGCGCAGGCGCCGCGGGTGACCGCCCCGACCCTGGTCGTCCATTCCGATGGCGCGGCGTTCCCTGGCCAGGCGCGCAAGGTGTTCGAGAGCCTCGCCGGCCCGAAACAGCTTCACTGGTCGACCGGCGCTCATTTCGACTTCTACGATCAACCCCAGCAGGTGCGTGAGGCCGCCAACCGCGTTGCAGACCATTTCCTAACCCATCTGTCCTGATTGCGAGGCTGGGGTCTTCAAAGGCAGGTCGGGCAGGTGATGATCGGGGTACGGCTTGGTTTCGTTGCCGTGTTGAAGCTTGTAGGGATCGACGGCGGGATTTCTCGACCAAAGTACGCTCGGGACCGATCGTCTCGACCTCTGTAGTGCGCCACAAGCGGACTCCAGGACATTGCCCGAAAGCCGACCCAAACGAGCTTGGGTCTTGCGCATGACGGAGTATTTGCGTGGCGCCGCGTAACGCGTGCCTTACATTGTCGCCTTCATAGCCAACTCTTTCTGAAATCCGGCGGCGAGATGATCGATCAACGCCCGGACCGCCGGTGGCAGACCGCGCCGGGTCGTGAAGACTAAATGCACGATGCCTTTGAGCCCGTGCCACGCTGGCAGTACGCGGACGAGGCGCCCGTCGGAAAGCGCCTCACGG
>NZ_JBFTJI010000025.1:0-28159 GCF_056395345.1 Allobosea sp. 10L422
CAACGGATTGCCCTTGCGAGACCAGCACATCGACCTGACGCAGCTTTGCGACGATCTCTTCGGGCTTGTGGCGCTTCTTCGGCATATCGGTCCTCCTGTCTGCCAAAAGACATACTTCAGGGTGGACCAATTCAACGGGGGTGGATCACTGAAAGCACTAGCCGTCGGCGCGGCAGCAGTGGGCATCGGCCGGCCATATGTGTGGGGCCTCGCGTCATTTGGCGAGCCCGGCGTAGACCGCGTACTCCAGATTCTGGACGACGAGTTCATCACGATCATGCGCCAGACGGGTGCACTCAACGTTGGTCAGATCACGCGGGATACTGTTTCGCGAGTCTAGCCAACGAAAGTACCGATGAAGCAGGCGGTACGGATCGACAACGGTGGGAAATGATTGTCAGGCCGCGTTGCGTTCTGATTACAGAGCATTTTTTGTGCGCGGCCTGGCAGGTAGCATCCGTCGCTTATCTGTCCCGGAACCCAGTTGTTGTGTGCAGGCCTCCGCACGCTGCTCACGCATCGTGAGCAGCGTGCGTCTTCGCATATCGAGAGAACCCGACCTTGATAGCGACTAGTAACGGGGCCGCGACCACGAAGAGCAGAGCGACCACGTTGAAGGCGGTGTCGAAGGCGATCACGGCCGACTGGCCGTTGACGGCCCGGCCGAGCAAGCCGGCTGCGGCGCGGCCGGCGGCAGCGGCGTCCATCCCCTTCGCCATCAGCATCGCCGTCAAGGCGGTCAGCCGCTCGATGACGGCGGGCTTGCCGGCGGAGAGATTGGCGCCGAGGACGGCGAGATTGGCGATGGTGTGGTGGTCGATCAGTGTCTGGAGGGCCGCGATCCCCGCGAGGCCGCCGAACTGGCGACCCGTGTTGAATAGGCCGATGCCGCCGGCGAGCTTCCGGTCGTCGAGATGGCCGAAGGCGATCAGCGTGATCGACAGGAACAGGAAGCCGAGGCCCAGGCCGCGCAACAGCACTCCCGCCATCATGTCGGCTGCGCCGCTCTCGCTGGTCGAGCCGGAGAGCAGCCACATCGCGATCATCAGGATCAGGATGCCGAAGGGCACCGTGGCGAAGGGCGGCAGGCGGCGGAACTGCACGAGAAGGGCAACAAGCAGGAGCGCGCCGATGAAGGGCGCGCCGCTCGGCAGCAGGAGTTGGCCGGCATCGGTTGGCGTGAAGGCGAGAACGGAGACAGCGAAGGCCGGGATCACGAAGGCGCTGCCGGACAGTGCGGCGCCGGCGACGAAGCTGACTATGAAGGCGAAGGTAAAATCGTTCGTTCCGAATACGGTGAAGTCGAGCAGGCCTTGGCCTTTGGCCATGGCCTGCTGGCCGAGGAACGCCAACAGCGCCACCGCGCCGATCAGCGCCAGCCACGGGATGCGCGGTTCCTCGAGCCAATCCCACCGACTGCCCTGCGTCAGGACATAGGTGAGGCAGAAGAACGCCACCGAGATCAGCGAGAAGCCGAGCCAGTCGAACGAACGAGGCGCGCCCCTGGCGGGCATCGGGCCTTCCGCCATGAGCAGGAGCCCTGCAGCCGTGAGGGCGAGCGGCACGATGCCGAAGAAGATCCAGGTCCAGGATTGGGCGTCGATCAGCCAGCCCTGAAGCGCCGGGGCGAGTGTCCCGGGCGCGACGACGGCGCCCATCGCAAACAGGCCCTGGAGCAGAGGCTGGTGCAAGCGCCGGAAGCGCAGAAAAATGATCGCCTGGCCCGCGACGAGCAGGGCGCCCCCGAAGAAACCCTGGACGATCCGAAGCGCGATCAGCAGGTCGAGCCGGGCCGTCATGGCGGCGATCCCGGAGGCCATCCCCATCGCCAGGGTCGAGGCGACGAGCACGCTGCGCGGACCGAGGCGGTTCATCAGCCAGGGTGCGGTGATGAAGCCGATGAGCTTGAGCGTCGTGTATCCAATGTCCAGCCAGGCGAACTCGTCGGGTGTCGCGGAGGTGTCGCCGATGATGTCGCCGCGCCCGAGCGACAGGACGGTGCCGGCGATCGCCTCGGTCAACGCGGCGAGCACAATGCCGGTGAGGAGAAGGGCGCCGGCTGTGGTGCTGCTGCGGCCGGGCATGGCGGTCGCGGCCATAGTCATGAACTGCCTCCCAGAGCGATCTCGACACGTGCCGACAGGCCGGGCACGAGGCGGCCGGGCAGGGGATTGCCGAGGAACCGGATCTTGACCGGAACGCGCTGGACGACGCGGACGAAATTCCCTGTCGCATTGTCCGCGGGGAGCAGGCTGAAGGCGGAGCCGCTGCCGGGCGCAAAGCTGTCGACCACACCCTCGAGCCCTTGGTTCGGATAGCTGTCGACGCTGATGCGGACGCGCTGGCCGGGCCGGATCTGCTCAAGCTGGGTTTCCTTGAAGTTCGCCACGACCCAGACATCGTCGACCGGAACGATGTCGAGCAGAGAGACGCCCGGCGCGACCAGCCGGCCGACACGGACCTGGCGGTTGCCGACGATGCCGCCGACCGGCGCACGAACTACCGTATTGTCGAGATCGATCTGGGCGAGATCGCGTGCGGCCTGCGCCTGCGCGAGCGCCGCCACAGCCGCCTCGCGTTGCGTGGACAGCACGGCGATGCGCTGCTGCTGCGCCTCGATCGTTGCGGAAGCTGCCGAGAGGTTCGCCTCGGCCCGCGAGCGCGCGGCGTCGCTTTCATCGAGCAGGGCTTGGCTAACCGCATTGCTGCGGATGAGCTCGCGGCGCCGGCCCTGCGCCCGTGTCGCGAGGGTCAATTCCGCGATGGCGGCCTGCTTCTGAGCTTCGGCTTGCCGGACCAAAGCGTGCTGGAGCTTGGTCTCGGCATCGACATTGGTGACGCGCGCCTGCGCGGCCTCGACATTGGCCACGGCTTGCGCGAGCTTCGCGCGATAGTCGGAATCGTCAATCCGGAACAGGATGTCTCCGGCCCGGACGGCTTGATTATCCTCGACCTCGACCGCTGTGACGTAACCAGCGATCTTCGGCGCCAGCGAGGTCAGATCACCCCGGATATAGGCATTGTCGGTCGCTTCGCCGCCCGAGTGGGCGTTGGCCCATCCGGCGGCCACGGCCGCAACGGCGCCGAGGCACAGCAGCAGGCCAACCAGCTTTCTCTTCTTGGGTGGCGCTGCGGGGGCAGTACTCTCACTACCTTCGTCCGTGACGACTGCGCTCATATCATCGAGGGGGTTCATTGTCCTGTTCCCGTTGAATGCCAAAGGCTGCGACTGGCTCACTTCTTGACGAACCCGGTCAGCTTCGTGCCGTCGGCGTCGAGCACACGGTCAGCCTGCATGTCGCGGGCGTTCGCGCTGACACTGTGGAAGGGGCGGGGCTCCTCGACGCGGTTTTCTCCGGCTTTGTAGGCCTTCTCCGGCGATCCGCTGACGTCGCTGCGGATCACGTCTTCGAGCACCGCCGCATAGACGGGGCGGCTTTTGCATGCGTGTGGGTTGGCAGGCCGGCCACCCGGCCCGCATTCGTCCGGCACGCCCCGGTGCCGTGACAGCGCGCGTCCGGGAGGACCTTGCGCGGTGTCTGCCTCGCCGGAGAAAGTGCCGGGCGAACTCGTGGAGCGGCATGACTTTGTACCTATGCTGCGATATGCCATGACACGTTCGGTAATTATGGTTACCGCCAACATGTACGGTAATCACAGTTACCGATCAAGATGGCCAGTGCAGCCGTGACCACCGCGCAACGCATGCGCGATCGTCCTGGAAGCATGCCGATCCGACGGAAATCACGCTATTGAGCCAGTGGCTTGGGGGCCCACAAAATGAGTCTATGATGACTAGACCGAAAGGTAGGTCCGGCACCCGGATGGTCAGCAAGGGGACGGTTATTGCTAGCTCGGAGGATTCCAAAATCGGAAGCGAAACCCCCGTGAAGGCAGCAAAGTCAGGTTCGCCAGGCGGTAGGCGAGCGGCGCTCTTGCAAGCGGCTGCCGAGGTCTTCTTCGAGCAAGGCTATGCGGCGACAAAAATCGACGCCATCATCGATCGTGTCGGTGGATCGAAGCGCACCATCTACAACGAGTTCGGCAATAAAGAAGGCTTATTCCTGGCCCTCGTCGTGGAGAACGTAGATAAAGTGCTGTCGGCGTTTCCGATCGGAGAGATCGGGACGCGAGAGTTGCGTGAGACGTTGACGGCGTTCGGTCAGCATCTCATGGCGGTTTACATGTCTCATACGTTGCTCGGCATTTATCGAATTGCGATCACCGAGGCTAATCGCTTCCCTGAGCTCGTCAAATCGTTCTATGAACAAGGCCCCGGCCGCGCTACGTCCCAGCTCGCCGGAATCCTTGAAGATGCCAGAAATCGAGAAGAGATCCGAGCGGACGATTGCGAGCGCGCTGCCGGACATTTTGTCGGCATGATCCGGGGCAATCTTCATCTACAGGTCGTTCTCGGGCTGCGCCCGCCGCCGTCGGGCGAGGAAATGCAGCAGGAGGTTGTTTTTGCGGTGGAGGCATTTTTGAGGGGTGTTCTACCGAGCTCGGACAAGTAAGAGATTGCCCGAGCGACCGAGTCTGTCTCGCGCTTCAAGGTTGGCCGGCAGCTTGTAGCGGCCTGTGATCAAAAACACCGGCAACCCGGGCCGGGCTTTTGCCACCACTTCGCGAAGCTCAAATCCATCCATATGAGGCATCCCGATATCGGTGATCACTGCATCGAAACCGGATGACGGATTGGCTAGAAGCGTTTTGCGCCGAGGAGAAGGTGCGGACTGCGTAGCCGGCCGACTCCAGAAGCTCTCCGAGAGATTCGAGCAGCCTTAGATCGTCATCGACTACTGCCAAACGTCTCTTTGTCTCTTCATGCTCAGCTCTTTCCCGATCGGCGCGAGTGTCCTCTTGAGAGCAGCGCATTTGATCCAATCCTCGAAACGGGTCGTGCCGATGCGTGCGTCTGCAGCGGGCAGGAGCGACCGCTCGCTTAACAGGGCGCGGAAATAGCGGGCGCTGGAATCGTCACGACCTGGCGGGCATCGCCAGCGACCGCGAGGAAGCAGCGGACAAACTCGTCGAGGCGGAAGCGCTCCGGGCCGGCGACCTCGACCATACCATCGAGCGGAGCGCCGAGAGCGATCGCCGCCAGCGCCTCGGCGACATCGTCGGAGACGATCGGCTGGATGGCGACCGCAGACGAACCGCTCTGCCGATGGCGGCCGCCGCGGAGGGCGGCGGGAACGCGACGGTTATCTCACATCCGGCAGCGACAGCTAATGCATGGTCGACTTGACCGTCATTCCGGCCGGACGAGTTGCCGACGATGCGGCAGCGGACCCAATCCCGCTGCCGCATCGTCTGGCGCTCGCCTAGTCGCCCGTTTGGGCCTCTGAAGGTGCCTCCGAACTTATGCGATCTGGCTTTGACGGCCGCGAGGCCGGTGGCGCCTGACCGGCGGCTCAGTAGTCCCACCAGGCCGGCACCCAGCGGAAGACTTTGCCCTCAGCCGCCACGCGACCGACGGATGGGAACGGCATATGCGTGGACACCAGCCAGGAGCCGGTCGTCGCCAGCTCGTGCATCAGGCGTAGCCGAACGCGGGTCGCTTCTTCGGGGTCGTGTTCGAAGCCGTTGTGCCACTCGGGATGGTCGAACGAGACCGGAAACATGGCGTCACCGCCGAACATCAGCCGGTCGTCGCCAGACGCGATGCGGACCACGCTGTGCCCCGGGGTGTGGCCACCCGTGCGAGTGACAACTACCCCTGGCGCGACTTGCTGCTCCTGCTCGAACGTCCGCAGCTCAGTTTGGTAGACCTCCAGGAAGCGCTTCGACGCATTTCTGGCGATCTCCGCAAGAGCCGGCGGCATGCCGGTGCGAGAGAAATCAGGCGCTTCCCAGAACTTGGCTTCCGCGGCAGAGACATGGACCCGTAGGTCCGGCCGAAGCTGCTCTTTCACTCCTTCGACGAGGAGCCCCCCGACATGGTCAAAGTGCATGTGCGTGAGCACCACGTCGGTCACAGAGGCCAGATCGACGCCGGCGGCCGCCAGTCGCTGGCCGAACAGGCCGGCTCGCGTGAAGTCCGGAACTTCGCCACCAATTCCGCTGTCGATGAGAATGGTCTGTTTCCCGCTGCGCACCACGACCGCGTTCAGTGCCCAATCGAATGTGTCGTGCGCCAGGAATGACCGATCGAGCCAGGCGTTCCGGGTCGCCGGGTCGGCATTAGTAGCCATTGACTCTGCCGGCGGCTCCAGAACGCCGTCGCTGATCACTAGCACGTCGATCTCGCCCACCCGCACTGCGTAGCGCGACGGAACCAAGTCGTCGCGCTCCAGCCTCTCGCCAGATGATTTATCAAAGTTCTTCGTCGTTTGTGGCTGTCCCACGAGATTCTCCTGCTGATCCTTGTCAACTCAGCCGTATCAGCCACCTCCGAAAGTAGCTGCGGCTTCGGCAAATAAGCTCGAATTCGATGCCACATTAAATCAAACAACGGTCTGGCCGACTTGAACCAACGTGTAGGCTCTCATCGCTCATAGGTTAGTATTGAAGCGGCATCATTGTCTCTTCCCGGAAGAAACCACACTGTCCCATCGCGCCTCTGATCAAAAATCCGACGAGATCAGCTAGGAAAGCTGTGTCTATTTTGTCCGGCACTTATCGGGCATGGGACACTTGGAGTCGCCCATCACTCGGTGCATTCGGGCTCGTCGAATCGACGGTACGTCGCGGGCGTCGCGGCAACCCGCCACGCCGGCTCTCCATCGAATCCTCCGCGTGATCCTGCCTGCCGTTGGCGCATCCCAATGGGAAGCAACGCTGCCGGTCAGTTCGACATGCATCGACAAGCTGCAGCGACAACCTTTCCCATCACATGGCCCGCCCGGGGCACTGCTGATGGAGTTGGGGCTAGGCATTAGCGAACGGCGGGACGACATAGTCTACTCGAAAATCGGTTGGGAGGCCGAACCGGCTTGAGCGATAAGCATCCGCGCAGCTCACGACTGCCTCGAGATGCCATCCTCTGCGGAAAAATTGATGCTAGCCCGCTCTCCCACGTGTCCGCTCACCAAGACTAGTTTCGAGCGGGCCTGCATCCATCGGGTGTGAAAGGCGAGGCCCTAACAACGGCACGTCAATAGAAAAGGTCGATCCCTCGTTCTCGACGGAACGCACCGAAATCGGGTGGTGCAACATTTCGGCTGTCTGGCGTACTATCGTCAGGCCGAGCCCAAGTCCATCGTGAGAGCTTGCGGCGCCGCAGCGCTCGAAAGCGTCGAAGATGCGCGACAGTTGACCAACCGCGATGCCGTTCCCATCGTCCTGGACGTCGATCTGAAGCGTACCACCGCGTCCCCTGCAGGATACCGAGACATGGCCGCGCGGTCCGGCGTGTCGGATTGCGTTACCCACAAGGTTGCGCAGGATCGTTTTCAGCATTGCTGGATCGGAGTGGATGCAAACCGGAGCAGAATTGATCTGAAGGACCGTACCGCATTCATCCGCGTATGCGCGCCAGTCGCGTTCGACTTCATATAGAATGCCGTCGAGATCGGCGGGCATTGTCCTTGGCATTGTCTTGCCCAATTGCGAGAGCCGGGCGATGTCATCGAGCTCCGAATTGAGCCGCCTCATTGCATCGAGTGCAGTTTTCAATCTTCTCGCGACAGGTGCCGAGGTGTTATTTCCGGCCGCTCGGGCGATCGACAGCATTGCTATCTGTATTGGTTGCTTGAGATCATGCCCCGCGACCGCCAATAGGCGCGCCATCGCCTGCAACGACTGATCGGCGGCGCCTCGCGACTCCTCCCCAGGTTCGGTGATGCTCATCTTGGCCCTCATGCTCATCATGGCCTTAACAGGTGGCGGAATCTGTTCCGCGGATTCACTTTGGCGAATGCCAATAATTTTAGAATTATGCCGAAGATTAGGTCTTAGTCTTAAAAATCTACTTTCATTATGCAATTTATAAACATATGTATAATATTCATATGACATCTAAGTTTTGAAATTGAAATATATCGCGTCTATGCAAAAATATTTGTAGATATCCAAGGTATATCTTTACCTCTCCGGCGCTAAATTTCTCGCCTTGGTGGGAATTAGGCATCGACACCACTCTATCTTGTGGAATTGGATCTTGCGGATACATCTGCGATCAAATTTCGCATTTCACCTGACGACCATGCATTTATACGGAGAGATGCTAGGCTGACATTCCACTGCCGCCATCTTAGGAAAGATGAGCAAAGCAGACAGAAAGCGCGACGCCCAACGTATTGGCAAAACGTGTTCGCCAGATTGGCGAGAGGACGCAGCGCTCGATCAGTAGTGCTACAAGGCCGTCCGGTTCGCCACTGTTGCGCCTGCTCAAACAGCGCCGCGTTCGCAATAAGTCGTTCGCACCAACGCTCACGTCATTCCCGTTACCGTGACGCACCTCTGACTTTGCGATCCAGGAAAAATGCACGGAGTAAAAGCCGAACTTCGCCGCGTCGACGCCCTCTGGCACACTGCTTTAGTTGGCCGGGGCCAGCGACTGTGCCACGTATCGTCGCAGCCAATCCTCGAAGCGTGTCGGCGCCGCAATGCGCTGATGATCACCAGGCACGAGGGTGTCGTTACGCAACACAGCTCCAAAATAGAGCGCTTTGGCATCGGCAACGACCGGCCGCGGATCCTCGTTCGCGGCCAGTATTTCACGAGCGATTTCGTCGAGCCGAAAGCGGTCCGGGCCCGCGATTTCCAGTTCGCGGTTCTGCGCGCGCCCGAGGACGACGTCGCGCAGTGCGAGCGCGACATCGTCGCCTGCGATGGGCTGGATCAGGGCCGGCGAAATGCGAAGCGAATCTCCTTCCGCGGCGGCCTCGACGATTCCGTTAATGTATTCAAAGAAGGGCGTCGACCTCACGATCGTATAGGGCACGTTTGCGCTTCTCACGATCACCTCTTGCATCATCTTGGCTCGGAAATACCCGCAATCGGGTAGCCGATCGGTCCCGACGGCAGAGAGAACGACGTGATGCTGGACGCCGGCGGCCTCCTCGGCAGCGAGCAGGTTCCGTCCGGAAGCCTCGAAGAAGGCGAGCGCGGCGTCCTGATCGAAGGTCGGAGAGTTGGAAACGTCCACGACCATCTGCGCGCCGGACAGCGCCTCGGCCAGACCTTCTCCGGTGACCGTATCGACGCCGCGCGATGGCGAGGCGATTTCGATTTCGAGACTACGGCCGGCCAGCGCATCGACGAGCTTGGACCCGATCATGCCGGTTCCGCCTACCACAACGATCTTCATGCGCCGTCTCCTTGATATCCTCGCTCCCTGAGGAATGCATCTCACTCGTCGAACGGCGCGCGCTCGACAGAATCGACCGACGACGGCGCGCGGTAGTCCGCTACGAGCCGCTCGCCGAAATCACGCACGAAATTGTCGTAGGTGGTTTCAGGACGGGTTCTGGCGATGTGGCAGAAGCACTGCGTCATCAGCCGCTTCATCCCGAGCCTCGGATAGGCCAGGAGGATCTGCTGGACCTCGTCCGGCGGGAGCGCGTCGTATTGCAGTCCGACGACATCTAGGCAGATGCCTGCCGTGCAGAGCGCAACCTCAGCCTCCTTGTAGAGGCCGATCGACGGTGTTGAGTTGAGGGCTACGCTGTCCCAAATCAACTGAGCACGACGCTCGTCGACACCGCTCTCTCGGGCAAAGCTTCGGGCGAGATCGGCGCCCTCGACCTCGAACCGTCGCGGCCCGTTGAACCGCTCGTTCAGCGTGACATCGTGCAGGAGCGTCCCGACAGCGACGACTTCCTCATCATGATGGATATGCCGAAGCTGCCCTAGGCGAGCGGCGAAAAGCCAGGAGCGCACAACGTGGTTGTACAGGTAAGGCTCGCATGCTCGGCGAGCATAAGCGAGAGCGCTGGCCACCAGTTTGGTATCCGGCACAGCAACGCCGGCCAAAATTTGACGGTCTTTTTGGATTTCTGACATGGCTTTCGAGGGCCTCGATCGACGGATTCCAGAAGCTGTCAGCGAACGGTCGGCTCGCAGGCCGCGGCTTCCCTGTGCGATGACTCACCGCCGAAGCTGATCGGCGGACGGCAACTATGACGAGGCGGCTTCGCCAGCCGCCTCGTCCGTGAGCGTTACCCTCGGACGAAGGCAAGGATGTCTCTGTTGATCGTATCCGCATGGGTGGTCGCCATGCCGTGCGGGAACTTGTTGTAGATCGTCAGGGTCGCCCGCTTCAGGAGCTTCGCCGAAAGCGGGGCGCTGTCGCCGATCGGGACGATCTGATCATCATCGCCATGCATGACGAGAGCCGGAGCCTCGATGACCTTGAGATCCTCCGTGAAATCGGTCTCGGAGAAGGCCTTGATACCCTCGTGATGAGCCTTGGCAGCTCCCATCATGCCCTGGCGCCACCAGTTCTGGACGACGTTGGCATCCGTCTCGACCCCGGCGCGATTGAATCCGTAGAACGGCCCCGATGCGAGATCGGTGTAGAACTTGCTGCGATTGGCCGCGAGACTCTTCCGGAGACCATCGAAGACTTCGATCGGCAGGCCGCCCGGGTTCCGCTCGGTCTTGACCATGATCGGCGGGACTGCGCCGATGAGAACGAGCTTCGCCGTACGGCTCCTGCCATGGCGCGCGACATAGCGCGTCGCCTCGCCGCCTCCGGTGGAGTGTCCGATATGCACGGCGTTGCGCAGGTCGAGGTGTTCGACGACGGCCGCGGCGTCGGCCGCGTAGTGGTCCATGTCATGCCCGTCGCTGACCTGGCTCGAACGGCCATGCCCACGCCGGTCGTGAGCGACGACCCGGAAACCCTGGGCCAAGAAGAAGAGCATCTGGGTGTCCCAATCGTCCGAACTGAGCGGCCAGCCATGGTGAAAGACCAGCGGCTGGGCCGATTTCGGGCCCCAATCCTTGTAGAAAATCTCAACGCCATCCCGCGTAGTGACATAATTCATGCGTCGGCTCCTTTTGCTGTTGTGAGGGGGAACGGTGGCGGGCTGCGCCAAGGACTGGAGCGGAAGCGTGCCAATCGCCGCCATGCCGGCGCCGCCGCAAAGAAGGTCCCGCCGACTGAGGTCGGTGGAACTGGATAGTGCTTTGTTGGGCATTGGCGCCTCCAGGGCGCAGATACTGGTTGCGGGACCGAAATGCTCAGGGCGCTCGATTGAGCATCAAACCCCGACACTTCGACCTCAAGCCGGCGACAACATCGATCTGGTCGTCAGATTTTCGAGGTATGTCTATTTTCATCTTCCTAAAATGACGATCAATACGCTCGAAGACAATATGATCTATTCAAACGTATAGATCACGTCGACTTCGGCATATTTTGATTTCACTCAGGAGCGACCCAACTGACGGATCATCAATGGAGATCCACATGGGAAAATTGTCGAACAAGGTCGCCGTGATCACCGGCGGCAACAGCGGGATCGGCTTCGCGACAGCGCGCCTGTTCATAGCCGCTGGCGCGAAGGTGCTGATCGTCGGTCGTCGAGAAGACGCCGTGACCGAAGCCGTCGCCGCCCTCGGGCCTCAGGCGACCGGCCTCGCAGGTGATGTTGCCGACCTCGGCACGCACGAACGTGTCGCCGCGCTGGTCTCCGATCGTTTCGGAGGGGCCGACATCTATGTGGCGAATGCGGGCAGCATCCGCATTCAGCCGAGCTTCAACGTGACGGTCGCCGACTACGACACGCAATTCCTCACCAATGCGCGCGGCACATTCTTCGGCGTGCAGAAGATCACTCCGCTATTGCGTGAGGGCGGAGTGATCTTGCTGACGAGCTCGATCGCGAGCCGCAAGGTGCTGGATGGTCACGCGGTCTACGCTGGCAGCAAGGCAGCAATCGAAGCGTTTGCGCGCAACTGGGCCCTGGAACTTAAGGACAGGCGCATTCGCGTGAACGTGCTCAGCCCCGGCCCGACCGATACGCCGATTATTGGAAAGCTCGGCGTCGCTCCGGAAACGCAGGCGCAGGTCGAGGAGCAGGCCGCCCGGATGATCCCGTTCGGCCGGATGGGCAAGCCGGAAGAGCTCGCACAGGCGGCGCTCTTTCTCTGTTCCGCCGACGGGCAATTCATCACCGGCGTCAACCTAGCCGTCGATGGCGGCATCACGCTGACCTGATCTCAGGAGAGGTTGCCATGCCGTTCCTTAGCTTAGCCATTCCGGCGCATTGGCGAAGCATCACGCCGTGACCATAAGCTCTGGAGCACCGAATCCGGTGCCCCAGCCTCACCAAGGCTAGGCGGCGTTCGCCATACGCATGCCGACTGGAAGAGCCTCCCACGCCCTGATAAGTTCGCCGAGGGAGGCAACTTCCATCTTCCGCATCAGGTTACCCCGGTGCAGCTTGACCGTGACCTCGCTGATGCCGAGGTCGAAGGCGATCTGCTTGTTGAGGCGCCCCCGTGCGACCTCGCACATGACTTCGCGCTCCCGTGGCGTCAGAGTCTGCAGGCGCTCAACGCACCCTTTGATCTTCGCAGCTTCCGCCCTGCGCGCCGCATCCAGCCCGATGGCCGCATTGACGGCGTCCAGAAGCGTCTGGTCGCGGACCGGCTTCGTCAGGAAATCCACCGCGCCCGCCTTCATGGCCTGGACGGTCATGGGGATGTCGCCATGCCCAGTGAGGAAGACGATCGGCTTGGGATTTCCATTCGTGGTCAGATGGCGCTGTAGATCGAGCCCGCTGAAACCGGGCATACGCACGTCGAGGATGAGACATCCCGGCTGGTCGAGCTTACCGGTCTCGAGCAGCGCCTGTGTCGAGCTGAACGAAACCGCTGCGAAGCCGGCCGACTCCATAAGCTCAGACAGTGCGTCTCGGACCGAGGCGTCGTCATCGACAATGATGACGAGAGGCTGCTGTTCTTCGGCTGCACCTCGCCTGGAGGAGAGCACCGACTTCTGCGAGAGTGAGCGGTCAATGATCATGTTCACCTTCCACGTCCTTGTTGAGTTAGTGCCCTTGCGATCGCCGCGAGTAAGGCTTGGCCATCGAACGGCTTGCAGAAGAAGCTCTCCACGGCCCGCGCCCTGATCTGCTCGGCGATCTCGTGGCGCCCGGTGATGAGAAAGACCGGCAGCTCCGGACGTTCTTGGTTGACGAGGTCGCGCAGCTCGAAGCCATTCAGCCCCGGCATGCCGACATCGGTGATGAGGAGATCCAGTCCGGAGAGGCCAGCCCGGGTCAGCGCTGCCGCTGACGAGAAGCTACGAACCGCATATCCCGCAGACTCGAGCAATTCCTCAAGCGATTCGAGCAATCTCGGATCATCATCGACGACGGCCACGACATATTTATTCTTGGTCACACTTATATTCCTCCCATCCGGCGCGAATGCTGGATCGGGATTTCCAAACGCTCCGCAATTCGCACCAGGTCGGCGAGCGATGACGCCGCCATTTTCTGCATCACGTTTCTTCTATGAATCTGAAGGGTCACTTCGCTGATGCCGAGCTCGGCCGCAGCTTGCTTGTTGAGGAGTCCGCTCACGACCAGCGGAAGCACGTCTCGCTCTCGCGGAGAGAGCTCGTGATAGCGTTGCTTCAGCAGCGTGAGCTCGGCGCGCTTCGCCCTTGTTTCACGGTCCTGCGCGATCGCCGCGTGGATCGCTGCCAGGAGCGCGGTATCGCTGAACGGCTTCGTCAGGAAATCGACGGCGCCATGCTTGATGGCACGCACCGACGAGGGAATGTCGCCATGGCCAGTGATGAACACGATCGGCGGATGGTCGTCCCGCGCGATCTGCCGTTGCAGGTCGAGGCCGTTGATATCGGGAAGCTCGATATCGAGAAGGAGGCAGGCCGGGAGGTCGGGCTTGTCGGCGCCGATATAGTCGCCGGCGGATTGGAACAGCACCGACCGAACCCCGTTGGCCTCGAGCAACTCGCCCAGCGCCTCGCGCAGCGCCTCGTCATCGTCGACGATGAACACGATGGTGTCGTCAACGGTCATGATCCGCTTTCGCTTCCGCCGGGAGGGTGAAGATGAAAGTCGCCCCGCCGGGCTGATTGTCCTCGGCCCATAGCCGCCCGCCATGGGATTCGATGATGGTGCGCGATATCGCCAGCCCCATGCCCATCCCATGGGATTTGGTCGAGAAGAACGGCTCGAAGACCTTGTCCGGGGCGCCGATACCCGCGCCTGTATCGCGGACTTCGGTCCTGACGAACTCGCCGGCGCGCAGTGTTCGGACGCGCAGAACCCCGCGCCGAGCAGGCTCCATCGCCTCAAGGCCGTTGCGGATCAGGTTGACCAGAACCTGCTGAATCTGGATGCGATCCAGCTCCAGCGACGGAAGACCTGCCTCGACCTCGACCTCGATACGCATGCGGCGCCGGACCGCCTCTTCCATCATCAGATCCCGCGCTTCATGAAGAATGGCGTCGAGCGGGCAGAGGTTTCGCGCTTGGTCCGTCTGCCTGAACAAGGCACGAACCCGGCCGACGACATCGGCGGCTGAATTCGCATCCCTGATGATACGTTCGATGGTTTTCTGCGCCCGCTCCAGATTGGGCGGGTCCGAGGTCAGCCAGCGCTGGCACGCGTGCGAATTGGCGACCACGGCCGCGAGCGGTTGGTTGACCTCATGAGCGATCGAGGCAGATAGCTCGGCCAGGCTCGCAGCTTGCGCTGCGCGTGCCAGGCGTTCTTGCGTCAATGTCAGCGCTTCCTGCGCGCGCACCTGATCTTCGATCTCGAAGCAGATGCCGTTCCACTGAACGATCTCTCCCTCGGCATTTTTCATCGCCGCGGTTCGCGTCTCGACCCAGCGATACTCGCCATCCGCCCGCCGGAGGCGGTGCTTCATCGCATAGGGCGCGCCCGTCGCCAGCGAGTGCCCGTATCTCTCTTTTACGTCGGGCAGGTCGTCGGGATGGATGATCGCTTCGAGAGTGCCGGTCAGGCGTGTCCGTCCCTCCGCGTCCTTGTCACCGAGCCCAAAGCCAAGAAACTTCCCCAGCTTCTCGCTTCGATAAATCGGTTCCCCATTTGGCGCAGCGCAGTAGATGAGGGCCGGCAGTGTCTCGACCAACTGGCGCAGCGATTGTTCGCTTTCCCTGAGCGCCTCCTCGACGCGCAACTGGTCGTCGATGTCATGGGACAGACCATACCACTGAATGATGCCGCCATCGTCGTCCAGGAGCGGCTCGGCACGCCCGTCCATCCAGCGATAAACACCATCGTGACGTCGCAGGCGATAGCGCATCGCGTAAGGCCGACCGCTGCTGAGACAGTCCTTGATTTCTGCCCAAACGCGACTGGCGTCGTCCGGATGGATCGCAACCTTCAGGGCGGCTGCGTATCGCTCCGTCCGGGATTGCTCAAGGTCACCGTCATCAATGCCCAGGAAGTCGATGAAGCGGCGGTTGAAGAAATTCGGCGCCCCGGTCGGGGTCAGTCGCCAGAGGAAGCTCGGAACCAGATCGATCAGCCGCGTCAATTCCTGCTTTCGGAGATTGAGTTCGGTCTGGGTGGTGATCAGATCGTGGATATCGACGGATACACCGTACCATCGAATAATCTTACCGGCTTCGTCGCACAGAGGTTCTGCGCGCGTCTGTGTCCATCGATAGGTGCCGCCAGCCCGATGCTGGAGGTACTTGATGTCGTACGGTGCGCCGGTCGCGACCGATCTCGCGAAGGTTTTTTCTGCCAGCTCCCAGAAATTCGGATGAATTATCTTCTTCAACGATAGAGACCCATCCGACGCCTTGACTGTATCGAGCGTGGCGCCGGTGACCTCCATGATCCGCCTGTTAAGATAGATGGGGCGGCCCTCCGCTGACATGCTCCAGATCATGGCAGGCACCGTGTCGATGAGCTGTTCGAGATGCTTTTCTCGCTCTCGCAGCGCAGCCTCGGTTTTCTTATAGACGTCGATATCGATCGAGGTGCCGAACCAGCCGGTGATGCGCCCCTCGCCATCCCGTGTCGGCCGCGCTGAAATGCGGTGCCAGACATAGTGGCCCGTTGCGCGAAGCATGCGGTATTCGATGTTCCACGGCTCGCCCGTCTTGAGGCAATGGCGCAGGGTCGCAGCGGCCCCGTCGACATCGTCCGGATGAACACCGCGCATCCAGCCGACCTCACCGCCATCGATGAATTCCCGCTCGCCCAGACGACGATTGAGATCCTCCAGAGCCATGTCGATGGCAATCTGGGCCGCAGGGGTCACATAGGTGAATTTCCCTGTCGCATCGAAAGCCCAGGCCTTGCCGTGCAAGCTCTCGATTACCTTGGCGGCCTGCACTGCCTGCACGGTCTCGCCAAGCGATTCCGCGACAGTCCAGCGATCATCCGGTCTCGACACCATGGCGTCGACATCGACGCTCACGCCATAGCCCGGCTCGGCGCGCAATTCGGTCCAGCGATAGCTGCCGTCCGGCTCACGCAGCCGATAGCTCGTCACTTGCGGCACGCCCGTCCAGAATGCGTAGGCCGCGGCATGCGCGATCGCAGGTCGGTCATCTGGATGGACAGCGCCTTCGGGGACGCTGTCCATGTCGCCTGCCAGCCCGTCCGGCTGCCCGGCCGCTTGCCGACCCATCGCGGCGAGCCGGCTGCTTCGGCGAAGCGGATCTGGCGCAAGAAGCAGGCCGATGCAGCCGGCCACCGTGGCGAGGGCTGCGAGCGACCGCGACGCGTCCCGTATCGCGCCCGGATACAGCATCGCGGCGAGGACCGCCCCGGCAAGGGCGACCAGCAGCCCACCCCAGAGTGACAGGAGCCAATAGCCCCGGGCGTAGAGGAAGAGAGCGCCGAGGGGTGCAAGAATGCCGATGGGAGTACCGGCCGACCAGCATGCCGCAAGGCCAAGGGCCAGCATCACGAAGATCATGGCCGGCGGCGTTCGATGAAGCGCTGCTATCATGATCTGCTGCTCCTCTCGGAGACGGAATGCCTCGAAACCGTCACCGCTTCATCTAGCACCAGTTCGCGAAGACCAGACTGGCAAACTCGCCAGACCCTAGCGCCGGGACGCTGCAGCTGCACTTATGGAAATCCATGACTTGCAAGGAGATCGTCCAGTGTTCCGCTGCTGCGCGCGAGACGGCATGCGGGCAAGCGCCGCAACCCACCGTGGCACCAGAATGGAGACTCCTAGGCAGGCCCGGCCAGCGAAAGACCGCTCGCGCCGCATTGGTCATGGATGAGGTCGATGATCTCGTTCTTGGCGGATGTCCCCGTTACGAGGCTCGCGACACGGAACTGCAACTCCACCTCGATGGCCGCCGCATCGATGGCCTTCAGGGCAACGGCTGGCGGGGGATCCTTTACGATACGGGTACTGGTTTCCAGCACGGAGCGCATGGCGTCCTCGATGATGCGCGGCCGCTGCCCGGCCGCAAAGCGCAGGCCCAGGGTGAGCAGATGCGACTCGTCGGGGCGGCTCAAACTGGTCAGGCTCTGCTTCGCCAGCAGACTGTTCGGCAGCACGACGATGTTGTTCAACCCAGTCAGCAGGTTGGTGGAGCGCCAATTGGTTTCGGTGACGCGTCCCGCGGTGCCGTCGTTCAACTGCACCCAGTCACCGATCGAATAAGCTTTGCCGAGCGTCAGGGCGATGCCGGAAAAGACATCGCCTAGCGTATTCTGCAATGCGAGGCCCAGGATCAAGGCGACAACGCCCGACGTCGTGACCAGCGTGGCGATCGGCAGGCCGAAGACGAACCCCATGACCGACAGTGCTACACCGAGATAGATCCCGGCGACGGCCATATCCAGGATCAGGTGCGCTTCGTGAGGCTTACGATTGAGCCTGACGTAGATGTGGATGAAGCCGATGATCGTCCAGGCGAGGTGGGTCCACCAGAGAATTCTGGCGGACTTGGAAAGCACCGCGGCCAGCCCCTCCGCATGGAGGTCGTCGGGCTGATGCGGAGCGATGCCTCCCGCATTGAGCACGACGCTCATGCCGATGAAGAACAGGATCTGGACGATCAGGCGACCCGTCGGACGGCCGCTGCCCTGAACGTGCCACACGACGATGCCAGCGGTTCCGAGGATGTTGATCAGCACCAAAGGCAGGAAGTGGTCATCGCCGGGCATGGAAAGAGGTTCCGTTGGCGGTCGCTCATGCTGAGGAAGACGGTGCGCCGGATGGCTGTCCGGCGTCGCTATCTACTTCTTGAGCGGGAAGGTCAGTTCCTGCTGGGCGGTATCGACGACGAACACGGCAAGCAGTTTTGCCGGGTGGGTCTTGCTCGCGTTCTCGCTGACGCCGTGACGGTCGCCAGGGAATTCCGAGAAGCTCTCGCCGGCTTTGTAGACCGTGGCGGGGCCATCATTGACCTGGCTGCGGATCGCTCCTTCGAGCACCGTTGCATAGATGAAAGCGGAAGCAGGGTGTGTATGACCATCCGAGAAACCGCCCGGAGCGTATTCGACGAGAACGCCCCTCATGCTCTTGCCCGGTACGTTAGGCAGCTCGCGGTCGTAGACCAGCGTAACCTTTGCCCCTTCGCCACCTCCGGGCGTGTCATGTGCGAATGCCGAAATCGACAGAAGCGCTGTCAGCGCAAAGACGCACGCCAATGACTTGATCATGTCTATCGTCCTTTAACGATGAAGGTGGATGAGCCGCTTCGAAATCGGCTCATCCACGCGCGGTTATTTCCGGGGAGCTGTCGCGAACCAGCGATCGAAGTCGATCCGGCCGACGCGGGGATTGTTGTCGGAGACGAGCGAGCCAGCCTCCAGCTTGGTCCCGAAATACCTGGCATCCGGATCAGSGACGACGGTGCGGGTATCTCCGATCGCCTTAAGGTAGCGGGCGACGAAATCGCAAAGGGACGCGCGCTCCGGGCCCGAGATTTCGATGATGCCGTTGGCCGGCGCGGCCAGTGCCGCCTCAGCGACGAAATCGGCGACATCGTCGGATGCGATCGGCTGAAGATTGCCCGTCGACAAGCGGGCTGTGTCGCCGGACGTGCCGGCCTGGGCAATGCCGCCGAGGAATTCCATGAACTGCGTGGACCGCACGATCGTATAGGGAATAGCGGAGTTCCGGATGATCTCTTCCTGAGCGACCTTGGCGCGAAGATAACCGCTGTCAGGCAGACGGTCCGTACCGACGATGGAGAGAGCGACGTGATGCTTGACGCCGGCCACCTTCTCCGCCGCCGTCAGGTTCTTGCCGGACGTCCGGAAGAACTCGAGCACAGCCTTGTCCTCGAAGGAAGGCGAGTTCGCGAGGTCGATCACCACCGCAGCATTCTTGAGTACCGCGGCCAGACCTTCGCCGGTGATCGTATTGACGCCGGTATTCGGGGCGGCGGCGATGACGTCATGCCCCTGCTTGCGCAGGCGCTCCGCGACCTTCGACCCGATCAATCCGGTTCCACCGATAATGACGATTTTCATGAGATGCCTCCTGCGCGGCCGCCGATGCGGCGCGCGGTTCGATCAATCTAAGGATGTCGACCTCGACGAGGACGGGTTGTCGGCCGAGCCGGCATGGCTTTGGAAACTGCGCAGCCAGGCTCGGCCGAGAGCCAGACTGGTATTCAATAGTCCCAGAAGACCGGGACCCAGCGGAAGGCGTTGCCCTCGACCGCGACCCGACCGACGGACGGAAACGGGAGGTGGGTGGCCACGAGCTGTTCGCCGGTGCCCGCCAGCTCCGTCAAAAGACGCAGGCGAACGCGCGCCGCTTCCTCGGGGTCATGCTCGAAGCCGTTATACCAGTCGGGGTGTTCGAACCCGACAGCGAAAACGGCGTCGCCGGCGAACGTCAGGCGGTCGCCGCCGGAAGACAGACGGACCACGCTATGTCCGGGCGTGTGGCCGCCCGTGCGGCGGACGATGACACCCGGCGCGACCTCGTGTTCCTCGTCGAACAGCCGCAGGTGACTGCGATACTCTTGCGCGAACCGCTTGGCGGCCGCTCGAAGGGCATCCGGGAAACCCGCCGGCATGTTGACGTGCGTGAAGTCGGGCGCCTCCCAGAACTTCACCTCGGCGGCCGCCACATGGATCCGCAGGTCCGGGCGCAGTCGGTCCTTCACCCCCTCGACGAGGAGACCACCGACATGGTCCATATGCATATGGGTCAGCACCACGTCGGTGACGGAGCCGAGATCGATGCCGGCGGCCTCCAGGCGCTTAACCAGTTGTCCGGCCCGCGGCAGGTTGAGTTCCGGATCAAGACCCAGCCCGGCGTCGATAAGTATGACCTGCTCGCCGCTGCGCACCAGGACCACGTTCAGCGCCCAGTCGAAAGCGTCGGACGGCAGGAACATGTCGTTCAGCCAACTGGCCCGCTCGGTCTCGGCGACGTTATGCCCCAGCATCTTGGTCGGGAGCGGCAACACCCCGTCGCTGACTACCAGGACATCAATCTCGCCGACCCGCACCGCGTAGCGCGACGGGACCAGCTCTTCCGGCCCCGGTCGTCCGGAGCGTGAAGCGACGTCTAAGCTCATGGCTCTCTCCTAATTGCTGCCGTTCAAGTCACGGCTTGGAGGACATTAGGTTTAATGTATTATGCGAGCGATTGGACGCAAATATAAGTTTACCTATACCATATAATAGGTTGATTCAGATTTATGCAAAAGATCTCGTGATTATTGTATTCTACAATACCGATTGCCAATCGTCGTTTATATAAAACGAATATCTATTCTATACGCAATCCGACAAGCGATGACCGCGAATAATTCGGTGGAGTTTGCCCAGTTCGATCACCGTGGCCGTTGTTCGACTATCGAGACGACGCAGCCATCTCGATCATGGATACGACCTCTGCGGGGTGCGAAATCATCAAGGCATGCGACGCGCCGTTGATGGCGACGGTCTTCACCATCCGCGCGCGCTGCGCCATGAAATCCATCGCAGCCGGCGGAATGTTCCGATCACCGGTTCCGTAGATCATGTACGACGGC
This sequence comes from Allobosea sp. 10L422, assembly GCF_056395345.1. Lineage (NCBI taxonomy): Bacteria > Pseudomonadati > Pseudomonadota > Alphaproteobacteria > Hyphomicrobiales > Alloboseaceae > Allobosea > Allobosea sp. 10L422. The sequence continues at coordinate 20,876 of NZ_JBFTJI010000025.1, forward strand.
AGCGACTTCCACGAAGGCACGCCCGACGGCTCGGCCAGGGCTGCTTCGGCAACAGGCCGTTGTGTGGCAGCCATCAACGCAGCCTGTCCTTTCGGAACGTCGGCAGCGAACTGCGTCTGGAATTTCTCCGGTTTGATATAGAGATCGCGCCCGCTATTTGGCGTCGCGACCGCCCGGATCGCACTTCCCAACGTGCTTCCCGGAAACTTGCCCGAAAGTGACAGGCTGGATTCCCCTGTCTCAGGCGCGAACGCGGCCACGTAAACGAGCGCCTTAACATTCGCCTGCCCATTCGCAGCTTCTGTGATCACCGGCCCGCCATAGGAATGGCCGACGAGAACGACCGGGCCGGAGATGGATCGTATGAGTGTCGCGACTTCGGCAGCGTCCCCCTTCACGCTGCGTAGCGGATTGGCAGCCGCGATCGTTTCGTAGCCCGCCTTGTTGAGCCGGGCGATCACCGCATTCCAGCTCGCGGATTCGGCGAAGGCACCGTGCACCAGGATGACGATCGGCTTGGTGCGAAGTGCTGCTTGCGCTGGTCGCACAGCCATGGTGAGCAGCGCGGCGGCTGCCGCCAGGGCGAAGACACTCGGTTTCATATGCGTTCTCCGGGTTTGTCGGTAGGGTCAGAGCAGCCAGCGCAAGCTAGCGCCTGGAGTGGCTTGGCCAACGAATTCGCCGATCAATCCAGACGTCGGCGTCGAAGACAGGAGGAGGCGCAGTAAAGCGGCTGGGCAGCGGCGGACAGGGAGGGGCTTCGGCTTGCCGGCAAGGAATTCCGCAGTGCCCAGAGCGTCAGCGCCAGTCCGAGAAGCGCCGGCAGCGTCACCGCCGGAAAGTCCCGCGGAATGACAGCAGGCGAGCAGATTCCGACGGCAACCTCCCAAAAATGAAAGAGCGCGTGCGCGCAAAGCCAGGACGTCGCGGCTGTCCATAGTCCAACGCGACGCTCCGGCGCGAACAGCCCGAGGCCGAACGCCACGCCGAGGAACATCTGGATCATCCCGATGTCGCGAATGAAGTGCTGGTTGAAGAAGCCGGTATCAGTGACGCCCGGAACTATCTCGTACCAAGCCAGTGGCGCGACCAGCATGAAAAGGCCGTTCGCGGTCAGGAAGATGCCGTTGAACGCCACCATGATGATGATCGTCGCGGCAGCGGCGCGGCCTCGAGGGAGCATCGCCTCGCGTGTCAGGAGCGCTTTCATCAATCACCTCTCGCCGAAGTGCGCTTACCACCGAGCACTCGCGTGATCTCGGAGCGGGGTGACAGCGCAGGAGCGAGAGCAATTGTTTTCGTTGAGTGCTTGAATCTCTACTGGCCCCTCCGATCTTTGCTCTCGATAGATCGTCAGACGGACCTGTACCTTGGCATAGATGAGAAAGGGCAACAGCATGTGCAGAGCCTGATCCGATCCCCGTGGATCGAGCTCCAACCCGCCTGCTGCTGGCCAGGATCGTAGTGAGAGATGCCGGAGCTGGGAGCTCGCGACGCTAGACGCCAACCTCCGAACGTCCGGCTCCGGGAGCTATGCCAGATTCCGCTTTGGCGCATTCTTTGCGGCAGGCCTGTGGGTAGTTCTGGCCGCTGCATCGCCCATGGCGGCCATCAGATGTCGCTAAACATCGCGACGGGCCTCGGCCTCGGCGGCAACGAATCCTACCCCGACCTGTTCCAGCCCTATAGCGGCTTCCCGGACGGCGTGCGCGTCGAGGCCGGCCCCATCATCATGCCGGACCTGCGGGGCATTGGCTTCGAGGGCAAAGCCGACCTTATCGCGGAGATGCGTAGCCTCGCCGCGTGAGGTATGCTTCGTTATTTGACTAAGGCGCCATCCTTATGCGCTATGTGTGGACGGCTCCCCGTTGGCAAGGGCTTTTTGAACGTTCTGCAGAGCTGGTCGGTGCGGCCATGTGTGTGAGATCGCCTGCAATGTTGGGTCTGACTCAATCTCGCTGCAGATAGGCGGTAAGCCCATCGGGATCAACCTGCAGATCGGGCGCCCGCCGATCGCCGCCTTCGGGAACTCGGACGGCGATCTCGAAATGCTGCAATGGACGACCATGTCCGGCGGCGCGCGCTTCGGCCTCATCGTCCACCACACCGATGCCGGACGCGAGTTCGCCTATGATCGGCAGTCCCATTTCGGGAAGCTCGACAAGGCGCTGGACGCCGCTGCGCTGAACAAGTGGACCGTCGCTGACATGAAGCGCGATTGGAAGGAGGTCTTTCCTTTCAAGTGATCCGTACGGCGTTACGGTGCGCCTCGTCGCAACGTTCATGTGACCTGGCCCCGATCGAGAGGAACGGTCGGACTCGCCGCGCTCCCGCCAACCGTCAAACTTCTTGGTCGAAATCCGGGCCGACATCGCCACGACCAACACGATCTTCCTACCGATTTGCCCCTCTTCCTAATCGACGGAGCTCCACATGAACCCTAATCCGTGCACGAGACTGCCCCACTTTTCGATAATCTCACGCTGGCGCCGATCTTTTGCGACAGCCCCGGCGCTTTCCGTCACTGGTTGCGCATCGCTGACAGCAGAGAGTCCGATACCGGTCACTACCCCGACACAGCAGGATATCGCGAACCTGACAGCGCTATCACTATCTGGAAATTATAACGCCACTTCAAATACATAAGTGTTCGCAGTTTTGTCCTGAATGGCGCGCCACTCCCTAATTTCATTGGAGAATTTCCGGTTTTAGTACCGTCTCGAACGAGGCGTTAGGACCGGTTTTTAGTACCGCTTTCGAACACTTCGAATCCGGCCGGGGAGCATGGTCTTCGGAAGCGTGCTGTTCGAGATCGGCGTGACGACGTTGCCCTGGTCGAGGACATGGTCATGGGCATGATCGACGAGGGGTAGGTGCGCCGCACCCACCCGCTCGCGTCGGATGACCGGGCCGGGCAGCTTCGGCCGCTACGCGACCTCGGCCCGCCCGCTCACCCGCCGATGGCTTTCGCCAGAGATGCGCGCGGAAAAACCCTTCCACAGCCCGTATTCCATAGAGAGCTATATAAGGAACACGACTACTGAAGGGGTTTTTCGGGCCCGAACTCTGCCCCTCAGGCCGCGCGCGATTCGGCGCGGCCGGTGGCCTCGTACCGCTGGTCCGAATCCATGTGCAGGCGCAGCCCATACCGGGCGCGACCGAGAACACCTGCATGATGATCGAGCAGAACACCGAGCAGGCGAAGGTTCACCAACAGCGTGTGACGAGCATCTCCCTTCCTGCGAAAACCGAGGTTCCTCCCGGCGGTCTGGTTGAACTCGTCGATGTGGCGCAGCCCGACCAGATCGTTGCGCCCCGTCCAGGCATTGAGCGCCTGAAGCTGCTCGTACTCGAACGGGACCATCCAGGTCATGGTCTGGAGAATGTCGCGGCCGATCAGGGCATTCGATCCCCGAGCCCCGGCATGGGTCATGGTGTCGGTCAGCGTCTGAACACGGTTCGAAACGATGAACCAGGAGGCGGCGGGACGAGCCGCGCGAAAGTCCGTGCAGAGGGTGACGAGATTGTCGCCGCGTACCGACCGCTCGGCATAGACATCGACTTGGTCACGCCGGGCCTTGGGGGCTTCAAGTTCGAACACGGCCATGCCGGGATCAGCCGTCCGCGCGACCGCCGTGGGCACGGCCTCTGTCGTTAGCAGGATCACGCGATCGGCAACGCCCGACCACCAGCCTTTCGAAACGACGCGCCAGTCGCGCCCATGCCGTGCGGCATACATATCGCGGAAGCCGATCTCCTCACCGTCTTCGGCGTTGTCGTTCGCCTTCGGACGGCGAATGCCATACTCCCCGCTGTCCGCTGTCACGACGTGGTCCCAAGAGCCAAGGCCGCCGACGACATCGGCGATCCGCTGGGCGTCCTCGAACGTCAGGGGATTGTCTCCCACCAGCGGCCGATCGTGCTGAGTGGCGAAACTCTCGAAGCTGCGGAGACGGTCGGACAGATTGGCGCGATTGGCTCCCCAGACCTGCTTGTCCTGGTTCGTCATGTCCTCGACCCAGCGGACGACTTCTTCGGGCTGGGTATCGACAAGGCTCAGCCATTTCACCTCGTCATGCACGAGCAGACCGAGGTCGGTCTCCTTGCGCAGTATGGCGTCACGCTCGTCACCGAGATCGTCGATCCAGTACGAGCGCGCCCACATCTTGCGGGTCGGACTGTTTTTCCACCGATCGTGGGCGACCTGATGGACGGCGAAGAAGACCGGCCGCTGGCTGCCGACCTGCGACCACACCTGCGCATGCCGTTGGCGAAACCGGTCCATCACCTGCGGTTGGAGTTCCTGGATCGCGCTGAAGCGCGAAGGAAACCCTGACCGGGCAGCTTCGATGGTCGAGATCACCTTGTAACCGAGGTGCATGCACGCCTCCTCGTACATGCGTGAAAAGCTCGGGACCGCCACGCCGACGAAGCCATTCGCCTGTTGCACTTTGTTGAAGGCGACACACTTCTCGTCTGCCGTCTTGTAGTCGGCAAACGCGTACATCGCGAGCGTGCTTTCGCCGCGACGTTCGAGGTCAGCGGCGATTTCATTATGCTGCGCCATGACGACGGAGGTCTTGCCGACGCCTTCCGGGCCGACGACCATCATGATGGGGTTCACCGGCACCGTGGCGCGGAAGAAGGCGTTCATCACCGTTGCGGCGGTGGCGTTGTCGGTGACATTGGCCCGAAATTCCTGCTCGACGACGGATAGCGCCTGCGCGGGCGGCGCAGTTATCAGGTCATCGAGTAGGACAACATCATCGTCCCGACCCTGGTCGCGGGCCAATTGGCCGCGCCAAAGGCGGAGCATCACGCCGAGGTCGTAGCGCAGCCGCCGAGGCGTCAGGCCAACAGCGTCGCGGCCAGCCAGATGGATGGTTGCGTAGTCCTCGCGCATGATCGAGGCCGGGTTCCGATCGGCCTCTGAGTTCCTGAACAACGCGCTCCACCTGCGGCCATCGAAATCGAGGCGATCAAACCGAGGCCAACCGGGAAACCATTCACGGAGCCGCTCACCGCAGTAGTCGATCTCCTCCTGCTTCATGTCGCCAACCGCCTTGGCAGCGCGCTGGGGCTGCGTTTTCCTTGAGCGCTTCCGTGTGAGCGTGTTTCCGCTGAACTCGTCCGGCGTCCAGAACAAGGGGAGATCGTCGCCTGAGGCCCTGGCCCTCGACGCCTCCCACAGCGTGACCTGGGGAACCAGCGTCCCGACCGGGATGCCCAGGAGGTGCTGCTTGTCGATCTCGCGACAACCGTTGGGTACCCGGCGAAACGATTCGGCGAACCGGAGTTGTGCATCGGCACGAAGACCCTCGACATCGAGGATCGGCAGAAGCTTCTCGTGGAGCCGTTCCCAATGGGCCGCGAAGCCATCACGCAGATCGGTCGCCCCGCAGCCGTCCAGCCCGAGCTTCTGGCGGGCGAGTGCGGTCGAAAACACGACGTGGATGTGCAGGCTCTTGCTGCCGCTGTAGTTCACCGTGATTCCGGCGAAATCTGCATAGCCCGAGCAGTGCCTGAACAGGCCGCCGATCGGAGAATCGAGCTTGTTCTTCGTGGTGCGCAGCCACGCAAGCTGCTTCTTGAGGAACTCGACATCGTTCAAGTCGAACTCGTAGGTCAGGATGTGATAGTCGCCGACGACAACACGGTGTTTCGGCGCATCCGCAGCGCCCGCTTCATCGATCGACTGGTCTTCGCCGACTGGACTACGGTGCCAGACACGAAGTGGGTTGGCGAAATAGGTCAGCGCCGACCATGGGTCAGCGCCGAACGTCGCCAGCGGATCAGCTTCGGTCGCGATCGTTTTCGCGACGTGGTGGTTGCGGCCAACTGAGAACGTCGTCACGTCCACCGGGTAGTAGACGCCGCCGAAGGCGTCCGGCAGGTACAGCCTGGGCCGGACAATGCTGGCGAACCACGTCTTCGGTTCGCTCATCGCGGCTAGGAACTGGTTCAGCGGCCTCTTGCCGAGCGTCGGGCCGACATAATCGTGCCAGAGCCTGTTGAAGTTCTCCGTGTCGGTCTTCGAATAGTTCATGCTCAAATCCAGGAATGAAAAACCCTGCACGCTCGGCAGCCGTGCAGGGTTCTCGCCACCGGATCGTGGCCATTCTCTCCGGCGACTTCTTATCCCTCCAACGGAAGGTCGTCGCTTGGGTGAGCATGTTCTGTTTCGCCCTGCCGAGGCGCGCTTCAATATTTATCCAGTCTACGGCAGGCGGCCTCGGAAAGTCGAAATTCAAATAATCCGCCGTGCCGTCCTATCTAGGCTGCCGCAACGGATTGACGCCCGGCATCGTTTCAGCTTCGATGGAAAAAATTTAACATAATAATCGGGGGATTTATGGTCGAGGTAGTTAGATTCTCGGATGCCTTGGACGATTCTAGGCAATTTTCAAAGCGTCACCTGCTAATTGGAAATGGCTTTAGCATAGCTTGCTGCCCCGATATTTTTCATTATGGGTCCTTATTCAAAGCTGCCGACTTCGCAAAACACCCAGAACTGATTGAAGTATTCAAAGTTCTAGGAACTCAAGATTTCGAACTGGCCATCAAAAACCTAGAATCGGGCGCATTGCTGGCTGGAATTTATACGCCTGGGCATCCCGATGCTTCAGCTAAGATGAGGTCAGATGCTAATGCCCTCAAAGAAATATTGCTGACCACGATCGCTGGGCATCATCCAAATATTCCTGCCGATATTCCCGATCAAAAATTCTGGTGTTGCCGGAAATTTCTACGACTGTTTCTTGGGCAGCCGAATGACGGTCAGGTCTTTACACTGAATTATGACTTGCTGCTTTATTGGGCGCTGATGCACGAAGATGACCCGCTAGGTGAGCGTGTCGATCTGGCGACTAACGACGGCTTCGGAAACGATGAGGACGATCCGGGAGCAGACTATGTAGTGTGGCAAGGAGAGGTTAACGCCCATAGTGCCAAAGTTCATTTTCTGCATGGGGCGCTCCACCTTTTTGACGCCGGAAATGAACTTCAGAAATTCACATGGATAAGGACAAACGACCGGCTTATCGATCAGGCGCGAAAGGCGATGAATGCCAATAAATTTCCATTATTCGTTTCCGAAGGATCAAGCATTCAGAAGAAAAATAAGATTCGACACAATTGATCCGCCCCCGCCGGCTGGTCCAAGGTGATTGTTAGTGGACGGTTGGTCTCGACACCAGCGCGGGCGGCGTAGCTGGTCCGGGTTGCGCAGCCGCCCTCGCGGTCATGGCGGGGATGAAGACCTCTGGCGCGGGAGGCTTGTATCCT
>NZ_JBFTJI010000026.1:0-25523 GCF_056395345.1 Allobosea sp. 10L422
GATACAAGCCTCCCGCGCCAGAGGTCTTCATCCCCGCCATGACCGCGAGGGCGGCTGCGCAACCCGGACCAGCTACGCCGCCCGCGCTGGTGTCGAGACCAACCGTCCACTAACAATCACCTTGGACCAGCCGGCGGGGGCGGATCAGAAGCGGGGTGTGAATTCGGTCGACATCACGCAAGCTCCTCGTCATTCGAGGCGGTGACCAGACCGATCCGAGCGGCGTAGCTAATCCGCTCGTCGTTGAGGAGGCGAGCCTTGCCGCTAGCAATCAGGCGGATGACCGCTTGGAAGCCTTCACCCTCGAGTTTGCTGGCTTGGACGATTTGCCCAACGGTGGATTGAGGGGTCTTGGCGAGAAGAGTTGAAACCGCCGCATCATGGACCGGATTGGAGGTTCGACGAGACAGGCGGATCAACTTGGCGTTGTGTACCAGGTCTAGCGAGATGTCCCGGTCGGTGATCAGCTTAACGTAGTCGGCGAACCCGCCTGGAAGCTGCAGGGCCATGGACCTCAGCTTATGATCGAGACCTTCGCGCTGCGCCTTTTCCCACGGCTTCACGGCTACAGCTATCTTGCAGCCGGACAGGAGGGTTAGCAGGAAGTCGAACGTGTATCGCCGCCTCGTTCCTGCGGCGTCGGTCCAGTCTATCGCGGGCGGCTGCTCGACGATGTCCGCAATATCTGGACAGGTCGAGAGGACGAGGGCGACGTCGCGCTCCAAGCCGCTCTCACACATCAGCTCGTAGGGGACGCTGCCTGCAATGATGCTGGGCCGGCAGGCGCCACGGCTTTTCGAGTGAACGTTGCGCGAGGATCGAGATTCGCCTGGCAAATAGACGATCGGCGCCGGCGAGGGGGCAATTTCAACAATTGGGTTCATGAGATCTATTCGTTCGGTAGGCGCGCCACCGCGATCTCAGTATTCGTGCGAAACTGCTTGCACGCGCTCGCGCTCGCAGGTACACACGAATGACCAAGTCGGCAGTCGCCGGGTATGGGAATCGCTCCGAGGTTCTGAAGGCCGCTAGGAGCGAAGGATTTCTACGGGAAAGCACTTCGATTGCCGTCGAAGTGCTTTCTTCGTTCTGGGCGCGGTTTTACATTGCGATGCCCTCCGCTTCAGAACCGGGCACGGCAACGGCCAATCGCTCGGCCTCCGTTCGGGCGGCTCCTTGGAAAATTCGGGCGATGCCCAGAACGCGGCAGATCGCGGCTATTCTGGGATCGGTCGTCACAAGGTCCGGCTTCAGAACGATAAGCCCCGAAAGTGAGCCGGCTGGCGCATTGCCCAACATAGGAGGAAGCTCGGCAATCAACGCGACGTAGTCTTGGACAGAGGGTGGAGTAGGGGCGGATACCGCAGCGATCGAACGCTCTGATGCTAAATCGATCGCGACGAGCGATCGCAACTCGCAGAACTTGATCTGGACGGCCCAGGGCTCGTCAGCATCTAGCTGACTTGTTCGAAACTCCAAGTTTGACACGCGACCTCCTTTTGGCCGCAAGCGCCGAAACCGCTTGACCTGTTACCTAGGTCGCAAGAGAGTTCGGAGCTCATCGGCGCCAGCCTTTGAGATGGTGAAGTTCGGGGGCTCGATACTTTCCTAGGGTCTCTCGCCAACGAACTTCATTGCAAAAGCGTCGGCTTTCGCCGGCGCTTTTTTGTTGTTTGCGAGCTTGGAAGCTGAATTGCGCGGCTCGCGAAATCAGGATCAGCAAGTAGCGGCCTCCCGTCGAGTCGATTCTTTCGAGCGGTGGACCCTCAAGCTCAGCTTGCCGCGCTACCGCTTTGAGCCGCGGTGCTAGGGGTTCGAAGTCGAGCGGTTGGGTTCGATTCTAGCTGCAACATTCTGAGATTGTTCAAAATTTCCCAGATCAAGGAATCGATCGTAGGTATCTTGACTCTGTTTGAGTGTAATGTTATGCGGTCCCCCGCGGTGCGGCGGAAATTCGCGGGGGTAATTGTGCGCGATTTAAATTCAGCACGCCGGTTTTTTATTTGCGAATATTACAATTCCGATATCAAATTCGCAGTATTATTGCTCGCGCAGGCGATGGCGATACCGGCTATTTCGGGCGTTTAGCCGCTTGCCTCTCGCCGCGCGGTACGCGTTCTGGCGCTCCCCCAACCACGAATTGCTACTGACAGTGTCAGCCAACGCCAGCATCTAACCTGTTGACTGGTCATTGGGGCCGCTTCGCTCCTTCCTGCCTGCATACATCGCCTCAGGGCGGTTGCGCCGCCGAGCGTGACGCGTTCCTCCTGCTACGAAGGTCTTCGGATGCGTCTGCTTGTCATGTCGGACATCCATCTGGAGTTCGGGCCGTTCGCATTCCCCGCCGACCTGCCGGATTCGACGCCGCGGTCTTCGCTGGCGACATCCATCAGCCGGTCACCGCCGCGGTCGAATGGCTCGCGCAAGAGCGCGACACCGGCGCGCTGAAAGGTCGACCGATCGTCTACGTCCCCCGGCAACCACGAATTCTACAATCATGAAATGAAGTCCGAGCTCGCCAAAGGGCAGGCGGCCGCTGACGAAGCAGGGATCCTGCTGCTGAACAGGCGCGCCGTTGTCATCGACGGGGTCCGCTTTGTCGGTGCGATCCTCTGGACCGACTACCGGTTGCTAGGCACTCCGAAGCCATCAATGATCACGGCTGGGGACGAGATGAACGACCACCGCCTGATCCGATATCGAGAGGACAGTGGCCACCATGCCCGGTTCATGCCGTGGCACGCGGCCGCCGAACATCGCAAAGACCGCGATTATCTGAGGCAGGAACTCGAGCGGCAGCACGGCGGGCCCACTGTGGTCGTAACCCATCATGCGCCGCATCCAGGCTCGGTGCAGCCGCGACATCAGGGTGGATCACTGTCTCCGGCATTCGTGTCGAATCTCGGTTGGCTGATCGAGGCCACCAGGCCGGAGTTGTGGATCCATGGGCACGATCACGGCTCTCACGATTACCTAGTCGGGCAAACGCGGGTGTTTGCCAACCAGGCCGGTTACCCGCGCGATGGATTAAGAGAGAACCCGGGTTTCCGGATCGACTGTATCGTCGAGGTCTAGGTTCGGGCAATGATACTGGCCTTGGCCCGGCTAGGCCCGCGCCGCTCGGGGTTGTCTCTCTTACGCTAACGGGCGCCGTCGTCCTTATCTGAGAAAAGGAATTGTCGTGCCAGGTCAACATTTCCCTGTTTCATCTGCTGAATCGGGCGCGGTCGTCACCAAAGCCGCTATTCGGGCAGCGGACCAGCTCAAGATCAGCTCCGAGACGCTTGCCGCGATCATCGGCGTCAGTGAGGTTACAATCTCGCGCATCAGGCGCGGCGGCTCTGCACTTGAGCCTGGCACAAAGCCGTTCGAGCTTGCCGTCCTTTTCGTGCAGTTGTTTCGCTCGCTCGATGCAATTGTCGGCGGTGACGATGAGATCGCCGCAAGCTGGCTTGCCAGCGCGAACATCCCCCTCAATGCCCGGCCGATCGAGAAGCTGCAGACCGTGGCCGGGCTCGTTGATGTCATCGCCTATCTGGACGCACGTCGCGCTCTCAACTGAGCTTGGAGGGATCTTACCGCTGTAAAAAGGGCGGCCGAGGACATTGCCATCAACGGAGCAGTCATCCTCGCCTTCACGTCGGTCAGATCCACGCCCTCACTCAGGCTGAGCGCCGCAAGCGTAACCTGCTTCGCTCGGATCGCCGGTGGCGGCCAGAGCGCGGTGGCCTCACCCAGCTTCAAGCCGGTGATGGAATATCTTTGCGTCCCGAAACAGCGTGTTTTCGTCCTCGGGCTGCATTCGGCTGCCGCCTAACCTCATCCGCATCCGGATCGCGGCCGCAGTGGCCGGTCTTTGAGAGAGGGATGAGTCATGATGCTGGGAAAACGACTTCTGCTGATCGCCTGCCTTGTGGGGAGTGCCGGTCTCGCGCATGCGGAGGGCGACGCGGCAAAGGGAAAGACGTTGTTCTCCCGCTGCTCCGCCTGCCATGCGGCCGGGAGCCAGAACAAGATCGGACCCGGACTCGCCGGCGTCGTCGGTCGCCCGGCGGCGAGCGCTCCCGGTTTTCGTTACTCGAAGGCGATGACGGGCTCCGGCCTGACCTGGACCGAGGAGCAGCTCGACACCTATCTCGGGGGACCTGCGAAGGCGGTTCCCGGGACGACCATGGCGATCGCGGTCCCGAACACACAGGATCGCAGCGATATCATCGCATTCCTGAAGACGCTGCCTGCGCAGTAGGGGCGGGCCGCCCAAAAACACTCGGGCGCGCRCCGGTGAACATCACCGGCGCGCGCCCTTATCGATGTTCGCTATGCTTGATCTCGAACAGGGGCCGCGACGGCGAAGAGAGTTCTCTCCTCCGGCTCAGCTTCCGAATTTCGCCTTCGACAGAGGCAGGCTTCGGATGTGCCGGCCGGTCAGGGCGGCAACCGCGTTGACCACTGCCGGGGGAACGCCGGGCAGTCCAGGCTCCCCGACGCCGCCCATCGGCGCTCCGCTCTCGACGATCTCGACATGAACCTGAGGCATCGCGGCTCGGGACAGGATCGGATAGTCATCGAAATTGTGAGACTGGCGTAGGCCCCCATCATAGACCAGTTCCTCGAACAGCGTGGCGGAGAGCCCTAGCGCTGCCGCCGACTCGACCTGCGACTTCACGATCGCGGGGTTGACGATGCTGCCGGGATCGAATGCGATCCAGAGGTTGTGAACCTTGACCTCGCCCGCTTCGAGCGAGACCTCGGCGATCGTCGCTGTTTCCGAGCCGAAGGGCGAGGCCATGGCTACGCCGCGCGCCCGCTTGCCGCCCTCCGCATCATAGGGGCCGCGCTTCCAACCGCCCGAGATCGCGGCCACCGTCTCCAGCAGCTTCCGATGGCGTGGCTTGTCCTTCAGCAATTCCATGCGGAGCTGGAAGGGGTCCTGTTTCCCGGCATCGGCCATCTCGTCGAAGAAGCCCTCGTAGAAGTAATCGTTCATCGAGTGACCGACCGAACGCCAGAAGGCGATCGTCACGGGATGGGGGAAGCGGACATACTCCATGCTGCAGGACGCGATGGCATAGGGCTTCTCGACGATGCCCTCGACCGCGGAGCTGTCGACCCCGCCCTTCGCGCCGGCGCCGAAATAGCGTCCCAGCGGTCCTTCTCCAACGGTACGGACCTGGATGGCGGTCGGCTTTCCATCGGGGCCAATCGCGGCCCGGAAGCGGCTGAAGCTCAACGGGCGCAGCGCGTCGCGCTTGAACTCCTCCTCGCGGGACCAGAGCAGCTTGACCGGCTTGCCGGTTTCCTTCGCCAATAGGATCGCCTGCTGGAAGGGATTGCCGGGCCCATAGACGAAATGGCGCCCGAAGAACCCGCCGAGCATCGGCGAATGCAGGATCACCTTCTCCGGCGGCAGTCCGGCCGCCTGAGCCGCGACCGACTGGAACAGCTCGGGCATCTGGTTGGGAAGCCAGAGCTCCAGCGAACCATCCGCGTTGAAGCGCGCGATCGACGAGGGCGGTTCGAGCTGGCCATGAGCGAGGTATGGCGCATCGTACTCGGCCTCTACGGTCTTAACGGCCTTGGCGAAGGCTGCCGCAACATCGCCCTCCTTTTCGGCCGAGACGGCCTGGGCGGTGTTGCCTTTGAGCGTGGATAGCAGGCCCGCCGAAGAGTAGTCCGCCGCGACGGCGTCGAAGCCACTCGCAGGCGGCGCGGACCAGGTCACGTCCGCCGCCTCGACCGCCTTGCGAGCCCGGTACCAGCTGTTTGCGGTGACGGCGACCGCGCCGGGCAAGCGGTGCACGCCATGGACTCCCGGCATGGCCTTGAGCGTGTCTTCATTCGCGATCCCGGTCGGGTTCGTGCCGAGATGCGGCGCATGCTGCACGGCCGCGTAGAGCATGCCGTCGACTTTCTGGTCGATCGCGTAGATCGCTTTTCCGGTCGATTTCTCACGAACGTCGAGCCGGGGTACGGGCTTTCGCAGCCAGCGGAAGGTTGCGGGGTCGCGCAGCTTCACCTCGGCGGCGGGGGTGAGCTTCAAGGCCTCCTCGGCGAGTTCGCCATAGGCTACGCGCCGACGGGATGCCGCGTGAACGACATGGCCGTCTTCGGTCGTGAGACTGTCGGGCTTGACCTTCAGGCGCGCCGCGGCTGTCCGAATGAGCATTTCGCGCGCGCTGGCGCCGAGCCGGCGCATCGGCATGTAGCTTGAGCGCGTCGAGAAGCTGCCGCCCGTCATCCGCAATCCGTCGATGACGGCGTAGTCGGGTCCGGGTGGCGCGCATTCCACCTCGAAGCGGGCCGGGTTGACGTCGAGCTCCTCGCCGATCGTCTGCGCCATGCCGGTGTTGATGCCCTGACCGCCTTCGACGAAGGGGCTGAGGATCTTGAAGCTGTTGTCCTTGCCGATGACCAGGAAGGCGGCAACGCGTGTGCCCGGCTTGACCGCCTGAGCGGTCTGGGCGCGCGCTGGGATGGCGGGCAGCAGAGCGCCCAGCACCAGCGAGGCCGCGCCACCGAGAACGCCCCGGCGAGAGAGATTGGCGACGCCTTCGACGGGGATCAGCGCAGTTGCGTTGGTGGACTTGATCGCTGCGAGCATGTTCATGTCGATCCCTCCTCAACCAGCGGCCTGATGGATCGCCGCTGCGATCCGATTGTAGGTCCCGCAACGGCAGAGATTGGTCATGGCGTCCTGGATGTCCGCATCGCTCGGCTTCGGCGTCTGCTTGAGTAGCGCGGTCGCGGCCATGACCTGTCCCGACTGGCAATAGCCGCATTGCGGCACCTGCTGCGCCACCCATGCCTCGACAACCTTATGGCCGACAGGATCCTGCTCGATCGCCTCGATCGTGCGGATTTCCGCGGTGCCGACGCTGTCGAGCGGCATCTGGCAGGACCGGACGGCCTGACCGTCCATTAGTACAGTGCAGGCGCCGCATTGGGCGATGCCGCAGCCGTATTTCGTCCCGGTCAATCCCAACGTATCGCGCAGAACCCAAAGCAAGGGCGTCTCCGCTTCCGCATCGACCTCATATGCAGCCCCGTTGACCTTGATGCTTGTCATGACCGCTTCCCACTGCGCGAATGAAGCATGAACCTTAAAGGGGGCGGGGCCAGCGCGCAGGACGAAGACGAGGCGATTTCGGACAAATCCCTTCGAGAGCCACGAGCGCGTCTGTGGTGCAAAGACAGGCAATCGGGACGTCCCGCGCAGGGATGTTTCGCGCCCACGTCCCGAATTGCCTCGTCTTCGTCCTGCGGTCCTGCTGGGTTTGCCGCTAAGGTCCGCCATGTCCCGACCGGGCCGATGAGATGCGGAGATATTCCTCGCTCGCGGAGGCGCGCGTCTCATTAAGCCACCTAGCCGAACAACCCAAAGCCCAACCCGGATGGACAGATCCATGAGCAAACCCCTCGCCATCCCCGCCTCCTTCTTCGGCATGGTTCTGGGGCTGATCGGGTGGGGCAATAGCTGGCGGGCGGCGCATGAGGTCTGGGGGCTGCCGGCTGCGATCGGCGAGGCCCTGATGCTGGCAGGCGGTTTCGTCTGGGCCGTTCTCCTTGTCCTCTTCGCCGCCAAATGGCTGGCGGCTCGCAGCGAAGCCATCGGGGAGGCGAACCACCCGGTCCAGTGCTGCTTCATCGGGCTGGTCGGAGTTGCGACGATGCTGGTTGCGATTGCCGCCAACCCCTATTCCAGCCCCGTCGCGGTGGCGCTTTTTGCGGCGGGATTGACCTTCACTCTGGTCTTCGCCCTGTGGCGCACCGGCATCCTCTGGCAGGGCACGCGCGATCTGGCCGCGACGACGCCAGTCCTCTATCTGCCGACGGTCGCAGGTTCCTATGTCACCGCGATCGGCCTGACGACATTCGGGCTCGGAGACTGGGGCCGCCTCGCCTTCGGGGCTGGCCTCCTGAGCTGGTTGGCGATCGAATCCGTTCTGCTCCACAGGCTCTACACAGCGCCGGAGATGCCGCCGCCGCTGCGGCCGGTGCTGGGCATCCAGCTGGCTCCGCCTACGGTCGGCGCCGCGGCCTATCTAAGCGTCACGAGCGGCCCGCCTGATATCGTCGTCTACGGCCTGATCGGCTACGGCTTGCTGCAGCTCCTGCTGCTCGCGCGGCTGGCACGGTGGATCTTCGCTGCCGGTGTCACAGCCTCGGTCTGGGCTTTCACCTTCGGGCTCACCGCGCTGGCAACGGCGATGGTCAAACTCGTCGGCCGCGGCGATGCAGGTCCGGTCTCCGTCCTGGCGCCCGTCGTGTTTGCATTCGTCTCGATCGCGATGGGCGCGATCGTTCTGCGGACACTCTGGCTCCTAGTCAGGGGAAGGCTGCTGCCAGCCCCACCGGCTCCGTCGGCCACGCGCTGACCGCCGCGACGTCTCCTCCAGATCAAACGCCCCGACGACGATGCAAAACTCAGCAGACCACATGATCTTGAGCCCGGTCGCAGAGGAGACGAACCCGGTCGAGCCGACTGGCCTGCTTGTCATCGCTCACCCGCGGCTCGACCGCAGCGTCGTGAACGCCCGCCTGGCGAAAACGGCGGCCGAGCAGCCCAGGATCGAGATCCACGATCTCTACCAGGCCTATCCAGACTATCAGATCGACGTCGCTGCGGAGCAGGAAAGGCTGCTGCGCCACAAGGTGATCGGGATCCAGTTCCCGCTGTTCTGGTATTCGGTGCCGGCTGTCCTCAAAGAGTGGTTCGACCTCGTCTGGCTTCACGGCTTCGCCTATGGCGGCAGCGCGCCGCGCCTTGCCGGCAAGACCTTGTTCTGTGCGGCCTCCACCGGCGGCGATGAGCGGAGCTACCGCGAGGACGGTCGCAACGGTTACAGGGTGGAGGAATTCCTGCGGCCGCTGGAGCGGACAGCGGCGCTCTGCCAGATGCACTGGGCCGCGCCCCATCTGCTCCATGACGCCCCTCGGTTGCGTGGAGAGCAGCTGGAGCAGGCAGCGCAGGGATATAGGCGCTATCTCGACAATCTGATGCGAGAGACCGTCATATGAGCACCGGCGAAATCCTGGTCCGGACCTTCGTCTATCTGCTTGCCGGCGTCATCGCCGTCCCTCTGGCCAAGCGTTTGGGGCTCGGATCCGTTCTCGGCTACATCATCGCAGGCGCCGTGATCGGCCCGGGCCTGCTCTCCTTGACGGGCGATATTGCCGCCGTCAGCCATGTCGCCGAATTCGGCATCGTCATCCTGTTGTTTCTCATCGGCATGGAGGTTCGCCCTGCGCTGCTGTGGCAGATGAAGGGACTAATCTTCGGGCTCGGCATGGCACAGATGCTCGCCGTGTCGGTGGTGATCACGCCCATAGCCATGATGCTGGGGCTCTCCTTCGCGGTCTCGGTGACGCTTTCTCTCATCCTCGCGATGAGTTCGACCGCGCTCGTCATGGCCACACTGGAAGAGAAGGGGCAGCGGTCGGGGACCATCGGCCGTGCCTGCTTCGGTGTGCTGCTGTTTCAGGATCTCTCCATCATCCCGCTGTTCCTCGTCGTTCCGCTGCTGGCGTCGAACGCATCTGCGGCAGCGGAGGGCAATCCGGCCGCCTGGCTGCGCGGCGCCGAGGCCTTGGTGGCAGTAGTCTTCGTCGTCCTCGCAGCCCGGTTCGCCGTCAGGCCTCTGTTCCGATTTATCGCGGCAACGCATTCGCGCGAGGTCTTCACCGCAGCGGCATTGATGCTCGTCGTCGGCGTGGCGGCTCTGATGACCGTCGTCGGTCTGTCGCCGGCTCTGGGTGCCTTCATCGCCGGGGTTGTCCTCAGCGAAACCGAGTTTCGGCAGGAAATCGAGAGCGACATCGATCCGTTTCGCGGCTTGCTGCTGGGGCTGTTCTTCATCACGGTCGGAGCGGGACTCGATCTCCAACTGCTGCGAAGCCAGCCGCTTTCCGTCATCGCGATCGCGGTGGGCCTGATGCTCGCCAAGACGCTCGCGATGTACGCGGCCTCCCGCGCCTTCCGTTTCCGTCCCATCGAGGCGATTTCGCTGGCTGTCCTGCTGGCGCAAGGCGGGGAGTTCATCTTCGTCTTCATCGGCTTCGCCAAGCAGTTTGCGCTGCTGCCCGAGCAGCTGTCGCGCCTGCTGCCTGCCGCCGTTGCCATCTCGATGCTGCTGTCGCCGCTGCTGATGCTCTTGCTGGACCGCATCATCCGTCGCCGGATCGCTCCGTCGCAGCAGGCCGCGCCAGACGTCCAATTCGAGGATCGCGTCGATGTCATCGTCGCCGGGTTCGGCCGTTTCGGGCAGATCGCGGGCCGGTTGCTGCAGGCCAACGGCCTGCGGATCTCGATCATGGACACGAGCCTGACCCAGATCGAAATCCTGCGCCGCTTCGATCAGCGCGTGAATTTCGGGGATGCAACCCGGCTCGACCTTCTTCGCGCCGCGGGAGCGGAAACGGCAAAGATCCTCATCGTCGCCATCGACGAGCGCGAGCAGATCAGCCATCTGGTCGAAACGGCTCGGACGTCGTTTCCGCACCTCGTGATCCTCTCGCGTGCGTGGGATCGGCGCCATGCCTACGAGCTGCTGCGCCTTGGAGCGGATCACGTCGAGAGCGAGACCTATGAATCCAGTCTTTCGATCGGGAAGGAAGCCTTGATCCGTTTCGGTTTTCGCGCTCACCGGGCGCATCGGTCTGCAGCCTTGTTTCGAATGCACGACCGCTCGCTCTTTGGTCGGAGCCGGCCATCGAGTGCAGACGAGAATGGGTTCCTGCAGGCGTCGAAGGCCGCCGCATCGACCCTGGCCCAGCTCCTTGCCGCAGATCTTGAAAATGAGCGCTCGCACCGGGGCCAGGAAGAGGACTGGGGCACGCGCGGGCTCTACGGGGAACTCACCGCCGACACACGGGAAGCCTCGGGCGGCGGTCAGACCTGACGATAGCCGCCCGTGACCCAGGCCGAAACGGCATCCATATAGCCCGCGGCATCATCCTCCCAGACGAAATGGCCGGCATCGAATACCCGGTGGGCGGCATGGGGAAGGTTTCGCGCCAGAAGCTCGCCGTTGGCCGGCGGCACGATGGGGTCGTCGTTGCCGGAGATCACGAGGACGGGCGTCGTCACCGTCGGCAAGAGGGCCTGGAGCCTCGGCAGATCGCGCGGATAGGCCCTGACATAGTCCGCGGCCTCGATCCAGCGCCGCCCCAGTGAGGACAGGCGGAAATCTTCCATAGCCTCGGCCGGTGGGGTCGCACGCGTCAATCGGGTGATCGTGCCGACGACCTGGGCGCCGCCGTCGGGCTCGCCATACGTCCCCGGCTTCGCCTCGATCACGCTCCGCAAGCCCTTGCCGAGCAGGCCCATGTCGACGCCGCCGCTGCCGACCACGAGGCTTTCGAACAGGTCGGGCCGGGTGGCCGCCGCGAACAGCATCGCCGAGGTGCCCACGTCGGGACCGATGGCATGCCACCGTGCGATGCCGAGCTCTGCGGCCAGGCGGATGACGAATTGCCCCATGGCTGCCGGCGACATCAGTTCGGAGCGATGATCCGAGCGCCCGAAGCCCGGGAGATCGACCGCAATGACGGGGCCGAGCTGCATCAGGTCGTCCCAGATCGCGTGAAATGCGTAGATGCTCTGCGGCCAGGGCGCAGTGATGAGGATCGGTAGGCCGAGCCCCGGGCTTCGCAGAATCCGAAGCTTATACCCCTCCACGGGGATGAACCCAGGCTTGAGAGGATCAAAAATGGCTTTGACCATGATGCCGCCTCGCTGATGCACCTTGCGGGATGTAGACGGATATTCGGCGGCTCGATCCGTCAAAGACACGCCGATTTGGGACAATCCGCGCGATCCGTCAGCCTTGTGTCTTGAAGCCTGCGCGCCGCTGGCTATGTCGCCCAATGGTGGCCGACTGGCGTGACGGCTTTCGAGCCCCGCTCTGCCGTGCATGAAATCATGCTATCAAGCGAAACCGGTGAGGTGGAGGTGCGGATGAGACATGTCGGCTTCATCATGGAAGACGGTTTCCAAGTCATGGGCTTGGCTGCCTTGTCTGCATTCGAGTTCGCCAACCTGCAGCTTGGCCGCCACGCCTACTCGGTCTCCGTCATGTCGGAGAGAGGCGGGGGCATCTTATCTACCTTGGGCATGAAGGTTGAAACCGTCCCGCTAGGGGAATTTCCCGACACCCTCATGGTTCTCGGCGAGTTGCGTCCGCGGCCCCTTACGACGGCGTTGCGCGATTACATCGCCGCTGCCGGCCAGCATTCCCGCCGTGTCGCTGGCGTCTGCACAGGCGCATTCGCGCTGGCGGAAGCAGGTCTGCTCGATGGGAAATCAGCCACGACGCACTGGGCCCATGCCAAGACGCTGCAGGAGCGTTACCCCGCCGTGCGGGTCGACGACGACCGCATCTTCATCAAGGACGGCAATGTCTGGACATCGGCAGGAATGAGCTCCGCGCTCGATCTAGCCCTGGCGCTGATCGAGGATGACTATGGCGCGGAGCTGGCCCGGGGAGTCGCGCGCCGGCTCGTCATCTATCATCGGCGGCCCGGTGGCCAGTCGCAGTTCTCGGCCTTGCTTGAACTTGAGCCGCGCTCCGATCGCGTGAAACGAGCGCTCGTCTATGCCAAAGAGAATCTCCGCAACGCCTTGACCGTCGAGGAACTCGCGGATGCGGCGAGCCTGAGCCCACGGCAGTTCACCCGCGTGTTTCGCGAAGAGACCGGGCAATCCCCGGCGAAGGCTGTCGAGCGGCTGCGCCTGGAGGCGGCGAAGGCGATGCTGGAGGATGGCAGGCATCCGATGGATATCGTCGCTCGCGATACCGGCTTTGCCGATCGCGATCGGATGCGCAGGGCTTTCCTGCGCTTCTTCGGGCACCCGCCGCAGACGCTGCGTCGCAATCTACGCCTGGCGGAAGCGCAGGAACAGGCAGGCGACGTGACATCTGGCATGGCCGAGGCTGGCGAGTAGTTCCCCGGCCAGCGAAGCCATCGCACCCAACTCGGTTCGCATAACGCGTCAGGTGCCGCTCCGGCAGCCAAAAGAAGACGCCATGGCGGCGGCCATGTCCGGAATTGCCGCCTTGTTGACTTAGGAGCGGACGACTGTGGGGCCTAGCTTGTCTCGACCGTCAAGGTCGAACGCCGGAGGCAAGCGTGGCCGTCAAATCCGAGATCAATGCGCTGGAAACATCCTTCGGGCGGTTGGCATGGCGTGAAGACGGACCGATCGGCGGTTTGCCGCTGGTCCTCCTTCAGCGCTTCCGCGGCACGATGGACGATTGGGACCCGGCCTTCATCGCGGCGATCTCACAAGACAGGCGGGTGATCCGCTTCGACAGCGTGGGCATAGGGCGCTCCGATGGGAGCGTGCCGGAGACGGTCGCGGGACTCGCCGCCGTCGCGGCCGAATTCATCCAGCGTCTCGGCTGCTCGCAGGTCGATCTGCTCGGCTGGTCGCTGGGTGGCGTGGTCAGCCAGCAATTCGCCCTCGATTTCCCGGCGCTCGTCCGCCGGCTCATCGTGGCGGGGTCGAGCCCGGGGCCGGTCGCCGACGGTCCGCAGCAGCATCCGCGAGTGCCGCAGATCATGACAAAGCCGGAAAACGACGCCGACGATTTCCTGTTCCTGTTCTATCCGGAGAGCGAAAGCGCGGTCGCTGCCGGCCGCAGCTCGCTCGCCCGCATCGCCACGGCGCCAGGTCGGGGGCCGCCGGTCAGCGCTGTGTCGTTCATGGGGCAGGTTAAGGCGGTGTCGAGCTGGCCTGGCGTACTGCACCGCGCCAAGGAGCTGAGGCTGCCGATGCTCGTCGCGAACGGCGCTCACGACGTGATGCTGCCGGCCTATCGTTCCTATGTGCTCTCGCAGCAGGCGCCAGATGCCAAGCTGGTGCTTTATCCGGACGCGGGACACGCCTTCCTGTTTCAGCACATCGACGACTTCGCGGCCGAGATCGATCGCTTTCTCGAAGGCTGAGCCCAGCCCGCAGACCGCGCGGCCGTCAACGTTCGGCGATAGCGAGATTTCGCGACGCAATGTCTCAAATAGACGCTTATGTGTCATTTGAGACATTGCGATTGTTTGCGATTGTCGGTCCATCGGCGGCGGGGAGTGCCCGGTCTGCCTCAACGAGAGATACCAGGTGACGCCATGCAGATGACCGGCAACACGATCTTCATCACCGGGGGGACCTCGGGCATTGGGCGGGGCCTGGCCGAGGCATTCCACAAGCTCGGCAACAAGGTGATCGTGGCGGGGCGCCGCCGGGCGCTGCTCGACGAGGTGACGACGGCCAATCCGGGCATCGATGGGATCGAACTCGACATCGCCGATGCCGCCGATATCGAACGGGTGGCTGGCCGCCTGACGCAGGCCTATCCGACCCTGAACGTGCTGATCAACAACGCCGGCATCATGCCCTTCGACGATGCGGGCGGCACGATCGACGATGCGACGTCGCGCAAGATCATCGACACCAATCTGCTCGGGCCGATCCGGCTGACATCCGCGCTGATTGGGCATCTGAAGGCCCAGCCACGTGCGACGGTGATCCACAACACCTCCATCCTGGCCTATGTGCCGCTGGCGACAACGGCTGTGTATTCGGCGACAAAGGCAGCCCTGCACTCCTATGCGCTGTCGCAGCGCTTCATGCTGCGCGAAACCGGCGTTTCGGTGCAGGAGATCGCGCCACCCTGGGTCGATACCGACCTCATCAAGAAGAGCGGCGACTCTCGCGCCATGCCGCTCGACATCTTCATCGAAAAAACGATGGCCGGTCTCGCCACCGAGGCGGCAGAGGTGATCGTCGACGAGATTAAGGCGCTGCGGGATAACCCAGGCAGCGGTGAGCACGCGCTGGTGCAGGGCTTCAATCTCGAACTGATCGCCAATCCCATTCCGGTCTGATCCGTAGAGGCGCCCCCATGTCGGTCCGGCAGGGGGAGCCTGCGGCGTTTGGAGCGCTCTCGATGATTCATGACAAGCCGCTATCCTCCGCGGCTAAGGCCCCCGCCGCCGTCGAAGCGATGGCGTCGAAGCCGGTTGAGGAAGGCTCTCTTCTGCCCCCGGCCTTTCTCGCGCTCGGCACCTTCGCCATCGGAACCGAAGGGTTCATGATCGCGCCGCTTCTGCCGACCATCGCCGACGACCTCGGGATGAGCCTCTCGGCGACGGCCACGCTGGTCGTCGTCTTCACGCTCGTCCTTGCCGTAAGCTCGCCGATCTCGACCGTCCTGACCGCGAGCTTGCGGCGGCGCGATACGCTGCTTCTCGCCATGGCGATCTTCACCGCCGGGAACCTCATCGCAGCGCACTCCTCGTCCTTCGCGGCGCTGATGCTCGCCCGCATCATGATGGCGGTCGCGTCGGGGCTCTACATTCCGGGAGCGAACTCGCTGGCGGGAGTCATCGTGCCTGCGGGCAAGCGCGGACGTGCGCTCGCCATCGTCAGCGGCGGCATGACGATCGCCATCGCGCTCGGCCTGCCTCTCGGCGCCATCGTCGGCCATGCTTTCGGCTGGCGAACCACCTTTCTCGCCGTGGCTGCGATGGGACTCGTCGCGATCGTCGGAATCGGTCTCGGGATTCGCTCCGACGCCGGGTTCGGGATTGCGGTGGCGAGCCTGAAGCAACGGCTCGGGGTGGTCCGGCGCCCTGCGATCCTTCGCCTCCTCGCCGTAAGCCTGTTCTGGGCGATCGGCGCCTTCACGGCCTACCCCTACATCGCTCCCTATCTGAAGGCGGTGCTCGGTTTCGGTGCCACCGGAATCAGCGCGACGGTCTCGATGTGGGGCCTCGCCGCAGCGATCGGGGTCACGGTCGGCGGCACGCTGAACGACCGCTTCGGATCGAACCGGGTGGTGCGGAGCTCTCTCATCGCTCTTTCGATCTCCTTTGCAGCTCTCGCCGTTGCGACGTTGTTGGCGCCGGCAGGGGCCCTCGTAGTCGCGCTCCCTGCCATCGCGGCCTGGGGCTTCAGCGTGTGGTCGCTGTTTCCTGCCCAGATGGCGCGGCTGATCGCGGCCGGGCCAGTTTCGGAGGCATCCGTTGCGCTCGCGCTCAACACCTCGACCACGTATCTCGGCTTCTCCATCGGATCGGCGATCGGTGCCGGTATCATCGGTATCGGCGCGGTCTGGGCCATCGGCGCGATGGCGGCGCTGGCTGAACTGGTGGCGATGATGCTCGATCGACGCGGGGCAGCCCATGCGACGCGGTGACGACGCCTCTGCGCCGGGGGCGCCCGGCTCACTGCCCGGTTCCTCGGCCGAGCTCGCGAACCGCGCGGGGTCGGCTGTGCCCGTCGATCCGCGCACCAGACGCATGCTCGAAGCGCCCGTGCTGCCGCTGCTGGTCCGGATGGCCTGGCCGAACGTGCTCATCATGCTCGCCCAGGCATCGAGCGGGCTGATCGAGACCTGGTTCGTGGCCAAGCTCGGGACGGAGGCGCTGGCGGGCATGGCGCTCGTGTTCCCGACCGTCATGCTGATGACGATGCTCTCGAACGGCGCGATCGGCGGCGGCATTTCCTCGGCCGTGGCGCGTGCGCTCGGCTCCGGACAGCGCGCACGGGCTGACGCTCTCGTCCTGCACGCGATCGTCTTGAACCTCGCCCTCGGCCTCGGCTTCTCGGCCCTGTTCCTCATCTTCGGCCGGCCGATCTATCGTCTGCTCGGCGGCTCCGGCGGCGATCTCGAGGCGGCCTTGACCTATTCGGGCGTCGTCTTCGCCGGCAATGGCCTGATCTGGCTGATGAACGGGCTCGCCAGCGTGATCCGCGGCACGGGCAACATGGCATTCCCGGCCATCGTCAGCTGTGTCGGAGTCGCCCTGCTGATCCCGATCTCGCCCCTACTGATCTTCGGCTTCGGCCCCATTCCGGCTCTCGGCATCGCGGGAGGAGGGGTGGCGCTGCTCACCTTCTACGCCGGCGGAACGCTCGCCATGGCGTGGTACGTCCTCTCGGGGCGCAACCCGGCGCGGTTCCACTGGGTGCGCCTGCATTGGGAGCCGCTCGCCGGCATCCTGAAAGTCGGCGCGCTCTCGGCGCTGCAGTCGCTCCAGACCAACCTCATCGTCGCTGGCGCGACCGCGATCGTCGCCGCCGCGGCCGGGGTGGATGCGGTCGCGGGCTTCGGGACAGGCGTCCGGCTCGAATATCTGCTGGTCCCAGTGATCTTTGGCATCGGCGCGCCGATGGTCGCGCTCGTCGGCACCAATATCGGCGCGGGCCAGCGCGAGCGGGCACTGGAGATCGGGCTGAGCGGAGCGGGCCTGTCCTTCGCGATCACCGAAGTCATCGGTATCGTGGCCGCGCTGTTTCCCGCCGCCTGGCTCGGGCTGTTCAGCGCCGAGCCCGCGATGATCGCGACCGGCAGCGCCTATCTGCGGATCGTCGGCCCCTTCTACGGCTTTTTCGGGCTCGGACTGTCGCTCTACTTTGCCAGCCAGGGCGCGGGAAAGCTGCTCTGGCCGCTGGGCGCCGGCGCGCTTCGCCTCGTCGTCGCACTGCTCGGCGGCTGGCTTGTCTTGCGGCTCACGGGTTCGCTCGAAGCCTTCTTCGCCTCGCTGGCGCTCGCACTCCTGGCCTATGGGCTGGCGATGTTCGCTGCGGTGAAGGCGGGCGTCTGGTTCAAATAGCCCGGATCCGGAGTCGTGCACCGGAGTGGGCGAACCATTGGCGAGCGGATCATGCGCAGGGCCGCGGCATAGAGGCAGCGGCCCTGCTGCGGAATCAGGCCAGCCGGATGTCCGAAAGGTCGATCGAGACGACCAGCGGCTCGGCAAGCGAGGTTCCATCCGGCTGACGCGGGTAGATGCGCCGCTCGGTCGGGAAGCGGAGACCCTGCACCTCGACATAGCTGCCGATATAGTGTGCGCCCGGCGTGTTCCCGGCGATCTCGACATCGTAGTCGTGACGCTTCAGCAAGCCGGCATCGTCGACGTAGAGCGTCTGCACGGTGCTGTGCGTGGCGATGTCGGAGGGAAACGCCACTTCGAGCTTCTGCCAGGTCTCACCCTTCTCCCGCCACTCCCCGACGGATCGGCTGACGACGCCGGGCGCAGCCAGCAGGAACGGCATGTTGAGATAGGTCCACATCGCAATCCCGGCGAAATAGGCCAGTTGAGGCTCTGTCCATGGTGTTTCGAGCGTATGCCCGGCGAAGGAGGCGCGAGGCTCGTCCAGCTCCTCGACGATCTTCCCGGCGGCGTCCCTGATCTCAACGCGGCCCGGCTCGAAGCGGGTCACCTTGCCCTCCGGCCCGAACGGCGAATGAGAAGCCCACTCCCGCCCGAGCCCGACCGTGACGTTCGTCTCGTCTAGCTTGCCGCCATGCCCCTTGAGCGGCCAGAGCACGCCGCCCTGCCGAAGGTGGGCGGTCAAGGTGGTGAAATTCTCCCATCTGTCGAGCCCGCCATGGGCATCGATGATCTTCCGTGCCAGAGCGTCCATGTCGTCATCCTGTCGTTTGCTGTGTAGTTCAGGCGCCGAGAAAGGTCTCGACATGCGAAACGAATGTTTCCGGATACTGGAGCAGCGCGCCGTGGCCTGAATCCGGATAGATAATCAGCGTGGTGCTGCTCATGTTCTTGAACATCTCGTAGGCATTGATCGACGGGAACATCGTGTCGTCGCTGCCATGGACGATGAGCGTCGGCTGTCGGATCGCCCTGAGCGAGGCGTGATCCGGGTCCGGCTCCGCGCACCAGCGGATGATGGCCTGCGCCTGCGGGTTGCTGACGGCCTCGCCCCGGTCCGGATCACGGTCGCTCGTCCGGGCGCCGGCGCGGTCGATGAAGGCGGCGCCGGCGGCCTGGCTGGCTTCGGACGGCGTGAAGAAGAGGGGAAGCCTGACGTCGCGTGCGTTCCGGGCGAAGGCCTCTTCGACCACTTGCAGCAGATGCTCCTCGCCGCCGCGCGGAGCCGTACCGGCGAGGATCATCCGGCGGACATCGACCGCGCCGCGCGTCGCCATCACCTGGGCCAGAAAGCCGCCGAGCGAGAAGCCAAGGAGATCGACCTGCTTCAGGCCGAGCGCTGCGATGAAGGCTTCGGCATCGGTGACCTGCTGCTCGACGCTGTCAGGTGTTTCGCCGGAGGAGGTGCCGACGCCGGCATTGTTAAAGGCGATCACCGGCCGCCGCGCCGCCAGCGCATTGACCACCGCCGGATCCCACGCGTCCATTGTGCCGGTGAAGTGCTGCAGCAGGACGAGCGGAATACCCGCCTCCGGCCCGAGCCGGCGATAGGCGAAGCGCACACCGCCGCTATCGATATAGCGCGTCGGAGTCCGTTCGAGAGTATCAGGCATGGTCGGTTCCTTTCGCTTCGAATGAAGATGAGCCCTTCCGAAAGCGGTGGCGCCTGCGCAGCCGCTCGAAAGTTGTTCGGGTTTGTGTCGGCGGATGGACGCTCAGGGTGCCGGTGTCGGATCGTCGAGGCTGACCATGCCGCGTCCTTCGGCGTGAAGCGCGGCCTTGACCGAATGCCTCGTTCCGACCAGCCGAAGGAAAGCCGCCAGCCGGGGATAGGCGTCGAGCGCTATGCCGTAGAAGCGCGTCCAGCTGGCGATGACGAAGAGATAGGCGTCGGCAGCGGTGAAGGTTTCACCGGTGAGGAACGGGCCAACCATCCCTTGTTCGGCGAAGGCGAGACGTCCCCGGATGCGGGCGAGGACGAGCTCGCGCATCGGCGCGTCGATCTTCCAGTTGAGCGGGATGAAGCTCTTGTGCAGCTCGGCGGCGACGAAACTTTGCCACTCCATGACCCGGTAGCGCGCCATGGTGCCGGGAGCAGGCATGAGATCGCGTCGCTCCGCCCGATCGCAGATGAATTGCGCGATCACCATGTTCTCGGTCAGCCGCTCGCCACCGGGAAGCTCCAGCAGCGGCACCATGCCTCTGGGAGCCACGTCGCGATAATCCGAGCCGTCCGCCCGCTGCTTTGCCGTCACGTTGACGACCTCGAGATCGAAGGGCTCCCCGATCTCGCGCAATAGGATGTGCACCGAGAGCGAGCTCGCACCCGGATGGACATAAAGCTTCATGCAACAGCCCTCCTGGCAGGTGCCTCGGCACGAGTGCCGAGGCACCGCTTCATCAGGCCTTCACGAAGGCGAGCAGATCCGGATTGATCACGTCGGCATGGGTCGTGAGCATGCCGTGCGGATAGCCCTTGTAGAGCTTCAGCGTGCCGTTCTTCAGCAGCTTCACTGCCTTGAGGGCGGCATCCTCGTAGGGCACGACCTGGTCGTCGTCGCCGTGCATCACCAGCGTCGGCACGTTAATGGCCTTCAGGTCCTCGGTCTGGTCGGTCTCGGAGAACGCCTTGATGCCGTCGTAGTGGGCCTTGGCCGAACCCATCATGCCCTGGCGCCACCAGTTCTGGATCGTGCCCGGGATCGGCGTCACGCCCGGCCGGTTGAAGCCGTAGAACGGCCCGGTCGGCACATCGAGGAAGAACTGCGCGCGGTTGGCCGCGAGCGCGGAACGGAAGCCGTCGAACACCGCCATGGGCAGTCCTTCGGGATTCTTTTCGGTCTTCACCATGATCGGCGGGATAGCCGACACGAGAACCGCCTTGGCCACGCGGCCCTGCGGCTGACCGAACTTGGCGACATAGCGCGCGACCTCGCCGCCACCGGTCGAGTGGCCGATATGCACGGCATTGCGCAGATTCAGGTGCTCGGCCACCGCGGAGGCGTCCGCAGCATAATGGTCGATGTCGTGCCCTTCGCTGACTTGCGATGAGCGACCATGACCACGCCGGTCATGCGCCACCACGCGATAGCCGTTGTGAAGGAAGAATAGCATCTGCGCGTCCCAATCGTCCGATGACAGCGGCCAGCCATGGTGGAAGACGATGGGCTGGGCGTTCTTCGGTCCCCAATCCTTGTAGAAGATCTCCACGCCGTCCTTGGTGGTGACGTAAGCGGCGCTCATGGCATGTGTTCCTTTCGATGCTTGGACAGTGGAGAAGGGAGTAGCGAAGGCGGGGGCCGGAAGAATTGCGGCTGCCGCTATACCGACCGCTGCGGTCAGGACCGTGCGGCGGCTCTCGGTGGAACCTGGATAAGACATGACGGTGGCCTCGAAAAACTTGCTCCAAAGAGCAGTAAAGCCAATCCGGATTCACTGACGGACAAAGAAGCCTGAGATCGGGACATATCGACCTCTGCCGCTCGTAGGAGCCGACGATGCGTCGAGAGAGTGCGGGTGCGCCTGACGGGCTTCGCTCCGGAGGCGCTCACGCTGATGGGGGCCATGAACCTCGCGGCGCTCAATATCGCCAACGCCATCGGCGCCTGGGCGGGCAGCGTGACGATTGCGGCCGGCTACGGCCCGCTGTCCGCTGTATGGGCGAGCTTCGGGCCGACGCTCCTGGCCCTTCTGGTCTTCGCGCCCATCTTGCCGAAGGCGCCGCAGTTCGCGCCGGCGTGATTGCGGTCAAGCTCCTCATCTGGTCGGATGGCGTCGCGCGCGAGAAGTGGCATAGGCCCGATACGGAGGTCACCCCATGGCAATCGGCGATGCTCGGCGAGAGCAGATTTTTCCGACACTGTCCGCCCTTCAGATTGCGACGTCGCGTCGCTTCGCCAGCGGCGCACCGCGCCGCTTCGGTCCGCGTGAGGTCGTCTACGAGATCGGCGCCCGCGACGCCCCCTGCTGGCTGATTCTCGATGGCTCGGCTGACGCGATCCGACGCGGCGCGGCCGGCCGGTCGTCGCTGGTCACGACCTACGGTCCCGGCCAGTTCACCGGCGAGACCAATCAGCTCTCGGGCCGTCCATCCCTCATGTCGGTCGTGGCGGGGGATGCTGGTGCGGTCGCGATCCCTTTTGATGCGCCGCATCTCCGCGCGCTCGTCATCGGATCGGCGGATGTCGGTGAAACGATCATGCGCGCCTTCATCCTCCGGCGCGTCATGCTGATCGAGGAGGGGCAGACCGGCGGCGCAGGATCAATCCTGGTCGGACGCCGGGATGATCCGGGCATCGTCCGGTTGTCGGGTTTTCTCACCCGCAACGGCTACCCCCACACCGTCATTGCCGCGTGCGAGCCGGAGGGGCGCGAACTCGTCGAACGGCTCGGCGTCGCCCCCGAAGACCTGCCGCTGATGATCTGCCCGAACGGCACATTGCTCAGAAGCCCGAGCAATGCCGATGCCGCGACCTGTCTCGGCATCACRCCKGATCTCGATCCGAAKAYTGTCCATGACGTGGCGGTCATCGGGGCCGGGCCAGCCGGGCTTGCCACTGCCGTCTATGGCGCATCCGAAGGGTTGTCGGTCCTGGTCCTGGACAGCCGCGCCTTCGGCGGCCAGGCGGGCGCGTCCGCCCGGATCGAAAACTATCTCGGCTTTCCGACCGGCATCTCCGGACAAGCCCTCGCGGGCCGGGCGTTCAATCAGGCGGCGAAGTTCGGCGCCGAGCTTGCCATTCCGCTGACCGTCGAATTGCTCCGCTGTCACGGAGCGGATGCGGAAGCCCCGTTCACCCTCGAGCTCAGCAATGGAGGCACCGCGCGGTCGCGCACCATCGTGATCGCCTCCGGAGCGCGTTACAGGCAGCCCGACATTCCCAACATCGAAGCGCTGGAAGGGGCGGGCGTTTCCTACTGGGCATCGCCCGTCGAGGCGCGGTTGTGTGCCGGCGAGGATGTCGTCCTGGTTGGCGGAGGAAACTCGGCGGGCCAGGCGGTTGCCTATCTCGCGCCGCAGGTCAGGCATCTGCACCTGGTGGTGCGCCGCCCCCTCGAGCAGACCATGTCCCGGTACCTGATCGATCGGATCGCGGCCTTGCCCAACGTCGAACTCCATGTGGACAGCGAAATCGTCGATTTGCACGGCGACCGGGCGACTGGCCTGACCGGGACGAGGTTTCGGGACCGCCGGACAGGTGCGATCCGGGAGTGCACATCACACCACCTCTTCCTGTTCATCGGCGCCGATCCCAATACGCACTGGCTCGACGGCTGTGTGGCGCTCGACGCAAAGGGCTTCGTTCTCACGGGGGAGCGCGCCGGCGACGGCGAGCGGCTGCCGCTCGAAACCAGTTGCCCAGGCATCTTCGCCGTCGGAGACGTGCGGGCCGGTTCGACCAAGCGGGTCGCCGCCGCCGTTGGCGAAGGCGCCGCCGTCATCGCCCAGATTCATTCCGTCCTGACACGGAACGTCGGGCCCGCATTGAATGCGGTGCGGCAAGCTTGATGGAGCGTGGCCTCTGCATCGCGTCACGGCCAGCGGAGTTGAGGTGCATGCCCGGTCCCAAGGAGTTTTGAAAGCCTCCGAGTGGCGGGACCGAAACGCGCCACTTCTGGACATTGGAGCATTGCGCGGAAGCGGACCTTACCAGATCGGCCAACGGGACCGCTCCCCATTAGCCGGCATGCCCTAGGCCCGCTTCTGGGCACCGCAATGAGCTCTGCAGCCGACGGCTGAAACTGGCCGCTGGCTCCGTTCTGAAGGTCCGATCCCCCGCTGGGGTGGCGGATGCGGGGGCCGAGTGTACGAACTTGGCGAGACGCAGCCTCTAGGCACCCATCGCAATCAATTCACCCGGGCACTTTTCAAAACTCCGGCAGCTCCCAACGAAGCCGTAGAGACGATTCAGTCGAAACACGTTAGGTAGTGCCGTAGTCTGAGGATTAACTCAGCGAAATTGGGGGGCTGCGCGGGAATGGAAAGCAATAGCGAGGCAAACTATGTGCTGGATTCAGCTTTCTGGCTGAACGGCCAAGCGCTCGGATTTCCGGTGCAGTTCGACCTTGTACTCAAGCATCTCCGCCAGGATATGCGTGACGATTGGTATTTCGACTGCCTGCAATATGATGACCTCTTCAAGAACCCCGCCGAGGCGAAGCGGGTCATTATTGCACTTTTGCAGCAATGGAACGGCATATATCGCGGCACGCGCAGCATCGTGAGAAACATACCGAAGAAAGGGTATGGCGAACGCTACGGCTTGGAGACCGACTTCTTCGATCGCTTCATCTATCAGGCAATCTGCAGCTTTCTAATCCCCTTTTACGACCCACTTCTCGGCCATCGAGTGCTAAGCTACCGCTACGAATCGGCACCCTTAGACGCGAAATATCTCTTCAAAAATAAGATAGATCGCTGGTTCACGTTCGAAGGTGTGACACTGACTTTTCGTAGATCAGGACGTCACCTATTGGTCACCGACCTGAGTAATTTTTTCGAGAATGTGTCGCGCGTGCAGATCATAGGAGCTCTCGAAAGGGCAGTTCCGGAACTAGCGGCGACCGGCCCGCAAAAGCTGCAGATCAGAAATGCAATTGCCACGCTCGATCGCCTCTTGAACGAATGGACTTTTAGCCGAGATCACGGGCTCCCGCAGAATCGCGATGCCTCTTCGTTCCTATCTAACATCGTACTTTCGTCCGTAGACAGGGAGATGACAAGGAGGGGCTACGATTACTACCGATACGTGGACGACATCAGAGTAATCGCAGACTCCGAGCTCCACGCCCGGCGCGCACTGCAGGATCTAATAAGGCAGCTACGCACAGTCGGCCTCAACATCAACGCAAACAAGACTGGCCTGCCCCGATTGAGTGGTCCGGCTTCAATCTAATGCATGGTCGGCTTTGCGGCCATGTTCGACGACGGCAGGATAGCTGCCGGGGCCGGCGGCTTGTAGCCGAGCGAGGAGTGCGGGCGCCTGGTGTTGTAGTGCTGGCGCCAACACGTCGATGACATCGGTCGACCTGAGCCGCCGATCGATGCGGATCGCCAGGCATTCCCGGGTGAACTCGTCGATCACGTTCAACATGCGGAACCTCCGGCCGTTGTGGGTGCGATCCTCGACAAAGTCGTAGGACCAGACGTGGTTGGGATGCTCTGGCCGCAGCCGCACGCAGGAACCGTCGTTCAGCCAGAGGCGTCCCTTCTTCGGCTGCCGCTGAGGCACTTTGAGCCCTTCTCGCCGCCAGATCCGCTCGACGCGCTTGACATTCACCGCCCAGCCCGCCGTGTGCAGCATCGCTGCGATCCGCCGATAGCCATAACGGCCATACTGGGTAGCAAACTCGACGATATCGGCCGTCAAGGCCGCCTCGTCGGCTCGCCCCATTAGCTGCTTCCTCTGCGTCGAACGATGCTGCCCCAAGACCCGGCACGCCAGTCGCTCCGAAACACGCAGCTTCACCACGACATGCTCGACACAGCGACGTCGCCGGGCGGGGCTCAGAAGTTTCCCCGGGCAGCCTCCGCCAGGATCAGCTTCTCAAGCGTCAGGTCCGAGACGGCCTTGCGAAGCCGCTCGTTCTCCTTCTCGAGGTCCTTCAACCGCTTCACCTGATCGCTCTTCAGGCCGCCAAACTCCTTGCGCCAACGATAATAGGTGAAGGCCGTCACCCCGATCGTGCGGATCGCTTCGGCAACGGGACGCCCCTGCGACAACAACACGTCAACCTGTCGCAGCTTCGCGACGATCTCTTCGGGCTTGTGCTTCTTCTGCGCCATAGCGGCTTCCTCCAAAGGCTCAAAAGCCTACTTCACGGAGGACCACTTTTCAGGGGGCAGGCCA
>NZ_JBFTJI010000027.1:0-20479 GCF_056395345.1 Allobosea sp. 10L422
CCGGAAGGCACGGAGATGGTGATGCCGGGCGACAACATCTCGATGGAGGTGACGCTGATCGCCCCGATCGCGATGGAAGAGAAGCTGCGCTTCGCCATCCGCGAAGGCGGCCGCACCGTCGGCGCCGGCGTCGTCGCTTCGATCATTGCCTGATCGACGCGCATAGCGATTTGGGAAGGGGCGGTGGCGACACCGCCCTTTTTCTTTGGGCGCGGCAGCTCTGCGCGCATGCCTTGAACGCAAGGCTAGTCTCGTCCCGTGGTCTGTGCGGCTCATCCGTTCCATGCTCTCAATCGCCTGGAGAGAGCGGATCAGCCGCTCCGATCATGGAGGAGCCTGCCCATGTCGTTCAAGCCGCCGTTTCCCGGCATCCATTCGATCGTCTTCGCCTTGTTCGACGAGCATGAGCGGCTCGACCGGGCGGCGATGCGCAAGCAGGCTCAAATCAGCGTCGAGCTCGACGTTCAGGGCATGGCGGCGCTCGGCCTCGCCACAGAGGTCTCCAAGCTGAGCTTCAGCGAACGCTGCACGGTGATGGAGTGGATGGCGGAGGATGTCGCGGGGAGGAAGCCGCTAGCCTTCACCATCTTCGGTTCCTCCGTCGCGGAGCAGGCCGAACTCGTAAAGGTCGCCGAGAAGAACGGCGCCGACTGGGTGATTCTTCAACCGCCGATGGTCGGCAGCTTCGCCGCCGCCGAGTATATCCGCTTCTTCGGCCGCATCGCCGACACGACCTCCCTGCCGGTCGCGATCCAGAATGCGCCGGCCTATATGGGGCGCGGCCTGTCTGCCGAGGACATTCGCGAATTGACGCGCCGGCACCCGAATATCAGCCTGATCAAGGGCGAGGGCTCGGTCATCGAGATCGAGCGGCTGATTGCGGTGACCGAAGGCCGGCTGCCGATCCTGAACGGGCGCGGCGGGCTCGAACTCATCGACAATTTCCGGGCCGGCTGCAGCGGCATGATCCTGGCGCCCGACACGATCGACTACGCATTGCGGGCCTATAACCGCTACCGAGCGGGCGACGAGGCCGGAGCGGACGCGGCCTATCGCGAGGTGCTGCCTGCGATCACCTTCATCATGCAGTCGATCGAGACGCTGCTCTGCTATGGCAAGCGCATCTTCGGTGCACGCGCCGGCATTCCGATCCACGACCGCGGGCCGGCGTTGAGGCCGACCGAATTTGGCCAGAAGCTGGTCGAGCGCTATGCCCGCGAACTCGGTCCCTACAGCAAATGAGGATGCCTGAAGATTTCGACTTGAAATGTGACGCGCCTTGGGGCACATCACGCCCACCTGCAGGGGTGTAGCTCAGTTGGTAGAGTACCGGTCTCCAAAACCGGTTGTCGTAGGTTCGAGCCCTACCGCCCCTGCCAGTCGCTCTTTGAGCGGCCGATGCGCAGACCGCAACGCGGTTCTTCGAGCGCCATGACCCAGAACATCTACGACGACGAGACTTTTTTCGCGGGCTACAGCCGGCTGCCGCGTTCCGTCCACGGATTGGACGGGGCGCCGGAATGGCCCGTGCTGCGTTCGATGCTGCCGGGACTCGCCGGCAAGAGCGTGCTCGATCTCGGCTGCGGATTCGGCTGGTTCTGCCGTTTCGCCGCGGGCGAGGGCGCCCGAAGCGTCCTGGGAATCGATGTCTCGGGGAAGATGCTGGAGCGCGCGCGGCGCGAGACGGCCGACGCCGGCGTCGCCTACGAGCGGGCCGATCTCGAAAGCTATGCGCCGCCGGCCGAAGCCTTCGATCTCGTCTATAGCTCGCTCGCCTTCCACTACATCGTCGACCTCGCTGGCCTGTTCGCGCGGGCATATGCGGCGCTGAAGCCGGGTGGGGCGCTGGTCTGCTCGGTCGAACATCCGATCATGACGGCGCCGGTGCGGCAGGAATGGCTCAGCGATGCGGACGGGCGGGCGACCTGGCCGGTCAACGGCTATCTCGACGAGGGTGAACGCGTCAGCAACTGGCTGGCCGAAGGTGTCGTCAAGCGCCACCGCACCATTGCGACCTATTTCGATCTGCTGCGGGGGGCGGGCTTCGCGCCGGGCAAGCTCGTCGAATGGGCCCCGAGCCCCGAGCAGGTCTCAGCCGAGCCAGGCTGGGCGAAGGAGCGCGAGCGGCCTTTCTTCCTGCTGATCGCCGCGAGCCGGAGCTGAGCCGCCCGCGAGCCGAAAGGGTCTTGGCTAAAGGCCTCAAGCGATGTAAGAGGCTTGCAATGACGGCGCGCGACCCTCCCCGGGTCCCGCGCCGCGAATGTTTCAGGACGGCCGATTCGGTACGCAGCGGGGCTGCGGGCGGGGTCGGAACCCGAGGTGGTTCATGGCGAAATCCAATCCCTTCCAGTTCCTGCAGGATGTGCGCACAGAGGCGTCCAAGGTCACTTGGCCCTCGCGTCGCGAGACGCTCATCACCACGGGCCTGGTGCTCGCGATGGTGGTCGTCTCCAGCCTGT
This sequence comes from Allobosea sp. 10L422, assembly GCF_056395345.1. Classification (NCBI taxonomy): domain Bacteria; kingdom Pseudomonadati; phylum Pseudomonadota; class Alphaproteobacteria; order Hyphomicrobiales; family Alloboseaceae; genus Allobosea; species Allobosea sp. 10L422. The sequence goes on from NZ_JBFTJI010000027.1 coordinate 2,460, forward strand.
TCTTCCTCTTTACCGACACCGTCATCCGCTGGGTGCTCGGCATCATCCTCGGCGCCCGTTGAACGGAATTACGAACGTGAGCACCCGCTGGTACATCGTCCACGCCTATTCCAACTTCGAGAACAAGGTCGCGCAGTCGATCAAGGATCAGGCGCAGCAGCGCAATCTCGCCGACAAGTTCGATGAGGTGCTGGTGCCGACCGAGAAGGTCGTCGAGGTTCGCCGTGGCCGCAAGGTCGACACTGAGCGCAAGTTCTTCCCGGGCTATGTGCTGGTGAAGTGCGAGATGACCGACGAGGTCTACCACCTCATCAAGAACACGCCGAAGGTCACCGGCTTCCTCGGTGCCGACAAGGCCAAGCCCATGCCGATCCCGGAGCATGAGGCGATGCGGATCAAGGGCCAGGTCGCCGAGGGCATCGAGCGCCCGAAGCCGACGGTGGTCTTCGAGGTCGGCGAGCAGGTCAAGGTGGCGGACGGCCCCTTCGCCTCGTTCAACGGCGTCGTCGAGGATGTCGATCACGCCCGTGCCCGCCTCAAGGTCGCGGTTTCGATCTTCGGACGCGCCACGCCGGTCGAACTCGAATACGGTCAGGTCGAGAAGCTCTGAGCCAGCAGGCTGTTTCGGGTCGGTTCCTGGCGGCTTCCGTTAGGTTAATCGGCCTTTAACACAACTGCGCCAAGGCTCTGCGTCGGTAATCCGACGCAGGGCGCGATGTTTCCCAGATTCTTCAAAGCTACGGTCCGCCAGCGGCTGACGCTCTGGGCGCTGATGCTCGGCATCCTCGCTTGCGTGTTAGGTGCAGCCGAGTTCATCGGCTCCGTGAAGCTCGCCGGTTTCGCCAGGGCGATTGCTGCCCATACCGATGCGGTGGCAGTGCTCTCGGAAACGGATGCCGCATTGAGCCGCATCGTCGTGACGATCGTCTCGGGGGCCGATCGCGGCGCTCTGCCAGTCGACATCGAAGCCATGCAGGCCGCGATGAAAACGGTCGCGGCGCGCAGCGACGGCGAAATTGCCGCCCGCGCGGACGATGCCGTCCGGGGGCTGCAAGAGTTTTCATCGAAGCTGGGGGCCGACGCTGCGGTCGCGCGCGCGGCACTGCGCAAAGCTGTCGAGCAGCGCAACGAGCTGCGCGTGCAGTTGAACGCGGCGGTGGCGAGCGTCAGCGAAGCGCTCGGCGCACATGTCGAAAACTCGCGGCAGAACACCATGCTTCTGGCGGCGCTTGGCCTTTTTATCATCGCTCTGATCGTCGCGTTCGAGCATCGCTGGCTGGTGCGTCCGATCTCGACGATGGCCATGGCCCTGTCTGCGCCGGGAGAGGATGCCGGCTGGGTACGCAAACTCGCGCGTCGCGGCGACGAGATCGGTATGCTCGGCCGGGCGCTGCATGCCCATCTGTCCGAGGAAAAGACGAGGCAGGAGGCAGCGAAGGAGCGGCTGGCCTCGCTTGCCGGAGAGGTCGAGCGGCAGCGTGCGCTGCGCGTCAGAGGGCAGGCTTTCCAGGGCAACATCGCCGGCATCGCCACGGCGCTGGAAACTCATGCCGCGAGCATGACCGACGCATCGAACGAACTCTCGCAGCTCTCCGGCTTCGTGGATCAGCATGCCGGCGCTGCGGCGCAGTCGAGCCAGCGCGCGGCCAATCACGTCGAACAGATGTCTTCGTCCCTGAACGAGATTGCCGAGCTCCTCGCAACGACGGCCGGGGAGGCGCAGCGGACGTCCGACATCGCGAATACCGCGAAGGCGCTCGTCGTGGAGGCGACGGATGACAGCGTGCTGCTGCGCGAGGCAGTCGGATCGATCTCGGCCGTGGTGACGCTGATCAGCACCGTCGCCAACCAGACCAATCTGCTTGCGCTCAACGCGACGATCGAGGCGGCCCGGGCCGGGGAGAGCGGTCGTGGTTTCGCGATCGTGGCCGCCGAGGTGAAGCAACTCGCCAACCGTACGGCGGAAGCGACGGGGCAGGTGCGGCAAGGGCTCGACTCGATCGGTACCGCGGCCGAGCGGATCATCGGCCGTATCGGCGCGCTGGTCGCCTCGGTCAATGCCGTCGAGACCGCCGCCGACTCGATTGCGGAGCTGGCGCGCCGACAGGACGACACCTCCCGCTCGATCAATATCGGGACCGCCCAGACAGCCGGGGATGTGCGCGGCATGGCAGAGCAGGTCGAGCAGGTCGCCGGCATGATCGAAGACTGGCGGCGGATGACGGAACGGATGGCGCGGACCTCCGCCGACATCGACGGGCAAGCCGCAGCCCTGCGCCACGCGGTCGACAGCTTCATGACCGAGACACAAGGCGTGCAGCGCGCATGACGGTGCCGGTCGATTCCCCAGGCTCATCGAAGGCCCGTCCCATGCGGGGCGGCGATCTTGGCTTTCCGCGCCTCGCCAAGGTGCTGCACTGGGGCACGGCAGCGCTGGTCCTTGTGCTGTTTTGCGTTGGAATTCTGATGAAGGAGGTCGGGAGCGGCCCCTGGATGGACGCGCTCATGACCTTCCACAAGACGGTCGGTTCCCTGCTGCTGTTTCTAGTTGCGGTTCGACTCGCCTATCGGCTTCTGGCGCGCCTTCGCGGGCATTGGCCCCGTGCGGCGGGCGGCAGGGCGGTCCACCGGATGCTCTATGGCCTGTTGATCGTGATTCCGTTGCTCGGATTGGCGGGGGTGTCCGATTTCGACGCTCGGGAGATCTATGGCGGGATTTCTCTGCCAGCGATTTGGCCGGAAGGCGCCGGCTATGCGGGTATATTGTTCCGCAGCCACGCGATTCTGGCTTTCACGCTCATGGGGCTCGTCGCCCTGCATGTCTGCCTCGCGCTCGACGACGATATCCAGCATGCAGCCCGGATCAATGCGGGGAAGACGCTGCCTGCGACCGCAAAGCCCTCTTCCCTTTCCAGCCCATCTGTGCGATAGGCCGCGCCTCAACCGCGTGGGAGACGCGCCGGTCGCCAGCCGGATCAAACACGTCGCACCACGCACTGCAACCACCCCAGCCCCGGCGGAGAGCGTCGGCAGGCAGGGGCGTCGTCGTTCCGATAGGCAGCGGAGCGGACGGCAGGAGCAGCCATCATGGCGAAGAAGATCACGGGCTACGTGAAGCTTCAGGTTCCGGCGGGCGCGGCCAATCCGTCGCCGCCGATCGGTCCCGCGCTCGGTCAGCGCGGCCTCAACATCATGGAATTCTGCAAGGCCTTCAATGCGAAGACCCAGCAGATGGAAAAGGGCATGCCGATCCCGGTGATTATCACCGCGTATCAGGATCGCTCCTTCACCTTCGAGATGAAGCAGCCGCCGGTGTCCTACTGGCTGAAGAAGGCCGCTGGCCTCACTGCCGGCTCGAAGACCCCGGGCCGTGGCGGCAATGTCGGCAAGGTCACCGCCGCTCAGATCGCCGAGATCGCCGAGAAGAAGATGGCCGATCTCAACTGCGACACCGTCGAATCGGCTTCGGCCATGATCCGTGGCTCGGCCAGGTCCATGGGCCTGGAAGTCGTGGGCTGAGGGGAGGCTGACAATGGCACATACCGGAAAGCGCGTCGTTCAGGGCCGTGAAGGCATTGACCGCACCAAGCTGTACTCGCTCGATCAGGCCGTCACCTTCGTCAAGGAGCGCGCCAACGCCAAGTTCGACGAGACCGTCGAGATCGCGATGAATCTCGGCGTCGATCCGCGTCACGCCGACCAGATGGTCCGCGGCGTCTGCAACCTGCCGAACGGCTCGGGCCGCACGCTGCGCGTCGCCGTCTTCGCCCGCGGCGCCAAGGCTGACGAAGCCAAGGCTGCGGGCGCTGACATCGTCGGCGCCGAGGAACTGGTCGAGTCCGTTCAGAAGGGCGAGATCAATTTCGATCGCTGCATCGCGACCCCGGACATGATGGGTCTCGTCGGTCGTCTCGGCAAGGTGCTCGGCCCGCGCGGCCTGATGCCGAACCCGCGCGTCGGCACCGTCACCATGGACGTCACCGCCGCTGTCGCCGCTTCGAAGGGTGGTTCGGTCGAGTTCCGCGTCGAGAAGGCCGGCATCATCCACGCCGCCGTCGGCAAGGCCTCGTTTTCGGCCGAGAAGCTCTCGGAGAACATCAAGGCGTTCGTCGACTCGGTCGCCAAGGCGAAGCCCGCCGGCGCCAAGGGCACCTATATCCAGCGCGTCGCGATCTCGTCGACCATGGGCCCGGGCGTCAAGGTCGAGCCGAACACCGTCATCGGCGGCTGATTGGTCTGAGGAAGGGCGGCCGGACAACCGGCCGCTCGCCGCTCTTGATTTCGTGATGTCAAGAGCCTACTTGGCAGGAGCAGGCGAAAGCGCTATACGCACGCCTGTTTCCATGAGTGACGAGGCTCCGGCGTGCTTGACACGAAGGGGTCCGTTTCGCGTTTTTCGGCGGGTTTCCGCTGAAGAAATGGGTGTTTCAGGGTCGGGAGAGAGATCTTTCGAGCAGGAATCACCCAGTCCTGTCTGAGACTGCAGGTGCCTTCCCGGTTCGTCCGGGAGCATAATTTCGCCAAGAGGCCTGCATAGACGGTGCAAGAGCTTAGTCCCGGATCGCGAGATCCGGAGAAGACGGTTCGAACCATCTCGCCCGGTCGTGACCCTCAAAGGGTCGGGAGCGGGGACAGGGCACCAAGCGTCGCTTCACGGGACGCCGGTGTCAACCGGGGTTCCACGAAGCGGCATTTGCAACCGGCGGCGAGCCCTCAAAAGCTTGTCGCCTACCGGAGAGAGCCCAGTGGATAAAGCGGCAAAGAAAGATGCCGTCGCGTCGCTGAACGATGTGTTTGCGAACACGTCGGTCGTCGTCGTGGCCCACTATGCGGGTTTGACCGTGGCCCAGTTCCAGAAGCTTCGTCGCGAGATGAAGGCGAATGGCGCCACTGTTAAGGTCGCAAAGAACCGCTTGGCCAAGATCGCTCTTGAAGGCACCGACGTCGCGTCCATCAGCAATCTGCTGACGGGTCCCACCCTGATCGCTTATTCCAACGATCCGGTCGCGGCGCCGAAGGTCGCCAGCGCTTTCGCCAAGGAGAACGACAAGCTCGTCATCCTGGGCGGCGCGATGGGCAAGACCGCCCTGAACCCCGATGGTGTCAAGGCTCTGGCCACGATGCCCTCGCTCGACGAACTGCGTGCAAAGCTCATCGGCCTTATCCAGGCCCCGGCTACGAAGCTTGCGCAGCTCACGAACGCGCCCGCCGGCAAGCTGGCACGCGTGGTTCAGGCTTATGCCGACAAGAATGCGGCTTGAAGCCAGCAAACCCTTATCGTTCGAACCTCTTAAAACAGGAAGTTAAACATGGCCGATCTCGCCAAGCTCGTCGACGATCTCTCGTCGCTCACCGTTCTCGAGGCCGCTGACCTCGCCAAGATGCTCGAAGAGAAGTGGGGCGTTTCCGCCGCTGCCGCCGTCGCCGTTGCGGCTGGCCCGGCTGCCGGTGGCGCTGCCGCCGCCGCTGTTGAAGAGCAGACCGAGTTCACCGTCGTTCTTGCCGCCGCCGGCGACAAGAAGATCGMRGTGATCAAGGAAGTCCGCGCCATCACCGGCCTCGGCCTCAAGGAAGCCAAGGACCTGGTCGAAGGCGCTCCGAAGCCGGTCAAGGAAGGCGTTGGCAAGGACGAGGCCGAGAAGCTCAAGAAGCAGCTCGAGGCCGTCGGCGCCAAGGTCGAGCTCAAGTGAGCTTGGGCCGGCTGATGCCGGTCCGACCGTAGTCAAAACAGACAGTCCCGGGGCAGCTACGCCTCCGGGGCTGTTGCGTCGTTTCCGCGCAGATGTGCGGGAGTTGTTGTCGAAGTTTGCTGCAACCGTGCGGCGCAGCTTCGATGGAAATGCGGGGTCGGCGCGATGCTGCGCCGAACGGCTCACCCGGCGGCCTGGTGCCGTCCTTGCCCGGACCACCGGGTGAGCCGTCCGAAGAGATTGCGAGGAACAACATGGTCAATTCGCTCCAGGGTCGCAGGCGCGTCCGCAAGTTCTTCGGCAAACTCAAGGAAGTGGCGCAGATGCCGAACCTCATCGAGGTTCAGAAGGCGTCCTACGACCAGTTCCTGATGGTCGACGAACCCAAGGGCGGCCGGCCCGACGAGGGCCTTCAGTCCGTCTTCAAGTCGGTCTTCCCGATCGGTGACTTCTCCGGCGCCTCGCTGCTGGAGTTCGTGAAGTACACCTTCGAGCCGCCGAAATACGACGTCGACGAGTGCCGCCAGCGCGGCATGACCTTCTCTGCGCCGCTCAAGGTGACGCTGCGCCTGATCGTGTTCGATATCGATCCGGACACCCAGGCCAAGTCGGTCAAGGACATCAAGGAGCAGGATGTCTACATGGGCGACATGCCGCTCATGACGGATAACGGCACCTTCATCGTGAACGGCACCGAGCGCGTCATCGTCTCGCAGATGCACCGTTCGCCGGGCGTGTTCTTCGACCACGACAAGGGCAAGACCCATTCCTCGGGCAAGCTGCTCTTCGCCGCGCGCATCATCCCCTATCGCGGTTCCTGGCTCGACATCGAGTTCGACGCCAAGGACATCGTCTATGCCCGCATCGACCGGAAGCGTAAGATTCCGGTCACCTCGCTGCTGTTCGCGCTCGGCATGGACGGCGAGGAGATCCTCAACCGCTTCTACAACCACATCATCTACACCAAGGACGCCAAGGGCTGGCGCGTTCCCTACGATGCGGAGCGCATGAAGGGCTTCAAGGCCACCGAGGACATGATCGACGCCGACACCGGCGAGGTCGTGGTCGAGGCCGGCAAGAAGCTTGTCGCCCGCACCGCCCGCCAGCTCGCCGAGAAGGGCCTCAAGTTCCTGCGCGCGCAGGACGAGGACCTCTATACGCAGTACATCGCCGAGGACCTGGTCAATCCGGCGACGGGTGAAGTCTATGCCGAGGCCGGCGAGGAGATCACCGAGAAGCTGCTGAAGCAGCTCACCGATGACGGCTTCGACGAGATCACGGTGCTCGACATCGACCACATCACGGTCGGCCCGTACATCCGCAACACGCTCAATGTCGACAAGAACTCGCGCCGCGAGGAAGCCCTGTTCGACATCTACCGCGTGATGCGTCCCGGCGAGCCGCCGACCCTCGAGACGGCTGAGAACATGTTCCAGTCGCTGTTCTTCGACGCCGAGCGCTACGACCTCTCCGCCGTCGGCCGCGTGAAGATGAACATGCGCCTCGACCTCGACGCCGAGGACACCGTGCGCATCCTGCGCAAGGAGGACATCTTCGCGGTCGTGAAGGCGCTGGTCGACCTGCGCGACGGCAAGGGCGAGATCGACGACATCGACCATCTCGGCAACCGCCGCGTCCGCTCGGTCGGCGAGCTGATGGAGAACCAGTACCGCCTGGGCCTGCTGCGCATGGAGCGCGCCATCAAGGAGCGCATGTCCTCGGTCGATATCGACACGGTCATGCCGCAGGACCTGATCAACGCGAAGCCGGCGGCTGCCGCCGTGCGCGAGTTCTTCGGCTCCTCGCAGCTCTCGCAGTTCATGGACCAGACGAACCCGCTCTCGGAAGTCACGCATAAGCGTCGTCTTTCGGCGCTTGGCCCGGGTGGTCTGACCCGCGAGCGCGCCGGCTTCGAGGTGCGCGACGTGCACCCGACGCATTACGGCCGCATCTGCCCGATCGAGACGCCGGAAGGCCCGAATATCGGCCTGATCAACTCGCTCGCCACCTTCGCGCGGGTTAACAAATACGGCTTCATCGAGAGCCCGTATCGCCGCATCCGCGACGGCAAGGTCACGGACGAGGTGATCTATCTCTCGGCGATGGAAGAGGCGAAGTACAACGTCGCCCAGGCGAATGCCGCCGTCGACAAGGAAGGCCGCCTGACCGACGACCTGATTGTCTGCCGTCGCGCCGGCGAAGTCATCGTCACCCCGGTCGACAAGGTCGACTTCCAGGACGTGTCGCCGAAGCAGCTCGTCTCGGTCGCCGCGGCGCTGATCCCGTTCCTTGAGAACGACGACGCGAACCGCGCGCTGATGGGCTCGAACATGCAGCGCCAGGCGGTGCCGCTGGTTCGCGCCGACGCGCCCTTCGTCGGCACCGGCATGGAAGCGGTTGTGGCCCGTGACTCGGGCGCCGCGATTGCAGCCCGCCGCGCCGGCATCGTCGACCAGGTCGACGCGACCCGTATCGTCATCCGCGCTTCGGAGGAGATGGATCCGACGAAGCCGGGCGTCGACATCTACCGGCTGCAGAAGTTCCAGCGCTCGAACCAGTCGACCTGCATCACGCAGCGTCCGCTGGTGCGCGTCGGCGACGTCGTCAAGAAGGGCGACATCGTCGCCGACGGCCCGTCGACCGAGTTCGGCGAGCTCGCGCTCGGCCGTAACGTGCTCGTCGCGTTCATGCCGTGGAACGGCTACAACTTCGAGGACTCGATCCTTCTCTCCGAGAAGATCGTCTCCGAGGACGTCTTCACCTCGATCCATATCGAGGAGTTCGAGGTCATGGCCCGCGACACCAAGCTGGGCCCTGAGGAAATCACGCGCGACATTCCGAACGTTTCGGAAGAGGCGCTGAAAAACCTCGACGAAGCCGGCATCGTCTATATCGGCGCAGAAGTGGCGGCGGGCGACATTCTCGTCGGCAAGATCACGCCGAAGGGCGAGAGCCCGATGACCCCGGAAGAGAAGCTGCTGCGCGCCATCTTCGGTGAGAAGGCTTCGGACGTCCGCGACACCTCGCTGCGCGTTCCGCCCGGCGTGCAGGGCACGATCGTCGAAGTGCGCGTGTTCAATCGCCACGGCGTCGACAAGGACGAGCGCGCCCAGGCGATCGAGCGCGAGGAGATCGAGCGTCTTGCCAAGGACCGCGACGACGAGCAGGCGATCCTGGACCGCAACACCTTTGCGCGTCTGGCCGAGATCCTGACCGGCAAGACCGGCCTAGCCGGCCCGAAGGGCTTCAAGAAGGACACGGTCATCACCCGCGAGGTGATGAGCGAGTTCCCGCGTTCGCAGTGGTGGCTGTTCGCCACCGCCGAAGACTCGCTGATGACCGAGATCGAGGCGATGCGGAAGCAGTACGACGAGTCGAAGAAGCGCCTCGAGCAGCGCTTCCTCGACAAGGTCGAGAAGCTGCAGCGCGGCGACGAGCTGCCTCCGGGCGTGATGAAGATGGTCAAGGTCTTCGTCGCGGTGAAGCGCAAGATCCAGCCGGGCGACAAGATGGCCGGCCGTCACGGAAACAAGGGCGTGGTCTCGCGCATCGTGCCGGTCGAGGATATGCCGTTCCTCGAGGATGGCACCCATGCCGATATCGTGCTGAACCCGCTCGGCGTGCCCAGCCGCATGAATGTCGGCCAGATCCTGGAGACGCATCTGGGCTGGGCGGCCGCCGGTCTCGGCAGGCAGATCAGCGCGGCGCTCGATGCCTACAAGAAGACGCACGACTTCAAGGCGCTGAAGGCCCAGTTCGATGCCGTCTACGAGGACAATGAGATCATTGCCTCGATGGACGAGAACGAACTCGTCGAGATGGGCCAGAATCTGCGCCGTGGCGTGCCGGTGGCGACCCCGGTCTTCAACGGCGCCAAGGAAGCCGATATCGAGCGGCTGCTGGAGCAGGCGGGCCTGCACTCGTCGGGTCAGTCGACCCTCTATGACGGGCGCACGGGTGAGCCCTTCGACCGCAAGGTCACGATGGGCTACATCTACATGCTSAAGCTGCACCACCTSGTSGAYGACAAGATCCACGCGCGTTCGATCGGMCCGTACTCGCTCGTSACCCAGCAGCCGCTGGGYGGCAAGGCGCAGTTCGGCGGCCAGCGCTTCGGCGAAATGGAGGTCTGGGCGCTCGAAGCCTACGGCGCCGCCTACACGCTGCAAGAGATGCTGACGGTGAAGTCAGACGACGTCGCCGGCCGCACCAAGGTCTACGAGTCGATCGTGCGCGGCGAGGACAACTTCGAGGCCGGCATCCCCGAGAGCTTCAACGTTCTCGTCAAGGAGATGCGTTCGCTCGGCCTCAACGTCGAGCTCATCAACAACAAGGCGAAGCCGGGCGAGTTGCCGCCGGCCGAAGCGGCCGAGTGAGCCGTTAACCAAGCCTTGTATAGATGCCGGCGGCACTGACGCCGCCGGCCGACGGAATTTACCAGCCGGGCAGGGCGGCCCTAGCCCCCGCCGGCGGAAGGAGACAGGCGATGAAGCAAGAGGTCATGAACCTTTTCGGCCAGCAGCCGGTCCAGCAGGCCTTCGACGCGATCAAGATCTCGATCGCGAGCCCGGAGAAGATCCTGTCCTGGTCCTATGGCGAGATCAAAAAGCCGGAGACCATCAACTACCGCACGTTCAAGCCGGAGCGCGACGGCCTGTTCTGCGCCCGCATCTTCGGGCCGATCAAGGACTACGAGTGCCTGTGCGGCAAGTACAAGCGCATGAAGTTCAAGGGCGTCATCTGCGAGAAGTGCGGCGTCGAAGTCACGCTCGCCCGCGTCCGGCGCGAGCGCATGGGCCATATCGAACTCGCCGCCCCGGTGGCGCATATCTGGTTCCTGAAGTCGCTGCCTTCGCGCATCGGCCTCCTGATGGATATGCCGCTCAAGGACCTTGAGCGCATCCTGTACTTCGAAAGCTACGTCGTCATCGAGCCGGGCCTTACCCCGCTCAAGGACCGTCAGCTGCTGTCGGAGGAGGAGTACGTCCGGGCTCAGGAGGAGTACGGCGCGGACACCTTCACCGCCATGATCGGCGCGGAAGCCATCCGCGAGATGCTGCGCGCGCTCGACCTCGACCAGATCAACGCCGACCTCAAGCATGAGATCGCGACGACGACGTCGGAGCTGAAGCCCAAGAAGCTGATGAAGCGCCTCAAGATCATCGAGGCCTTCCAGGAGTCGGGCAACAAGCCGGAATGGATGGTGATGACCCAGATTCCGGTCATCCCGCCGGATCTGCGCCCGCTCGTGCCGCTTGACGGCGGCCGCTTCGCGACCTCGGACCTGAACGACCTCTACCGCCGCGTCATCAACCGCAACAACCGCCTGAAGCGSCTGATCGAGCTGCGCGCGCCGGACATCATCATCCGCAACGAAAAGCGGATGTTGCAGGAGTCGGTCGACGCCCTGTTCGATAACGGCCGTCGCGGCCGCGTCATCACGGGTGCCAACAAGCGCCCGCTGAAGTCGCTCGCCGACATGCTGAAGGGCAAGCAGGGGCGCTTCCGCCAGAACCTGCTCGGCAAGCGCGTCGACTATTCCGGCCGTTCGGTCATCGTCGTCGGCCCGGAGATGAAGCTGCACCAGTGCGGCCTGCCGAAGAAGATGGCGCTCGAGCTGTTCAAGCCGTTCATCTATGCGCGCCTCGACGCCAAGGGCTACTCGACCACGGTCAAGCAGGCCAAGAAGCTCGTCGAGAAGGAGAAGCCGGAGGTCTGGGATATCCTGGACGAGGTCATCCGCGAGCATCCGGTGATGCTGAACCGGGCGCCGACGCTGCACCGCCTCGGCATCCAGGCCTTCGAGCCCGTGCTGATCGAGGGCAAGGCGATCCAGCTCCACCCGCTGGTCTGCGCCGCCTTCAACGCGGACTTCGACGGCGACCAGATGGCCGTGCACGTCCCGCTGTCGCTGGAAGCGCAGCTGGAAGCGCGCGTGYTGATGATGTCGACCAACAACATCCTGCACCCGGCGAACGGCATGCCGATCATCGTGCCGTCGCAGGACATCGTGCTCGGCCTCTACTACCTCTCGATCGTTTCGGACGGCGAGCCCGGCCAGGGCAAGGTCTTCGGTGATTTCGGCGAACTCGAGCACGCGCTGCACGAGAAGGTCGTGACGCTGCATTCGAAGATCAAATATCGCTGGACCGGCACCGGCAAGGACGGCAAGCCGTACACGAAGATCTATGACACCACGCCGGGCCGCGTGATCCTCTCGACCGCGCTGCCGGACCATCCGGCCGTGTCCTTCGACGTCAGCAACCGCCTGATGACCAAGAAGGAAATCTCCGGAATGATCGATGCCGTGTATCGCGGCTGCGGTCAGAAGGAATCGGTGATCTTCTGCGACCGTGTCATGGCGCTGGGCTTCCGCCACGCGTTCAAGGCCGGCATCTCCTTCGGCAAGGACGACATGGTCGTGCCGGAGAACAAGTGGGAGATCGTCGACACGACCCGCGCGCTCGCCAAGGATTACGAGCAGCAGTACCAGGACGGCCTGATCACTCAGGGCGAGAAGTACAACAAGGTCGTCGACGCCTGGGCGAAGTGCTCCGACAAGCTCGCCCAGGAGATGATGGCCCGCATCTCGACCGTCCAGAAGGACGAGACCGGCCGCGACAAGCAGATCAACTCGATCTACATGATGTCGCACTCCGGCGCCCGTGGTTCGCCGGCGCAGATGCGCCAGCTCGCCGCCATGCGCGGCCTGATGGCCAAGCCGTCGGGCGAGATCATCGAGTCGCCGATCATCTCGAACTTCAAGGAAGGCCTCGACGTTCTCGAGTACTTCAACTCGACCCACGGCGCCCGTAAGGGCCTCGCCGACACGGCGCTGAAGACGGCCAACTCCGGCTATCTGACACGCCGCCTCGTCGACGTGGCGCAGGACGCGATCATCTCCGAGGTGGATTGCGGTTCGGATAACGGCATCAAGATGCGCGCCATCGTCGATGCGGGCCAGATCGTGGCCTCGCTCGGCATGCGTATCCTGGGTCGCGCGACGGCCGAGGACATCGTTGATGTCGAGGGTAAGGTCATCGTCGCCAAGGGCGTGGTGATCGAAGAGAGCGACATCGCCAAGATCAATGCCGCCGGCGTCCAGGAGGTGAAGATCCGTTCGGTCCTCACCTGCGAGACCAAGAACGGCGTCTGCGCCACCTGCTACGGGCGCGATCTGGCCCGCGGCACGCCCGTGAACATGGGCGAGGCCGTCGGCGTCATCGCGGCGCAGTCGATCGGCGAGCCGGGCACGCAGCTCACCATGCGTACCTTCCACATCGGCGGCGCGGCSACSATCGCSGACCAGTCCTTCGTCGAGTCSAAYTTCGARGGCACGGTSAAGATSCGCAACCGCAACGTCGCGCGGAACTCGGACGGCGACCTGATCGCCATGGCGCGCAACATCGCCATCGTGATCGTCGGGCCTGATGGAGCCGAGCGCGCGGTCCATCGCGTTCAGTTTGGCTCGAAGCTGCGGGTCGACGAGGGCGACAAGGTCAAGCGCGGCCAGCGCCTGATCGAGTGGGACCCCTATTCCCGCCCGATCCTGGCGGAAGTGGACGGCAAGGTCGGCTACGAGGATCTCGTGGACGGCATGTCGATCACCGAGACGACCGACGAAGCGACGGGCATCTCCAAGCGCGTCGTCATCGATTGGCGCGGTTCGGCCCGTACGGCTGATCTCAAGCCAGCGATGGTGATCTTCGGCGCGGACGGCAAGGTGGCGAAGCTCGCCCGTGGTGGCGAGGCCCGCTACATCCTGCCGGTCGACGGCATTATCTCGGTGGAGCCGGGCCACTTGATCAAGGCCGGCGACGTGCTGGCGCGTGTCTCGACCGACTCGGCCAAGACCCGCGACATCACCGGTGGTCTGCCGCGCGTGGCGGAGCTGTTCGAAGCGCGTCGTCCGAAGGATGCTGCGATCATTGCCGAGAAGTCGGGCGTGATCGGCTTCGGCAAGGACTACAAGAACAAGCGCCGCGTCACGCTGACGCCGCATGACGGTTCCGACGGGGTCGAGTACCTGATCCCGAAGGGCAAGCACATCCATCTCCAGGAAGGTGACGTCGTGGAGGTCGGTGACTACATCCTCGACGGCAACCCGGCCCCGCACGACATCCTGGCTATCAAGGGCGTCGAGGAACTGGCAGCCTATCTGGTCAACGAAATCCAGGAGGTCTATCGCCTCCAGGGCGTGACCATCAACGACAAGCACATCGAGGTCATCGTCCGGCAGATGCTGCAGAAGGTCGAGATCACCGAGTCGGGGGACAGCGATATCCTGACCGGCGACCAGATCGACCGCATCGAACTGGAAGAGGTCAACGCGAAGCTGCGCGAGGAGGGCAAGAAGCCGGCTTCCGGCGTGCCGGTCCTGCTCGGCATCACCAAGGCCTCGCTGCAGACCCGCTCCTTCATCTCGGCGGCGTCCTTCCAGGAGACCACCCGCGTCCTCACCGAGGCGGCGGTCAACGGCAAGTCGGACATGCTCGAAGGCCTCAAGGAGAACGTCATCGTCGGCTCGCTCATCCCGGCCGGCACCGGCGCCCAGGTCGCCCGCATCAAGCAGGTGGCCACGCGCCGCGACGATCTCATCGTCGGCCAGAAGGCGGATGCGGCGGCGAAGGCCGCCAAGGAAGCTGCCGCCGTGCTCCCCGCCGCCGAGTAAGTCTCGGCCGCGAGCGATCCTCGGTAATCATCGGAAAGGCCGCCCCGTCAGGGCGGCCTTTTTGTTTCAAGGAGAGGCGGGCAGGGGGCGAACCTGCTCCAACCCCGCAAAACCCCGCCATTTTCGGCGGTTTCGGGGTTGACGCGAATCTCTGGGTGAGTCATAAGCGCGCCACTGTCGACGGCTGTCGGACACGTTTGTCGCTTGCGCCAGATTCGCAAGCGAGTTTCGCGACCGAAACTCCGTCGGAATTCCAGCGTCGAATGACGACATGGCAGGATGCATGAACGCGGGCTTCCCGTGTTCCTCTGCTGGCGAACGCGCCTGAGGCCCCTCGACGGGAGCCGATGGCGCGCTTCGTTTATGTCATGGCGTAGTTCGGGCTGGGAGATTGATCAGAGAATTTCCAAACGCTCAGTGGGGCGAGAGGCCAGAATGCCGACAATCAGCCAGCTCATCCGCAAGCCACGCTCGCCCGTGAAGGCGCGTAACACCGCCCCGGCGCTCGAGTCGTGCCCGCAGAAGCGCGGCGTCTGCACGCGCGTTTATACGACGACCCCGAAGAAGCCGAACTCGGCGCTCCGCAAGGTTGCCAAGGTTCGTCTGACGAACGGCTTCGAGGTGATCGGCTACATCCCGGGTGAAGGTCACAACCTTCAGGAGCACTCGGTCGTCATGATCCGTGGCGGCCGCGTGAAGGACCTTCCCGGTGTGCGCTATCACATCCTGCGCGGCGTGCTCGACACGCAGGGCGTCAAGAACCGCAAGCAGCGCCGTTCGAAGTACGGCGCCAAGCGTCCTAAGTGAGTTCGGCCCGATCGGCCGGGCGATGAGCCCAGGCCGATCCGCCGCGTTGAAGATTTGACCGGAGACTAGACGATGTCCCGCCGCCACAGTGCCGAAAAGCGCGAAGTTATCCCGGACCCGAAGTTCGGTGATATCGTCGTGACCAAGTTCATGAACTCCGTGATGTATGAAGGCAAGAAGTCGACCGCCGAGCGGATCGTCTACGGTGCCTTCGACATCATCGAGGCGAAGACCAAGAGCGAGCCGCTCGGCGTGTTCAAGTCGGCGCTCGAGAATGTCGCTCCGGCGATCGAGGTTCGTTCCCGCCGCGTCGGCGGCGCGACCTATCAGGTTCCGGTCGAGGTTCGCACCGAGCGCCGCCAGGCGCTGGCGATCCGCTGGCTGATCTCGGCCGCGCGCGGCCGCAACGACAAGACCATGGTCGAGCGCCTCTCGGCGGAGCTGATGGACGCGGCCAACAACCGCGGCAACGCCGTCAAGAAGCGCGAAGACACGCACCGGATGGCGGAAGCCAACCGCGCCTTCTCGCACTACCGCTGGTAAGCGGCGCGCTGACCCGAGACACAGAGCACGATCATGGCCCGTTCCCATCCCATCGACCGTTATCGCAACTTCGGCATCATGGCCCACATTGATGCCGGCAAGACGACGACGACCGAGCGCATCCTCTATTACACCGGCAAGTCCCATAAGATCGGCGAAGTCCATGACGGCGCCGCGACCATGGACTGGATGACGCAGGAGCAGGAGCGTGGCATCACGATCACCTCGGCTGCGACGACCTGCTTCTGGCGCGACAACCGCCTGAACATCATCGACACCCCCGGCCACGTCGACTTCACCATCGAGGTCGAGCGTTCGCTGCGCGTGCTCGACGGCGCTGTCTGCGTGCTCGACGGCAACCAGGGCGTCGAGCCCCAGACCGAGACCGTCTGGCGCCAGGCCGACAAGTACGACGTGCCGCGTATCGTGTTCGTCAACAAGATGGACAAGATCGGCGCCGATTTCTATCGCTGCGTCCAGGACATCATCGACCGCGTCGCCGGCAAGCCCGTCTGCCTGCAGATTCCGATCGGTTCCGAGGCCGAATTCGCTGGTGTCATCGACCTCGTGAAGATGAAGGCGATCGTCTGGAACGGCGAGGCGCTCGGTGCGTCCTTCGAAGAGCAGGACATTCCGGCCAATCTCGCTGAGAAGGCCGCCGAGTACCGCTCGAAGCTCGTCGAGGCGGCCGTCGAAATGGACGATGCGGCGATGGAAGCCTATCTCGAAGGCACCGAGCCCGACGCCGACACGCTGCGCCGATTGGTCCGCACCGCCGTGCAGCGCCGCGCCTTCCACCCGGTTCTCTGTGGCTCGTCCTTCAAGAACAAGGGCGTGCAGCCGCTGCTCGACGCCGTCGTCGACTATCTGCCGTCGCCGGTTGATCGTGGCGCGGTCGAAGGCATCGACTTCAAGACCGAAGAGCCCACCGTCCGCAATCCGACGGACGAAGATCCGTTCTCCATGCTTGCCTTCAAGATCATGGACGACCCCTTCGTCGGCACGATCACCTTCTGCCGCATCTATTCGGGCAAGGTCGAGGCCGGCCAGGGCGTCATCAACTCGACCCGCGACAAGAAAGAGCGCGTCGGCCGCATGCTGCTGATGCATGCGAACAACCGCGAGGACATCAAGGAGGCTTTCGCAGGCGACATCGTCGCCCTGGCCGGCCTGAAGGACGTCCGCACCGGCGACACGCTTTGCGACCCGACCAACGCGGTCATCCTGGAGCGCATGGAGTTCCCCGAGCCGGTCATCACGATCGCGATCGAGCCGAAGTCCAAGGCCGACCAGGAGAAGCTGGGCCTCGCCCTGTCGAAGCTCGCGAACGAGGATCCGTCCTTCCGCGTGTCGACCGACCAGGAGAGCGGCCAGACCATTCTGAAGGGCATGGGCGAACTGCATCTCGACATCAAGGTCGACATCCTGAAGCGCACCTACAAGGTCGACGCCAATATCGGCGCGCCGCAGGTTGCGTATCGCGAGACGCTGACCAAGAAGGCCGAGATCGACTACACCCACAAGAAGCAGACCGGCGGTACGGGCCAGTTCGCCCGCGTCAAGCTCGTCATCGAGCCGAACGAGACCGGGAAGGGCTTCGAGTTCGAGTCGAAGGTCGTCGGTGGTTCGGTGCCGAAGGAATACATCCCCGGCGTCGAGAAGGGCCTGAACTCGGTCATCGGCTCGGGCGTTCTCGCCGGCTTCCCGGTCGTGGACGTCAAGGTCACGCTGATCGATGGCGCCTTCCACGAAGTCGACTCGTCGGCTCTGGCCTTCGAAATCGCCTCCCGTGCAGCGCTGCGCGAAGGTCTGCAGAAGGGCGGCTCCGTGCTGCTCGAGCCGATCATGAAGGTCGAGGTTGTGACCCCGGAAGACTATACCGGCTCGGTCATCGGCGACCTGAACTCGCGTCGCGGCCAGATCCAGGGCCAGGACATGCGCGGCAACGCCGTCGTGATCAACGCGATGGTTCCGCTGGCGAACATGTTCGGCTACGTCAACCAGCTGCGTTCCTTCTCGCAGGGCCGCGCGAACTACACGATGCAGTTCGACCACTACGAGCAGGTGCCGTCGGCGGTCGCCGCCGAGGTTCAGGCCAAGTACGCCTGAGCTCCGCACCGAACCGACTGAACATTTGAACAAGATCTGACGGAGGCTACGATGGCCAAAGAGAAATTCGCTCGTACGAAGCCGCACTGCAACATTGGCACGATTGGTCACGTCGACCATGGCAAGACGTCGTTGACGGCTGCGATCACGAAGGTCCTGGCCGAGTCCGGCGGCGCGTCGTTCACGGCGTATGACCAGAT
>NZ_JBFTJI010000028.1:0-12553 GCF_056395345.1 Allobosea sp. 10L422
GGCAAGGGCAAGGTCACCGGCGTCCGCGGTGACATGTCGAAGCTCGCCGACATCGATCGGCTTTACGATGCCATCCAGCAGAAGCACGCGCAGATCGACGTGGTCTTCGCCAATGCGGGCGGTGGCGAAATGGCGCCTCTCGGCGCGATCACCGAAGAGCATTACCAGCGCACCTTCGACACCAATGTGAAGGGTGTGCTCTTCACCGTCCAGAAGGCGCTGCCGCTACTGAAGGACGGGGCTTCCGTTATCCTGACCAGCTCAACCACCAGCATTTCCGGCACGCCGGCTTTCAGCGTCTATTCCGCCACCAAAGCCGCGGTACGCAACTTCGCCCGGAACTGGATTCTCGATCTCAAGGATCGGCACATCCGCGTCAACGCGATCAGCCCCGGCGTGACCGAGACGGCAGGGCTCGACGAGCTCTTCGGTGGTGGCGAGCAGGCGAAGGGCACCAAGGATTATCTCGCCAGCCTGATCCCTGCGGGCAGGGTCGGGCAGCCTGAGGAGATCGCCAAGGCCGTTCTGTTCCTTGCTTCCGATGAAGCGAGCTTCGTCAACGGCATCGAGCTCTTCGTCGATGGTGGCCAGGTTCAGATCTGAGTTGCAGACCATCATTGGATGACCGCAGCCGGCGGCAGCCTTTCCCTTCACAGACCAGAAGCGCATGTAGCGATCACGGTGCGCACGGAATGTCGCCTGATCGGACATGTGGTCCTTGGGCCTGCGCACTTCGTCGATGAGGATCGCGCCTGTGAACCTGGGCAGCCGACGCAGCATGTCCTCGTGATAGAGCTGCGCCTCGAACCACAACGCGACGTCCGCCCAATCCTTCATGCTCCAATCGTGGCCCTCGATGAGAACCACGACCGGCCTGGGTTCCTGCCGTGCCGCCGCGAATTGCTTCTCGACCTCTGCATTCACGATTCCAGCCAGGCGTAGTGCCTCGCCCTGATCGCTCGTTTTCAAGGATCTTTGGATGCGTTCTTTTCCGAACGCGGCCTGAAGCTCATCCGGTATCCGACGAACGTAGTGGTAGGTGCGCTTTCGCAGAGCAACGTAATTTGGAATCGACATGCGCCGCCCGTGTTATGCAATTTGTTATGCAAAACGTCCCGCAAGGAGCGGCAGCGAGCAAGCTCGCTGGACAGCTAAGGCCTTGATTTTGGTGGATTACGGCCGGAAATGGCGCTCCCTAGGGGACTCGAACCCCTGTTTTCGCCGTGAGAGGGCGACGTCCTTTTGCCCCCCTCTTCACACCTATCACCTCATACCAATCAAGCCAGCATTCGCATTCTTGGGCACCCAGTCCGCCATCCGCCATACTGCACCCCACCCTTTTGGCGCTCCAAGCTCGGTTGAAGGGCAAAGGGGATTAGGTGGTTCACGCGGGGGTGGGCCGGCGCGCCCCCAAATAGCGCTGTAGCCGGCCCACTCCTGCGTGAATCGCCGGGTGCAGTACAATGCTTGAATGGTGAGCACCGACGATCGGCAACTATCCGTTCGAGTGCTGCCATTGACATCGTGCTGACGCGCTCAGAATTTATGCTTCAGCGGATTGTCGGATACTCTCCGGCCGTGGCCGGACGCATGCGAACAGCGCGACCGTATCAACGCCTGTGAGGCGCTTCCCTTCGAGCAATTGCTCCGCCGCGAGCCCTACCGCGCCGCAGTTGTCCTGTACGAGCGAGCACGCCCTCGCCATTTGCTCGTCCAGAACGAGTTCGACCCGCTCGCGAACGGCTTGTGAGGTATGAAGTAATCGAAGCAGCTCCGGCTCTCCGTCACCCGCCAGGAAAGCCAGCCCGTCGCCGAGCCCGTATGACGCTTCGATCCGGAGCGCGACCAGGGTCGCCAGATGGAGATCGCTACCCCGGGCTCCGCCGCCGCCAGCAGAGCGACTGCCCAAGATGACCTCTTCCGCAGCTATACCGGCCAGCAGAAAACATATCTCGCCGAGCAGGCTCTGGACGGTGATCTCGGTGGCCTGCGTCTTGCCGACCCGAACACGACCTATTGATTGATATTCGCCAGCGGAATCTACCTGTCCGCGGATCTCGGCAAACTCGAAGGGCTTTTCCAACGCGACGGCCGCAATCACGTGCCCGGCCTCATGCACGGCCGCACGGCGCAACATCGCGGCGGGAATCGAGACCGTCGACGGAAGCGATGACTCGAGATCGGAGACGGAGACCATCCGTCGAGCCCGGCGCGCTGATCGACGGGCGTCGCGGACGAGTTGCTCCAAGGCAGCGCCGCTCCAGCCGTCGGTACGCTCCGCAATGACAGAGAGATCGTCGCTTTGAAGTGCCCCAGCCAGATGCCAGCGGATGATACCCTCGCGCGCCGGGCCATCGGGGAGCGGGATACGAACATGACGATCGAGGCGTCCCGGCCGAACAAGAGCGGCATCCAGCCTCTCCGGGTAATTGCACGCACCGACGACGATCACGCCCTCTCGCCGTTCGGCGCCATCGATGCATTCAAGCAGGCCTGAAACCGCCTGTGTGTGGTACTGACTATTGTATTCGTTGCTGAATTTCTCTCTGTCGCCGGCGGCGTCGATCTCGTCGATGAAGATGATGGACGGCGCATTCTTGCGCGCTTCGTCGAAAGCCGCCCTCATCGCCCGGAGATAATCACCGAGATGGCCGTGCGCCTGCCAACGCGCCAGCGAGGCTAGAACAAGATGCACGCCACAGCTTGCCGCGAGCGCCTTTGCGAAGGTTGTCTTGCCGGTTCCGGTCGGACCGCTGACAAGTATCCCGTGATCTATGTCCTCCCAGCCGATCTTTCCCTCTCGCCAATCCTGGAGATCTCGCACGAGTTCACGCGCCCAATCCCCTACTTCGCCAAGGCCATGCAGATTCTCGATCCGAAATTCCCGGTCCTTGACCGGGCTGCGGTCCTTCAGAGCTTCCCTCATATGATCGAGAGATTGGGACACCGGCCGGCCGCGCCATAGCATCGAACCGACGAGAGCCAGAGGCATCGCGGCAAGCTCCTCCGCCTGCTGCAAGCTCATCCGCTGCTTAAGGCAAATACGACCGGCCCCCATGAGGTGACGGACTTGAGGACGGTCCAACCTCACTACGTCGTCGACCGCAGCCATCATCGCATTCGAAACCTCGGCCACGTCGTTCGCAAGAATGACGAGACAGTCGTGCTTCAGCAGGTCGTCGAGAGCGGACTCCTTTCGCTCCTTTCGCCAGTGATCGGCAGCGACCACGATCTTCGCGTCATCGCCGAAATCGAAGCCGTCGAACCGATTGGGTTTCGAAAACGCGAAGTTCGCTGCCTGCCGATAGTCCTCGACGTCGACATCGTCCGGGACGATTAGGACGAGCGCGAGGGTGCCGCCGCGGCGCAGATACGACCGGCAACCACGGATCGTCGCGCAGTAGGCCAGAAGGCGCCCAACGCTCCGGGTAATGTTGGCGCGATCCCGCAGGACTCGACCATTCCGTTTCCTCATCGGCCTGTGTCCCGTCAGCGAGAATTGCGAAATGGAGGGAGTTCGACGACGAGGCGCGGATTGAGAGCGGGGTTCTCGTGTCCTCCTCCGGGGCGCGGATAGCCGGCCTGGTTGGAAAGGATACGCGTCTGACCGACCCAGTAATCGTGAGAAGCGTGATCGTGCCCGTGGATCCAGAGTTCGGGACGGTAACGTTCAAGTACGTCGGTGAGGTCGGAGGCGAAAGCGGGCGACAGTGCATCACCTCGGTACCGTGGTTGAACGGAGCCTGGATGAGGAGCGTGGTGCGTGACCACCACCGTGTTCCCGTCGAAAGGCTCCCGAAGGCGCTCGACGATGAAGTTCAGATCGAGCGCATGGAACGCCGCAGCGTGCGTCGGCAGGAAACGCATTCTTCGCTGGTCTTCGACGATCTCGATCAAGCGATGGTCGTTCATTCTCATGAGCGCCGCCTGTCGCGCGCTTTTGGGGTCTCCCAGCAGGGCGTAATCGGTCCAGAGCGTGCAGCCGATGAAGCGCGTATCGGCGACGGTCACCATTCCGGGCGCCAACATGTGGATTCCGGCCCGCTGGGCCAAGATCTCTCCCGTGCTCAGGGATTCGGCGAGTTCCGCTCCATAGAATTCGTGGTTCCCCGGGACGAAAACGACGGGCCGCCCCTTGAGCGTGCCACTCCGTTGCCGATCGATCCACGCAATCGCATCCGCGATCGGTCGCCCAATATCGCCGGCGAATACGGCGACATCGAAATCCTCGATGTCATCGGGAAGTGCGAAGGAACCGAATTCTAGATGGATGTCGGATAGGACGAGAAGACGCATGCATCATTCCTATTGGCCGCGTCGGCTGCGGAACGCGCGCGACGATACGTTGGAAGCCGGAGGTGATTTTCTCGGTTCCCTCGACGGATTTCGTTGAGCGGAAACTTCAGCCGCCGGGCGCCGACTTGATGTGCGTGCCGAGCCGATACCAGCGAGACCGCGTCCTCGCCCAGCCGCGCTCTGCATCGATCAGAACGAGGTCGGAGGTAACGACCCGACGCCCTGCTCCCGCCAGCAGCGGATGTCCGGAGACCTCGCCAGCCAGGCAATAGGCGGGCCTTGACGTCACCAGCCATCGATCAAGCATCGGCGCCATCGTGAGTTCCGAACTGGCCGGGGCTTTGGTGGCGCAGAACGTCTTCAAGTCGGCCACGAGCCGCGTCAGTCGCTCGATCTCAAGTTCAAGCCCTGCCCGCCGGTCCGACCAAGCCAGATCTATTGGATCCATCGGAATGCCGTTCCTGCGAGGACCCACCCTCCTGGAATTCGACCAGCGAACTGCCCGTCGCCCTCGCGGCGACGTGACGAGTTCGAGAATGGCGGTCTCGAAAGAGCTCCCTCGATATCCTGCGCGTTGAAGCATCCTCGGCCGCCGACGCTTGGACATGCAGCCGCCCGAATCTCATCCCGAACCGGCCGGCCGACGGTCGGCAAGCGGGCCATTGCCCTTCCGACGCCCTGATCGAATCCCACAATTACAACGGCTTCCATTGCTTGGCCTTCCCGTTCCGGATCCTTGATGATTCGCTGAATCCTATCGGGCCGACCAAAATCCGTCTACTGAATTTGGCCAATTTTGGCCACACATGTCCGATATTGGACATAGAAGGCCAATATCGGACAATTGTTGACAAGCTGGATTCCGGGCCGTTCGCGTGCGATGCCATGCGCATGGTCCCTGGCGCTAACGTATTGAAAGCGGCGAGAATTGCGCTCGGATTGAGCCCGGAAGAACTGGCCGAGGAAGCCGGCATCAGCCGCCGGACACTTGGGCGAGTCGAGACCCATCCTCGATCCCCTCAATATCTGAAGGGTGCCGCGATGGTTCAAAAGGCGCTGGAGGATCGCGGCGTGGAGTTCCTCAAGGCCCGCGCTAAAAAGGGGGAAGGCTTTCGGCTACCCTTGGCCCTCACGGACACGGACTCCCAACCCGCTGCGGAGTGACCGACACCTCGACGTTGGCGGTCGGAGCCTATGATTCGGAAACCTTGGCCTGGGCGCTTGCCTCGAGTGGTTACCGCGAAACCCATCGGCTTTAGACGTGACTGCCCTCAAGATTGACGGAGTTGAAGGGCCTCATGGGTTTCAAGGTTGAACGATATTTCCGTATTTTTGGAAATACGGATTGAGTCACCGTTCTGCCCGCCGCATGGTTCCGATCATGATGATCACGCAAGACGCGGCAGCAAAGCTGGAGGCCCTCGGCAACCCAACCCGGTTGTCGCTCTACCGCCTCCTGGTGAGGGCGGGACATCCCGGCTTGTCCGTGGGTCAGTGCCAGCAGCGCCTCGAGATCGCAGGGTCCACGTTATCGCACCACCTGAAGGCGCTGATCATCGTCGGCCTGGTCAGTCAGGAACGCGATGGCACCACGCTGATCTGCCGGGCGAATTTCGACCGCATGAACGAACTGGTTCAGTTCCTCATCGCCGAATGCTGCGCCGACGCTGGGTGTGCCTCCGAGCAGACTGCGGCATAAATTTTTTCGGCCCTATTTCAGTATTTCCGGTTTCACGGGAAGATGCGAAGATGGCTACCACGACGATCGCGATCATCGGGGCCGGCCCTGTGGGTCTCGCCGCGGCGGCCCATGCTCTGGAACGCGGCCTCGTCCCGATCGTTTTGGAGCGCGGTCCTGCGGCCGGACATGCCATCCGGCAATGGGCTCATGTTCCGATGTTCTCGCCCCGGGGCCCTCAACATCGACAAGGCGGCTGAACGTCTCCTCGAGGCGTCGGGTTGGACGCGCCCCGATCCGGATCGTTTCCCGACGGGCGGTGACCTGATTTCGCAGTACGTCGCCCCTCTAGCCGAACGACTGCGGGATCGGATCAAGCTCAATGCCGAGGCGATCTCGGTCTCCCGGGCGGGATACGACAAGGTCAAGACGGATGGCCGCGAGGCAGCGCCGCTGCTGGTGCGCTATCGCGACGGGGTACGCTCGCGAGCTTGGCCGTCGACGCCGTCATCGACGCATCCGGCACCTGGTTCTCGCCAAACCCGGCTGGCGTCGGCGGTTTGCCGGCGATCGGCGAGATCGAAGCGACCGAGCATATCGCCTACGGGATGCCGAACATCTCCGGGGAATCCCGATCGCGTTGCCGGGAAACAGGTCGCGGTGCTCGGCGGAGGCCATTCGGCCATCGGCACCCTCATCGCGCTATCAGAGCTTCAGGCCGAGAATCCCGCAACCAAGATCACCTGGCTCTATCGGGGTCCGATTCTGGCGAAGGCATTCGGTGGCGCCGCCGCCGACCAGCTCGCCGCCCGCGGCGAACTCGGTCTCCAGATCGCAGATCTCGTCAAGCAAGGCCGTATCAGGACCCACACCGGCTTTCGGCTGGAACAGATCGAGCGCGATGCCTCCGGTCTGCGCCTGATCTCAAGCGACGAAAGCAAGCAGGCCGTCACCGTCGACGAACTCATCGTCGCGACCGGTTTCCGCCCGGAACTGGCTCTGCTGCGCGAGTTGCGCGTCGAGCTCGATCCCGCGCTCGAATGTCCGCCAAGCCTGGCGTCGCTGATCGATCCCAACGTCCACTCCTGCGGAACGGTGCGTCCGCACGGTGTCGCCGAGCTCGCCCATCCGGAACCGGGCTTCTACATCGCCGGCATGAAGTCCTATGGCCGAGCGCCGACCTTCCTGCTCGCGACGGGGCATGAACAAGTCCGCTCGATCGTGGCAGAACTCGCCGGCGATCACGTCGCGGCCCGGCGCGTCGAACTCGTCTTGCCCGAGACCGGTGTTTGCAGCGCGACGCCCGGCGGGCCGTCGGCTTCGACATCGAGCTGCTGCGGAGGCCCCGCGCCAGCGGCCGTCGATGCCTGCTGCGCCGATGACGCGGCTGCCAAGCAATCCGGGAAGGCGGGATGCGGATGCTCGTCCAGCTCCCGCGAAACCACCCGTGAGACGGCAGAAGCCTGATGTCCAGCCTATCGCTACCTATACCCGCTCCCACTGGAGGGCGCGGTCTCGCGTTGATCACGGCGCTCGGCGTCACTCAGGTCGCTGGTTATGGCGGCCTGTACTACGCCTTCGCCGTACTGGCTCCGAAGATGACCGAAAGCTTCGGCTGGTCCCCGGAGTGGACATATGGCGGGTTCGCTGCCGGGCTGCTGATCGGCGGACTGGTCGCGCCCGTTGCTGGGCGATTGATTGATCATTACGGCACCCGGCTGATGATGACCCTCGGGTCGGTGCTTCCGGTAGCTGAAACCGAGACCGACACTGAGGTGTACGCCTTTTCGGCCGTCGCGTTGAGTGCGGCGCTGATCGCCTGACCGGCAGTCGAGATCGAACCCTGCCGCGGCTGGCCCCGCTGGAGCGTCTTATCCTCGACTTACCGACGCGCCGTGCAGGATATGGCCGAGACGACCGGGATCTCGGCCGCGCACTGGATGCCGCGGAATGCCGCAGGGTTGGCACAAAATGAGTAGTCTTGCTGTCGGATTGCTGCTTTGCCGCACAGGCGGAATTCACCAAGCTCGCGGAATGACCAAGGGCGGACATGCAAGCATGGCTGGATCGACCATTCCTGCATTGTCGTCGATCATCGAGATAGCGTAGCGTTACCTCAGTCTGCGCGTGTTTGACCACAAGTTGCGAACCGGAAGGAAGTCTTCAGATGCTGACGAAACGCGATCTGCTTGGCTCGGCTGCGATGGCCGCATTCGCCGCCGCCACAGTGAAGTCCAACCCGGTTTTTGCGCAGAACAAGGCCGAATGGCCCGACATGTTTGAAGCCAAGGACATCGCCGAGGCAGGATTCATCTACGGCCTGCCTATCGTGATGAACTATGCCATCATGTATGAATACGCGATTGATCGGAGTTCTGGGCAGTTCAAGGCTCCGTTCAATCAGATCAAGAACGAACCGAACGTCTTCACCTACAAAGATACGGCCATCGTCACGCCAAACAGCGACACGCCCTATTCCTTCGTGTGGATGGATTTGCGGGCGGAGCCGGTGGTGCTCTCGGTGCCGGCGATCGACCCGAAGCGTTACTACTCGGTCATGCTCTGCGACGGGAATACCTACAATTACGGCTATATCGGCACCCGGGCCACGGGGAGCGAGGCCGGCGACTACATGGTGGTCGGGCCCGACTGGAAGGGCGACACCCCGGCGGGCATCAAGCAGGTCTTTCGTTCGAGCACACAATTTTCCCTTGCGGGTTATCGCACCCAGCTTTTCGGCCCGGATGATCTGGACAACGTCAAGAAGGTGCAGGCTGGCTACAAGGCGCAGATGCTCTCGGCCTATCTGAAGCAGACGCCACCACCGGCCGCGCCAACCATCGACTTCCCCAAGATCGATAAGGAACTCGTGAAGACCAACTTCCTCGATTACCTCGACTTCGCGCTGCAATTCGCGCCGGCGCAGGGTAATGAGAGGGAGATACGCGCCAAGCTGGCACGCATCGGCGTTGGACCCGGCAAGACACAAGCTGGAGATCGGCCTTGGCATGAAGGAGGGCCAGCGGAAGGTCGATGAGGCCGTCGCCAGTGTCGGCAAGGCGATCAATGGCTGGCGGCTCAGCGGTCTTCCCGGCGATAGCGCCCACTATAATGGCGACTGGTTGAAGCGCGCCGTCGCCGCGCAGGCCGGCATCTATGGTAATGACCCGGCAGAAGCGACCTATCCGTTCACGCGCGTCGACAGCGACGGCCAGACGCTCGACGGCAGCAAGCACAATTACACGCTGACCTTCCCGGCGGGACAATTGCCACCGGTGAATTCGTTCTGGTCGCTGACGATGTATGACGGCAAGTCCCAACTCCTGATCGAAAACCCGCTCAACCGCTATCTGATCAACTCGCCCATGCTGCCGGCCATGAAGACCAACGCCGATGGATCGCTGACGCTCTACATCCAGAACAAGTCTCCGGGCGCCGACAAGGAAGCCAACTGGCTGCCTGCTCCGAACGGGCCGATCTACTTGGTGATGCGGCTCTACTGGCCGAAGACAACGCCGCCTTCGGTGCTGCCAGCGGGCGAAGGAACCTGGCAGCCGCCCGGACTGCAACGCGTCTCGTAACCCCACAGGGAATACGGTGCCGTGGCCGGGGGCGCCCGAAAGCGCCTCATGGCCTGGGCTCGGGCGAACTTCCGCATTCCACCCTTCTGCGACCTTCGGAACGTCTGCTCAGGGGCGAGATCCCGGCGACCTTCCAGGAGCCGGTAGATGCCGGGCGAGGCGGGCACGCCTCACCAAAATTCTCGGCCGCACCAAGGAGGCGGAAATCCTTCCGAGTCAGATACTTACTGAGGCCTGGGTGGTCTTTGCTACCTAATGCCGGATTTTTCCGCAGGGGTGAAGGCGGCAACAGCGAGGATCTTGGTGCTCTCGGGGACGGCCTGGGCGATCTCGTCGGACTCGATCTCGACGTAATGGTCTTTCTCGAATTCGAAGCCCTTGATCTGGTGTTCACGGTCAACCGCCTCGCCGGTGACGGGGTCGATGAACTCACGTCGTAGCCGATGCCCGGTAGCGCGATTGATCATATTGAACGACACGCGCTCCGCGGTGCTTGCACCGGTATAGAGCGCCACCGGACAACTGATCTCGCCGAATCTCAGGTTGCCCTTCCAGTTCGCACGCGCCGCGACCATGGCACTCTACTCCCGACGCAACACACCACCCGATTCAATGCTGAGCTGGCAGGTTCCAGCGGCAAGAAAGAGCCCGCCAGAACGACCGGCGGGCCAAGTTAAGGAAAATAGGCTCCTTCCGACCAAAGAAGCAGCCTTAGGAAAGAACTTCCCAAGCGACAGATTGTTGCGGGGGTCGGCAGTCGGCGACAGAAAGCCCGGCCCCGCATAGCGAGGCCAGGCGAAAAAACGGCGCCGAGCCGCACACGCCATCGGGGGAAGACGGCTGCTCGGCGCCACGCCGCATCGAAGGCGCTCGGAGAGAATGGCTGGAAATCGTGAACGATCCACGAACGACCGCAATCTGCCCCGTTGAAGCGTGACAGGGCGAAAAGTGCTAGATTGGGCTTTCCGATGCCGATCTCAACGCCACCCTCCGCCGTCGACCTCGGACAGTGGTCTCGAAGGACCTGCGGCGCGCGCCGATGCGCATGATGCCGCCGCAGCGGTGTCCAATTGAAGGGTAATCAAATCGGCCAGCTCGGCCGCCAAGTTTGATCCGGTCCGCAGTTCGCCGTTTGCTGAGTAGGCCCATTTCACAGCAGTCGTACGGGCGTCGATCAGGCGCGTGCTGACACGCCACTTATCCGCTGCCTGGCGAATGCTGCCTTCAACAAAGTACCGGTGCGGAATTTGCCTGCCTCGGTCACCGGCCACCGAACTAACCGGCCCATTTTCCGCAAAAACCTGCAGGTTCTTCTGCTTCGCGAGGTTCGTCAGCACTTCCTCGGACAAGTCAGCCGCGAATGCCACGCCTTCCGGTGCGGATGACAAACTGACGAACGGCTTGACAGTCACCTGTGGCTCAAGCGTCTCAAGCGCCTGATCGGACAACGGGAATTGTGGCGTCAGTTGCTCTCGCGTAGCCAAGACGGCGACGACCAAGTTCAGGGCTATTGCACACAATAGGCCGCAGGCCAGTACGCCGGGGCGGGTCATCAATCCCGTACGTGATGATCGGCTTTGGCGGGGTGTCTCCCGCGGCCCGGCTTCGTCCAGCACCGGCGGATCGATGAGACGCCAGCGGAATGCGGGAACATAGCTCCCCTTCGCGACCTCAATAATTACCGGGTCGTATTTTCCATCGAGAAGGTAATATCTTTCCAGAGCGCGCCGGAGTCGACCGGCCTCGATCCGCACAACCGGATCGTTCATGGCGTCAAAATCCGCACCCCGACCAAATACCTTATTCGCAATCGTGAAGGCCTTTAGTCGCTTCTCTTGCCCGGAAAGTTTTTCTTCGACAATGTACTGTAGAAAGTGCTTTACACGCGCAGTAACAGTGAAATCAGCACTTCCTACGATGCGCGAAAGCTGCGACCTTACAGCTTCCCCATCCGGGTCGGTCAAATCACCAAAGCAACCCGACGTTTGCACGGTGACCTCCTGTGCGAACGCAAATACGAAACCTGCTTCTTTCCTACGATAGAACCCCGCATCCCCCAGTGGCAACAATTAATCGTAGTGAGAACAGCAACTTGACACTAGGGACAATATCACGCCCCCCAACGCCGGGCTAACCTAGACAGGGGATTTCGGTAGGCGCCATGACGCCAGAGCAAAAAGCAGGCCTAGCTCGATTGATGCTCCGCTGGCCCGAACGGCGGGAACAGCTCAAGAGGGCCACAGAACGCTGCATTGACCTGTATGAAGGCTATGAGCTGGCCTCGCGCGCCTACGTTCGATGGACCCAGCAGACTGAACCGAATGCCGCGCCCATAGCAGAGGAATACCGGAAAATTCTAATCGAGCTTGAACTCGAAATCGCGGGCATCTTGGCTGGCGATGATAAAGTTAGCCGAGGTCGGCCCCAAATCCTCGTGACTCCTGCGCGGCCTCAGTAGGCCAGCAGTCCAGCTACGAACCACGCGATCACCGCAAACGCCAGCCCCGAGATCAGCAAAATTAAAACCGGCCACCGCGGCAAACCCTGCTCGGCCTCGACAGGCGTTAAGGGGGCCGGGCCCTTTCTCGTTTCAAGCGAACTCATGCCAGCTACTGGACGCGCGAGATTTCCCGTGCTCCCCAGAATTCATTGTGCTGCAATATTCATTGATTTTAATGTTAGGCGAAGCGCATCATTTTGTAGCCTTGGGGGAGGCGAGCAATATGAGAAAAATTACTTCAAATTTTTTCCAGCCGCATGTTCAGTGGGAAATTTCCGAGGGCAAGGCCAGTTCTATTGGCGCCGAAATAATCGGCTTTCTTAGATCGACACTGACATCATACATGGACGAACGCGTCCCGGTAATCAGCGAGATTGCGAAGACAGCAGGGCTCAGTATCAGAAGCCTCCAACGCAAGCTTGCCGCTGCCGGTCTCTCCTACTCACAACTGGTCGAAGCGGCGCGCTTTGAAAAGGCAATT
The DNA here is from genome assembly GCF_056395345.1 of Allobosea sp. 10L422. Lineage (NCBI taxonomy): Bacteria > Pseudomonadati > Pseudomonadota > Alphaproteobacteria > Hyphomicrobiales > Alloboseaceae > Allobosea > Allobosea sp. 10L422. The sequence goes on from NZ_JBFTJI010000028.1 coordinate 12,537, forward strand.
GAGCTTCTCCGCACGAC
>NZ_JBFTJI010000029.1:2500-5281 GCF_056395345.1 Allobosea sp. 10L422
GCTAGATCACCCGGTTTCGGGTCTAATCCGACGAACTGAACGCCCTGTTCAGACTCGCTTTCGCTGCGCCTACACCTACCGGCTTAAGCTTGCTCGTCAGATTAAGTCGCTGACCCATTATACAAAAGGTACGCGGTCACCCAGGACGAACCTTGAGCTCCCACTGTTTGTAAGCATTCGGTTTCAGGTGCTGTTTCACTCCCCTCGTCGGGGTGCTTTTCACCTTTCCCTCACGGTACTTGTTCACTATCGGTCGCTGAGGAGTACTTAGGCTTGGAGGGTGGTCCCCCCACGTTCAGACAGGATTTCACGTGTCCCGCCTTACTCATGTCCCAACTGTTCGCAGATCCGTACGGGGCTATCACCCATTAATGCGTGGTTTCCCAACCACTTCCGGTAACTTACAGTCAGGCACTGGCCTGGTCCGCGTTCGCTCGCCACTACTAACGGAGTCTCGTTGATGTCCTTTCCTCCAGGTACTTAGATGTTTCAGTTCCCTGGGTTAGCTTTGAACCCCTATGTATTCAGAGTTCAATACCTTCTTGTGATCTCTGTTAGCTCAAAAACAGACCCGAAAGCCTGTCCTTGGAATAACAGAGATCGAAGGTGGGTTTCCCCATTCGGAAATCCGCGGATCAAAGCTCATTCGCAGCTCCCCACGGCTTATCGCAGCGTATCACGTCCTTCATCGCCTCTCAGCGCCAAGGCATCCACCGAATGCTCTTAAGGCACTTGATCGTTCTCATGATCGATGTCCGCGAAACAAATTCGCTGAACATATGATCAGAAAGACCATTTATGCTTGCCGAATGTACCCGATTTAACAGAAGCCGATRGTGTCGGACATTCCGCTCGCTGCAGGATGAGCAGCTCTCGAATACATTCCCTCTTCACAATGACAAACAGCAGCGTAACCATCGTTGCCGATGATGACGAAACTTGAATACTTTCCGGATTTGGTGGAGCCAGACGGGATCGAACCGACGACCTGAAGCTTGCAAAGCTACCGCTCTCCCAACTGAGCTATGGCCCCTTTTGGGTAAAGTGACGCGCCATCAGGCGCGGCGGCCGGTCGGCCTTGCGAGCCCAGGGGCTCGAAGAAACCGCGGCTCGTCGGAGAGCTCGGCGCTCGATGACTGGTGGGCCTGGGAGGATTTGAACCTCCGACCTCACGCTTATCAAGCGCGCGCTCTAACCAACTGAGCTACAGGCCCAAGGCAAATCGATCCCAAGATCGACCGGCCAAAGCCTGGCTTGGCCCAGAATGCCCGGAGACAAGGACCCATGTCCAAGTCGATCCAGCGCATTCGCCCGGAAAGAGAAAGAGAAACGAAGACGGCAAGTTCCGCATGTTGGGACCTGATCTGGTCCCTTTGTTCTGAAGAGAGGTCGATACGAAGCAAGCTTCGTGAAGTCCTCTACCTTAGAAAGGAGGTGATCCAGCCGCAGGTTCCCCTACGGCTACCTTGTTACGACTTCACCCCAGTCGCTGAGCCTACCGTGGTCGCCTGCCTCCTTGCGGTTAGCGTAACGCCTTCGGGTAAACCCAACTCCCATGGTGTGACGGTTCGCTGCCCATTGTCACCGCCATTGTAGCACGTGTGTAGCCCAGCCTGTAAGGGCCATGAGGACTTGACGTCATCCCCACCTTCCTCGCGGCTTATCACCGGCAGTCCCCCTAGAGTTCCCAACTGAATGATGGCAACTAGGGGCGAGGGTTGCGCTCGTTGCGGGACTTAACCCAACATCTCACGACACGAGCTGACGACAGCCATGCAGCACCTGTGTTCCGGCCAGCCGAACTGAAGAAAGACATCTCTGTCGATCAAACCGGACATGTCAAAAGCTGGTAAGGTTCTGCGCGTTGCTTCGAATTAAACCACATGCTCCACCGCTTGTGCGGGCCCCCGTCAATTCCTTTGAGTTTTAATCTTGCGACCGTACTCCCCAGGCGGAATGCTTAAAGCGTTAGCTGCGCCACTGAAGAGCAAGCTCCCCAACGGCTGGCATTCATCGTTTACGGCGTGGACTACCAGGGTATCTAATCCTGTTTGCTCCCCACGCTTTCGCGCCTCAGCGTCAGTATCGGACCAGTTGGCCGCCTTCGCCACTGGTGTTCTTGCGAATATCTACGAATTTCACCTCTACACTCGCAGTTCCACCAACCTCTTCCGAACTCAAGACTCCCAGTATCGAAGGCAATTCCAGGGTTGAGCCCTGGGCTTTCACCCCCGACTTAAAAGTCCGCCTACGCGCCCTTTACGCCCAGTGATTCCGAGCAACGCTAGCCCCCTTCGTATTACCGCGGCTGCTGGCACGAAGTTAGCCGGGGCTTATTCTTCCGGTACAGTCATTATCTTCCCGGACAAAAGAGCTTTACAACCCTAAGGCCTTCATCACTCACGCGGCATGGCTGGATCAGGCTTGCGCCCATTGTCCAATATTCCCCACTGCTGCCTCCCGTAGGAGTTTGGGCCGTGTCTCAGTCCCAATGTGGCTGATCATCCTCTCAGACCAGCTACTGATCGTCGCCTTGGTGAGCCATTACCTCACCAACTAGCTAATCAGACGCGGGCCGATCTATCGGCGATGAATCTTTCCCCCGAAGGGCGTATCCGGTATTAGTCCAAGTTTCCCTGAATTATTCCGAACCGAAAGGTACGTTCCCACGTGTTACTCACCCGTCTGCCACTAGCACCGAAGTGCCCGTTCGACTTGCATGTGTTAAGCCTGCCGCCAGCGTTCGCTCTGAGCCAGGATCAAACTCTCAGATTGGATGAG
>NZ_JBFTJI010000030.1:0-3513 GCF_056395345.1 Allobosea sp. 10L422
GAACAACTGCTGCAGCTCGATCCATCCGCGAGGATCGTGGGCGAGGAAGCCTGTGATCGTGACCCGGCCTTGGCTAACGCTCTAGATGAGGGCACCGTCTGGTTGATCGATCCGCTAGACGGCACCGGAAACTTCGTCTCCGGCCGCGCACCATTTTCGGTCATGGTCGCGCTGCTGCGTGGAGGGGAGACCGTAGCAACTTGGATGCTTGATCCTTTGTCAGGCCAGCTTCATATCGCCGAATTGGGAAGTGGAGCCCAGATTAATGGAGTCCGCGTGGTCGCCGATGGAAAAGCAGAGCCGCTGCGGAAGGGCTCAATTTCCATGCGTTTCTTCCCTCCCGAGGTGCTTGAGGCCATCAAGCCACGCTTGGATCGAGTGCCCTTGATTGTGCCGCCGCTGCTTGCGCAGGAGCCGAGTACCCTGCCATCGCCGCTGGCGATCGCGATTTCGCCGTTTTCTGGCGGACGTTGCCGTGGGATCATCTGCCCGGAGCATTGTTCTTAAGTGAGGCTGGCGGTCGCGTCGCACGCTGGGATGGTTCTCCCTACCAGGCTGGGCAAGACGGTTATGGCTTATTGGCAGCACGCACGCCTGATCATTGGCGAGCCGCGCACCAGGCGCTCTTCGATTAAACTTCGATGTCCGCTTCCGGGCGATCCGCCCGGGCCGGCCTCTGGCGGTGGTGGGCCCAAGGGGCGTACTCTCAGCGATTAGCTTTGAATCGAGAGCAGAAGCGACGTTGAACCCTCGATGGCCGGCCGGCCGCATCCTACCGCATCTCCAGCCGCTCCTTTCCGAACCGGACTGCGAACCGGGTGGGCCGCTCGGTGCAGATCGTTCCGAAGGACGGAAGCCGCGACGCGGCGTCCGACAGCCCCTACATCGCCTATGAATGCCTTGTCTGGGATGAGCGCTTCGTGGTCGTCAGCAACGGCACGCATACACGTCCGATCTTCGAGCGGCTCAAGGCCGGTAACGCGCCGCGCGACGCCATCGCTTCTGTGTTGATGGGGCTCGATCGTGAGTTCGACGAACACGACACGCCGCGCATCTGCGGAACGCTGGATCTCATGCAGGATCGGCTGTGGCTCGGAAGCGTGACCGCACAGTCGTTCCACGTGGCGCCGATGGCCGCCGGCCCCGGGCAACTGGCCTACATCACGACCTATGAGTTTCCTCATCCATCGCGTGACCAGCTCGATCCGTCGTTCGCGGTGCACGATTCCGATCAGGTTTGCCAGCACATGATGGGAAACTCCGTCTTCAGGCGGTTCGATCGGCCCGTCTGCGCGACAGCGGCCGTCGTGTCGAGCGATGGCACAGCCGTTTCCGTGCTCAATCCCCCTTCCTGACGGGTTTCAGCAAGGCCGACAGCAACCTGATATGCAACGCCGCAATGATCCATCCTCCGTGAAGCTTTTGGAAATCATGTCAATAACGTCTCGTTTGGTCGGCAGCTCGGTGCCGAACGTCAGCCTCGCCTCCACCTCTGGGCGGAGCATCGATCTGTCATCGCTTGGAGCGGGTCGCACGGTCATCTATTGCTACCCGCGCACGAGCGAACCTGGAAAGCCGGCGCCGACCGACTGGGACATCATCCCCGGCGCACGCGGCTGCACACCTCAAGCCTGCTCGTTTCGAGATCATCATGCGGAGATTGCCAAGGCTGGGGCGGCCGTATTCGGTCTGAGCACGCAGATGACGGCTTATCAGCAGGAAATGGTGGCCCGCCTGCATCTCCCCTTTGAGGTCCTCAGCGATGAGCACTTCGCCTTCGCGGATGCGCTATCGCTTCCGACCTTCGTTGCTGATGGGATGCGTCTGATCGAGCGAATGACATTCATCCTTAGAGGTGGCGTGATCGAACACATGTTCCACCCGATTACCCGCCCCGAAAGGAACGCAGCCGATACTCTCGAATGGCTTGCGGCTCACCCCATTTAACAATTCGCCATTTCAATCAGCGTAGGCCGGTGGAGACAAGTTCAGCCCACGCGAAGTCCTGCAGGACGCTCGACGACGCCCGCCTTCAGGAAGGAGCGCGCGGTGCTGGTAGTTTCCACCTTTTCGGGGTGCAGAATCCGCTTCGCATCGGTTTCGGCAAGGGATTTAACGTCCGCTTTCCGGCAACGATTCGACTTCCGCTTATGGCGCTGGGTGTTCGCGAGATTCTAGCGACATTGGCGGTTGCCGGCGAGGCTTGGTGGCAGCCGCTCCCTCCGGGTGTTTCGGCAGCAGCTGCAACGAATGCTGCCCGGCAGAGGACACCAATGCGTTCCGTCATTCCCCTGGAAGGAATGACGGATGATTGTCTCGACGAGGTTTCGATGGTGAACTCGAACACCCGAGACGCTTCGCCCGCGGATTTCTGGCTGCAGGTCGCTCATCCGCGCTTCAACGCAGCACCCACGTTTTCGAGAACACCGAGCTGCTGAAGGATGACCGACGGCAAGTTGTAACAATGGAATGAGGTGACCTTCCCGTCCTTCAGGTGGAACACGTCGCAGCACGGCGCATCGATCCTCTTGCCGGTCGCAGGCAAGATTCCGCCGGCCATATAAAAATCGCCCTTATGCGTACCCTGCAGGGCCAATTCGACGATCACGACGTCGTCTTTGACGTAGATATCGCACAGCTCGCGATGCATGTCAGGAAACGCCGCGACCATTGCATCGACAGGTAGGCCGATCTCCTTGCCATAGTATTTCCTGCCGCCCGGCACATCGTAGAAATAGCCGTTCTCCGCGAACAGCGAGATGAACTTGTCCGTGTCCTTGGACGAAGCCTCTGCAAGGGCATAGAGGCTGCGGATGATGTCTTCATTGGTCAGCATGACTGGAAACGCCTGTTGAATCTGGTCTGTGAAAGGAAAGGGCTGCCGCCGGCTGCGGTCATCCAATGATGGTCTGCAATTCAGATCTGAACCTGGCCACCATCGACGAAGAGCTCGATGCCGTTGACGAAGCTCGCTTCATCGGAAGCAAGGAACAGAACGGCCCTGGCGATTTCCTCGGGCTGCCCGACCCTGCCCGCAGGTATCAGGCTGGCGAGATAATCCTTGGTGCCCTTCGCCTGCTCGCCACCACCGAAGAGCTCGTCGAGCCCTGCCGTCTCGGTCACGCCGGGGCTGATCGCGTTGATGCGGATGTGCCGATCCTTGAGATCCAGAATCCAGTTCCGGGCAAAGTTGCGTACTGCGGCTTTGGTGGCGGAATAGACGCTGAAGGCCGGCGTGCCGGAAATGCTGGTGGTCGAGCTGGTCAGGATAACCGAAGCCCCGTCCTTCAGTAGCGGCAGCGCCTTCTGGACGGTGAAGAGCACACCCTTCACATTGGTGTCGAAGGTGCGCTGGTAATGCTCCTCGGTGATCGCGCCGAGAGGCGCCATTTCGCCACCGCCCGCATTGGCGAAGACCACGTCGATCTGCGCGTGCTTCTGCTGGATGGCATCGTAAAGCCGATCGATGTCGGCGAGCTTCGACATGTCACCGCGGACGCCGGTGACCTTGCC
>NZ_JBFTJI010000031.1:0-3262 GCF_056395345.1 Allobosea sp. 10L422
GGCGAGGCGCGATGCCGCCTTCTTGCCGGAGATCCAGCGGGTCTTTGACGAGAACTTCCAGGTCTATGGCGTGCGTAAGGTCTGGCGGCAGATGCAGCGCGAAGGGCATCAGCTTGCTCGCTGCACCGTGGCGCGCCTGATGCGCAGTGTGGGCCTGCAAGGCGTGATCCGCGGCAAGCCTATGCGCACGGTTCATTAAATCGGCCAGCTCGGCCGCCAAGTTTGATCCGGTCCGCAGTTCGCCGTTTGCTGAGTAGGCCCATTTCACTGCAGTCGTACGAGCGTCGATCAGGCGCGTGCTGACGCGCCACCTATCCGCTGACTGGCGAACGCTGCCTTCAACGATGTACAGGTGCGCTATTTGCTTGCCTCGGTCGCCGGCCACCGAACTAACCGGCCCATTTTCCGCAAAAACCTGCAGGTGCTTCTGCTTTGCGAGGCTCGTCAGCACTTCCTCGGACAAGTCAGCGGCGAATGCCACGCCTTCCGGTGCGGATGACAAACTGACGAACGGCCTGACGGTCACCTGTGGCTCAAGCGTCTCAAGCGCCTGATCGGACACCGGGAATTGGGGCGGGAGTTGCTCTCGCGTAGCCAAGACAACGACGACCAAGTTCAGAGCTATTGCACACAAAAGGCCGCAGGCCAGTACGCCGGGGCGGGTCATCAATTCCGTACGTGATGATCGGCTTTGGCGGGGTGTCTCCCACGGCCCGGCTTCGTCCAGCACCGGCGTATCGATAACACGCCAGCGGAACGCGGGAACATAGCTCCCCTTCGCGACCTCAATAATTACCGGGTCGTATTTTCCATCGAGAAGGTAATATCTTTCCAGCGCGCGCCGCAGGCGACCGGCCTCGATCCGCACCACCGGATCGTTCATGGCGTCGAAATCCGCACCCCGACCAAATACCTCATTCGCGATCGTGAAGGCCTTTAATCGCTTTTCTTTCCCCGAAAGCTTTTCTTCGACAATGTACTGTAGAAAGTGTTTTACACGCGCAGGAACATTGAAATCTGCACTTCCCACGATCCGCGCGAGCTCTGACCTTACCGCTTCCCCCTCCGGTTCGGTCAAAGTACCAAAGCAATTCGACGCTTCCACGGCGACCCCTGCGCGAACGCAAATACGAAACCCGCTTCTCTCTTACGATAGATCTGCGCATCGCGCAGTGGCAACAAGTAATCGTGGTGAGAACAGCAGCCTGACACCAGGGACAATATCGCGAACCCCAACGCGTGGTTAGCCTGTACGGGGGATTTCGGAAGGCGCCATGACGCCAGAGCAAAAAGCAGGCCTGGCACGATTGATGCTCCGCTGGCCCGAACGGCGCGAACAGCTCAAGAGAGCTGCAGAACGCTGCATTGACCTATATGAAGGCTATGAGCTGGCCTCGCGCGCCTACGTTCGATGGACCCAGCAGACTGAACCGAATGCCGCGGCCATAGCAGAGGAATACCGGAAACTTCTAATCGAGCTTGAACTCGAAATCGCGGGCTTCTTGGCTGGCGATCGTAAGGTTAGCCGAAGGTCGGCCGACAAACCCAAATCCTCGTGCTTCCTGCGCGGCCTCAGTAGGCCAGCAGTCCAGCTACGAACCACGCGATCACCGCATTCGCCAGCCCCGAGATCAGCAAAATTAAAACCGGCCACCGCGGAGTACCTTGCTCGGCCTCGTCAGGCGTCTCGACCGTCGGTTCTGCATCGCGATCGTAGACGAGCCGGAGTGGTGGCCTCAACTTCTCGTTATCTTGTTGGGGCACTTTTGGTCGAGGATCGACCATCATGGCGGCCTCCTCCGGGCGCTTCGGGTAATCACCGCAAAGGGAAACTCCTTTCGACGTGCAGCGTTCCGGAGAAGCTGCCGCCCGCTCGGTGACCGAAGCCAAACCAAAATTTGCCCCCTCCAGCCAAAACTGACGGCTATGGGTCACGCTTCCTCGATGATCGATTGATAGCGCTCGACCGCCAGCCTCGCCAGTTCTGCTTCATCTGCGGCGACGGCTACTAGCGAGACAATGATGTTGGCCAGCTTAGAGCGTTCTGGCTCCTCAAGTGCAACGGGAATGCTTGGCGCGATTTCGACCCATGCTGTCTCAAAGGCGGCTTGGGCGCGCGCGAGATGATCTGAATCGGTCAGGGACGAGAATAGCATGGTCCTTTCCTCCGCAACGGCTCTGCGCAGAAAAAACGGACCTCGAGGTCTCGCCCCCCCTTTTCCCGGCGGCAAGAAGGGAGCCGACCGGAGATCGGCTCCCTCGGCGATTGCGGTGCTCCAACAATCACCGGCTGCTTTTCGAGAGGCCTCGACGCATCGCCTTTGAGGAATTCATCGGCGCTCGAAAGCGGCACAGTAAGAACGGAGACGTCGGGCGCAAGGTTCCGCGACGGCGTAGTGTCAGAATGGCGCAAAAGATGCCGAGCAATTGGGATGCTAAACGTCGCTTGCCCCCACCCCGAAACGGGCGCGTACTGCCGAGGCAGTTGGCGGGGGCCGGCGATGTATACCGGGAAAGGCCTGCTTGTCCTGCGGGACGGCCGGACGCTCCCGCTCACCTACCAATTTGGCAGCAACTCCGACGATACCCGCGCCGGGTACCTTTTCTGCGATCTCTCGGACGTCGATCCAGCCGCTCTCTTCTACAGGCTCCGCGTGGTCTGCGACGACGGCACAGATCTCGTCGTTGCAGTCGCGCATTCCAGCGACCGCTACCTTGCCGTCATCGGACGCGTGTCCGCGCCACGCGATCCGCCATAGAAAAAGGGAGCCGGCGGCTGGGGGGCTAGACCGACTCCCTTCGATGGCCATCTTGGCAGAAGAACCATCCCCACCTCGCAGCTGACCGCGCCAGTGGTGTACTGCCAACGATCAGTTCGCCCGCTCGGTTCCGAGTTTCCGGTAAAAAATTTCAGATCAGGGGCCGTTCGCCTCGAATGACCTCCACATCATGAAAAAGGCCGCGCCAGCCGAAGCCAGCGGGGCCGAAATCATGCGGCGTTGGACTGCCGGTAACGGTCGACGGCCCGCCGGGTCAGTTCCTCTTCATCTCCCGCGACGGCCACCAGCGCTGCCACGATGTAAGCCAGTCTGGTGCGTTCTCGCTCTTCAAAAGCAGGGGGAATGCTCGATCTGATTTCGTTCCACGCAACCTCCAGCGCCGCGCAAGCCCGAGCGAGATCGGTGGGGTCACTCAGCGACGAAAAGGGCATGTCTCCCTCCCTCCAAAAAGGACACTTGCGAAGGATAAATTTAGAAGGGCT
>NZ_JBFTJI010000032.1:0-2335 GCF_056395345.1 Allobosea sp. 10L422
GCGTCGGTCGTGCGGAGAAGCTCAATTGCCTTTTCAAAGCGCGCCGCTTCGACCAGTTGTGAGTAGGAGAGACCGGCAGCGGCAAGCTTGCGTTGGAGGCTTCTGATACTGAGCCCTGCTGTCTTCGCAATCTCGCTGATTACCGGGACTCGTTCGTCCATGTATGATGTCAGCGCCGATCTAAGAAAGCCGATTATTTCGGCGCTAATAGAACTGGCATTGCCCTCGGAAATTTCCGGCTGAACATGCGTCTGGAAACAATTTAAAGTAATTTTTCTCATATTGCTCGCCTCCCCCAAGGCTACAAAATGATGCGCTTCGCCTAACATAAAAATCAATGAATATTGCAGCACAATGAATTCTGGGAAGCACGGGAAATCTCGCGCGTCCAGTAGCTGGCATGAGTTCGCTTGGAACGAGAAAAGCCGCGGCCTGCTCGCCCCCAGCCGTGATGGCGTGGATCGCGTCTACACCGAAGCCGACCGGGCGCGCATCGGCGAGATCCCTCTCATGCGCAAGCTCGGCTTCACCGTCCGGGAGATCAAGACCGGACGCTTCCCGCGCGAGAAGTTCGCCGAACAGCTCGCCATCGCCCGCAAGCAGCGTCAGGAGATCGACGGCGTCATCGCCGAGCTTGAGCGGAGGGCGGCGGCATGACCAGGCTCTATCTCGACATCGACGGCGTGCGCTTGAAGCTGCGTCGCGTTCCCGATCTTCAGGGCAAGTTCGCCCGAATGATCTGGATGATCGTTCCGCCCTTGTGCGCTCCTTTTTCGAGAAGGCGAGCGGCGGCAGCGGCAATCTCCCAACGATGTGATCGAAAACGGTCGAGGCAGTCCTCGTCTGTTTCGATAGCCTCAGCGGCGAGATCGCTCAGTGTCGTATATCCGACCTGGCAGATCGCCCTTTCGCCTCCATCGACCATGCAGAAGCGAACGCTTTGTCTCGCGCGCTCGCAATCAGGCGCGGTGTGCTCATCGAGAATGAAAGCCATGGCTGTTTGCCCCGTGAATTTGAGGGCTCGGGATCTGGAAACGGCAAGCGCTGGCGGCAGGACGCCGACGCACAACGCCCTGAATGTTCAATGCCAGACGAACATCACGGTTCCATTGCGCAACAGCATCGATCGGGATCGCCGTTATGGCTGACCGCTTCACCGCCCGCCAGAAGCAGCAGGCCCTCGCACGCAAACTCGGATTCCGCCGCCGCGTCTATGCGACCCGCATCGCCGAAGGCCGGATGAAGCAGGAGGTTGCTTTGTTTCAAATCGGAATCGTCGAGGAAATGGAAGCCGAGTATCGCCAGCGCGCCGACGCTGAGGACCATGCCGGGAGGTTGCTGTGATGCCTGCCCTCCAAATGAAGGACAACATGATCCCGGTTTTGCCGCATGCTCCGCTCGCCATCCGATGGGTAGCGTTGGCGGGTGCGCGGGCTGCCGACGTTCGTGCTCCCAGGCCCCGAGCATCGGCAGCCGATTCCGATCGAATTTACATCTATCGCTGGGATCGCTGCAGCCGAAAGGGCCAACGCTGCCATGTGTTCGCACGCAGGACCATGAACTCCGTAGGCGTCGAATTCGAAGATCACCGGCACCGGTGGCTTCCTTGCTCTACCGCCGGCCATGAGCGAGTCGCTGTCCCGGCTGCGAGTGATCGGGCACGTAGGCCAGACGGTCACCGATGGTTGATAGCTCGGACCAACTGCCAGTGAATGTAGCACTGGAGGAAGTTGATGCGGATCCTCCCAGAAACCCGCCGATCGCATGCAGCGGAACCTATCGAAACGCCCGAGCAATTTCGCGGTGCGCTGGAGCGCTGGCGATGCATCGATATCGCCGCTGAAGATGAGGACGTGAGCGAGCCGAGCTTGAGCTCAGCCTCTGTCGCTATCTCGCAAGCTGCGAGCACCGCGTTCGCTAGCTCGTCGCGGCTGCGGCTCCAGTTTCACGACGTGAAATCGGCCGCCGATCGGATTACGCCAAGGGCTGGAGGCCCGCGGACCCCGGCCTTCGTACCTCGCGCGAACTGATCGATTCCATAGGGAGCCAATTCTCGCTCGCATTCGTTTGCGACTGCTTTCTCGCCTCGCCCAGGAACATCTCGCAAAGGAAGGGAAGATTATTTCGAGTCAAAATCTGACATATGTTATTGATATGACAATCAAAATCTAATAATATCAATCTTTCTTCGGGGGTTACCTTTGACCGTTCGGCCCAAAATGTTTGTGGCTATAGAAGGACTTCGAGGCATCCTTGCCTGGTCGGTCGTGTTTTCTCACCTCGCCTACATCTCGGCGTTCAACGCCAATGGCGTGAGCTCGCTTCTTCGAGCCGT
>NZ_JBFTJI010000033.1:0-1283 GCF_056395345.1 Allobosea sp. 10L422
TGTGCGACACGCCAAATTTGTCGGCCCAATACCTAACTTCGTGGTCCCTGGAGAGGTTGATAACTGAGTGATCCTGCGGGCCGCGGGAATAATCGGTCTCTGCCATCTCGGCCTCTCCCTGCTGCGCAGTTCGTCCTGCCAGCCCGTCTGCTTCTGACGGCCCCATCGATTGCCTTCTCTGGATTGCTGCGGCGAGTATCCTGCCCGCTGCAATGCCCGGCTTCTCGATCCACCGGTACGCCAGATCGGCGGTCACAATGATGAGGGGGATGCTGACGATCGTCAGAACGAGCATGTTCGATGGCACAGACAACCGAAAGAGCACCCACGCGACGCCCGAAATGACCGGATAGTGACAAAGGTAAATTGAATATGATCGTTGTCCAAAATATAGCGCAGCCGGACTCTTGAGAGTAACCGCATAGAGTTCATCCAACGCTGTCTTGTGGTGAACTGCTGTGTTGGAGAGGCCAAAGAACACGACCATCCAAACCAAAACGGGACGCAATGGCTCAAACGGCAACAACACGATGGCCAGCGCGGTAGCGAATAACAGTCCTTGCGGATTGCAGAGCTTCTCCGAATAGATCAGGCGACTTAGGATGCCGATTGCAAAATAGGAAGCCGCAAGGGGCAAGGCACCAGGCTGGACGGTTGAGAGGCCAAATTTTCGGACCGCCACTTCTGAAGCCGCAACAGCAATCGCCATCGGAATAACCCATTGCCGCTTGTCACGCAGCACGAATAGGATCAATGGCGCGACCAGATAAAATTGCCATTCAAGCGATATGCTCCAAGCCGGCATGTTGAAGGCGTATTCGGAATAGCTAAGGATGTTATTTGAAATGGCGCCATGCATCATGAAAAGATGAGAGAATAGATGCATCGGCAAATGAGCTCGATCGCTCGATGCGACCTCGTTCACTACTCTTGCGAACTCTGGATCGCCAAAACCCGGCGCGCTGAGGGCCGACGCAAGCAACTCACTTGTGAAGAAACCGAAAAAGCATGTCACCGCAAACAGTGGAAAAATTCGAGCAAACCTTCGAATAATATAGGGGACATAGCCCTCCTGCTTCTCCAGAATGACATGGGTTATGACAAACCCACTTATGATAATGAAGACCAGCACGGACGGAAGACCGACGGCTCGAAGAAGCGAGCTCACGCCATTGGCGTTGAACGCCGAGATGTAGGCGAGGTGAGAAAACACGACCGACCAGGCAAGGATGCCTCGAAGTCCTTCTATAGCCACAAACATTTTGGGCCGAACGGTCAAAGGT